>JAJZBV010000023.1 GCA_021851785.1 Pseudomonadota bacterium
TCGGACATCGCCGCCGGGTAGCCGGAGGGACGGAGGCTTTGGCGGCGTGGCAAATCCTATTCGCAGGATCTTCGAGAGCGTGTCTTCGCCGCCGCGGACGACGGTGCGATCAATGGAGAATTGTTTCTGGCCTCTGTCGAGCAGGTTCTGGTGCCGACGCTGAAGCCGGGCGATGTCGTCATCATGGACAATCTGAGGGTCCACAAAATGGTCGCGGTTCGCCAAGCGATCGAGGCGGCCGGGGCGAAGCGGCTGTTCGTCCCGAACTACAGCCCCGACTTGAACCCAATCGAGCTGGCAGTCTCCAAGCCCACGTCACTCCTGCGAGCAAAGGCGATCCGGACTGCCGAGGCGCTCTGGAAGGCGCCGGGAGACCTATGCGACAGCTTCAGTCCGGGGGAGCGCGCCAACCACCTCCGCCTCGATGGCTATTTCCAGTCAACGTGAAAACGCGCTAGTCAGGACACGAGGAGAACGAGCGAGCGCCCCGCCACTTCCAGCCATCCGGCACAGGGGCCGCGGCGTCGCGGCGCCGCCGTATCGACGATCACCCGCCAGCGGCGCCCGGCCGGGGTGTTGGGTAGCCGCACCAACACCGCCGCGGTGCCGGCATGCGCGACCAGCAGCGCCCGACCCGGCGCGTCTGCGATCATCGCGACCAAGGTGCGCCGTTCGGCCTCCTGCCACAGCGCCGGCGTCATCGGCGCCCCCTCCGGCGTGCGCCATGCGATCTCCGCATCCCGCACGGGCGCCGCGCCGCGTGCGAAGGCGCAGCGCCGGCGCAGCCGCAGCAGCCGGGCGGTGAAGCGGAACAACGCGCGGTCCATTCCTTCCCAGTCGAACCAGGACACCGCATTGTCCTGCGCATAAGCGTTGTTGTTGCCGCCCTGGCTGCGCCCGCACTCATCGCCCATGCCCAGCATCGGCGTGCCGCGCGCGAGCAGCAAGGAGGCGAGCAGGGCGCGCCGGTCGGCGGCGCGGGCCGCATGCACCGCCGGGTCTTCGCTCGGTCCCTCGGTGCCATGGTTCCAGGACCAGTTCGCATCGCTCCCGTCGCGCCCGCCCTCGCCATTGGCGTCGTTGTGCTTGCCGGCATAGGAAACCAGATCCGCGAGGGTGAACCCATCATGCGCGGTGACGAAGTTGACCGAGCGGGTCAGCGCCCGCCCGCGCGGGGCGAACACGTCGGCCGAGCCGCAGAGCGCGGTTGCGAGCGCGCCCACCTGCCCCGGATCGCCACGCCAGAAGCGGCGCAGCGTATCGCGATAGCGATCATTCCACTCCCCCCAGTCAGGTGGGAACGCGCCCAGCCGGTACCCGCCCGGGCCGGGATCCCACGGTTCGGCGATCCGCGCCCGCGCGCGCAGCAGCTCGTCCTGCTCGATCGCGGCCAGCAGCGGCGCCGCCGGGTCGAACCCGTCCTCGCGCCGCCCCAATACCGTCGCGAGATCGAAACGGAACCCGTCGACCCCGCAGCGCAGCACCCAGGTCCGTAGCGCCGCCATCGCCAGCCGCACCCCCGCCGGGCGATCCAGCGCCAGGGTGTTGCGACAGCCGGTATCGTCGCGGTATCGTGACGGATCGGCGGGATCCAAGCGATAGTAGCTGGCGTTGTCGATCCCGCGCAACGAGAGGACCGGCCCGGTTTCGTCGTACTCCCCGGTGTGATTGAGGACGATATCGACCAGCACCGCGATCCTCGCCGCGTGCAGCGCATCGACCGCCGCGCGCACCTCGGCGAAGCCGCCCGGCGCCAGGCGCGGGTCGGGCGCGGCGAAGGTCACCGGGTTGTAACCCCAGGCATCGACCAGGCCCAAAGGTGGCAGATGCGGCGCCTCGATCCGCGGCGTGGGCGGCAGCAGTTCCACTGCGGATACCCCCAGCCGGCGCAGATAGGCGATCGCGGCGGGATCGGCGAGGCCGGCGAACGTGCCGCGCAGGGCGGGCGGGATCGCGGGATGGCGGCGGGTGAAGCCGCCGACATTGAGTTCGTAGATCGCGCCGCCGTCCCAGGTGAAGCGTGGGGCCGGCGGCAGCGGTGGGGCGGCCTCGACGATCGCCTTCGGAATCACATCGGCGCTGTCGCTGGCGCCCGGGAGCAGGGCCGGATGCAGGCGGAACGGCCGGTCGAACCTCGTCGCCAACGGATCGCACAGCAGCTTGGCGGGATCGAACCGGTGCCCGCGCGCGGGATCCCATGGCCCGGCCACGCGCAGCCCGTAGCGTGCCCCGGGGCCAAGACCACCGATGCAGCCGTGGAACACATCCCCGGTGCGCGCGGGCAGCGTGATCCGCGCCGTCTCCCGCGTCCCCGCCACATCGAACAGACAGATCTCGACGGCCGCGGCATGGGCGGAAAACACCGCGAAATTGACGCCGTCGGGGCCGGGCGTCGCGCCCAGCGGGTCCGGCCGGCCTGGTGAAACCGCGCGCGGTATCATTCTGGGTCAAACACGAACCACACCGTGCTGAGCGGCGGGACCAGCACGTCCGCCGAGGCGGAGAAGCCATGATGGGGCACCGACTCGGCCTGGATCGCGCCGCCATTGCCGAGATCGCCGCCACCATAGACCGCGGCATCGGTGTTCAGGATTTCTCGCCAGCGTCCGCGATGCGGCAGGCCGATCCGGTAGCCATGCCGCGGCACCGGGGTGAAATGGCACACCACCGCGACCGGTGGGGCGTCAGGCGCCAGGCGCAGCCAGGCATGGATCGAATTGTCGCGATCATCGGCGACGATCCAGCGGAACCCGTCCGGTTCGCAATCGCGCGCGTGCAGGGCGGAATGGGCGCGATAATGGCGGTTGAGATCGCCGATGAGCGTCCGTACGCCGCGATGCGGCGCCTGGTCCAGCTTGTGCCACGCCAGGCCGCGGTCGTGATCCCACTCGGAATCCTGGGCGAATTCTCCGCCCATGAACAGCAGCTTCTTGCCGGGATAGGCCCACATGAACCCGTAATAGGCGCGCAACGTCGCGAAGCGCTGCCAGTCGTCGCCCGGGATGCGGCCGAGCAGCGACCCTTTCCCATGCACCACCTCGTCATGCGACAGCGGCAGCACGAAATTCTCCGACCAAGCATAGAGCAGGCCGAAGGTCAGCCGGTCGTGATGCCAGCGCCGGTGCACCGGGTCTTCCGCCAGATAGGCGAGGGTATCGTGCATCCAGCCCATGTTCCATTTGAAGCCGAAGCCGAGGCCGCCGGCCGCCACCGGGCGGGAGACGCTCGTCCAGGCGGTCGATTCCTCGGCGATCGTCACCGCGCCGGGATGCTCGCGGTAGATCAGCGTGTTGGCGGCGCGCAGAAACGCGACCGCGTCGCGGTTGTCGTTCGATCCGTCCGGGTTCGGCAGCCAGGCCCCTTCCGGGCGCGAGTAGTCGAGATACAGCATCGCCGCCACCGCATCGGCGCGCAGCCCGTCGATATGGAACCGGTCGAGCCAGTAGAGCGCGCTGGCGCGCAGGAAGTTCGCCACTTCGCGGCGGCCGAAATCATAGATGGCGGTGTTCCAGTCCGGCTGGAAGCCGCGCCTGGGATCGGCGTGCTCGTAGAGCGCGGTGCCATCGAAACGGGCGAGGCCATGGATGTCGGTCGGGAAATGCGCCGGCACCCAGTCCAGGATCACGCCCAGTCCGGCGGCGTGGGCGCGATCGACGAAGCGTGCGAAGCCGGCGGGATCGCCGAAGCGGCTGGTGGGGGCAAACAGGCCGATCGGCTGATAGCCCCAGGACGCATCCAGCGGATGTTCCGTCACCGGCAGCAATTCGAGATGGGTGAAACCGAGCCCGGCGGCGTGGGGGATCAGCGTATCGGCCAGCGCGTCATAGGTCAGGAATCCTCCGTCGGGGGTGCGGCGCCAGGAGCCGAGATGGACCTCGTAGATCGCCATCGGCCGCCGGTGCCAGTCCCCGCCGGCACGACGATGGGTGGCGTCGGTCCAGGGGAAAGCATCGGTGCGCGCCACCACCGAGGCGGTGGCAGGGCGGCGCTCGGCGGCGAAGCCGAACGGATCGGCCTTCAACGGCAGCAGCGCGAAATCGGGACCGAGCAGCTCGTATTTGTAGAGCGTCCCCTCACCAAGACCGGGGATGAAGATCTCCCACACCCCGCTGTCATGACGTTTGCGCATCGGATGGCAGCGCCCGTCCCAACGGTTGAAGTCGCCGACCACGGAAACCCGCCGCGCATGCGGCGCCCAGACCGCGAAATGCACGCCGGCCACGTCCTGATGGCGCATCGGGTGGGCGCCGAGGTGGTCGTAGAGGCGCTCATGCGTCCCTTCGACCAGCAAATGATCGTCGAGCGGGCCGAGCACCGGCGCGAAGGCGTAGGGATCGTGCTGCACGCGCATCCCTTCCGCCGTGGTGACATGCAGCCGGTAAGCGGGCGGCGTCACGCCCGGCGGCAGCATGGCGACGAAGAGCCCCGCCCGGTCACGTCGGGCCATGACGCGCTCGATGCCGCCGGCGGCGAGCGTTACCGCCCGCGCATCCGGGAGAAAGACGCGCAATTCCATGCCGCGCGCGGTCCGATGCGGCCCGAGGAGCGCGAACGGATCAGGATGGCGCCCGGTGACGACGGCAGCGATGGCGGCGGCGGTAAGGCCGCCGGTTCGCTGGCGCCGCGATGTCTGCTCGGCCTTCATGCCACGCTGAACATACTATGCTGATCCCGGATGGTGAGCCGCGACGCCATTAAAAGAGCAATTATATCGCATTCTTAAAATTCGCGAATATTTTATGAAGAATGTTTTAATGATGCTGGACGTCTATCGGGCGATCGATTAGGCTCTGGCCTATCAGAGATAGAGCAAGTGGCATCAACGCCCGCGACGAAGCCGCGTGGAGGACGCGGGAGAGATGCGGTTTGTGCCTTTGTGGCCGGTTATCAAAAAATTTACACAATCGCCGTGCGCGACAAAACGCTCGCCGCACGCAGTCGGGGGCGAGACGTGACGGGACGGGACGAAACGAACGACAAGCGGACGTGCTGGGGACGCCGGCGCGTGATGGGTGCTGGCGTGGCGCTGGCACCATGGCTCGCGCGGCCCGCCCGCGCCGATGATCCGAGCGAGCTGCATCCCCAGCCTGGCGACCGGCTGGTGTTCCTCACCGGCCCGAAAAAGCGGCAGATCATCAAGCCCGATGATCTGCCGCTCGGCGGGCCGCAATTTCAGGCCTATCCGCAAAGCCCCGATGGCGTCTTGCGCGATGGCTCGCGGCTCAATCTCCTGATCGTCATCCGTCTCGATCCGGCGAGCCTCAGCCCGACGACGCTGGCCAACGCCGCCGCCGACGTCGTCGCCTATTCGGCGGTCTGCACCCATCAGGGCTGCCCGGTGAACGCTTGGTCAGAGGAGCAGAAAATGATGGTCTGCTCCTGCCATGGCTCGACCTACGATCCGCGCGACGACGCGAAGCTGGTGTTCGGGCCGGCGCCACGCTCTCTTCCCCACCTGCCCCTGAAACTCGATGCCGGCGTTCTCGTCGTCGCCGCCGGGTTTTCGGCCCGCCTCGGGGGCGAGACCGCCTAGCCTTCGTCCCGCCGCGGCAGCGGCGCGGACATCATCGTGCCGAACAAAAACCAAAAGGGAGACGCCAAGATGCAAAAATTACTCTCGAGCACTTGTCTTGCTGCGACGCTGGCGATCGGCCTCGCCGGCCTCGCCCACGGCGCCGATTACACGCCGGTCACTGATGCAAGGCTCACCAATCCCGAACCGCAGAACTGGCTGATGACGCGCGGTAATTATCAGGGCTGGAGCTACAGCCCGCTCGATCAGGTCAACAGCAGCAATGTCCGCGGCCTGACGCCGGTGTGGACGTTCTCGACCGGGGTCGATTCCGGTCATGAATCGCCGCCTATCGTCAATAACGGGGTGATGTTCGTCTCCACGCCCTATGCCCAGGTGATCGCGCTCGACGCCGCGACCGGCGATGAACTCTGGCGCTACAAGCGCAAGCTGCCGGAAGGGTTCAGCGCGCTGCACAACACCAATCGCGGCGTCGCGCTTTATGGCGACCGGGTCTATCTCGCCGGCCTCGACGCGGTTCTGGTCGCGCTCGATGCCCGCACCGGCAAGGTGGTCTGGGAGAGCAAGGTCGAGGACTGGAAGACCGGCTATTACATGACGATGGCGCCCTTGGTGGTGAAGGGCAAGATCCTGGTCGGCGTCGCCGGCGGCGAATTCGGCGTCCGCGGCTTCGTCGAGGCCTTCGATGCCGATAGTGGCAAATCGGTTTGGAAAACCTACTCGATCCCGGCCCCCGGCGAGCCCGGCAGCAATACCTGGGAAAAGCCCGATACCTGGAAGACCGGCGGCGCCAGCACCTGGATGACCGGCAATTACGATCCGACGACGGATACGGTGTTCTGGGGCACCGGCAATGGCTCGCCGTGGTTTGGCGACCAGAGGCCGGGTGATAATCTTTATACCTCGTCCACGCTCGCGCTCGATGGCGCGACCGGCAAGCTCAAGGGGTATTTTCAGTACCAACAGAACGAGGACTGGGACTGGGATGCGATGAACGCGCCGATGCTGGTCGATTTCCAGAAAGATGGCGCGACAGTCAACGGCCTGCTCACGCCACAGCGCAACGGCTATCTCTATTGGCTGCAACGCAAATCCGACGGCGGCATCGGTTTTCTCAAGGCGCAGCCCTATGTTGCGCAAAACGTCTTCAAGAGCGTCGATGCGACGACGGGGCGGCCGGAAATCGACATGGACCACAAGCCGGGGACCGGAAAAATGGCGCAATTCTGCCCCGGCCTCTGGGGCGGCAAGGATTGGCCCTATGAATCCTACAGCCCGAAAACCGGCATGGTCTATATTCCGTCGAACGAGAATCACTGCAACAAGTTCGAGGGCAAGGTCGAGGAGCGCGTCCCCGGCCAGTGGTGGACCGGTGTTGCGATCCCTGATTTCCACTTCAGCGTCGATCCGAAAGCGCCGTTCTTCGGCGAGATCAAGACCTATGACGTCAATACCGGCGCGCCTGGCTGGCGGCAGCTCTACGCGCATTCGATGATGTGGGGCTCGCTGCTTTCGACCGGCGGCAATCTCGTCTTCGGCGGCGGCACCAATGACCGCGAATTCCGCGCCTATGACGCGACCACCGGCGAGGAACTCTGGCATTCGCGCACCAACTCGGCGATCATCGCGCCGCCGGCGAGCTATGAGGTCAATGGCGTGCAATATGTCGCCGTGCAATCCGGCTACGGCGTTGATGCCGCCTATCAGGAGACGCTGCTCAGCGAATTGCTCGGCTGGCAGGCGGACGTGCCGCAAGGCGGCGTGGTCTGGGTCTACGCGCTGACCAAGTAGGCCGGGTCGTAACGCAACATGGCAAGGCAAAGACCAGCCGCCAGCAATGGCGGTTGGTTTTTCGCCCAGATGCCGCCGCTGTCGAGGCTTTTTCTCCCGAGGATTGTTCTTCATGTCGCAGGTCTTTCGCTTCAGCGTCGTCCGTTTTTTCACGGCGGCGTCATGCGCTGCCGCTTTTGTCGCGGGACAGCCATCGTCCGCCCCGGCACAGGCCGCGGCCTCTTCCATTTTGAGCGAGAGTCCGGCCTATGCCGTTGTCGTCGATGATATCGCCGCCAAGGTCGGCACGCACACGGTGCTGCGCGTGACCTTGCGCCCGCGCGCGGGCTATCGGATTCTCAAAGCCTATGAAAACCGTGTCGCGCGGTTTTCCGCCGCCGATGACGGCGTCGCCTTCGACGCCAAGATGATCCGCGGCGAGGTCGAGGGGGGCAGCCTGGTCTTCGCGATCGGCGTGACGCCGACCAAGCCCGGCAAACATCCGATCAATGGCGTGTTCCGGGTGGGGTATATCGAGGGCAGTAACGATCTCTCCATGGTCTCGCTGCCTCTGATCGCGAATGTCACCGGCACGGAATAGAGCGCGGCCGGAACCGTAATCGCGCGCGACATTTGGCGCCGTCGCGCCGGGGCTGGCAAGGCTGGCGGCGCACTTCGTAATACAGATATAAATATAACCACCAATCCTTTGTCGCTGTCACGAATGTTGCAAAATTTTTGCCGCATCGATTGCCGAAAGCTGCGATGACGATTGACAGAAGCTCGTCATCGTCGTTGAATACTTTCCGAGAAGAGGGGTTCCGCGAGAAGGATCGCGCGGCGGGGGGGAGTGGCCACGGTGACGTCGGTTGGAGCACTGCCGTCGCGCTTCCTTCGGGCCAAACGAGGCATCTCGCGCGAGGGTGGTTGCCTCTTCGTGCCGCGCTCAAGACCCAACAACCGAAAACAGGATCCGGGAGGATCGTCGCCCTGAACGGGCGGGTATCGTTTTCACAGCGTCAAGGAAATTGGCCCATGATCACGCTGAGCGTGAACGGACAGGAGCACAGCTACGACGGCGATCCGTCCTTGCCCCTGCTCTGGTTCCTGAGAGACGAGGCCGGCCTGCCCGGCACCAAATTCGGCTGCGGTGAGGCCCTCTGCGGCGCCTGCACCGTCCATGTCAACGGCGAGGCGGTGCGCTCCTGCGCGGTGCAGATGTCGGATGCCGCCGGCAAAACGGTGGTCACCATCGAGGGGCTCGACCCGCACGGCAACCACCCCGTGCAGCGCGCCTGGCGCGCCGTGAACGTGCCGCAATGCGGCTTCTGTCAGGCCGGACAGATCATGCAGGCGGCGGCATTGCTCAAGCAAACCCCGAACCCGACCGATGAGCAGATCCATACCGCGATGGCCGGCAATATCTGCCGTTGCGGCTGTTATCAGCGCATCGAAGCCGCGGTTCGCACCGCCGCGACGGGAGTGTGACATGACCCATATCGATAAGAGTGACCCCGCGTCGGTGGTCGAGAATGTCAGCCGCCGCGCTTGGCTCAAGGGCGTCGTCGCCTCGGGCAGCCTGATCGTCGCCGCGAGCGCGTTGCCGCGCGGCGCCATGGCCGCATGGAAGACCGGCGCCGATGCGATGCCGCACGGCACCGTCTCCGACCCGCATGTCTTCGTCGCCATCGACAAGGACGGCATCGTCACCATCGTCGCCCATCGCTCGGAAATGGGCACCGGCTCGAAAACCAGCCTTCCCATGGTCGTCGCCGATGAGATGAGCGCCGATTGGAGCCGCTGCCGCGTCGTGCAGGCGCCAGGGGACGAGGTCAAATACGGCAACCAGGACACCGATGGCTCGCGCAGCCTTCGTCATTTCGTGCAGCCGATGCGCCAATGCGGCGCCGCGGCGCGGCTGATGCTGGAGATGGCGGCGGCGAAGCGGCTCGGCGTCGATGTCAGCGAGGTCGAGGCGATCAACCACGAGGTCGTGCATCGCCATTCCGGGCGCAGTTTCGGCTTCGGCGAGCTGGCGGCGGACGCGGCGGCGCTGCCGACGCCGGCGCCCGACCAGATCCGCCTTAAGGATCCGAACTCCTTCCGCTATATCGGCACGGGCTCGGTTCCCATCGTCGATCTCTTCGGCATCACCACCGGCACCGCGACCTATGGCGCCGATGTCCGCCTGCCGGGGATGAAATACGCCGTCATCCTTCGCCCGCCGGTGCTCGGCAGCAAGGTCAAATCGGTCGATGGCTCGGCAGCGATGAAAATCCGCGGCGTCGAGAAGGTGATGGAGGTCAAGGGCTGGGACTGGCCGGCGAAATTCCAGCCGCTCGGCGGCGTCGCGGTGATCGCGCGCAATACCGGGATCGCCATCAAGGGGCGCGATGCGCTCAAGGTGGTTTGGACCGAAAGCCCGCACGCCGTCTATGATTCCGACACATTCCGCGAGGAGATGCTGGCGACCTCGCGCAAGCCCGGCAAGACGGTGCGCAACGAAGGCGACATCGATGCCGCGATGAAATCCGCCGCCCGCGTGGTTTCGGCGGAATACTACGTGCCGCAATTCGCCCATGCGCCGATGGAGCCGCCGGTCGCGACCGCCTGGGTGCATGACGGCATGGCGGAAGTCTGGGCGCCGGTGCAGAGCCCCGGCGGCACGCATGACGATCTCTGCAAGACCCTCGGCCTCGCCTATGACAAGGTGAAGGTCAATGTGACACTGCTCGGCGGCGCGTTCGGGCGCAAATCGAAATGCGATTTCGCGCTCGAGGCGGCGCTGCTGTCGCAGGCGCTGAATGCTCCGGTGCGGGTGCAATGGACGCGCGAAGACGACATCCAGCATGATTTCTATCATGCCCCGGCGGTCGAGCGGATCGAGGCGGCGCTGGATGGAAGCAACAAGGTGATCGGCTGGCGCCATCGCAACGTCGCGCCGACCCTGTTCTCCACCTTCATGCCCGACCCGAAATACCAACAGCCGCTGGAATACAGCATGGGGCAGGTCGATCTGCCGTTCGAGATCGCCAATATCCGCTGCGAGGTCGGCGAAGCTGCGGCCCATAGCCGCATCGGCTGGTTCCGCTCGGTGCGCAATGTGCCCAACACCTTCGCGACGCAATGCTTCGTCGCCGAACTCGCCCATGAACTCGGGCGCGATCCGAAGGAGATGCTGCTCGAACTGATCGGCGCCCCGCGCATCGTCGATCCGCGCAAGACCACCGTCGATCTCTGGAACTACGGCGATCCGTTCGAGACCTATCCGATCGATACCGGGCGCGTGCGCGGCGTCGTCGAACTGGTCGCCGAGAAAGCCGGCTGGGGCCGCAATCTTCCCGCCGGCCACGGCATGGGGATCGCGGTGCAGCGCTGCTTCCTGAGCTATGTCGCGACCGTGGTCGAGGTCGCGGTCGATGACAAGGGCAAGATCAGCGTGCCTCGCGTCGATACCGCGATCGATTGCGGCTTCTTCGTCAACCCCGAGCGCATCGTCTCGCAGATCGAGGGGGCGGCGATCATGGGGCTCACCGTCGCCAAACACTCGGCCGTCACCTTCAAGAACGGTGTGGCGCAGCAGGGCAACTTCAATGATTACCCGGTGGTGCGCATCGACGAGGCGCCGCGCGTGACCAATGTCCACATCGTCCAGAACGGCTGGGACGTGCCTTCGAGCGGGGTCGGCGAGCCGGCGACGGCGCCGTTCGCGCCGGCGTTCTGCAACGCGATCTTCGCCGCGACACAAAAGCGGATCAGGAGCCTTCCCGTCGGCGATCAGATCTCGCTCTGACTTGCCAGCCCGGCTATCAGGGACTGACGCAGCCCGGGGGATTATTCCCCCGGGTTTTTTTCTGTGCGTGCCAGCGCTAGGCCGAAGCCGAGCAGGACGAAAAAGAATCCCGAAAGCGGCATCGCGGTGAAGGAACTGGTCGAGGCGATCGGCCAGAGATAGATCAGCACGGCAACGAACAGGCCGACACGCAACGGCTCCGGCGCCCGCCAAAGCCCGCGCCCGAGGGCCGCGAGCCAGGCGAGCGCAAGCGCCGAGAACAGCGCGAGACCGGGCAGGCCGGCATTGGTCGCCGCCTCGAGATAGAGATTATGCGGGTGCATCTGACAGCCGCCGAGGCCGCCGCCGTCATCGGCGGGATCCGCCGGCCAGCGCCAGCCATGGAAATAACGCGCTTCGCCGCAGTAATGGCGGAAGCCGTCGAAGCCGAGGCCGGTCAGCGGATTTTCCACGATCATCGCGCGCGCCCGGGCATAGATCACGCCATAGGGGCTTTCGGGAAAATGTTCCATCTGGTCGGAAAACTTGGTGACCAGCCGGTAATGGGTCGACGGCGAGACGACTCCCGAGGCGGCGATCAAGGCGGCCACTGCCACGAGTGCGACCAGAACCCAAAGCCTGAGCCGTTTCAGGAGCAGCCCCGAGACCACGAGCCCGAACAGCGCGAGAAGAAGCGGCATGCGCTGGCCAATCAACACCATCACCACAATGCCGGCAATGCCGAGAACGACCCCGGCGATCCGCACGAGGCGCTGCGGCCGCGCCAGCAGGGCCGCGATCGGCGGCAGAAGCGCGGGATAGAGAAGAAGAGAAAATTGCCCGCCGGCGCGCGGCTTGTCATAGGGGCCGGTCAATTCGCCATCGCCGCCGCGCGGCTCGCCGAAGAAATTCCGGCCGGTCGCGAACTGCCAGGCCGATTGCACCGCGATATAGAGTGCGGCCAGGCGGAGAATGGCCGAAAGCGTCCGCCGCGCCCATGCTTCCCTGAGCGCGAAGGCTTCGAGCGCGGCGACGAAGAGCAGAAAGCGCGCGACCAGCAGCGCCTGGACGGTCGCGCCGATTCCGCCATGCCCGATCACGCCATGCCCGATCACGCCATGCCCGATCACGCCATGTTCGGGACGCGGCAGCGAACAGAGCACGAGCCAGCCCCACCAGGCGAGCCCGATCATCATCCAAGGCCGCCGTGCCCAGGAAAAATCGGCGCGCGCGGCACTGCGCAGAAGCAAGACGAGCGCGATCAGGATCATCAGCGCCTCGCCGATCACCCTTCCATGGACCATGAACACCGGAACCATGAGGGTCGCGAGCGTGGCGGCGCGCTCCAGCCGGGAAAGGCGGCCGGGGACACGCAAGGCCGTCACCATGCGGCCGGTAAGGCCGGGGAGAGAGTTTACTGCCATCGTCACCGTTCGATCGTCGCTAGAAAATCGCGCCATTGGCGGAGCACCGCGACCTCGGCGAAATCGGCCAGAAAACGCGCCCGCCCGGCCGCCGCCATCGCCCGCGCGCGCTCGGGCGCGGCCAGCAGTGCCGCCAGCCGCCGTGCTAGCGCGTCCGGGTTTTCGGAGGGGAACAGCGCGCCGTCAACACCGTCCCGGATCAATTCGCTCGGCCCCTCGACCGCGCTCGCCACCACCGGGCACGCAGCCGACCAGGCCTCGAGGATGACATTGCCGAGCGGCTCGCAGCGCGACGGGCAGACCAACATGTCGGCCGCGGCCAGCAACGCCGCGATATCCTGCCGCCAGCCGGCGAACACCACCCGCTCGACGATGCCAAGCGCGCCGGCGAGCCGCATCAGGGCGCTCCGCTCCGGCCCGTCACCGGCGAGCACCAGCCGCACGCCGGGCAGCGCCGGCAAGGCACGAAGCAGGATATCGAAGCCCTTTTCGGTATGCAGCCGGCCGAGCCCGAGCAATAGCTTCCCCGATCCAGCGAATGCCGCCGGCAAGCCGCCGGATTGGTCGGTGACGAAATTCGGCAGGTAATGCGTCCGCGCCGCGGGCCAGCCGCGCGCCCGCATCCAGGCGACGAGGCCGCGGGTATTGCCGATCAGATGATCACAATGGCGAAAATGGGCGAGATTGTAGAAGCCGCCGAGGCGCCCGAGCAGAACGTAATCGCCGCGCGGGGTGTGGAGGCTCGCGCGGCTCATCCAGCTTACCACGACGCGGGGGGCGAAGCGGCGGAGATGGCGGGCGAGACGCGGTTTCGTCCAAAAATCGACGATGTGGCCGAAGCCGAGTTCGACCGGCGCGAGCCCGCCGGCGGCCAGACGCGCGGCGCGCGCCGCATCGCGCTTGATGACCGGCAACACGTCATCGCCGGCCGCCCGCTCGGCGAGACAAAGCCGCTCGAAAAACAGCTCCGCCCCGCCCATCGCGGCGCCAGCGATGACATGGGCGACACGCAAATTCGCGGCACTCACGCCGCGACCTCGCGCCTGAGCAGCGCCGGCGCCACCACGGCGGCGCGCCGCCCGGTCGAGAGCACCGCATCGCCCACCCGGTTCGAGGTCACGAAAAGAATCCGCATGGTTGGGGCGTCTCCTAGCACGTCCTGGCGATGGAAGCGCAAGCGGGGTATATCCCGCCGCGAGGCTGAAACGGAGACGGGCATGTGCGGGATCGCGGGCGTGATGATGCGCGATGGGCGCCAGCCCGATTCTGGGGTGCTGACCGCGCTGGCCACGGCGCTCGGCCATCGCGGGCCGGATGGCGGTGGCCGCCACGTCGCCGGTCCGGTCGCGCTGGTGCATCGCCGCCTCGCGATCATCGATCTGGTGACCGGCGATCAGCCGCTTTTTGGCCCCGGCGGCCTCGCTTTGGTGGTCAATGGCGAGATCTATAACGACCCCGCCTTGCGCGCCGCCCTGCCGGCGGCGCGGTTTCAGACCCACTCCGATTGCGAGCCGATCCTTTTTCTCTACGCCGCGCACGGCCTCGATTTCGCCGCCTGGCTGCGCGGCATGTACGCGCTCGCGCTGCATGATCCGAGCACCGGGCGGCTCGTGCTGGCGCGTGACCCGTTCGGCATCAAGCCGCTCTATTACGTCGAAAGCGCCGCCGGTTTCGCTTTCGCCTCCGAACCCCAGGCGCTGCTTCGCGCCGGCCTCGCGCGCGCCGAGATCGATCCGGCACGGCGGGCGGAATTGCTACAGCTCAAATTCACCACCGGCGCCGCGACCATTTTCCCCGAGATCCGCCGCGTGCTGCCGGGCGAGACACTGGTCGTGGAAAATGGCCGGATCGTCGAGCACAGACAATTGGCGCGGCTGCCGGCGCGGCCGGTGACGCGCGCCGCCTCGCTCGCCGATCTCGATCGCGTGCTCACCGAGAGTGTCGCCCTGCATCTGCGCTCGGATGTGCCTTATGGCCTCTTTCTCTCCGGCGGGATCGACAGTTCCGCCCTGCTCTGGCTCATGCACCGGATCAGCGGCGAGCGGGTGCAGGCGATCACCATCGGCTATGATGGGGCGGACGCCGACGATGAGAGCGAATCCGCCCTCGCTGTTGCCCGCGCGGTCGGCGCGCGCTGCGAGCGCATCAGCATGACCGAGGCCGATTTCTGGGCCGCGGCGCCGCGCATCGCCGCCTGCCTCGACGACCCGACGACCGATGCCGCCGCTCTTCCCACCTGGTTCCTCGGCCGCGCCGCCGCCGGCCAGCTCAAGGTGACGCTGTGTGGCGAGGGCGGCGACGAGATGTTCGCGGGCTACGGCCGCTATCGCCGCGCCGTCGCGCCATGGCGGTTTTTCAAGCGTCCGGCGCGCCAGCGCGGCGTGTTCGATGGCATCTCCGGCCTCGACCTCTCCGGCTGGCGCGAAGGGTTCACCGCCGCCGAGCGGCGCGAGGCCAGGGGACGCAATCCGCTGCGGGCGCTGCAGGCGCTCGATTGCGCCGAGTGGCTGCCCAATGATTTGCTGATCAAGCTCGATCGCTGCCTGATGGCGCATGGCGTCGAGGGCAGGACACCGTTCATCGACCCCGAAATCGCCGCGTTCGCCTTCGCGCTGCCCGATCGCAGCAAAGTGAGCTGGCGGCTCGGCAAGCTCGCGCTGCGGCGCTGGCTCGCCGCGCGCCTTCCCGCGGCGCGGCCCTTCGCCCGCAAGAGGGGCTTCAAGCCGCCGGTTTCGCGCTGGATCGCCGCGCGCGGGGCAAGGCTCGCCCCCCTCGTCGCGGCCAGCCCAGGCATCGCCGCCTTCGCCAGCCGCGAGGCGGTGGCCAGGGTGTTCGCGCGCGGCGAGAGCCAGGCGATGTGGAGCCTGCTGTTTTATGCCCTCTGGCACGCAAACCACATCCTCGGGATCGCGGCGGAGGGCGATGTCGAGGCGGTGCTGGCGGCGGCGCCCAAGGCGGGATGATGCCGCCGCAATCTTGTCGCGGCCGGGTACCGCCCTCTTAGGAGCAGGCGAGAATCGTCGGGACGACCGGGTCAAGGCTCAGCGTCACCTCGCGCCGCCAGCCAAAGTCCCGCTTGGCGCGCAAATCCTCGACCCGGCAGGCGCGCGGCAAGGTCAGTGTCAGGGGAAGTGGCGTGCGCGGCGCCGCTGAAAGATCGCGCTGAAGGGCGAGGATCGGCCGCCCACCGGCCAAGAGCCGGGTCACGGTGACGTCTTCGGGCCAGGTTCCGGACGCGGTCGTGAGCGTGAGCGGCGGCGTGAGACCGGCGGCGGCGAGCACGCGGGTGAGGCGCGCCTCGGCATCCTCCTGCCCGGGGTCGAGCCGCATCGCCGCCCCGCCCAGCGCCGGCGCTGGGCGACGTTTGCCATGCGCATCGAAAAGACCCGGCGTGGTATTGGCGATCACCACCCCGCCGCCGGCGGTGAAATCACCAATCGCCGCGATCTCGGCGTCCGACAGCGCGATGCTCTCGGGCAGGACCAGGACGCGAAACCCGCCCGCTCGCAATCCCCCAGCGGAGAGGCGGGCCGGGGAGATAATCTCCGGCTGCCAGCCGCGTGCGCCGAGGAGATGGAGGAATCCGGCGATGGCGTGGCTCTGCGGGTTGTCCTGATACTCGGCATCGGCCCCCCGCGCCGCCCAGTCACCGCCTTCGGCGGCGCGATCGAGCAGCCAGCGGACGCGAAAACTCGCCGGCGAATAGAGGATGGCGATCGGATCCGTCGGGCGCTTGGCGGCCAGCAGCAGATCGCCGAGCCGGCCACGCAACGCCGCGAAATCCGCCGCCGCCGCCCGCCCCCAAGGGCCAAGCCGGCCGTCCGCCGTGGCAAGCGCCTGGCTCTCGTCCCACAGAATGACCCCGCCCATCCCGGCGAGCGCACCGTGCCAGAGCGCTGCGCGTGACGCCGGATCGGCGCCGGCGATGGTCATCAGCGTGATCAGCTTCGGGTTCATCGCCCGCGCGATGGCGACGCTCGCGCCGAAATCATAGATCTCCATGACATCGACGGCGCCAGCGAGATGAGTATAGTTATAGCCCCCCCAGCCCGGGATCTGCGCGCCCTCGAGGGCGGCCAGCGCCCGCGGATCGGCGGCATGGATGGCGTCGCTGCCGGCACGGACGGCATCGGCGAAGGAAACATCCATCCACGCCTTGAAATCCGCCCACGGTGCGAGATCGTCTTGCGTCCGGCGCAGCGCCTGATCGGTGGTTTCCGGCATGACCTCGCCCCAGCGCCGATACCGCGTTCCCCATTCATGGTTGAGAGCGGCGAGATCATGATACTGATCGCGCAGCGAGGCGCGGAATGTCTCCAGTGCCAGCGGAGAAAAATCGAAATCCCAGGCTGCCGAGAGATCGCCGATCCCGGCCTCGTCGGCGAGATCGTAATAAAGCGGCCGATCGGCGCGGAAGCTGGCGACGATGCGGGCGATACGTCGTGCGATGATGTTTCGCCAGTGCCGATCAACAAGGCTTGGCGCACGCAGAAATGGCGCGATGGCGGCGGGGTTTTGCCGATGCAGGGCTTGATCGGTGAGGAACGCCGCGTTCACCGGCGTCTCTCCTTGCCAGCGATGATAGGCGCTATAGAAATCGGTCGCGATGTTTTCGACGTAAAAGCGAAACCCGAGCGCCTGGAGCCGCGCGAGATGCGGATCCTCCGCCGCCCCGTCGTCGCGGCGCGCGCGTAGCATCGCCGCCGAGACCCCGATGTCGCGCAAGGCGGTGAGCTGGGCTGCGGTTTCTGTTTGATAGAGAATGATTTCGAAATGAGGCCAGGCAGGCGAAGGGTCCGCGGCGCGGGCGGGAGCCGCGGAAAGCAGAAGGAAAAACAATAAAAATCGTTCTTTTTTGAAAAAAATAACCAAAAAACTTTTAACCATTTTGGCATTGCTGGAAACAATGCTATCAAAGAAAAAGTCTTTTTGCTTCTTTTTCTTCAGAAAAATAAGCATTTTCTAGTAACCCGGACCAAGATATTTGCGATACGCGGCGATCCAGTTGCTCGCGATGTCGCGCTGCGCCGTCGCGAGATCGAGGCGATGGGCGCAGGCCAGTTCGTTCAGCGCCCGCTCCAGCTCGTCCTTGCGCGCCGCATCCCAGCCATTGCGGACATGGCGCGGCTCGACCCAGAGATTGGCAAAGGCCAGCGGCGCGCCGCCGAGTTCGAGCGGGATGAGATGATCGAGTTCATAATAGCGAAGCCGCTCGCCACGATGGCCATAGGCGGCCATCAGATCGCGTTTCAGGCGATAGCTGACTTCCTCGGGCGGGCGGATGCGGCGCGCGAAACCGGGGATGCAGATGGTGCGCTCGATATTGCCCTCGGTCACATCGGGATTGATGGCGCCCGGGGTCATCCTTGGATCGGGCAAGACCTGCGCGCAGGCCGGCAGGGCGATGATGGCGAGAAGCCCGGCGAGCGCGAGGGCGCGCATGATCTCGCCGCCGCTATTCCGCCGCCGCCGCGACCGGCGCGAGCAGATGAAACCCCTCATACCCGTTCGCCGCCACCTTCTCGCAAATTTCGCGATAGACCCCGACACCGCCGATATAGGGCATGAACACGCGCGGCTTGCCGGGAACATTCGCGCCCATGTACCACGAATTCGCGGCGGGATATAACGTCTTGTGCGCGACCTCGTTGACATGCGCAACCCACGCCTCTTCCGCCGCCGTGCTCGCCTCGATGCCAGCAGCGCCGCGCGCGCCGAGATCGGCGAGGCAGCGCGCGATCCAATCCACGTGTTGCTCGATCGAGACCATCATGTTGCTCAGAACCGACGGGCTGCCCGGGCCGGTGATCATGAAGAGATTGGGAAATCCCGCCGCCATCAGGCCAAGATAGGTGCGTGGCCCGGCGGCCCATTTGTCGCGCAGGCTCTCGCCCGCGTCGTTTTCGATGGCGATCGCATTCAGCGCGCCGGTCATGGCGTCAAACCCGGTCGCGAACACCAGCGCATCGAATTCATGGCTTGCCGCCGTGGTGCGGAGGCCGCTCTCGGTGATCTCGACGATCGGTGCTTGACGGACATCGACGAGGGTGACATGGGGGCAATTGAAGGTCGCGAAATAATCGCTATCGACACAGATGCGCTTGGTGCCGATCGGATAGCTGGTCGGGGCGAGCTTTGCTGCGGTGTCGGGGTCGTGAACGATCGCGCGAATTTTCTCGCGCACGAACGCCGCTGCGGTTTCGTTCGCGTCGGGGTTGACAATCAGGTCGTTGAACGCCGCCATGAACGGAATGCCACCCGCCGTCCAGCGTTCCTCGTAGATGCGGCGGCGGGTTTCCGCATCGACCGCGAGCGCGGATTGGTCGTTGAGGTCATAGACGATGCCGTTTCGTGTCTCCCACGCCCGCGCCCGCAATTCCGGATAGCGCGCTTTCCATCTCTGTTCGTGCTCCGGCGGCATCGGGCGATTATGCGCCGGGATGCTGTAATTCGGCGTGCGTTGAAACACCGTCAACCGCGCGGCCGCGGCGGCGATCACCGGGATCGCTTGGATCGCCGAGGAGCCGGTGCCGATCACGCCGACGCGCTGGCCCGAAAAATCCACGCCTTCATGCGGCCAATGCCCGGTGTGGTAGGTGGGGCCACGAAATCTCTCCGCGCCGGGAAAATCTGGCACTCGCGCTGCGGACAGGCAGCCGGTCGCCATCACGCAATAGCGTGCCGCGACGCGATCGCCGCGATCGGTCACGATCTCCCAGCGGCAGCGAGCGCGGTCGAACCGCGCGTGCTCGACACGGGTCTCGAAACGAATGTCGCGACGGAGATCGAAACGTTCAGCGACATGCCGGGCATAACGTAAAATCTCGGGCTGCGGCGCGTAGATTTCCTCCCAGTGCCATTCCTGCTGCAATTCCGGAGAAAAGGAATAGGAATACTGCATACTCTCGACATCGCAGCGCGCGCCAGGATAGCGGTTCCAATACCATGTGCCACCGACATCGCCGGCCGCCTCGAAGACGATCGTGCGCAGGCCGAGCGCGCGCAGCCGATGCAGCATGTACATCCCGGAAAACCCGGCGCCGACGATGACGACGTCGACTTCGCCGGTGAGTGGCGCAAGTGGTCCCTGCTCCGTCATGTTCGTTTTCTCCCTTTGATTGCCACCAGTTCAGCCGATAACCCCGGCCCCGTGCCAGGCGTCGATTTCACGCTCGTTGTAGCCCGCTTCGCGCAGGATCGCCTTGCCATCGGCGCCGAGCGCGGGCGCGCAGCGGGGCGGCGTTTTAGTTTCGCCGGCGATCTGGAACGGGCTGCTGATGGTCAAGACATCGCTATCGGCGCAAGGCACGAGGGCGTGAATGGCGCGGGCCTGATGATCATGGGGGATATCGGCGAGGGTCGCGACGACGCCGAAGGTCAGCCCATGCTCATCGAGGATCGCGCGCCATTCCGCGAGATCGCGGCGGGCGAAGGCTTCGTCCAATAAGGCGATCAGCGCCTCGGCATGGCGATGGCGGGCATCGTTGGTCATGAAACGCGGATCGGTCAGCAGATCGGGGCGGTTGAGCGCCCGCGCAAGATCAGGAAATTGCCGCTCCTCGCTCAGCATCGACAGAATGAACCAGCGGCCATCCCGGGTGCGATAATGATGCGCGCAGGCATTCGGGGCGCGCTCACGCGGCGGGCGAGGATAGAACTCGGCGCCGCACAGCGCTGCTTGCACGAGGCAGCCGTTCGACCATAGTCCATTCGCCAACAGCGAAGTTTCGACATGGCCGCCGCGCCCGGTACGTTCGCGGCGCAGAAGTGCGGTGACGATCGCGGCATAAAGGGCGACCGCGGTCGGATGGTCGCCCATGCCGGGGACCGAGCGCGCCGGCGGCTGATCGGCGCTCGGGCGCACCTGGTCCATCAGGCCCGAGCGCGCCCAATAGGCGGTGGAATCAAACCCCGTCTTGCCCGCTTCGTCACCCGCCTCGCCATAGGCGGTGAGCGAGGCGTAGATCAGACGCGGATTGCGCGCCGCGAGATCGGCATGAGCGATGCCGAGCCGCCCGCGCACGCCGAGCGGCATGTTGGTGATGAACACATCCGCGTCTTCGGCCAGGCGGAGAAGAATAGCGTGGCCGGCGGCGGATTTGAGGTCGAGCGCGAGGCTGCGCTTGTTGCGGGCATCGAGCAGCCAGTTGTAATTTTCCGCGCTCCTGGGCTGGCCCGGCATCGCGGCCAGCGTCCGATAGGGATCGCCGGTGCCAGGGGGTTCGATCTTGATCACATCGGCGCCGAAATCGCCGAGGATGGTCGCGGCGGCGGGGCCGGCGATGAAGCTCGCGCAATCGATGACCTTGAGTCCGGCGAAAAGCGACATGGCGTTTCCTTGAACCTGCTTTTGCGGCGCCAAAGTGCCACGGCACCCCGGCGCCGGCAACCGATGCGGCCGCGCCGTGGTTTGCCCTGTCAGCTTACGCCGCGACAGAACCTTTGAGACATGAGATACGCTGACACGCAGCAGGGTCGCGATCCGGCCGACCGGCTCACCGTCGTCCGCGGCGGCGAAGACACGCTCTCGAAGATCCTGCGAATAGGATTTGCCACGCCGCCAAAGCATCCGTCCCTCCGGTGAGCGAAAACCGGAGACCGACGAATCACACTTCGGGGGCAATTCGGAACCCATATTTTTGCACGCCTGCGATTCCGCTCAGGGTGTTCGCGCTCTAGTCATACCGCAATCGTTTCGAGACGGCCTATAAGTGGCATCACATGCACCGCTTCCGGGGCGAAGGCGATCGAAGCCACCTCGCCCGGCCGTGGCAGCGGCGGCCCGGCGCCGGGCGGCGGGCGCGGAAAGACGAACGCCGCTGCGCCGTCGCCGGCGAGAAAGACGATCCGCGCGATGCCGGGCAACACCGCGACCTCGCCGATCCGCCCGGCGATGACGTTGATGGCGCCTTTTGGGCCGGCGCCATCTGGGCCCGGGCCGGCATGGAGGGTGATCGCCGCCGGCGGCACCGTCCAGGCGATGGCGGTGCCGGGCGGAAAAGGGAGGGCGCCGGCGGCGCGGATGGTCTCCCCATGCCAGGAAATCAGGGTCTCGGGCGGCGTTTCGCTGACCCCGAGCGTCTCGCCCTCGAACAGATTCTGCAGATCGACGACGCGCGCGACGGCATGCGAGGCGGGCCGCGTCATGATCGCCGCCGGCGTCCCGGTTTGCAGCGTCCGCCCGCGCTCGAGCACCGTCATCCGGTCGGCCAGCGCCGCCGCTTCCTCGAGATCATGGGTGACGAGGACGATCGGGATCGAAAGCCGGCGGCGGAGGGCGGCGAGTTCCTGACGGAGATGGCGGCGCGTTCTGGCATCGAGGGCGGCGAAGGGCTCATCGAGCAGCAACAGCGCCGGGTTCCGCGCGAGCGCGCGCGCGACCGCGACCCGCTGGCGCTCGCCGCCGGAAAGCGTCGCCGGCAGGCGTTCGGCGAGATCCGCGAGGCCGAGTTGGGCGAGCAGGGCGCGGGCCTCCGCCCCACGCGCCTGGCGTGGCAGATGGCCGAGAGCGGCGGCGACATTGTCCGCCGCCGAGAGATGCGGAAACAGCGCGTAATGCTGAAACACCAGACCGACACGCCGGCGCTGCGGCGAGAGATCGCACCCGCGCGCGGCATCGAACCAGGTTTCGCCGGCGCAGGTGATGGTGCCGGCGCGCGGCCGGTAGAGCCCGGCGAGGGCGCGGAGGAGGGTCGTCTTGCCGCTGCCCGAGGGGCCGATCAGGGCATGCAGCTCGCCCGCCGCCACCTCTAGCCGGGCATCGAGCGGGATCGGCCCGGCTTGCGCGAGCCAGGCGGCAAGCCCCATCGTTGCCCGCCCCGCCGCCGGCTCCGGCGCCTCAGCCATCGCGACGGCCGATCCGCCCGCCGAGCATTTGCACGAGCCCGAGCGCGGCCAGGGCGAACGCGAGCAGCAGCAGCGACATCCGCCCGGCGCCGCCGCCATCGAGCGCCTGGGCGCGGTCATAGATCGCGATCGCGACGGTCCTTGTCTCGCCGGGAATGCCGCCGCCGACCATCAGCACGACGCCGAATTCCCCCATGGTATGGGCGAAGGTCAGGGCGAAGGCGGCAAGGATGCCGGGCCAGGCGAGCGGCAGCTCGATGCGCAGAAACCCCGCCCAGCGGCTGAGCCCCGAAACCCAGGCGGCTTCACGGATCTCCGGCGCGATGGCGGCGAAGCCACGCTCGATCGGCTGCACCGCGAATGGCAGATTGACGATCAGCGAGGCGAGGACGAGGCCGCTGAAGCTGAACACCAGCGCGTGCCCGAACAGCGCCTGCCAAACCTTGCCGAGCGGCGAGGCGGCGCCGAACGCGACCAGAAGATAATAGCCGAGCACGCTCGGCGGCAGCACCAGCGGCAAGGCGAGCAGGGCTTGCACCACGCCCTTGCCGGCGAAATCCCGCGCCGCCAGCGCCCGCCCGGCGATCACGCCAAACGGCAGCAAGACCATCGCCGTCGCGCCGGCGAGTTCGAGCGAGAGGATGAAAGCGGTCCAGTCCACCGGCGTCTCAGCCGGGCCGTTCGCCAGGGAGCAGAAAACCATAGCGACGGAAAACGGCGCGCGCTGGCGCCTCCCACACGAAGGCGGCGAAATCCCGCGCCGTTGCCCCGGCGCCGCGGAGGAGCACCATGCGCTGGCGCAGCGGTTGGTGCCAGTCGGCGGGGATCAGGGCGAACTGCCCGGTCTTCGCGAAAGCCGGCGCGCGGGCGAGCGAGAGCGGCAAAATGCCGCCCTCGGCGGCGCCGGCGCGGATGAATTGCGCCGCCTGGGCGACGTTCTCGCCGAGCACGAGATGGGGCGCGAGCGCATCCCACAGCCCGGCATGAGCGAGCGCCTCGCGCGCGGCGCGGCCATAGGGGGCATGGTCGGGATTGGCGATGGCGAATTTCCGCACCCCCCCCCGCGCGAGCGCGGCGCGGAGGCCGGCGAGCGCGCCATCGGCGGCAAAAGCGGCGCCGGGCGTGGCAAAAATGCCAATCCTTCCCTCGGCGTAGAGCACGCCGGCGTCGAGCGTGCGGCCGTCTCGCGCCAGCGCCGCGACGTAAGATTCATCGGCGCTGAGAAACACCTCGAACGGCGCGCCATTGGCAATCTCGGTCGCGAAATTGCCCGAGGAGCCGAACACCAGCTTGACCTCGCGCCCTCTCTCACGCGCGAACAGGGCGGCGATTTCGGGCAGCGCATAGGTGAGATCGGCGGCGGCGGCGACCGCCGGGGGCTCGGCGGCCGGCGCGCGACCGGCGCGCAGGAGGCCGAGGGCGGCGGCGGCGCGCAACAGGGTTCGGCGTGACGGGCGAAGACGGGTCATGGGTGGGTTCCGGCGCGATAGGGCGGGCGCGATATAGCGGGCGCGATATAGCGGAACAAGCATAACTCACGCCGCCGCCACCCGCCAGAGCATGGCGCCGGCACGCCACCGGTTCAATACATGCGCCGTCGTACCAGCCAGGCGGCGGTGGTCATGCTGGCGAGGCCGAGGACGGCGAGGGGCCAGTATTGATTGGCGAGGGCGCGGATGCCGTCGCCTTCGAGGAAAGCGCCGCGCAGGATGACCATGAGGTAGCGCATCGGGTTCATGAGGGTCAGATATTGCACCGCCACCGGCATGTTGGCAATCGGGGTTGCGAAGCCGGAGAGGATGATGGCGGGGACGAGAAACAGGAAGGCGCCGAGGAGGCCCTGTTGCTGGGTTGCGGCGAGCGCCGAGATCATCAGTCCGATGCCGATCGCCGAGATCAGGAACAGCGCGAGGCCGAGCGCGAGCGCCAGCGGATTGCCGGTGAGCGGCACGCGAAACCACAGCATCGCGGCGGCGGTGATCAGCGCCGCCTCGGCCCCGCCGATCAAAAATCCTGGAATGGCCTTGCCGAGCAGGATCTCCCACGGCCGGTAGGGGCTGACCAGAAGCTGGTCATAGGTGCCGGATTCGCGCTCGCGCACCACCGAGAGGGCGCTCACCAGAATGGTCACGACGAAGGTGAGCAGGCCGACGATCCCCGGCACGACGAACCAGCGCGAGAGGAGATCGGGATTGTACCAGGCGCGGGTGATCAGGCTCGCCGGCGGCGGCGCGGTTCCGTGGCTCGCCGCCCAATCGGCTGCGAAGGCGAGGACGATGTCATTTGCGTAGTTGAGCGCGATGGTCGCGGTGTTGGAATTGCGCCCGTCGATGATGATCTGCACGGGGCCGGGGCGGCCGGCGAGCAGGTCGCGGGTGAAATCGCGCTCGATATGCACCGCCATCAGCGCGCGTCCGCTATCGATGAAAGCGGCGATACCGTCGGTGGAGGGAAGGGTCGCGATCTCGTGAAAACTCGGGGCGCCGGTGAGACGCGCGAGCAATTGCCGCCCGGCGAGGCCGGGATCGTCATTGACCACGACGAAGGCGATATTCGAAAGATCAAAGGTCGCGGCATAGCTGAAGACGAGAAGCTGGATCAGCGGCGGGCCGATGAGCACGAAGCGGCTCGCCTTGTCACGCAACAAAGCGAGGAATTCCTTGTGGATGAGGGCGATGAGACGACCCCACATCTCAATCGAGCCTTTTGCGTGAGCGCGCCAGCGTGACACCGAGAAAAAACGTCGCCATCACCGCGAGCACCGCCATGTCCGGCAAGATCACCGACCAGACATCGCCGGCGAGAAACACGCTTTGCAGGATCGAGACGAAATAGCGCGCCGGCAGGATGCGGGTGATCATCTGCACCGGCGCCGGCATCGAGCGGATGTCGAAGACGAATCCCGAAAGGATGAAAGCGGGCAGAAACGTCACCACGATGGCGATCTGGCCGGCGACGAACTGGATGCGGGCGAGCGAGGAGATCAGCAGCCCCATGCCGAGTGCCACCAGCATGAACAGGGCCGAGGCGAGAGCGAGGATGAGCACGCTGCCATGCAGCGGCACCGCGAAGACGAAGACGGCGAGCGCCACCGACAGCGCCATGCCGCCCATGCCGAGCACGAAATAGGGCAGGAGTTTGCCGGCGAGAATCTCCGCCATCGTCACCGGCGCCGCCATCAGCGCCTCCATCGTGCCGCGCTCCCACTCGCGCGCCACCACCAGCGCGGTGAGGAGGGCACCGATCAGCGTCATGATGATCGCGATCAAGCCGGGGACGAGATAATCCTGGCTGCGGAGAGCCGGATTGAACCAGATGCGAAACTGCAACGCGACCGAGAGGCCGAGCGGGCGCGCCGCCGCCTGGTTCTGTTGCGCGAGCCAGATCATCCAGGCTTGCAGGACATAGCCCTGGACCAGCCGCGCCGTGTTGGCGTCGGTGCCATTGACGATCAGGCCGATGGTGGCGGGCGCCTCCGTCAGGGTCTGGCGGGCGAAGTCGTTGCGCAGCCACAAAATCGCGTCGATCTCGCGCCGCGACAGCAAATCGCGCGCCGGGCCAAGCCCGGCGAGCGGACGGACCTCGAAATAGCGCGAATGGCGCAAGGCCGCGACCAGGGGATCGGTGGTGGGGTTGGGATGATCGGCGACGACGCCGATCGGCACGTGCTCGGCATTGAGCGAAACCCCAAAGCCGAACAGCAGCAACAAAAACAGCGGCAGGATGAAGGCGATGCCGAGCGCGGACGGATCGCGGAAAATCTGCAGCGTCTCCTTGGTGATCAGCCCGGCGAGGCGGCGTCCGTTCATGCCGCCCGCCGGATGGTCTGTTCATGCGCCGCGATCAGCGCGATGAACGCATCTTCCATGCTTGGATCTGGATTTTCCGCGCTCGCCGCGGCTGCGCGGATCTCGGCCGGCGTGCCGGCGGCGAGGGCGGCGCCGAGCGACATCAGCAGCAAATGATCGCAGTATTCCGCCTCGTCCATGAAATGCGTGGTGACCAGCACGGTGGTGCCGGCGGCGGCGTAATGGTTGATACGCTGCCAGAATTCCGAGCGGGTCAGAGGATCGACGCCAGAGGTCGGCTCATCGAGAAACAGGATCGGCGGCTCGTGCAGCAAGGCGCAGGCCAAAGCCAGGCGCTGCTTGTAGCCGAGCGGCAGATCGCCAGCGTTCATCGCCTGGAACGGGCCAAGCTCGAATTCCTCCTCCGCCCAGGCGAGGCGACGCCCCCGCCGCTCGCCGCGAAGACCGTAGGCGGCGGCAAAGAAAGCGAGGTTCTGGGCAACACTCAAGGTGCCGTAGAGGGAAAATTTCTGCGCCACATAGCCGATCTGCCGCCGCGCCTCGGCCGGCGCCTTGAGCAAATTCTGCCCTGCGACAAGCAAACTTCCCGAGGACGCCGGCAACAGGCCGCAGAGCATGCGAAACGTCGTCGTCTTGCCGGCGCCGTTGGCACCGAGCAGGCCAAAAACCTCGCCACGCTTGACCGTGAACTCGATGTCCCTGACGGCATGAAAATCGCCGAAAAAGCGGTTCAGGCCACGCACTTCCAGAACCACTTCGGACTCCCGCGGCGTGGCCGGGGCGGTGGCCTCGGCGCGCGCGTGCGCCGGACGGCGGGCGTGCAGCCGATCGACGAAAACATCGGCGAATCGTGCCGCGACACCCTGCCATGCGGCGCCGGTAATGTCTGGCGGCGTGGTGTCGGGCGCGAGCAGAACATGCACGCTGGTGGCGTCCAGCCGCGCTTCGAGAACCGGCAACTGCGCGAGAAGCGTCTGCTGGAGGGCGCGGCGCGGCGTCGTCGGATGCGTGACCCTGAAGCAGCGGCCTTGCAAGGCGGATTCCATCGCCGCCGGATCAGCCTGCGCGAGCGCCCGGCCGCGATCGAGCAGCACGACGTCATCGCAGCGCTCGGCCTCATCGAGATAGGCGGTCGAGACCAGCACGCTGACACCCTCGGCGCGGAGGGCGGCGATGATGTGCCATAATTCGCGGCGCGAAATCGGATCGACCCCGACCGTCGGCTCATCGAGCAGCAGAAATTCTGGAATCCGCAGCAAGGCACAGGCCAGTCCCAGTTTCTGCTTCATGCCGCCAGAGAGTTTTCCCGCCGGGCGGGCGCGAAACGGGCCGAGTGCTGTGAGCTTCAGCAACTCCGCATAGCGCGCCAGGCGCCCGGCGCGCGCGAGCCCTTGCAGGCGTGCATAGAGATCGAGATTTTCCTGGACCGTGAGATCCTCATAGAGCCCGAAACGCTGCGGCATGTAGCCGATCCGCTGCTGCACCGCGCGCGCGGTTTTGGTGATGTTCTGGCCGAGCACATGGACGCGGCCGCGATCGGCGCGGAGGAGGCCGGCGGCAAGGCGAATCATCGTCGTCTTGCCGGCGCCATCGGGGCCGAGCAGGCCGGTGACCCGCCCGGCCTTGATGGCCAGCGAAAGATCATCGAGCGCGGTGATGCGCGCCCGGCCCGCGCCGAAAACTTTGCTTACCCCAGCGAAGACGAGCGCATCGGCGCCCACCGGTTCAGCCACAGGGCTTTTCTTCCCGCGCAACGGGCGGATTGTCGGCGAGCGGGATCTTGACACTGACCGGCGCGCCGAGCCGCAAGCGGCCATCGGGATTGCAGGCATAGACATGCATGCGATAGACGAGTTCGGTGCGGATCTCAGTGGTTTCGACGGTTTTCGGGGTGAACTCGGCGGTGGTCGCGATGAAGCCGACCCAGGCGGGAAATTCCTCGCCGGGATAGGCGTCGGTTTCGATCACCGCGCGCATGCCGGGGCGCACCTGGCCCAATTGGCGTTCGGGCAGATAGGCGCGGGCATAGACCGGCTCGGTGAGATCGAGGGTGAAGACCGGGGCTTGCGGCGTCACCATGTCACCAGGCTCGAGAATGCGGTCCTCGATGAAACCATCGGCGGGGGCTAGGAGTTCGGCGTCCTTGAGCTGCTGGTTGGCATAGACCAGCGCCGCCTGCGCCGAGGCGAGTTGTGCCCGCGCGACCGCGATATCCTCCCAGCGTGGCCCCTCCACCGCCAGGGCCAGCGCCTGCTCGGCGGCCTGGCGATTGGCGGTCGCGACCTTCAAGGTCTGCTCGGCATTGTCGCGGTTTTGTCTGGTTTCAGCGCCGCTCGGCGAGAGCTTGCTATAGCGCACGAAATTGATCCGCGCGTTGACCTCCGTCGCCACCGCCGCAGCAAGCGCCGCGCGCGCCTCGGCGATCTCTTCCGGGCGCGAGCCATCGAGCAGCCGGGTCAGCGTTTTTTGCGCCGCCTCGACATCGGCGGCGACCTTGTCGGCATTGGCCTTGAGGCGGGTTCTATCGAGGGTCGCGAGCAACTGCCCGCGCCCCACGCGATCGCCCTCCTGCACCAGGAGTTGCGCGATGCGATCGCTGTCGTTGAAGGAGAGCGAGACCTGGCGGATATCGATCGTGCCATAGACCGCGACCGCCGCGACCACCGCCGGCGGATGCGAAAGACGCCAATAGACCGCGCCGCCGCCCGCCAAAAGCACGAGCAGTCCGATGACCGGCAAAACCATCCGCCGCCGCGACCGCGCGCGCCCGGCTTTCGCTGGCGCCGCGACATCGCGCGCAACCACACTTGCGCTTTCCTCCGCCACGTCGTCACCTACCGGTCGGTCGCTGCCCGCTTATCCGACGAAGGGGACCGGTTCGACGAAAGTGGTCTTGTCGACAACGCTTTTCACGCCCGGCACGTTCTCGGCGGCGACCACCAGGGCGGCGCGCGCGGCGTCATCGAACAAAATGCCATCGAGGGTGACGGTGCCGTGCTCGACCAGGATCGAAATGCTCTGGGCGCCAAACCAGTTCTGTTTCTTGAGTTCGCCGAGCAGCGCCTCGCGGATCGCCGGATCGTCGCGCCTGGCATCGGCCCGCGCGCCCAGCGCCTCGCCGATGACGCGGATGAGATCGGCGCGGCTGATGATGCCGACGACGACCTCGCCGCGCAGCACCGGCACGCGGCGGATGCCGCGCTGTTCCATGAGTTCGACGACCTGGTCGATGCCGGCATTCTCGCTGACCGAGGCGACATCCTTGGTCATCACATCCTCGACATGGCGGCTATGGGCCGCGACGTATTCGGCGGCGCTGCGGGCCGGGCCGCGTAGGAATCGCTGCCATTTCGAGCGCTGCTTCTCGGTGCTGAGTTCGGCGCGGCGCAGGAGATCGCCCTCGGTCAGCACGCCGGCCAGCCGCCCCTCGAGATCGATCACCGGCAGGCCGCTCACGCGCGCCTCGACCATTTTGGTGATCGCCTCGCTGAGCGTCGAGCGCGGGCCGACGGTGACGAGCGTGCGGGTCATGATGTCACTGGCATGCATGGAATCCTCCTCTTCGCTTGCCAGCGGAAGAATAGGCGATGGGAAACGGTCCGCCTTGACCTGCGTCAAGTTCTCGGGCCGGAATCACGTTTCCGGGCGCGGAGAGCCCTCTTACGCGGTCAGGGTGCGCGTGTGCTCGGCGATCATCGCTTCCTCGTCGGTCGGGACCACCCAGAGGGCGAGGCGGCTCTCTTTCGCGCTGATTTGCCGGGCGCCGGTGGTCGGGCGCGCGTTTTCGGCGGGGTCGAGCACGGCGCCGAGCCAGGTGAGGCGGGCGGCGATGGCGGCGCGAATGTCGGGCGCGTGCTCGCCGATGCCGGCGGTGAAGACGACACCATCGAGCCCGCCGAGCGAGGCGGTGAGCGCCCCGATCTCGCGCGCGGAGCGGAACACGAACAGCTCCACCGCCGCGTGGGCGCGGGGGGCGCGGCTTTCGAGCAAGGTCCGCATATCGGCGCTGATGCCCGAGACGCCGAGGAGACCCGAGCGATGATAAAGCAGATCCTCGATCGCCGCGGCGTCGAGGCCGTAATGCTGCATGAGATAGAGCACGACGCCGGGATCGATGCTGCCGGTGCGGGTTCCCATCATCAACCCGTCCAGCGCGGTGAAGCCCATGGTGGTATCGACGCTGTGCCCGGCTTCCATCGCGCAGAGGCTGGCGCCGTTGCCGAGATGGGCGGCGATCACCTTGCCCTGGGCGAGCGCTGGCGCGCATTCGGCCAGCCGCCGGGCGATGAATTCATAGGAAAGCCCATGGAATCCGTAGCGCCGCACGCCTTCCTCGGCGAAACGGTGGGGCAGCGCGAGCCGGCTCACCACCGGGGCGATCCCATGATGAAACGCGGTATCGAAGCAGGCGACCTGCGGCAGGCCCGGGCGCAGGGCGGCGATGGCGCGGATCGCGGCGAGATTATGCGGCTGATGCAAGGGTGCCAGCGGCGCCAGTTTCGCCAGTTCCTCGGCCAGCGCCGCGGTCACCAGGGCCGGGCCGAAATGCCTCTCGCCGCCATGGACGACGCGGTGGCCGACGGCGCGCAACGCCGCCCCGGCGAGTTCCTTCTCGATCAGGGTCAGCAGCGGGTCGAGCAGATCCTCATGGGTGTGGCTCTCCCCCACCGGCCAGTAGCGCTCGGCGCGGACATCTTGATCCGCGCCGAGCACCAGGAGATGCGGCGCCGTGCCGATGCCCTCGATCTGGCCATGGGCGACGGTCGCGAGCCGGTTTTCGGCGGCGAGATCGTAAAGCGCGAATTTGATGCTGGAGGAGCCGGCATTGATGACCAGGATCGCATCAACCATGGCGGGCTGGCTCCGCCGATAACGGGCGGCAGAGGGCGTGGTATCGTCGGGTTCGGGCCATCGCGGGCTTCCTTCGGGGATCCATATTCCTCTCATGACCTCCTGCGCCGCGTGCCGGCGTGGCGCCTTGACTTGGATCAATACCGAAAATACCCAGCGTGATCCCGTAGATGTTTATAATTCACAACAAATATCCACGCTTGACCGAACGCCGCCGATGCCGGGCTTGGCAGCCCGGCTTTTCCTTGCTGTAAGCGAGACGGTGACCATGATGCTCCCCTCGTCCGCACCCCGCGGCGCGATATCCTCCCGGCGCCGGCGGCGCGATGCCGGCCGCGTGTCGCGCCGATGATCGTCATGGCCGCGCCGGAGAAAGCCCCGCTCGGGATTCTGGCCGGCGGTGGGCCGCTGCCCGGGCGGGTCGCGGCGGCCGCGGCGGCCTCTGGCCGAGAGGTGTTCCTGATCGGCTTCGCGGGCTTCGCCGAGCCCGCGGTGCTGGCGCCTTTCCCGCATGTCTATGCCCGGCTCGGCGCCGCCGGGCAGATTTTGGCGCAGCTCCGCGCCCATGGCTGCCACGATATCGTCCTGGTCGGGCCGGTGCGCCGCCCGTCGCTGCTCGCGCTTCGCCCCGATGCCGAGGGGGCGCGGATCCTGGCGCGCATCGGCCGCGCCGCCTTCACCGGCGATGACGGCCTGCTCGCCGCCATCGTGCGGGTGTTCGGCGAGGAGGGGTTTCGCGTCCTCGGCGCCCATGAAATCCTCGCCGAGCTGGTCGAGGCGCCGGGTCTCCTCGGCGCCGCAGCACCAGACGCCGAGGCGATGCGCGACATCGCGCGCGGGGTCGCGGTGGTGCGGGCCCTCGGCGCCGTCGATGTCGGGCAGGCTTGCGTCGTGCAGCAGGGTATCGTGCTCGCCGTGGAAGCGATCGAGGGGACGGACGCGATGCTGGCGCGCACACGCGCGCTGGCGCGGCCGGGGCCGGGCGGGGTGCTGGTCAAGCTGGTCAAGCCGGGGCAGGATCGCCGCGCCGATCTGCCCACCATCGGGCCGGAGACCGTTCGCCGCGCGGCGGAAGCGGGTCTCCGCGGCATCGCCTTCGAGGCGCTCGGCACCATGATCACCGCGCGGGCGGCGATGATCGCGGCGGCCGATGCCGCCGGTCTGTTCCTGCTCAGCCTCGACCCCGAGGCGGCCCAAAGCGACTCTCACGCGCCCGACTCTCACACGCCCGACTCTCACACGCGCGACCTTCACGAGCGCGTGCCCAACCCAAGCAACGAGGAGCCATCATGACCGCATCGAACCAGCGCTATCTGCACACCATGCTGCGGGTCCGGAATCTCGACGCCAGCGTCGATTTCTACACCCGCCTCATGGGCATGACGGAATTGCGCCGGCGCGAGGTGCCGGACGGCAAATACACCCTGGTTTTCGTCGGCTACGGCGATGAGGCGAGCCATACCGTGCTCGAACTGACCTATAACTGGGGCCAGGATGACGGCTACGACCTCGGCACCGGCTTCGGCCATCTCGCGATCGGCGTCGCCGACGTCGCCGCGATCTGCGCCGAACTGCGCGCCGCCGGGGTGAGAATCACCCGCGAGCCGGGGCCGGTGAAATTCGGCACCACCATCATCGCCTTCATCGAGGATCCGGACGGCTACAAGATCGAATTGATCCAAGGGCGGTGACCAGGGGGCGGTGATCGGGGGACGGTGATCGGGGGACGGTGATCGGGGGACGGTGATCGGGGGGGAAGCGCGGCGGTGCCTTGCGCGCCGGTGGCGCTTCGGCTTTGCTGGCCGCGAAAGCGAGGCATGATGGCGGTGGTGCTGACGATTGCGCAACAGAAAGGCGGCGCCGGCAAGACCATGCTCGCCGCCCATCTCGGCGTCGCCTTCGCCGCCGGCCGGCGCGTCGCCCTCCTCGATATCGACCCGCAAAAGAGCCTGACCCGCTGGTTCGCCTTGCGCGCCGCGAGGCCGCCGGGAAAAGACCTCGCGCCGCTCGGCTTCTCGGACGTCTCGGGCTGGCGGCTGGGGGCCGAACTCGACCGGCTCAAGCGCGATTTCGACCTGATCATCATCGACAGCCCGCCGCAGATCGCGACCGACGCCCGCACCGCGCTCCGCGCCGCCGATCTCGTCCTGGTGCCGATCCAGCCGAGCCCGCCCGATCTCTGGGCGGCGGAGGGGACGCTGGCACTCGCCGCGAGCGAGCGCCGGGCGGCGCATCTGGTGTTCAACCGCGCCAGCGCCGCCTCACGTCTCCGCCAGACGATGGCCGCCGAGATCGCCGAGCGCGGGCTCTCGCTGCTGGCGGGCGCGCTCGGCAACCGCGCCGGCTTCGCCAATGCCTTCGCCCGTGGCCTCGGCATCGGCGAGGCCGCGCCGAATTCCCGCGCCGGCACCGAACTCGCGGCGCTGGCGGCCGAAATCGATGGTTTTCTCGCGTGACCGAAAGCTCCGGAAAATCCTATATCGGCGCCATCGACCAGGGCACCACCAGCACCCGCTTCATCATTTTCGATCGCGAGGCGCGGGTTGTCGCGCTCGATCAGCGCGAACACCGCCAGATCACCCCCGCCCCCGGGCTCGTCGAGCATGACGCCGCGGAAATCCTCGCCAATACCCGCGCGAGCATCGAAGCGGCGCTGGCCAAAGCCGGGCTCGGCGCCGCCGATCTCGCCGCGATCGGCATCACCAATCAGCGCGAAACCACCCTGATCTGGGAGCGCGCGAGCGGCCACCCCCTCGGCCCGGCTCTCGTCTGGCAGGATACCAGGGTCGCGCCGATGGTCGCGCGTCTTGCCGCCGAGGGCGGCATCGACCGTTTCCGCGCCAAGACCGGCCTGCCGCTCGCAAGCTATTTCTCGGCGCTCAAGCTCCGCTGGCTGCTCGATAACATTCCCGGCGCCCGGGCGCGCGCCGAAGCGGGCGAGGTGCTGTTCGGCACGATCGATTCCTGGCTCGCCTGGAACCTCACCGGCGGAAGCGGAGGCGGGCGCCATATCACCGATGTCACCAATGCCAGCCGCACCCAGCTCATGGCGCTGGCGAGCTGCGACTGGGACGACGATCTGCTCGCCGCCTTCGCCATTCCGCGCGCCTGTCTGCCGCGGATCGTCTCATCCGCCGGGATGCTGGGCGAGATCAAAGATCCGCCGCTCTCCGGCGTGCCACTCGCCGCCCTGCTCGGGGACCAGCAGGCGGCGCTGGTCGGCCAGGCCTGTTTTTCCCCCGGCGAGGCCAAGAACACCTACGGCACCGGCAGTTTTCTTCTGATGAACACCGGCGAGACGCCGATCTTCTCGCGCGCCGGGCTGATCACCACCCTCGCCTACCGCTTCGGCGACGCGGCGCCCCGCTATGCGCTCGAAGGCTCGATCGCCATCACCGGCGCGCTGGTGCAGTGGCTGCGCGACCAGCTCGGCCTGATCGAAAGCGCGCCCGAGATCGAGGCGCTGGCGGCGACCGTGCCCGATAATGGCGGCGTCTACATCGTGCCGGCGTTTTCCGGGCTCTATGCGCCGTATTGGAACGAGGCGGCACGAGGCCTGATCATCGGGCTGACGCGCTTTGCCGGGCGCGGCCAGATCGCGCGCGCCGCCCTCGAAGCCACCGCCTATCAGATCCGCGACGTCGTGCGGGCGATGGCGGAAGACAGCGGGATTCCCCTCCGCGCGCTGAAATGCGACGGCGGCATGGCGGCGAATGATCTGCTGCTGCAATTCCAGGCCGATATCCTCGACCTCCCGACGCTGCGGCCGAGCCTCACCGAAACCACCGCGCTCGGCGTCGCCTATGCCGCCGGGCTCGCGGCCGGGATCTGGCGCGAGCCCTCGGAGATCGCGAGCCACTGGCGTCTCGGCCGCGCCTTCACCCCGGCGATGACGGCGAGAAGGCGCGACGCCTTGTGCCATGACTGGGCGCGGGCGGTCGCGCGGGCGCGCGACTGGGTCGAACCGGATTCCCCCTCCGATCGCTGAGCGCTTGATCGGGATCAAAGCCGAGACGTTCAAAACCTGTCGATAGAGCGCCATGCCACCTTGTCTGTTTTGCCGCGCCATCGCATTGTGCGTTGCCACATGAGCGAGAAGAACCCGCAAGAAGCTGCCTGGCTCAAGGCCGAGAGCCGCGCGGCGCGGCGCTTGGTCGCGCCGTTGATCGGCCTCGGTCTGGTCGGTGTCGCGCTCGGCATCGGCCAGGCCGGCTGCATCGCCGCCATCCTCGCCCATGCCTTGACCGGGCGGCCGGCCAGCGTCGCCATGCCGCTCGCCGGGTTCGCCCTCTTTGCCGTGCTCCGCGCCGGCAACGCCTATCTCGGTGAGATCGCGGCGAGCCGGGCCGGCATCGCCGGGCGGCGCCGGCTCCGCGCCGAGGTGATGGCGCGCCTGCTCGCCGCCGGCCCGGCGCTGCTCCGCCGCCAGCATTCCGGCGAACTCGCGACCGCCGCGATCGACCGCATCGAGGGGCTGGACGGATTCTATGGCCGCTGGCTGCCGGCCGCGGGCCTGGCCGTGCTCGGCCCGGCGCTGGTGCTGCTGGTCGCAGCAGGGATCGACCTTCGGGCCGCGCTGGCGCTGCTCCTCGCCGGGCTTCTGGTCCCGCTCGGCATGGCGTTCGCCGGAATCGGCGCCGCCCGCGCCGCCCGGCGGCAGTTTCTCGCCATGGCGCGGCTGCAGGCGCGGTTTCTCGACCGCGTGCGCGGCATCGCGACCCTCGTGCTCTATGGCCGCGCCGAGGACGAAGCCACCCGGCTTGCCGCCGCCGCCGATGAATTGCGCCGGCGCACCCTGCGGGTGCTGCGGGTCGCGTTCCTCTCCTCGGCCACGCTCGATCTCGCGATGGTCGCGGCCCTGGTCGGGTTCGCGCTCCGCCTCTGGAACGCGCCGGCGCCGGTCTCGGCGCTGTTTCTGCTGCTTCTGGTGCCGGAATTCTTCGCCCCGCTCCGCGCCTTCGCCGCCGCCTATCAGGACCGGATGCAAGCGCATGCCAGCGCCGAGATGCTCGCCGCCCTGCCCCCGGCGCCGGCGCCGAGCCCGGCGGCGGCGGTCCGCCACGTGGTGGCGAGCGGCGTCGGTGTCGCTTTCACGGCGGTTTCCTTCACCTGGGATCCGGCGCGCGGTCCGGCGCTCGCCGATGTCAGCTTTCGGGTCAGCGCCGGCGAGAGTCTGGTGCTGGTCGGGCCGTCGGGGGCGGGAAAATCGACCATCCTCGAAATCCTGCTCGGCTTCATCCGTCCCGATCAGGGTCGGGTGATGCTGAACGGCGCCGACATCACCACCATCGTGCCCGCGGCGCTCGCCGATCTCACCGCCTGGATCGGCCAGAAGCCGATGATTTTCGCCGGCACGCTCGCCGAGAATATCCGCTTCGCCCGTCCCGCCGCGAGCGACGCGGCAGTGCGCGAGGCGGCCCGCCTCGCCCGGGTCGATGCCTTCGCGGCGAACCTGCCGCACGGGCTCGAAACCGAGATCGGCGAGGACGGTTTCGGCCTCTCGGGCGGCGAGGCGCAGCGCGTCGCGATCGCCCGCGCCTATCTCAAGAACGCCCCGCTGCTGCTGCTCGACGAGCCGACCGCGCATCTCGACCCGGCGACCGAGGCCGAGGTGATCGAGAGCCTGCGCCGGCTTGCGATCGGGCGGACGGTGATCCTCGCGAGCCACTCCGCCGCAGCGCGCGAATTCGGCGGCCGCCGTGTCGATCTCCGCGCAGGGCGGGTGGTCGCGCTCGCGGCGCGGGGCGCGGCATGAGGACGGCGATCCGGCCGGTGTTGCGGATCATCGCGCTCTGGCGGCGGCGCTGGCCGATGCTCGCGCTCGGCGGCATCATAGCCCTCGCTTCCGCCGCCGCCGGGGTCGCGCTGATGGCCGGCGCCGGTGGCCGGCTCGCCGGCGGCCTGATCGGCGCCGCGGCGATGGTCGGCGGGCTGCGCCTCCTTGGCGCGAGCCGCGTCGTTCTCCGCTATCTCGAACGGCTGGTCAGCCATGACGCGATGTTCCGGGCGCTCGGCGATCTCCGGGTCTGGTTCTTCCGTGGCCTCGCGCGCAGCACTGCCGGCGGTCTCGGCTTTCGCCGCGCCGGCGACGTGCTCGCCCGTCTGGTCAATGATATCGAGGCGCTGGACGGGCTCTATCTCCGTCTCCTGATCCCGCTCGCGACGATTCTGGTGCTGCTGCCGTCGCTGATCGTCGTCGCCGCGCGCCGAAACCCGCTGCTTGCGTTGGCGCTCGCGGCGCTGTTCCTGCTCGCCGCCCTCATCCTCCCCTGGCGCGCGGCGCGCGGCACCCTGGCCGCCGGCGAGCGTCTCGGCCAGGCGATGGCGGGCCTGCGCGTCGCCGTTCTCGATGCGGTGAGCGGCATCCGCGAGGTGCGCGTCTTCGGCGCCGAGGGTCGGATGCTGGCGCTGGTGCAGGCGCGGAGCGGCGCGCTGTTCGCGGCCCAGCATGACGAGGCGCGCGGCCTCGCCCGCGCCGGGGCGGCGGCCATGCTCGCCGGACAGGCGGCGGTGTTCGCGGTTTTGCTGCTGGCGGCGCTGGCGCCGGCGGGGCCGGGCGGGGTGACGATCGCGACCCTGCTGTTCCTGACCCTCGCCGCGTTCGAGGCGATCGCTGTGCTGCCCCGCGCCGGCGCCGTCGCAGGAAGGATCGCCGCCGCCGCGGCGCGGGTCGTGGATGCCGCCGAGGAGACCATGGCGACGGCGGAGCCGCCGCCGCCACGCCACCCGCCGCGTGGCCACGCGCTCCGCTTCGAGGCGGTCTCGTTCCGCTGGCGAGCCGATCGCCGCCTGGTTTTCGACGGGCTCGGCCTGGAACTCCCGGAAGGCGCCCATGCCGCGCTGCTCGGCCCTTCGGGCGCGGGGAAATCGACCCTCGCGGCACTCGCGCTCAAGGTCGCGCGGCCGGAAGGCGGGCGGGTGCTGCTCGGCGGCGCGGATTATGCGACCCTGCCCGCCGCCGAGATCCGCCGCCGGATCGCCTGGCTCGGCCAGACGACGCATCTGTTCGACGATACCATCCGCGCCAATCTCCTTCTCGCGCGCCCCGACGCCGACGAGGCGGCGTTGTGGGCGGCGCTGGCGGCGGCACGCATCGCCGCTATCGTCGAGGCCCTCCCCGAGGGGCTCGATACCTGGGTCGGCGAGGGTGGGGCGCGGTTTTCCGGCGGCCAGGGGCGGCGCCTCGCGCTCGCCCGGGCGCTGCTCGCGCCGGCGCCGATCCTGATCCTCGATGAGCCCTGCGCCGGGCTCGATGCCGCGACCGAGCGGGAATTCCTCGCCACCCTCAACGAGGCGGCGGCGGGGCGGAGCGTTCTTCTCATCACCCATCGCCTGACCGGCGTCGAGCGGCTGGACCGCATCTGGCGGCTGGCCGGCGGCAAGGCGATCGCGGCGGCGGGCTGAGCGTTTTCAGCCCGACTTTAAGCCAATCTTGACTAGCCGCCGTTACGCTCGGCGTCATGTCCCGCTCTCGAACCAGACATCCAACGCGTCGAGCCCGGCCCTGGCCGGTGGCGGCGAATGCGTCGCTGCTGCTCGCGGGAAGCACGCTCGCGCTCGCCATGCTCACGCTGGCGCCGCGTCCGCCGGCACCCGAGGGCGCCGTCCTCGCCGCCGTTTTTCCACCGTGGTGGAACGCGACACGCAGTTTCCTCGCCGCGTCCGAGGCCGGGGTCGCGATCATTCGCGCCGGTGTCCTGCCGGCGATCCTGGTGGTTCGCCTCGATCACGCCGAAAGCCGCGCGCGGCTCCGCGAGGCCGGCGCCTGGCTGCTCCTCGATCCGCAAGCTCTCGGTGACTGCAATGGGAAAATTTCATCATGAACCTCTCTGAAACTCTCTCTGAGCCGGCGAATGCAGGGCACGACACCCTGGCGCGGCTGCGCGAGAGCGCGAGCCGCGGATTGATCGCTTTTCTCTGGGCCAATGTCGGGCTCGTCATCGTCATCGCTGCGCTTCGCGGCTTTCCGATGTTGATGCCAGCGCTGCTCGCGCTGGTTCTCGCCGGGGCGGCGACGCTGTCGTGGCGGATGGCGGGGAACGGCCCTTCGACCCGCCTCGTCGTCGCGGTGGCGGCGATGGGAATGGTGGCGTTGGCGGTGTTCGAGATGGCGGGTCATCCCTGGCAGATCGACATGCATATGTATTTCTTCGCGACCCTCGCCGGGCTGGTGGTCTATTGCGATGCGGGCGCGATCCTCGCCGGCGCGGTGGCGGTCGCGGTGCATCACCTCGCGCTCAATTTCCTGCTGCCGGCGGCGATCTATCCCGGCGGGGCGGATTTCGGCCGGGTCGTGTTGCACGCCGTGATCCTGGTGAGCGAGGCCGGCGTGCTGATGTGGCTCGCCGGCGCGCTCGCCCGGCTGATCGCCCAATCCGCCCGCCAGATGGCCGAGATCGAAGCCGCGCGGGCGGCCGAAAACGCCGCCGTCGCCGAGCGGCAAGCCGCCGAGCGCCGGCTTCAGGACGCGGCGGCGGCGCAGTTGCACCGCCTCGCCGACGGGTTCGAGGAACGGGTCGGCCAACTCGTGCAAAAAGTGATGACCGCCTCGACCGAGATGCGCGCGACCTCCGCGGCGATGAGCCAGGCCGCCAATGACGCGACGGAGCGCGTCGGCCTGGTCGCCAACGCCTCGAACACCGCCTCGGCCAATGTGCAGAGCGTCGCCGGCGCGACCGAGCAACTGACCGCCTCGATCCGCGAAATCAGCCAGCAGGTCGCGAACTCCGCCGGGGTCGCGGGCCAGGCCGCCGAGGAAGCGCGCCGCACCAATGAAAAAGTGACCGGGCTCGCCCAGGCGGCGCAAAAGATCGGCGAGGTGGTCAGCATGATCCAGGATATCGCCGGCCAGACCAATCTTCTCGCGCTGAACGCGACGATCGAGGCGGCGCGCGCCGGCGAGCATGGCAAGGGCTTTGCCGTGGTGGCGAGCGAGGTCAAGGCCCTCGCCAACCAGACGGCGCGCGCGACCGAGGAAATCGCCGCCCAGATCCAGGGTATCCAGGGCGCGACCAGCGAGGCGGTGACCGCGATCCGCGGGATCGATGGCACGATCGGCCGTATCAACGAGATCGCCAATGCGATCGCCGCCGCGGTCGAGGAGCAGGGCGCCGCGACTGGCGAGATCGCCGACAGTATCCAGCGCGCCGCGCAAGGCACCGAGGATGTCAACCGCAATCTCGGCGGCATCACGAAAACCTCGGGCGAGATCGGCACCGCGGCGGATCAGACGCTCACCGCCGCGACCGGGCTTTCCACCCTCTCGGAAACGCTGCGCGAGGAAGTGGATGGCTTCGTGACCTCGATCCGCGCCGCATGAAACCGAGCGCCGCCCGGTCGCGCCGGCACGATTTTGGAAGGCCCTGACCCCCGCCATGTCCGCCACCCCGATCGACCCTCGCGAGCGTTTCGTCACCTTCTCCTTCGCCGCCGCCGATCTCCTGGTCGAAACCACGCCGGACGGCAAAATCACCTTCGCGACCGGCGCTTTCCACTCCCTGCTCGGCCGCAAGCCGGAGAGTTTCCTCGGCCAGCCGGTGCGTGAACTGGTGGCGCCGGGCGACCGCGAGGCCTTCGACCAGGCGCTGACCGTCCTGCCGATGCGCGGGCGGCAATTGCCGATGACGCTGCGTCTGGCCGACAAGGCGCGCACGCCGCGCGCCCTCGCCGGCCTCCTCTTTGCCGAGGCCGGGCGCCCCGCCAAGCTCTGCCTCACCTTCGCCGCCTTGCCGCTGCCGCTCGGCAAACCGGCCGGCGGCGGCGCGGCGCGGCCGGTTCTGGCGGCGGCGCAGGCGCGGCTCCGCCAAGGGGCGGGTGGCGGGCTCGATCTCCTGGAAATCTCCGCCCCCGGCGGCGTCCAAGGCCAGAACCTGGGCCTCGGCGCGATACTGGAGGAGATCGCCCCGAACGCCCTGGTCGGCGAGGCCGCGCCGGGCCGGGTCGGCATGCTGGCGGCGGGGGCATCACATGATATCGTCGCCGTCGCCGCCGCGCTCGAAAGCGCCTTGCAGGCGCGCGGCATCGCCGGCACGGTCGCCTCGCAACGCCTGAAACTGGCCGCCGATGAGCTGACGCCGGATCAGGCGGCGCGGGCGCTCCGCCACGCGCTCGGCGTGTTTGCCCGCGGCGGGATCGAGGGGCTGGCCAAGGCCGGGTTCGCCGGCGGCCTCACCGATTATGTCCGCCAGGCGGCGAAGCATGCCGGGGCCTTGCGCCGGGCGATCCGCGAGGAGCGCTATCAGCTCGCGTATCAGCCGATCGTTCGCCTCGGCGATCGCGGCCTGCACCATTACGAGGCGCTGCTTCGCCCCCAGGCCATCGCCGGGATCGAGATCGCCGGGACGGAGGATTTCGTCACGCTCGTCGAAACCACCGGGCTCGCCGGCGAACTCGATCTCGCGGTCGCGAAGCGTGCCGCCGCCGCAGCCAGCCACGCGCCGGCGCCGATCGCCTTCAATCTCTCCAGTCTTTCGCTCCAGGATAGCGGATTTCGCGCCCACCTGCTCGCGCAACTCGCCGGCACCGCGAACGGGCGCCTGATCGTCGAGATGACCGAGACCGCCGAGATCGAGGATCTCGAACAGGTGCGCCAAGGCGCCGAGGCGCTGCGCGGGCTCGGCATCCCGTTCTGTCTCGACGATTTCGGCGCCGGCTCGGCTGATATGCGCATCCTGCGCGCGGTGCCGGCGGATTATGTCAAGCTCGATGGCTCTTATGTCCCCGGTGTCGCGCAGCCGGGGCGGGAGCGGGATTTCGTCGCCGCGATGGCCGAAATCGTCCGCGCCGCCGGCTGCGCGATGGTCGCCGAGCGGATCGAGAGCGAAGCCGAGGCCGAGACCCTGCGCGGCCTCGGCATCACCTATGGCCAGGGATGGCTGTTTGGCCGCCCCGGCCCGCTCCCCGAAAACGCGAGCGGAGTTGCCCGCCGCCGCGGTGCGGCCGCGGGGAAATGGGAATGATCCCCTTCAGTCGGAATGGTTTCATGCGACCCGATCATGGCACACGCTGCCGCCGGGCCGTCCACCCCAACAAAAAGGAACCAACCTTGCCTTATCGCCGAACGGCCGAGGCCGCGATCAGCGCCCAGCCGAGCAGAAGCAGGCTGCCGCCATAAGGGGCGAGGGTCGCGTGGCTGACCCGCCCGAGGGCCAGCGCCGCGACCGCACCGGCGAAGAGCACGATGCCGAGCGCGATCGCGGTCGCGGCGAGGGCGGCGAGCCACCCGCCATGGCGTTCGCGCCAGAGGCCAAGAAACAGCAGCACCGGCGCGTGCCAGAGCACGATCTCGGTCGCGCGGGCGAACAAAGCGGCGCTCTCTGGCGCGAGACCGGCATGCGCGCCGTAGGCCGCCATAGCGACGCCGGCGAACCCCGCCAAAGCCCCGAACAATACCCAAACCCGCGCCATGACGCCCATCTCCGTTGAGGGGGAAAGAAAGGAAGCAAGGCGGGGGCTCCGCCCCTCGACCCCGCCAGGGACCAAAATCCCTGGACCCTATTTTGATGAGGATTTTCTGGGAGGGGCGCGTCTCGACGCTTGCCGCCGCCGTGCAGCGCCCCTCCCAGAAAATCCTCCACCAGGATGGGGGCCTGGGGCCTCAGGCCCCAGCGGGTCCAGGGCAGAGCCCTGGCCTTCCTTCCCTTCACCCCTCCTCATCGGCCGATGCGTCGCCGATCCCGAGCAATTCGGCGGCGTGTTCGGGGTCCAGCGTCTCCACCGAGCGGAGCTTGCGGTCGACGGCGCGGGTGCGTTGGCGGGCGCGTTCGATGGTATTGCCGAAGGTGTTGGCTTGTCGTGCGAGGTCGGAGAGCACTTTGTCCATTTTCTGCATTTCGCTGCGGGTCGCGGCAAGGAGGCCGCGCACCTCGTCGGCCTTTTCCTCCAAGGCGAGCGTGATATGGCCGAGATGGATGGTGCGGAGCAGTGCCGGAAACAGGCTCGGCCCGAGGATGAGGACGCGAAAGAGACGCCCGACCTCGTCGATCAGGCCGGGGATGCGCGCGACCTCGACATAGAGCCCGTCACTCGGCAGGTACAGCACGGCGAATTCCACCGTGCGCGGCGGGCGGATGTATTTGTCGCGGATTTTTTCCGCCTCCTTCCTGATCCGCGCCGCGAGCCCGGCGCGGGCAGCGCGCTCGGCCTCGACATCGCCGGAAGCCGCGGCATCCAGCATGCGCTCATAGTCTTCCACCGGGAATTTGGCGTCGATCGCGAGCAGCGGCCGGATCGCGCCGCGCATCGGCATGATCACCGCGAATTCCACCGCCTCATGGCTGGTCTCGTCGATGCGCGCGTTCTTTTCATAGCCGCCGGCGGGGAGGATATCGTCGAGCAGCGCCTCCAACTGCGCCTCGCCCCAGCCGCCGCGCGTTTTCACGTTGGTGAACAGGCGGCGGAGATCGCTGATTTCGGCGGTGACCGATTGCACATCGCCGATCGCTTTCTGGATCGCCGCGAATTGCTCGGCGACGCGGGCGAAGCTCGCCGTCATCTGGGCCTCCACCGCGGCGTGGAGCTGCTCGTTGACGGTTTTTTGAATTTCGCCGAGCTTGGCTTCATTCGCCTCGCGCATCTTGTCCAGCCGGCCGGAGAGCAATTCCCAGGCTTTTTCCTGGCCCACGGCGAGGGTCTCGCGGATCTCGCCGATGCTCCGCGCGAGCGTCTCGCGCAGATCGCCAAGCGGGGTGGTCAGCGCGCGCTCGGTCTCGCGCAGCCTGAGCGCCAGCGCGTCATGACGGCTTTGCTGGCCGAGAAGCACCTGATCGAGCTTGAGCCCGAGCGCCGCCGCCCGCGACGCCGCGCCGCGCTGACTCCAGAACGCGAAGAACAGCGTCGCCAGCGCCAGGGCGGCGATCACGGCCAGGGCGAGCGTGATCACCACAGGCCCCGCTCCGCGCCCTGGGTCTGGGTGCGGCGGCGCCGGCACCCCATGTCCTGGCCTCGCCTGTCATTCATCTCGGGAATCGATCCTTTTTCATGTCCTCGTCATCCTATCACGAAACCGCCGCCGCCTCGCGCGCAGAGAGCGGGCCTTCCCGCGTCACGCTCGCCGCCATGGCGTTCGCCTGCGGCGGAGCGGTCGCCAATATCTACTATGTGCAGCCGATTCTGGGCGTGATCGGGGATAGGTTTCCGGGCGCCGCGACCCTGGTGAGCCTGCTTCCCACCGCCAATCAGCTCGGCTTCGCGATCGGGCTGTTGCTTTTGGTGCCGCTCGGCGACGGGATGAGCCGGCGGGCGCTGATTTTCGGCCAGCTCGCCTGGCTTGCGTTCTCGCTCGCCGCCGCGGCGCTGGCGCCGGGGCCGGGGACGCTGTTCGCGGCGATGGTCGCGATCGGCATCGGCGCCACGGTCGCGCAGCAGATCGTGCCGCTCGCCGCCGAACTCGCGCCGCCGGCGCGGCGCGGCGCCGTGGTCGGGACGGTGATGAGCGGGCTTTTGACCGGCATCCTGCTCGGGCGTGTCGCCAGCGGCGCGCTGGCGGCGGTCGCCGGCTGGCGGGCGGTGTTCGGCGCGGGGGTTGCCCTCGCCGCCGCGATCGCCCTGCTTTTGCTCGCGACCCTGCCCAAAACCGTGGCCAAACCGCCGCTCGCCTATCGCCATCTCCTCGCCTCGCTGTTCGCCCTGCTGATCGAGTTGCCGCCGCTCCGCCGTGCCGCCCTGGCCCAGGCCGGCCTCTTCGGCGCGTTCAGTGCGTTTTGGGCGACACTCTCCCTCCATCTCGCCGCTCCGCCTTTCGCCCTGGGGAGCGCCGCCGCTGGCCTCTTCGGGGTGATCGGCGCCGCCGGCGTGCTCGCGGCACCGCTCGCCGGGCGTATCAGCGACCGGCGCGGGCCGCGGCCGGTCATTCTGCTCGGCATCGTGGTTGCCCTTGGCGCCTGGGTGGTGCTCGCCGTTTTCAACCATCTCGCCGGGCTGATCGCCGGTGTCGTGCTGCTTGATCTCGGCGTGCAGATGGCGCTGATCGCGCATCAGAGCGTGATTTACGCCCTTCGTCCCGAGGCCAGGAGCCGCATCAACACGGTGTTCGTGACGGTGATGTTCATCGGCGGCGCGCTCGGCTCGGCCGGCGGCGGGTTCGCCTGGCGGCTCGGCGGCTGGGGCGCGGTGTCGGGGCTCGCGATCGGGCTTGGCCTCGCCGCGCTCGCCGTGCATCTTGGCGCTCGACAGCGTCCAGGAGACCCTCATGAACGGCGTGCGTCTCGAGCATGACAGCCTCGGCGAAACCGCGGTGCCGGAAGACGCCTATTGGGGCGCGCAGACCGGGCGCGCGGTCAGGAATTTCCCGATCTCCGGCGTCTCGCTCGCGCATTATCCGGCGCTGTTGCGGGCGCTCGCGATGGTCAAGCAGGCGGCGGCGCGAACCAATCTCGCGCTCGGCAAGCTCGCTTCGGAAAAAGCCCGCGCGATCGAGGCGGCGGCGGCCGAGATCATCGCCGGCCATCTCCATGACCAATTCCCGGTGGACGTGATCCAGGGTGGCGCCGGCACCTCCACCAACATGAACATGAACGAGGTGCTGGCCAATCGCGGCCTCGAAATCCTCGGCCATCGGCGCGGCGCGTATCACGCGCTCCATCCCAATGACGACGTCAATCTCTCGCAATCGACCAACGACACCTACCCGACCGCGGTGCGCCTCTCGGTGCTGCTGTCCTGCGCCATGCTGGCCGACGCGCTCGATGGCCTCGCCGCGGCGTTCGAGCGGAAATCGGCGGAGACCGCCGAGATCGTCAAGCTCGGCCGCACGCAGTTGCAGGATGCGGTGCCGATGACGCTGGGTCAGGAACTCGGCGCCTTCGCCACCACGATCCGGGAAGACATCCAGCGCCTCGGCGAGGCCGAGCGTCTTTTGCACGAGGTCAATCTCGGCGGCACCGCGATCGGCACCCGCATCAACGCCGATCCCGCCTATGGCCCGCGCGCCATCGCCGAACTCGCCGCGATCAGCGGCTTCCCGCTGGTGCAATCGGGCAATCTGGTCGAGGCGAGCTGGGATATGGGCGCGTTCGTGATGTTTTCCGGCGTGCTCAAGCGGATCGCGACCAAGCTCTCGAAGATCGCCAACGACCTTCGCCTGCTCTCTTCCGGCCCGCGCGGCGGGCTGGGCGAGATCGCGCTGCCGGCGGTGCAGCCGGGTTCCTCGATCATGCCCGGAAAAGTCAATCCGGTGATCCCGGAAGTGGTCAATCAGGTCTGTTTTCAGGTGATCGGTAATGATCTCGCGATCACCCTCGCGGCCGAGGGCGGGCAGTTGCAGCTCAACGCCTTCGAGCCCTTGATCGCGCACAACATCCACGCCTCGCTCATGCTGCTCACCAATGCCGTCAACGTGTTTCGCGAGCGCTGCGTCGATGGCCTCACCCCGCGCCCGGCCGATTGCGCGCGCCATCTGGAGGCCAGCGTCGGCGCGGTGACGGCGCTGGTGCCGGTGATCGGCTATGAAGCCGCAGCCAGCCTCGCGCATGAGGCGCTGGCCAGCGGCCGCACCATCCGCGCCCTGGCGCGGGAGAAATTTTCGCTGAGCGACGCCGTGCTCGACGATCTCCTCAACCCCGCGCGGCTCGCCGCCGCGCAGAGCAATTAGAAGAATCTTCTTTTTCTGAAGAAAAAGAAGCAAAAAGACTTTTCTTCTGTTTCCTCGGAGCGGGCAGTGCCGCAGGCACTGCCCAACGGGGAAAAGTTCTTTTTTGCAAAAAAGAACAATTTTTTTCCTATTCCTATTCCGACTTCCGGCAAAAATCGAAATCGCAGCCCTCATCGGCTTGCAACACGTGGTGGTGGTAGAGCCAGGCATAGCCCCGCGCCGGCGCAGGCGAAGGGGGTGTCCAGGCGGCCTGGCGGCGGGCGAGTTCGGCGTCGTCCACCAGGAGATCGAGCCGGCGCGCTTCGGCGTCGAGACGGACGCGATCGCCGGTGCGCACCACGCCGAGCGGGCCGCCGATCGCCGCTTCGGGGGTGATGTGCAAGACGATGGTGCCGAACGCGGTGCCGCTCATGCGCGCATCCGAAAGCCGCAGCATGTCCTTGACGCCGGCGCGGGCGAGCTTGCGCGGGATCGGGATGTAGCCCGCTTCCGGCATGCCCGGCGCGCCGATGGGCCCGGCGTTCTGGAGCACGAGGACATCCTCGGGCGCAACAGCGAGCGCCGGGTCGTCGAGGCGGGCCTCCATATCGGCGGTCGAGGAGAACACCACCGCCCGGCCCTCATGCGAAAGCAGCGAAGGCGTCGCCGCCGAGCGCTTGATCAGTGCGCCGCGCGGAGCGAGGTTGCCGCGCAGCACCGCGAGCCCGCCGCCGACGCTGATCGGGTTGGCGCGGGGCCGGATCACCTCTTGGCCGGGGACGTCCTCGGCGGCCTCGAGCGCGGCGCGGAGCGGCGCGCCGGTGACCGTTTTCGCGTCGAGATCGAGGAAGGGCGCGAGTTCGCGCAGTAAGGCCGGCACGCCGCCGGCCCAGTGGAAATCCTCCATGTAATGCGCCCCGCTCGGCTTGAGGTCGATCAGCACCGGCACCTCGCGGCCGATGCGGTCGAAGGCGTCGAGATCGACCGCAATGCCGAGCCGCCCGGCGATGGCGGTGAAATGGATCAGCGCGTTGGTGGAACCCCCGATCGCCTGCAAGACGGTGAAGGCGTTCCGGAACGCGGCTTTGGTCATCACCGCGCTCGGACGCGGGCCGTTCCGGGCAAGGCGTACCGCCGCGCGCCCAGCTTCCTCGGCGGCGCGCAAGCGGTCGGCGTGGGTCGCCGGGATGGTGGCGCTGCCGGGCAGCGCCATGCCGAGCGCTTCGGTCATGCAGGCGATGGTGCTCGCCGTCCCCATCACCATGCAGGTGCCGAAGGTGGGCGCGAGGCGGGAGTTCACCGCCTCGATCTCGGCCGCATCCATCCGGCCGGCGCGAAACTCCCCCCAGAGCCGGCGGCAATCGGTGCAGGCGCCGAGCACCTGGCCGCGATGATGCCCGACCAGCATCGGCCCGACCGGCAGCACGAGAGCCGGGAGATCGACGCTGGCCGCGGCCATCAATTGCGCCGGGATGGTCTTGTCGCAGCCGCCGATCAGGACGGCCGCGTCCATCGGCTGGGCGCGCAGCATCTCCTCGGTGTCGAGCGCCATCAGGTTGCGGAGAAACATGCTGGTGGGATGGGCGAAGGATTCGTGGATGGAGATGGTCGGAAACGCCATCGGGAGGCCACCCTCCAGCATCACCCCGCGCTTGACGGCGGCGATCAAGGCCGGGACATTGCCGTGGCAGGGGTTGAAATCGCTCGCGGTGTCGGTGATGCCGATGATCGGGCGGGCGAGGGCGTCATCGGAAAATCCCATCGCCTTGATGAAGGCCTTCCGCAGGAACAGCGAGAATTCCGCGTCGCCATAGCTGGTCAGACCCTTTTTCATCCCATGCGCCATTTTTTTCTCCGTCGTCATCGCCGGGAACATGACGCATGGCGGCCGGTTTGTCATGCGGCGGCGCCGGCGGGCAACCACCCGCTCTTGCCTCGGTGGCGCTCAGGCGGCATCCTGACGCGGTGCAACATCCCCCTTGGCGTCCTCGCCGCGGAGAGAACTCACGATGAACCCGCCTTTCGACGCGCCTGACCTCGGCCTGGAGAAATTCGCCCTCGGCCAGCCGGTGCCACGCCTTGAAGACCCGAGCCTGCTGCGTGGCGAAGGCCGCTATAGCGATGATATCTCCCGCCCCGGGCAGCTCCACGCGGCAATGCTGCGCAGCCGCCACGCTCATGGCCGCATCGTCGCGATCGATAGCGAGGCCGCGCGTGCCATGCCGGGCGTGCATCTGATCGTGACCGGCGAGATGATGCGAGAGGCCGGGATAGGGCGCCTGCCGCAGGGGTTCCAGCAGCCGGGGAGCGAGGCGGCGCCGCTGATCTCGCCGCCCTATCCGCCGCTCGCGATCGATCGCGTCCGCTATGTCGGCGAGCCGGTCGCCTGCGTCGTCGCCGAGACCGCGGCGCAGGCGAAAGACGCGCTGGAGGCGATTTTGGTCGAGATCGACCCGCTGCCCGCCGTCACCACCGCGGGGGACGCGGCCGCCGCCGGCGCGCCGCAACTCCATGACAGCGCGCCGGGCAATATCGCGCTCCGTTTTCATCATGGCGATCGCGCCAAGGTCGCGGCGGCGTTTGCGCAGGCGGCGCATGTGACGAAGCTCGATCTCCGCAATAACCGCCTCGTCGTCTGCCCAATGGAGCCGCGCAGCGCGATCGGCGAATATGACGGCGGGACCGGGCGCTTCACCCTCCATGTCGGCTGCCAGGGGGTGTTTGGCCTTCGTTCCGCGCTCGCCGAGGTCATGACCGTCGGGGTCGAGAAAATCCATGTGCTGACCGGCAATGTCGGCGGCTCGTTCGGGATGAAGGCGGGCTGCTATCCGGAATATCCGGTGCTGCTGCACGCAGCAAGGCGGCTCGGCCGGCCGGTGAAATGGACCGATGAGCGGAGCGAGAGCTTCCTCTCCGACAGCCACGGCCGCGATCACGAGATGCACGCCGAACTGGCGCTCGACGCGGCGGGCGGGATTCTCGCCGTCCGGGTCACGGGCTTCGGCAATGTCGGCGCCTGGCTCACCAACGCGGCGAGCGTGCCGCCGACCGGCAATGCCGCGAAGAACATCGTCGGCGTCTACGCCACACCGCTGATCGAGATCGACACCGCCTGCGTCTTCACCAACACGACCCCGGTCGGCCCCTATCGCGGCGCCGGGCGGCCGGAGGGGAATTACTATATCGAGCGGCTGATCGAGACCGCGGCGGCGGAAATGGGCATCGACCCCATCGAACTCCGTCGCCGCAACCTGATCCGCCCGGAGGCGATGCCCTATGCCGCGCCGAGCGGCATGACCTATGACAGCGGTGAGTTTCCGGCGATTCTGGACCAGGCCCTGGCCCGCGCCGATTGGGAGGGATTCGCCGCCCGCCGGGCCGAGAGCGCGGCACGCGGGCTGTTGCGCGGGCGCGGGATCGGGCACTATCTCGAAGTCACCGCGCCACCGTCACGCGAAATGGGCGGGATTCGCTTCGATGCCGATGGCGGCGTCACCATCATCACCGGAACCCTCGATTACGGCCAGGGCCATCTGACGCCGTTCGCGCAGGTGCTGGCGTCGAAACTCGGCGTGCCCGGCGCCCGCGTCCGGCTTTTGCAAGGCGACAGCGACGAATTGATCGCCGGCGGCGGCACCGGCGGCTCGAAATCGCTGATGGCGAGTGGCGCTGCGATCATCGAGGCGAGCGATCTGGTGCTCGCGCGCGGCAAGAAAGCGGCCGCGCATCTCCTGGAAGCGGCCGAGGCGGATATCGAATTCACGATCGCGCCCGAGGGCGGGCGCTTCGCCATCGCCGGGACCGACCGCGCGATCTCCCTCCTCGACCTCGCCGCCCGGCTCCGCGAAGCGACGAATTTGCCCGCGGACGTGCCGGCGAGCCTCGATGTCCGCCATATCCATCAGGGCGCGCCGTCGGCCTTTCCCAATGGCTGCCACATCGCCGAGGTGGAGATCGACCCCGAGACCGGCACGGCGCGGGTGGTACGCTATACCGCGATCAATGATTTCGGCACCGTGGTCAACCCGCTCCTGGTCGCGGGGCAGGTGCAGGGCGGGATCGCGCAGGGGATCGGCCAGGCGCTGCTGGAGGCGACGCATTACGACAGCGAGGGCCAGCCGCTCACCGGAAGCTACATGGATTACGCCCTGCCGCGCGCCGGCGATCTCGTTGCCATCGACAATGAGTTTCACCCGGTGCCGGCGCGGACCAACCTCCTCGGCGCCAAGGGCTGCGGCGAGGCGGGCTGCGCCGGGGCGTTGCCGGCGGTGATGAACGCGGTGGTCGATGCGCTGCGCCCGCGCGGCGTCCGCCACCTCGACATGCCGGCGACACCGGATCGCGTTTTCGCCGCCCTGCACGGAGAATTGCCGGCGGGCTGAAAACGCACCATGCGCGGCGGGCCATCTGACATGCGGCTAATGCCTCCTTCCACTCCCGTGAGAAAATTGCACTATCAAACCCCGGGATCAAACAGCGCCGCCCCCGGCCGGAGCGGGCTCTTCGCTCACGATCCCGAGACACGGCTTGCGCGCAGCGAGGACGGTGACGGTGGCCAAGGTCGCCAACGCCGCCGCTGTCCGGCGGCGTCTGCAAAGCAAGCGGCGGGGCCGGCCGGAACTCGGACGCGCCCGGGTTCGGCGTGACCGAATGGGCGCGTTTTGCCCCCTTATTGCCGGCAGACAACCTGGACGGTGATCTGCCGCGCCAATACGGTGAGGTCCGGCGTCGTGAGGGGCACTGTCGCTGGCGCCGCCTGAGGCAGTGGCATGGTGGTTTCGAGGAAATCCCGCACCACCGAGGCCTTGATGGCGAAGCCGACATTTTCGGGTATGTCCTGCACCGCCAGCGCGAGTTTCAGGGCGTCCAGCTTGGCGACGACGATCCCGACGACATTCCCGCTCCGATCGAACACCGGGCCGCCGCTATTGCCGGCTTGAATCGGCGCGGTGATCTGTAATTCGCGGCTATCCTGATCGACCCCGGAAAGCGCGGCAATGGTGCCGGTGGCGATGCCGCCGCCGCTTGAGAGCAGGCCGGCGAGGGGAAAGCCGTAAATGGCGATATCCTCGCCCTGGCGGACGGAGAAGCGCCACCCCGGCACCGCGCCGGGGTGAAGCGAGGTGGCGAGCAACGCGAGGTCATTGGTGACATCGCGGCCGAGCACCCGCGCATCGCCTCCCCCGGCGGCCGAGGGGTTTTCAGGGAGAGCGGACGCGGGCGATGCGGCAACGCGAATGGACGTGCAATTGGCCACGACATGGGCGTTGGTCAGCACCCGGCCGTCACCCGCGATGAAAAAACCGGAGCCGAATGTCACGTCGCCGGCCTCGTGCGCGGGCGCGCCATTCGCGGCAGAAGGAGCCTCCTGCGGCTCGGGGGTGTCGCCGCCTGGGTGGTGGGGGTGCCATTGCGCGGAGAGGCGCTGTCCCTCCGCGATCTGCCCCGGCGTCATGAGGGATGCAATCCGGTCTCGCTCGCGCGCGGCATTGTCGGAGATTTTCCGATCGTCCGCCGTCGCGGCAAGATTGAGCCATTGATAAGCAGCGACATAATCTTTCGGCACGCCGGCGCCGTAGTCATAGTCCAGGCCCAGGGCGAGCTGTCCCCCGGCATCCCCTTGCTCGGCGGCTTGCCGAAACCACCGGAGCGATTCCTTATAATCCTGCGGCACGCCCAGCCCGCGCAAATAGTGAACCCCGAGAACTCTCTCCGCGACCGCATCCCCCTGCTCGGCGGCGAGCCGATACCAATGCATCGCCTCCTTCTCGTCCTTCGCGACCCCGAGGCCGAGGCCGTAAAGCCGGCCGAGATTGACCTCCGCTTTCATTTGACCCTGTTCGGCGGCGAGGCGGTACCAGTGCGCGGCCTCCTTGTAGTCCCGTTGCACGCCCTGGCCGCGATCATAGAGAGTCCCGAGATCAACCTGTGCCGGCGCATATCCTTGCTCGGCGGCAAGGCGGAATAGCCGCGCTGCCGCCTTGTCATCCTGCGGCACGCCATGGCCGACGAG
>JAJZBV010000055.1 GCA_021851785.1 Pseudomonadota bacterium
TGATCCGGAAGAAGCGGGGGCGGCGGCGAGCGAGTATCTGCGCCTCTTCGGCCTCGTCGCCCTCGGCTTCATGTGGGCGCGCATGGCGAAAACGGCGGCGGCGAAACTGGCGAGCGGCGCGGAAGACGCCGCGTTTTATCACGCGAAACTTGTCACCGCGCGGTTCTACATGGAACGTATCCTACCGCAGGCGGGTGCCCTCTATCTCGCCATCAAATCCGGCAAGCAGGCGATGATGGGGCTGGAAGAAGCGGCGTTTTGATTGCGAGAAGGGGAAGAACGTTCTTTTTCTGAAGAAAAAGAACCAAAAAGACTTTATCCCGGTTTCCTCGGAGCGGCGGTGCCGAAGGCACTGCCGCACCAGACAAAAGTTTTTTGGTTCTTTTTTGTAAAAAAGAACCTCTTTCCTCTCCTTATTCGAGGCGCTGATTGCGGGTTTTCGTTTGTGAATACGTGACCGGCGGCGGTTTCGCCGGTGTTCCCTTGCCGTCTGGCTTGCTGGCGGAGGGGGAGATGATGCTGCGCGCGCTGCTGGCCGATCTCGCGGCGATCCCGGGCATTGCCTTGCGCGCGAGCCGCGATGCGCGGCTTCCATCCATCGCAATTCCAGGAGAGATCGTCGCGGTGGGCCGGAGGCCGTGCTGGGAGGTCTGGGGCGAGGAGATCGCGGCGGCGGACGCATTCTGGCCGATCGCGCCGGAAAGCGGTGGCATCTTGCTGCGGCTTTCGGAAATGGCGGCGGGGAAGATCCTGCTCGGCTCGTCGCCAGAGGCGGTGCGGCTGTGCGCGAGCAAGATCGCAACGAGCCAACATCTCGCGGCGCACGGCATCGTGACGGTGCCCTCCCTCGCGCCCGGGGTTGCATCGCCACACGGTGTCATCGTCAAGCCCGATGACGGCGCCGGCGCTGAAGGCGTGCGTTTTTTCACCGATCCCGCGGCCGCGATGGCGATGGCGCGCGGCATTGCCGGCCTCATCGCGCAGCCTTTCATTCCCGGCGCGCCGGAAAGCCTCTCGCTCCTCTGCCGGGGCGGGGAGGCGACACTGCTTTCCTGCAACCGCCAGATCACCGAATGCGTCGAGGGACGGTTTCACTATCGCGGCTTGGCGGTCGGCGGCGCGGAAGAAAAGCGCGCCCTTTACGCGCCGCTCGCCGCCGCCATCGCCCGCGCCATCCCCGGTTTGTTCGGCTATGTCGGCGTCGATCTCATCGCGACAGGGGAGGGGCCGGTGGTGCTGGAAGTCAATCCGCGTCTGACCACCAGCTACGCGGCGCTGGGCGAAGCCCTCGGCGTCAATCCCGCGGCGCTGGTGCTGGCACTCGCCGCCGGCGGCGACCTGCCTCCGGCGCCTCCGCCGCGCGCGGTGACGCTTGCTCTTGCGTGACGAGAGGACGCGGCTACGCCGCTCGAATGTCGGCGACGAAGCCTTGTATTCTGCCGGAGAGTTGAACGGTCAATTCTTCCGCTTCTTTCGCGAGAGTGGTCGCCGCTTTGAGCATTTGATCGGCGGCGCCGCGGGTGGTGGCGACGGTTTGGTTTACGCCGGCGATGTTCACCGTGACATCCTGTGCCGCCCGCGCGGTTTGCTGCACGTTGCGGGCGATTTCCGCGGTCGCCGCCCCCTGCTCCTCGACCGCGGAGGCGATGGAGGTCGCGATCGCGCTGACTTCCGCGATGGTTGCCGCGATGTCGCGGATGGCGCTGACGGCATTCTTGGTCGAGGTCTGGATTTGGCTGACCTGGGTGCTGATTTCCTCGGTCGCCTTGGCGGTTTGGCTGGCGAGGTTTTTGACCTCCGAGGCGACCACGGCGAAACCCTTGCCGGCGTCGCCCGCCCGTGCCGCCTCGATCGTGGCGTTGAGCGCGAGGAGATTGGTCTGGCTCGCGATATCGGCGATCAGTTGCACCACGGCGCCGATTTTCTCCGCCCCTTCGGACAAGGCCTGAACGGTCGCATTGGTTTGTTCGGCATCAGTAACGGCTTTGTTCGTGATCTTCGCCGATTGTCCGACCTGGCGGCTGATTTCGCTGATCGAGGCGCTGAGTTCCTCGGCCGCCGCCGCGACGGTCGCGACGCCGGCGCTGGCTTCCTCGGCCGCCGCCGCGACGGTACCGGTCTTTTGGTCGGCGTCGGCCGCCGAGCCGGTCAGCCCGGTCGCGGTCTCTTGCAGCCCGCTCGCCGCCGATGTCAGAACCGCCGCGAACTGGCTGACCGATCCTTCAAAATCATGCGCCATGGCACCGATTTTGCGATCGCTCGCGGCTTTGGTTTCCTCGAGATAGGTGGTGACGGCGAGTTCCATATCGAGCACGACGGCTTGAGTGATGGCCGCGAGCAATGTGGTGAGGACGGCTTTGCCGCCATCCCGCGACCAGCGGTTGACGACATGGTTTGTCGCGATTGTTGTGAGGTTGTGCATGACGAAGGCATAGCCGCTGAGATACCAGAGCGGATCCAGCCCGACCCGGCTATGAACCAGGCCGATATGCTGCACGGAGTCGAGATAGGGCTGATCGAATTTTCCCGAAAACAATTGCCGCCAATGCTTCACCTGAGCGTCCGACGCGCGCTTCATGGCCGCTTCATTGGAAAACAAGGCGGCAAGCTGCGGCTTGGCGCGGACCTTGTCATAAAATTTTGTCAGAACGGATGGGAGAAATTTTTCTAGAACCGGCAGGAAATCGCGCAACGCCGCGCGGTGCCGCTGCTCGATGCCTAAAAATTCAACGAGCGCGGAGAATTCAGCCAGGGTTATCATTTTTGGCTCCGTTGGGAATATTTTTTGCGCGCGCATGCCTCCATGCGTCCAAAACGATGCCAAAAAACAATGAACTCTTTCTTAAACCCCGCCGCGCTCGTTTGCGTTGCTGCTCGTCGCCGGTACCGCGGTACCTATTCGCGCGGCACGGTCCCGGCGAGGGCCGGCGCCGCCGAGATCGCCGCGAACCAGGCCGCAAGCCGCGGATGGCCGGGGCGCCAGGGTTCTTGCGCGAAACGGAAATCGAGATAGCCGAGGGCGCAGGCGATGGTGATGCCGCCGATATCGAGGCTCGGTCCCGGCGGTTCGGCCTCCAGCGCGTCGATCGCGCGGGCGATCACCGCTTTCTGGTGGGCGAGATAGGCGTCGCGGGCAGCCTCACGCGGCTTTCCTTGCTCCGTCCGCCGTCCGACCGCGGCATCGAGAATGCCATCGCCCAGCGCCTGGAGTTTCAGCGCATGCCAGCGCGCGGCGCTGCCCGGGCGGGGAAAGAGCGGCGGCGCGTCGCCGATACTGTCGAGATATTCGGCGATCACCGGGCTATCGAACAGCGCCAGTCCATCCTCGGTCACCAGACAGGGCACTTTCGAAAGCGGGTTGCAGGCGAGGAGCGCCGCCGGTTGTTCATGCGGATTGGTTCGCGGCGTCTCGATTTGTCCGGCGATGTCGCGGGCGATGGCGCAGGCCATCACCTTGCGGACATAGGGGCTGGTCGGCGAGTAAAACAGTTTCATGACGCGGCCTCCGGGCGAATGGTTTCAGAAATTGTCCTTGCGCGCGCGAAGCTCGCCAAGGGCTTGCGCATCGGCGGCGCGGAGGAAGGGGTTGGTCGCGCGCTCCACGGCGAGCGTGGTCGGCACACTCGGCAAACCCGCCGCGCGCAAGCGCTCGACCTCGCCGATCCGGGCCAGGAGCGCCGCGTTATCGGGATCGACGGCGCGCGCGAAACGGGCATTGGCGAGGGTGTATTCATGGCCGCAGCAGACCAGCGTCTCGCCGGGAAGGGCCGCGAGTTTCGCGAGGCTCGCGAACATCTCCGCCGCCGTGCCCTCGAACAGGCGGCCGCAGCCGAGCGAAAACAAGGTGTCGCCGCAGGCGAGGACGGCGCCATCGGCGAAGAACCAGGCGATATGGCCGCGCGTGTGGCCCGGTGTCGCGATCACCCGCCCGCGTGCCGCCCCGAGCGCCACCTCCTCCCCCTCGTCGAGGGCATAGTCGAGCCGCGGCAGGCGATGGGCATCGGCGCCGGCGCCGGCGACCGGGCAGCCGAAGCGCGCGCGCAGCGCCTCGGTCGCGGCGACGTGGTCGGCATGGTGATGGGTGAGCAGAATGAGGTCGAGCCTCCCGCCGCGCGCCTCGATCGCGGCGATCAGCGGATCGGCTTCGGCGGGATCGACGAGGGCGAGCGCGCCGGCGCCGCTGTCCCGCAGCAGCCAGGCGTAATTGTCCTTGAGGATGGGAACGGGGGTCGCGTGAACAGGCATGCGCGAGATGTATAACGGCGCGGCGCGCATTTCCAGCTATACTCATGCGATGGCGACCGATGCCCATGCCGCGACCGAGTTTTACGCGAGCGCCCAGGGGGCGGTGGTGGCGCGGCTTTTGCGCGCCCGGCTGCTGAGCTTCTGGCCGGTGGCGGAGGCGCGCGGGGTCTCGATCCTCGGCCTTGGCTATGCCGCGCCCTATCTCCGGCTGTGGCGCGAGGGGGCGGCGCGCTGCATCGCGGCGCTGCCGGCGCAGATCGGCGCCGCCGCCTGGCCGGCCGGGGCGCCGGGGCTTTCCTGCACCGTCGAGGAGGAGGATCTCCCCTTCGCCGATCTCAGTTTCGACCGCGTGCTGCTGGTGCATGGGCTGGAGGCGGCGGAGAATACCAGGCGGCTGCTCCGCGAGGTGTGGCGGGTTTTGAAGGATGGCGGGCGGCTGCTGGTGGTCGCGCCCAATCGCGTCGGCCTCTGGGCGCATGTCGAAACGACACCCTTCGGTCAGGGCGAGCCCTATTCGCAAGGGCAGATCGGCCGTTTGCTGGCCGCCTCGCTGTTTCACGTGACAAGGCGCGACACCGCGCTTTATCTGCCGCCGACCCGCTGGCGGCTGCTGCTGCGCGCCGCCCCCCTGATCGAGAGGGTGGGGCGCCAAGTCGCGCCGCGCTTTGCCGGGCTCACGCTGAGCGAGGCGGTGAAGGATGTCTATGCCGCGATCCCGAACCGCCCCGTCCATCGCCGCCGCCTGGTGCTGGCGACAGCACCGCTGCCGCGCGTGACCCGCTTCCCGGGCCGCTGATGGCCGCGGGCGCTTTCCCTCTTTTTTGATGAAAATATCTCCCGCTTTGCGCGCGATCGGCGTAGGATGCGGGCAAGCGGGGTTTAGCCGCTCGGGCATTTCGCCCCGCTGTGGCGGGAGAAAGCGGCCATGACCATTCAAAATCCGGTTCTCTGGAGCTGGCAGCATATCCAGGCATCGGCGCGTGCCCTCGGCGCGGTGCCGGCGGAGGATTATTGGGCGGGGGAAAACCGGGCCGAGAACAGCGGCCGGCGCGAGGTGGTGATCAGACGCATCGCTCTCGCGGATCTCCGCGCGGCGCTGGCCAAGGGCGTCGCCGATTTCGGCGCCAACCGCACCGATGTTCTGTTTCTCTGCCTGGTCTATCCGGCCGTGGGGCTGGTTCTGGAGCGGGTGATGTTCGGCCATGGCGCGGTGCAGATCCTGTTCCCGCTGGCGTCGGGCTTCGCCATTCTCGGCCCGTTCCTCGCGCTCGGGCTCTATGAAATGAGCCGCCGCCGCGAGCGTGACGGGGCGGCGTCCTGGACCGATGCGTTCCGCGTCCTCGGCTCGCCGGCGATCGGCCGCATCGCCCTCCTCGGCGCCGCGCTGATCGTCATTTTCCTGCTCTGGCTGGTCCTGGCGCAGGTGATCTACACGGCGACGCTCGGCGCGAGCTACGGGTTGGACGCGCCGGCGCCGACGCTCGCGCAATTCCTGCACGACGCCCTGACCACGAAACCGGGCTGGATGATGACCGGCATCGGCGTCGTCGCCGGGTTCTGCTGCGCCGTGGTCGCGTTCCTGATCGGCGTCGTCTCCTTTCCGCTGCTGCTCGATCGCGATGTCGGCCTCAACACCGCCGTCGCCACCTCGATCCTCGCGGTCGCCGCCAATCCCGGGCCGATGGCGGCGTGGGCGGCGATCGTTGCCGGCGCGCTGGTGCTCGGCTCGCTGCCCTTCCTGCTCGGCTTGATCGTCGTCCTGCCGGTGCTCGGCCACGCGACCTGGCATCTCTATCGCGCCCTGGTGCCACGCCGGCCTGGCGCGTAAACTTCACCCGCGCCGGGAACCGGGGCACGAACGACGCGGGAGGACGCAGGCCATGGGTGAACGGCAACGCTGGCGGCAACGGCCGCCGGGCTCGACCTGGGGCGATTTCGGGCCCGATGACGAACGCGGCCGGCTCAATCTCATCACCCGCGAGAAAGTGTTGCAGGGCATCAATGAGGTGCGCGAGGGGCGGAGCTTCTGCCTGAGCCTGCCGCTCGACTATCCCGGCGGCAACGTCCTCAACCCGCGCCGGCATCCGCCGCGTCTTTCGCCCACCGAACGCGGCGGGCGGCCGAACATGAATTTTCCGCTGAACCGCGAGGATCCGCGCTATACCGATATCGTTTCCGACGACCAGGTGGTGCTGACGCTGCAATATTCGACGCAGTGGGACAGCCTCGCCCATGTCGGGCAGATGTTCGACGCCGACGGCGATGGCGTCCCCGAATTCGTCTATTACAACGGCTTCCGGGCCGGCGCCGATATCATCGGCCCGGTCGATTACGCGCATGGCGACGCGCCGGTCGCCGCCCCCTCCGGCGCCCGGAGGCTCGGGGTCGAGAACATGGCCGAAGCCGGCATCCAGGGCCGCGCGGTGATGATCGATCTCGAGGCGCATTTCGGCCGCGCCCGCACCCTCATCGGCTATGACGCGCTGATGGCGGTGATGGCGAAGGATGGTGTCGCCGTCGAGCCGGGGGACATGGTTTGCCTCCATACCGGCTTCGCCGCGATGCTGCTGGAGATGAAGGGGCATCCCGATCCGGCGCGGGTGCATGACGCCTGCGCCGCCCTCGACGGCCGCGATGCGCGGTTGCTGGAGTGGATCAGCGCGAGCGGCTTGGCCGCGCTGATCGCCGATAATTACGCCGTGGAGGCGGTGCCGGCGCGGCCTTGCGAGGAGGATCATTGCGCCTCCCTGCCGCTCCATGCGCATTGTCTGTTCCGGCTCGGCGTCAATCTCGGCGAGTTGTGGCATTTGAGCGAACTCGCGGCCTGGCTCCGCGCCGCCGGGCGTTCGCGCTTTCTGCTCACCGCGCCGCCGTTGCGCCTGCCCGGCGCGGTTGGCTCCCCGGTCACGCCGATCGCGACGGTCTGAGGGCCGGGCTTGGCGCGCGATCTGCTGCGCTCGCCGCGGTTCTGGCCGTTTCTGCTGCTCCAGGCGTGCGGCGCGCTGGCGGATAATCTCTACAAGAACGCCCTCGCCGTGCTCATCGTCGGACAGGCCGGCGGCGCCGGGCCGGTGCTCGTCGCCGCGGCCGGCGGGGTGTTCATTCTGCCCTTCCTGCTGTTTTCCGCCCCCGCCGGCGCGCTCGCCGACCGGTTCGACAAGGCGCGCCTGGTGCGTCTTGCCAAGCTCGCCGAGTTGCTGCTCATGCTCGCCGGCGCGGGCGCGCTGGTGTGGCGGAACCCCGCGGCGCTGCTTCTGGTTTTGTTCGGATTGGGCGCGCAGGCGGCGTTTTTCGGGCCGATCAAATACGCGATCGTGCCGGAATTGCTGGCGTCCGAGGCGGTGCCGGCGGCGACCGGCTGGATCGAGGCGACGACGTTCCTCGCCATCCTCATCGGCACCGTCGCCGGGGCGGCGCTGATGGCGGCGCCGGCGGCGGTTTGGATCGTCGGCGGCACCGGCGTGGTGCTGGCCGCGCTCGGGCTCGCGGCGGCGCGGTTGTTGCCCGCGCTGGCGGCGGCGACGCCGGAGAGCGCATGCGAGCGCGGCATCCGGCACCAGACGCGCGCGCTCTTCGTTGCGGCATACGAGCGGCCGGACATCTGGGCGGCGATACTTGGCTTGAGCTGGTTCTGGGCGGTCGGCGCGGTGTTCGTCACCGAATTTCCGGTGCTGGCGCAGCGTGTCTTCGGCGCCGGCGCTGATCTGGTGGCGCTGCTGCTGGCGGCCTTCGCGCTTGGTGTCGGCGCGGGCTCGGTCGCGACCGGGCGCCTGGCCCAGGGTGGCGTCCAGGGTGGCGTCGGGCTCTGGCCGGTGCCCTGGGCGCTCCTGACGATGGCGCTGCTGAGCGGTGATTTCGCCCTCGTGACCCATCGGTTCGGGCTGGTTCCCGGGGCGCGGACGGTGCGGCAGGTTCTGGCGAGCTTCGCGGGCTGGCATCTGTTCGCGGATTTGTTTCTTCTCGCCGCTTCGGGCGGCGTGGTCTCGGTGCTGCTCTACGCCGTGCTGCAGCGGGCGCCGGCGTCGCGCCGGGCGCGGATGATTGCCGCGAACAATGTTTTGAACGCCGCCTTCATGGTGGTGGTGGCGCTGGCGCTGATGGGGCTGCATGCGCTCGGCCTCGCGCCATCCGCGATTTTCGCCGTCCTCGCGGCGCTGGCGCTCGCCGTCGCCCTGGTTGCGTTTCGCGCCCTCTTCGCCGCGCGTCACACGGCGGCTATAATGCGGTGACGCGATGCAATTTTCCGATTAACACCGTTCGACATCCCCCAACGCTCGTTTTCTGGAGAAGAGGCCATGGCCCTGGCGGCGACCGTGAAGCACTCCCCGGCAAGGTTCAGTTGGCTGCGCGCGCTTTTGTTCACCTTGGTTCTGGTCGGGCTGGTCTCGGTCGCGGCCGGCGAGGACTGGAAATTCGATATCGCGGCGCTCGCGATCTGCGCCATGGGGTTTGGTTTTTTCTTCCTCGCCTTTTCCGGCGGGATGCATTTCGGGATTACCTTCGCCAATTTTCTCGCGATTTACGCCTGCACGTTTTTTTTCTTTCGCGAGTCCAATTTTCCTGAAGCGGGCCATGTGCCGGCGATCATCGCGCTCGCCATGCCGGTGCTGGTGTTTCTCGGCGCCTGCTTCATGCGTCTCCGCCAGATCAACGCCGTGCTCCATGCGCGCCGCCGGCGCGAGATCACCACGCTGCCGGCGATTTGGCGCTGGGTGCCGGGGGTCGGCGCGGTGGGTGCTGCAACCTTCGCGGTGCCTCGGCTGCACCTCGCAGCCGGCGAGCAGGAGCTGGTCCTTTTGCTGTCGATGGCGGTGGTGTCGGGGTTCATCGCCTATGCGGCGCGTGACGTCGTCTTGCTGCTCAACGATGTCGCGCTGATTTTCGAGGGCGTCGCGCACCGCATCGACCGGCTGATGATCCCGATGACCGCGTTCATGACGCTCTATTCGCTGTTGGTGGTGGTTTTCGCCTGTCTTTACCGGCTCGCCGAGATGGGCGCCGAGGCGCCGCAATTCCTCACCGATTCGGCCGATCATTTTCTGACCTTCGGCGAGGCGATGTATTTCAGCGTCATCACGCTGAGCACGGTCGGTTATGGTGACATCGTGCCGGTCGGGCAATTGGTGCGGCTGCTCGCCGCGGGGCAGGTGATCGTTGGCTTGCTGTTGCTTCTTTTCGGTTTCAGCGAGATCGCCCGCATGAGCGACGAGGAGCGCGCTTCACCATCTCCCCCCAACCTGCCGGATTGATCAGCAACGACCAACCGGCGCCAGGATCGGATCACGATGCCGGCTTGATCTTCTTGCCCTCGTCGGCGGCGCGCCAGAGATACCAGGCGGCGGTGCTGCGATAGGGCGCGAAGGCGGCGCCGCGCGCGGCGAGTTCCTTGGGCTTCGGCTGCTCGGCGAGACCGAGCAGCAGCCGCCAGCCCTCACGGATGCCGAAATCATCGACCGGCAGGACATCCGGCCGGCCGAGGGTGAAAATCAGCAGCATCTCGACCGTCCAGCGGCCGATCCCGCGGATCGCGACCAGCCGTTCGATCAGCGCCGCGTCCGTGAGCCGCGCCGCTTGGCCGCGGCTCGGCACCGTGCCGTCGGCGGTGCGCGCAGAGAGATCGCGGATCGCGGCGATTTTGCCGGCGGAAAGGCCGCAAGCGCGGAGCGGCGCGTCCGGGGTTGCGAGCACGTCCGCGGGGGTGGGGAAAGGGGGAGGATAGAGCGCGCAGAGGCGGGCGAGGATGGCCTCGGCGGCGCGGGCGTGGAGCTGCTGATGGGCGATCGCGCGGAGCAAGGCCTCATAGGGGCTGCGGCCGCGCTCGGGGCGGAGCGCGGGGCGGCCGATGCGCGCGATCAGCGGCGCGAAAGCCGGCTCGGCGGCGATCAAGTGTGACAGAGCCGCCTGCATGCCCCCCCTCAGATCGTATCGCGATAAATTCTTCGCATCCCCCGCCGATGCGGCTATCCTTTTGTAGCGAGACGCCGATCGGCGGGAAAGGGAGGGGGGACGCATGTTCCGGGTTTATCGGCTGGAGGTCGCCGCGGATGAGGATGCGGCGCGCCAGACCGCGAGCCTCGCCGGCCTCGCCGTGGTGCTGTTCCTGCTGGTGCTCGGGGTGTTCCTCGTCCACCGGTTGAGCGCGGCGGCGGCGCGTGAGGATTGCCTGCTCGCCGGCGGCTGCCGGACGCTGGTTGTCTTGTCGGGCGGGCAATCCCTGGCGGTCGAGTAGGTCGGCGGTCTCAAACCCCGAGATAGATCTGGCGCACGTGATCATCGCGCGCGAGATCGGCGCTTTGCCCCTCGCGCACGATC
>JAJZBV010000024.1 GCA_021851785.1 Pseudomonadota bacterium
GGCGGCGGCGGCGCGGTTCGCGGATTTGCCGGCGGCGACGGCGGCGGCGCTCCGCGGCCTGCTGGACCGCAGCCGATGAGGCTCCGCCCGCCGGCGTTCTGGCAAACCGAGGGCGGCGGGCTCGCGGCCGCCCTGCTCGCGCCGTTCGCGGCCGTGGTCGCGCGCGCGGCCCGGGCACGGGTGGCGCGGCCCGGCTTTCGCGCCGCCGTCCCGGTGCTTTGCATTGGCAATGCGACGCTGGGCGGCGCCGGCAAGACGACGCTGGCGCTCGATCTCGGAGCCCGATTGCGCGCCGCCGGGGTCGCCGTGCATTTCCTGACCCGCGGCTATGGCGGGCGGGTGCGCGGCGTCCGCCACGTCGCCCCCGATGACGCGGCGGCGGTGGTCGGCGATGAGCCGAAGCTGCTCGCCGCGATCGCGCCCACCTGGGTCGGCGCCGACCGCGCCGCGTCCGCCCGCGCCGCGATCGCGGCCGGGGCCGAGTTTTTGCTGATGGATGACGGCCTCCAGAATCCCGGCCTCGAAAAGACCCTCTCGCTGTTGGTGGTCGATGGCGCGAGCGGGTTCGGCAATGGCCTTGTGATCCCGGCCGGGCCGCTCCGTGAGACGGTGGCGGACGCGGCTTCGCGGGTGGGGGCGGCGGTCTTGATCGGCGATGACCAACGCCGCGCGCTCGCGCGCTTGCCGCCGGCGCTGCCGGTGCTGCGCGCCCGGCTCGTCCCCGGCCCCGGCGCGCGGGCTTTGGCCGGCTTGAGGGTCTATGCCCTCGCCGGCATCGCGCGGCCGGAGAAATTTCACGCAACCCTCGCCGCCACCGGCGCGGTTCTGGTCGGGCACGCCGATTTTCCCGACCATCACCGCTTCACCGCCGCCGAACTGCACCGCGCGCTGGCCGAGGCGGCGCGGCTCGGCGCCCGCCCGGTGACGACGCCGAAGGATGCAACCCGCCTGCCGCCCGCCTTCCAGAACGCCATCGCCATCGCCGATGTCGGTCTGGTATGGGAAAACCCGGACGAGATCGCCGCCCTGCTCGCCGGGCTGGTGACGCCTGGGGAGAAATGATGAAGGACTTGCGCCACCGGCTGGAGGCATGGCTGGGGCAGGGGGTATTCGCCGCGCTCCGCTGGCTCGGCCCGGCCGCGGCCTCCGATCTCGGCGGCGCCGTCGCGCGCGCGATCGGCCCGTTTCTGCCGGTCTCCCGCGTCGCCGAGGACAATCTCCGCCGCGTGTTGCCGGCGCTGGACGCCGCCGCCCGCCGCGCGATCATCCGCGCCGTCTGGGATAATCTCGGCCGCACGATGGCGGAATTTCCGCATCTTTCGAGCCTCGCCCGCACCGCTTCCGGCCCGGGCTGGGAGATCGTCGGCGAGGAGATCGTGCGCGATCTCGCGGCCAAGGGCGGGCCGGTGATTTTCTTCTCCGCCCATACCGGCAATTGGGAAATGCTGCCGCCGATCGCCGCCCATTTCGGCATTCCGCTGGCGAGTTTCTACCGTCCGCTCGGCAATCCCTATCTCGATGCCCGGATCGCCGCCCTTCGCCGCGCCGCCATCGGGCGCCCCGAGATCGGCGCCGAGGTGGTGAATTTCCGCAAAGGCGCCGCCGGCGCCCGCGCCGCCTTCGCCCATCTCCTGCGCGCCGGCTATCTCGGGATGCTGGTCGACCAGAAGCTGAACGACGGCATCGCCGCCCGCCTGTTCGGCGAGGTGGCGATGACCGCGCCGGCGCCGGCGACGCTGGCGCTGCGCTTTCGCTGCCCGGTGATCCCGACCCGCATCGAGCGGCTCGGCCCGGCGCGGTTTCGTCTCGTCGTCGAGCCCCCCCTGGCGCTGCCCGAGAGCGCCGGACGCGAGGAGAGGATCGCCGCCTTGACCCAGGCGATCAACGACCGGCTGGAGGATTGGATCCGCGCCCGCCCCGGCGAATGGCTATGGCTGCACCGCCGCTGGCCGCCGGCCCCGTCGGCGCGATAGTCAGGCGGAAAAATGTTTTCGCGCGCGCGGCGCTTGCGTGCCTGATATAAACGCCGTGGCGCGGAGGCGAGGGAGCGGCAGATGTGTGGTCTTGCGGGGATTTTTCACGCCGCGAAATCCGAGGTCGATACCGGCCTTCTGCGCCGGATGACCACGGCGCTCAGCCATCGCGGCCCCGACGGCGATGGCTTCCATACCGAGCCCGGTATCGGCCTCGGCCATCGCCGCCTCGCGGTCATCGACATCGCGGGCGGCCACCAGCCGATGTTCAACGAGGACGGCGCGGTGGTGGTGGTTTTTAACGGCGAAATCTACAACCACGCCGATCTCCGCCCCGAACTCGAGGCCGCCGGCCACGTGTTCCAAAGCCGCTCCGATACCGAAATCATCCTCCATGCCTGGGAGGAATGGGGGGTTGCGTGCCTTCCGCGCTTTTCCGGCATGTTCGCGATCGCGCTCTGGGACCGCCGGCGCGGGCAATTGCTGCTGGCGCGCGATCATCTCGGCAAGAAGCCGCTCTATTACGGCTATCGCGGCGATGGCGGGCTGGTATTCGCCTCCGAACTCGCGGCCTTGGCCTTCGTCCCCGATCTCTCGCGCCGGATCGACGCCGCCGCCGTCGATGATTTCTTCGCCCTCGGCTACATCCCCGACCCGGCGAGCATCTTCGAGGGCATCCGCAAGCTGCCGGCGGCGCATTATCTGCTGCTCGACCGCGCGAAAACCGGGCGCGCCGGCCTCGCCGCCACGCCGCGGCGCTACTGGTCGCTCGGGCGGGAGACGCTCGCGATCGGCGCACGCGAGGCCGAGGCGGCGCTGCTCGGCCATCTCGACCGCGCGGTCGCGACAAGGCTGGTCGCCGATGTGCCGCTCGGCGCCTTCCTCTCCGGCGGCGTCGATTCGAGCGCCGTCGTCGCCCGCGCCGCCGGGATGCGGCGGGCGCCGCTCGATACCTTCACCATCGGCTTCCCTGGCGCCGATGACGAGCGCCCCTACGCCGCCCTGATGGCGACGCGCTATCACACCCGCCACCACAGCGACGCGACCGAGATCGACTATATCGCCGCCGCCCGCGATCAGGCGCGGATGTTCGGCGAGCCGTTCGGCGATCACTCCTCCGTCCCGACCCGCGATGTCTGCGCGCTCGCCCGCCGGCATGTCACCGTCGCCCTCTCCGGCGATGGCGGCGACGAGGTACTCGGCGGCTATCGGCGCTATCGCTTTCACGTCCTCGCCGAAGCGGTGCGGCGGCTGCTCCCCGCTTCGCTGCGCCGCCACGCCCTCGCCCCGCTCGCCCGCGCCTATCCCAAGCTCGACCGCGCGCCGCGCTGGCTCCGCGCCAAGCACACGTTGACCGAGATCAGCCTCGAGTCCGCGCTCGGCTATTACCGCACCGTGACCAAGGTGCATGAGGCGCGGCGCCGCGACCTGCTGTCGCCGGGGCTCCGCGCCCGGCTCGACGGCCACGACCCCGGCGCGCGCATCCTCGCCCTGATGGCCGAGCGCGAGGACGCCTCGCCGCTCGCGCAGGCGCAATATGTCGATATCAACACCTATCTCCCCGGCGATATCCTGGTGAAGGTCGATCGCGCCAGCATGGCGGTCTCGCTCGAGGCGCGCGCGCCGCTGCTCGATCGCGCCTTCGTCGAATGGGGGTTCGCCCTGCCGCAGGCGCTGAAGCTCCGCCGCGGCAGCGGCAAGGACGTGCTCAAGCGGGCGCTGGCTGCGCATATTCCGGGGGAAATCCTCCACCGCCGCAAACAGGGCTTCGCGATGCCGCTGGCGGCGCAGTTCCGCGTCGGGGCCGCGCGGCTGCACGCGCGGCTGATGGGCGAGGCGATGCTGGATAGCGGCCTCTTTCAGCCCGAGGCGCTGACCCGTCTGGTGCGCGAGCATGAGAGCGGGCGCTTCGATCACAGCACCGCGCTCTGGCTGTTGCTGGTGTTCGAGGGGTTTCTCGCCCATGAAGCCGGCCTCGCCGATAGCGCGGCGCCGAGCCTCGCCGCCGGCGGCGAGGGTTGAGCCGCCGGGTCGCGTCTTTACTCTTCCCTCGCGCCCGCCTTCCTGTAGGTTGCGGCGCGAGGCAAACCAAACAGGGGGCCACGCATGGCCGAATTCTGCTGCTGCCGGCGGAGGGCGCGGGCATGACCTGGTTTCTCGCCAGTGTCCGGGACGCGGACGAAGCCGCGATCGCGCTCGCCGGCGGCGCCGATGTCATCGATTTCAAGGATCCGGCGGCGGGGGCGCTCGGCGCCGTCGCCCCCGGCATCGTGCGCGAAGGCGCGGCACTTGTCGCCGGCGCGCGGCCGGTCAGCGCCGTTCTCGGCGATCTGCCGATGCACGCCGCCCTTCTGCGCGATGCCGCCGAGACGATGGCCGCGACCGGCGTCGATTACCTGAAGCTCGGCATTTTTCCCGGCGGCGATGCCGAGGCCGCGCTCGCGGCACTCGCGCCGCTGGCGGCGCGGGTGAAGCTGGTCGCGGTGTTTTTCGCCGACCGCAACCCCGATCTCTCGCTGCTCGCGCTGCTCGCCGAGCACCGCTTCGCCGGCGCCATGCTCGATACCGCGGGCAAGAACGGCGCGCGGCTGCTCGATCACATGGATATCGCGCGGCTCGGCCGCTTCGTTGCCGAATGCCGCCGGCTCGGCCTGCTCTCGGGCCTCGCAGGGGGGCTGGAATTGCCCGATATCCCGCGGCTTCTCCTGCTCGCGCCCGATCTCCTCGGCTTTCGGACGGCGCTTTGCGGCGCTCAGGGCCGCGCTAGCGCGATCGAGGCCGAGAGTGTCGCCATGGTCCGCGCCCTCATCCCCGGCCTCGGCACCGGCGCGGCGCCGGGCGGGGTCGATTTCCGCCTGCTCGCCGCGCGTGGCTATGCGCCCGAGCAGGAGAGCGATCCGGCGCTGACCGACCGCGTCCATCTCCGCGATTTCGTGCTGCCGATGAAAATCGGCGTCTATGCCCATGAGCGCGCGCGGCCGCAGAACGTGCGTTTCGCGGTGACCGTCGTCATCGCCCGGCCGCGGCGCCTGGTTGCCGATCTCCGCGACGTGTTTTCCTATGACGTGATCAGCGACACCATCCGCATGCTCGCCGATGCCGGGCATGTCGGGCTGGTGGAGACGCTCGCCGAGCGGATCGCGGCGAGGCTCCTCGCCCATCCGCCTGTGCTCAAGGTCGAGATCCGCGTCGAAAAGCTCGAAACCGGGACCGGCATCGTCGGCATCACCATCGAACGCACGCGGGAAGCGGCGGTGGTGACGCTGCCTTATCTGGTGGGCGCGTCGGGGGCGGAAGCGTGAGCGGGGCCCCTCTGGCCGTCAGTCTCGTGGTCAAGCTCGGCGGCAGCCACGCGGCGGACCCGCGCTTGCGCGACTGGCTCAGCCTAATCGCGGCGAGCCCGGGCACTCTTCTGGTTCCCGGCGGCGGCCCCTTTGCCGACACCGTGCGCGCCCAGCAAGGCGTGATCGGCTATGACGAGCACGCCGCGCACGAGATGGCGATGCTGGCGATGGCGCAGTTCGGCCGCGCCCTCGCCGCCCTCGCTCCCGCCTGCGAGATGGTCGCGAGCCATGATCGGATCGCGCGGGTCTGCGGCGCCGGCGGCGTCGGCATCGCCGTGCCCTGGCCGATGCTGGCCACGGCGCCGGAGCTGCCGCCATCCTGGCAGGTGACCTCGGATTCGATCGCGCTCTGGTTCGCGCGCCGGTTCGCGGCCCCCCTGCTCCTGATCAAGCCGGTGAGCGCCGTCTCCGGCGCGAGCCTCGCGGCACTCGCCGCGGCGGGCGTGATCGACCGGTTTTTCCCCGGCTTCGCGGCGGGGTTCCGGCCCCCGATCCATCTCGCCGGCCCGGCCGATCTGCCGCCCGGCCGGTCTCTCGACCGCGATCGCCTGCCCGGGCTCGCGCTCGCAGCACTGCAACTCGCCTGACATGACGCGCGAGACGAAAACGCCGCGCTGGGCATGGGCGCTCACCGGCTCGGGGCATTTCTTCACCGAAAGCCTCGATCTCATCCGCGGGCTCGACGCCGTCGATCTGTTCGTGAGCAAGGCCGCCGCCGAGGTCGTCCGCATGTATCGCGATCGGCTGATCCTGCCGAAGGGGTCACGCATTTTCCGCGACACCACCGCCTCCGCCGCCCCGGTCGGGCGCTTCTATGAGGGGTTTTATCACACCCTGGTGCTGGCGCCGGCGACCTCCAACACGGTCGCGAAATGCGTCTACGGCATCGCCGACACGCTCGCGAGCAACGTCTTCTGCCAGGCCGGGAAATGCCGTGTGCCGACCATCGTGTTCGCCTGCGACAACGCCCCTGAACTCGAAACCCGCGCCCCCGGCGGGATGGTGAAGGTCTATCCGCGCCGCATCGATCTCGACAACACCGCGCGGCTCGCAACCTTCGAGGCGACCGAGGTCGCGCTGTCGCTGGCCGATCTCGAAGCCGCGATCGCGCTGCGCAAGCAACGCCTCGGCCAGGGTGATGGCTGAAAAACTTCTTCTCCTCACCGGCCATCTCGCCGAAGCGCGGCTCCGGCGCCTGGTCGCGGGCGAACTCGGCGAGAGATTTTCGGTGCGGATCGTCAATATCGGCGTCAAGGTCGCGGCGCTGATGACCGAGGCGATCCTGCGCCGCCGGTTGCGCCCGCCGCTCGACGCCGACCGGGTGATTTTCCCTGGCCGCGCCGGGCTCGACGCGGCGGCGCTGACGCGGCATTTCGGGGTGCCGTTTGCGCGCGGGCCGGACGAGATCGTCGATCTGCCGGCGTTTCTCGGCCTGGCCGCCGGGGCGCGCGATCTCTCGCGCTTCGATATCCGCCTGTTCGCCGAGATCGTCGATGCCGCCACGCTGGATCGTGGGGCGTTGCTCGCGCGCGCCCGCGCCCTCGTCGGTGAAGGCGCCGAGGTCATCGATCTCGGCTGCCGGCCGGGCGTGGATTTTCCCGATCTCGAAGCAAAAATCAGCGATCTTCGCGGCGAGGGGATCGCGGTCAGCATCGATTCCGGCGACCCCCAGGAACTCCGCCGCGGCGCCCTCGCGGGGGCGGATTTCCTCCTCAGCCTCACCGAGCACACGCTCGCGATCGCCGCCGGCACCCGGGCGACCCCGGTCTTGATCCCGGCGCCGCATGGCGATCTCGCCTCCCTGGTCCGCGCCGCCGCCAAAGCCGAGGCGATGGGGCTGCCCTTCCTCGTCGATCCGATCCTCGATCCGATCCATTCCGGCCTCAGCGCCTCGCTCGCCCGCTACCATGAGACGCGGCGGCGTCTGCCGCGCGCCGAGATGCTGATGGGGACCGGCAATCTCACCGAGCTGACCGACGCCGATTCCGCCGGCGTTACCGCCATTCTGCTCGGCATCTGCTCGGAACTCGGCATTCGCAACGTGCTCACCGTGCAGGTCAGCCCGCACACCAGGCGGACCCTCGCCGAGCATGACGCGGCGCGGCGGATGCTGTTCGCCGCCCGCGCCGATCATGCGCTGCCGCGGCTTTACTCCGATGCGCTGTTGCAGATCCACGATCGCGTGCCGCTCACGGAGACCGCCGCCGATCTCGCCGCTCTCGCCGCCGCGACGCGCGATGCGAATTACCGCGTCATGGTCGCCGAGGACGGCATCCATGTCTTCAACAGCCACCACCACATCGTGCGCCAGGATGCGCTCTCCTGCTATCCCGATCTCGCGCTCGCCGGCGATCCGGCGCACGCCTTCTATCTCGGCGCCGAACTCGCCAAGGCGGAAATCGCCTTTCGGCTCGGCAAGCGCTATGTCCAGGATGAGGGGCTGCGCTTCGGGGTCGCGGTCGCGGAAGCGGCCTCGGCGCGGACGCAACTCGCCGAGGCCGGCCATACGCTGAGGGCGAGGGACGATGCCGCTCATTCGTGAAATCATCGCAGCGACCCTCGCCGCCGACGGGACGCCGCATCTCGCGCCGCTCGGCCTGATCGCCGGCGACGATGATGGCAGACGCTGGATTGCGGCGCCGTTCCATCCCTCGACGACGCTCGCCAATCTCCGTGCGGTGCCCGAACTGGTCGCGAATTACGTCGATGACGTGCGGATTTTCGCCGGCTGCCTCACCGGGAGGCGGGATTTTCCGCTGTTGGCCGCAGACCACGTCCGCCCGCCGCGCCTCGCCTCCGCCCTCGCTCACGCCGAATTGCGGGTGGTCGCGATCGAGGAGGATGAGGCCCGGCCGCGCTTTCACTGCGAGACCGTCCATGAGGCGAGCCACGCCCCGTTCCGGGGCTTCAACCGCGCCCAGGCCGCGGTCATCGAGGCCGCGATCCTTGTGAGCCGCCGCCATCTTCTGCCCCCGGAGACCATCGCCGAGGAGATGCGCCGCTTGCGGGTCGCGGTCAGCAAAACCGCCGGCCCCAGGGAAGCGACCGCCTGGGAATGGCTGACCATGGCGCTCGGCGTGGATTGCAAGTAAGAGAGGAAAAGCGCTTCTTTTTCTGAAGAAAAAGAAGCAAGAAGACTTTCTTCCCGGTTTCCTCGGAGTGGGCAGTGCCGCAGGTGCTCATCTCCGTGTAACCTCACGCTAATAATCTTGCCGCTAGGATGCCGGGGCGGGCAGCGGTATCTGAAGCAACGGACAATGAGCGAAACAGTGGATCACCCCGTCGTGGAACGATCGGCGGCGAAGGCGGGCAAGGCGGGGCAGAACGCGCTGCTCGCCAAGACCGCGAAGGCGACCGGCTGGGTGATGATCTGGCGCCTGTTCACCCGCGGCATCGGCCTTCTCAGCACGCTGATCCTGGTGCGCCTCCTCCTGCCGGCCGATTTCGGGCTGGTGGCGCTCGGCACCAGCTTCGCCCAGGCGATCGACGCGCTCTCCATCCTCGGCGTCGACGACGTCCTGATCCGCGAGAAAAACCCCGGGCGTGATCTCTACGATACCGCCTTCACCCTCAACCTCATCCGCAATTTCGCAACGGCGCTGATTGTTGCCGCGACTGCGGTGCCGATCGCCGCGTTCTTTAACGAACCAAGGCTCGCCCATGTGCTCTACGCGCTTGCCATCGCGACCGTGATCGAGGCGTTCGACAATGTCGGCATCATCGATTTCCGCCGCGAGATGGCGTTCGAGAAGGAATTTCAGCTCCGCCTGCTGCCGCGCCTCGCCGGCACCACGGCGACCATCGCGCTGGCCTTCCTCTGGCGCAGCTACTGGGCGCTGGTGGTCGGTATTCTGACGCTGCGCATCATGCGGGTCGTGATGAGCTACGTCATGCACCCTTATCGCGCCCGGCTCTCGGTCGGCGCCTGGCGGCACATCATCGGGTTTTCGGTGTGGACGTGGTTCATCAGCCTGATCGTTCTGGTGCGTGACCGCACCGGGAGCTTCGTCATCGGCCGCCTGCTGGGCTCAGCGCAGGTCGGCATTTTTTCGGTCGCCGGCGAGATCGCGAGCCTGCCCGGGACGGAGCTGGTGCAGCCGCTCTGCCGCGCCTGCTGGTCGGCCTTCGCCGCCGCGCGCCATACCGGGGAGAACATCGCCGAGACCTATCTCAGGGTGATCGGCACCACCACGCTCGTGGTTCTGCCGGCCTCGATCGGCATCGCGCTGGTCGCCGAGCCGGTGGTTTATCTCGCGCTCGGCGCGCGCTGGATGTCGGCGGTGCCATTGTTGCAGATCATGGCGGTGGGCGGCATTTTCGGGGCGTTCGGCGCGATCGCCGGGACGCTGCTCAGCGCGCACGCCGTGCTCCGGCCGCTGTTTCGCATCATCACCGTCTCCTATGTCATCGGCGCGCCGGTGTTCATCGTGATGACGATCAAATTCGGTCTCGTCGGCGGCGTGTTCGGCGGCATGCTCGGCGGTCTGCTCGAGGTCGGGCTTATGACATGGACGCTGTTTCGCCGCTACGGCGTCGGTCTCGGGGCGTTGGGGGCGCAGATCTGGCGGCCGCTGCTGGCGTCTTCGGTGATGGCGGCGCTGCTGCTCGGCAGCGGCTACGCCCACCCGCCGCCGAGCGCGCCGGCTTCGGTTCAGGTGGAAGCGCTCATTATTCTGGTCCCGCTCGGGGTGGTTGCCTATGGCGTCGCGCTGTTCGCCGCCTGGCGCCTGGCGGGCGGGCCGGAGGGGGCCGAGACCGATCTCCTCGCCATGCTGCGTCCGACGCTGGCCAAGATTCGCCGTCCCCGCCGCGTGCGCGGGGCCAGGGGCGACTGAGCCGGTCGCCGCCGCGGGCTATTTCCTTACCGTGCCGACCACCACGACGCGCCCGGCGAGAAGCCGGCCGAGGGGGCGGAAGGCGTTGAGCGCGGCGTGGTCGAATTTGCCGACCCGCGGCCAGTAGGGCGGCACCAGCCGGCCGCCGATCAAGAGGAAATATTCGTAGCGCGGCGCCCGCAGGATGGCCGCGATCATCGCGAGTTCCCGCTCGTCGATCTTGCGCTCGTCCTCGGTGATGTAGGGGGTCTTGGTGCCGTAGATGAACGGCACCATGCGGCGATAGAGGACGCCGGCGATCAGGCGGCTGTCGCGAATTTTCTGCGACAGCGAATGGGTATAAAGCTCGTTGGCGACGACGCTGCCGCCCGGCCGCAACACCCGCCGCACCTCGGCGAGGGTGCGCGGGATATCGACATGGTGTAGAATGTCGTTGAAATAGACGAGATCGAACCGATCATCGTCATAGGTCATCTGTTCCGCCGGCATGACCTCGAAATGGATTCCGGCGATCCCCATGCGCTCGGCGCGGGCGTGGGCGATGGCGATGAGATCGGGGGAGAGGTCGGCCGCGAACACCTCCGCCCCGAGCGCCGCCAGGCGGATCGCGTCCTCGCCGAAACCGCAGCCCGGCACCAGCACTTTCTTGCCGGCGACGCCCTGCGCCATGAGCGCGTCATAGGACGACCAATAGGCGTTCCAGCGCCGCCGCGGCCCCGGCGCGATGACGTCGAGCGCGACCGGCGTTTCGATCTTGTCGCGATGCCGGGCGGCGAATTCGCGGTGGTATTCCAGCTCGCGGCGCTGGCGCTCGTCGATGCCCGGGGGGATGTCCGTGGGGATGTCCGTGGGGATGTCCGGGGGCGGGGTCCGATCGTCCGTCTCATCCATGTCGTTTCTTCCAATTTGTCGCGATGGGCGAGCGTTACGAGACCAGCGCGCGAAACAGCGCCGCCTGCCCGGCGCTGGTCTCCGCCCAGCCGAAGCGCTCGGCATAGGCGCGGGTCGCCTCCCGCGTGGGCGGCGCGGCGAACAGCTTGCGCAAAGCGGCGGCGATGCCTTCGGGCGTGTTTTCCTCGACGATCAGCCCCGCCTCCGGCGCCGTCACCACTTCCGGGTTGCCGGGAATTCTGCTCGCGATCACCGGGGTTCCGCACGCCATCGCCTCCAAAAGCACGTTCGCCCAGCCTTCCCGGCTGGAGGCCAGCACCAGGGCGTCGGCGGCGGAATAATAGCGCGCAAGCGTCTCATGCGGCACCGCGCCGAGGAGACGCGCCCGCCCGCCGAGCCCGCGCGCCGCGATCAGCGCATCAAGCCGGGCGCGCTCCGGCCCCTCGCCGAGGATCAGCAGACTGACCCCCGGCAACAGCGCCAGCGCCTCAATCACCCGGTCATGGCCCTTGCGGGGAATGAGATGGCCGACCGAAAGCAGCGTCGGGCCGGAGAGAGCGAGGGCGGCGCGGCTGGCCTCGCGCTCCTGCGGGCGGAACATCGCGAGATCGACACCGTTTCGGAGCACGGTCACCTTGGCCGCCGGCGCGCCGAGCCCGATCAGCGCCTCCTTGAGCCCGGCGCTGACCGAAATCAGACGATCGGCGTCGGCGATGGCGCGCCGGATGAGCCGGCGGGGGATGGCGTCATCGGGCAGTTGCGTCACATCCGAGCCGCGCGCGGTGATCACCACCGGGCGGCGGAAGTGGCGCCCGAGCCAGGTCGCCGCGACCCCGTCGGGATAGACGTAATGCGCATCGATGACATCGAAACGGAGGCCGCGCGCGATCAGGGCGTCGATGGCGCCTCGCGCGGCGTGATAGAGGAAAAATGGCGCGAGCGCGGTGCCGATTTTCGGCAAGAGGCCATAGCGCGGATGATACGCCTCGATCCCGTGCCGGATTTCGTGCTGCGGCGCCCGGGCATAATCCGCCCAGGTGCCGAAACGCGGCGAGGTGGCGGGAAAGAACGGCACCGGCGCGAGCACGGTGCTGGTGACCGCCTCGCTCGCCAGCAGATGGCGCAGACGATTCTCGACGAACACGCCGTGATTGGGCCGCGCCGCGTTGGGGTACAGCGTGGTGAAGGTGAGGAGGCGGAGCGGCGCGGTCACGCGACGCGCCGGCGCGGCGGCGGCCCCTGGCGGCGGGCGGGCGACACCTGGCGGCCGGGTCGCCGCGCGGCGGGTGGTTCGGGCGGCGGCGTCGCGGCGTCGTCCTTCATGTCGAACGGCCACCACAGCCGCGAACGCCGCGAGGGGTCGCGAATACTCCAGAGCGCGAGCCAGAAAATCCCGACGATGCAGAGCAGGAAATAGAGCGTGTCCATGGCGTTCAGCCGCGCGGCGCGGGAAGCGCGGCGCCGGGCGTGGCGAGATGGGCGCGGGCGGCAAGCGATGTTGCGCGCGCCGGCGCGGTGGCGCGCGCCGCCTCCTTGACCCGCTCCCAGGTCGCGGCAACGCCCATCAGCAGGGTGAAGTAGAAATCCCAGTAGCAGAGCGAAAGAAACGTCCCGGCGACGAGATAGGCGATGATCGAGACCTGCGCCATCTTGGCGAGATCATAGGCCCAGCGCAGCTCCGGCACCTTGCGGGTCGCGCGGATGATGCGCCAGGTGTTGACGATGCCGGCGAGCGTGATGCCGAGCCAGACGAAGAAGGTCGGGAAGCCGTGTTCGCCGATGACCTCGAAATAAATACTATGCACGGCGCGCGCGGTGGTGCCGTAATCATACTCATCGACGATGTTCTGGCGGTAGGGCGCCATGAATCCGCCGCCGGTGAGCGGGCGGGCGAGGGCGATTTTCCACGACGCATGCCAGATATTGAGGCGGCCCTGCGCGGAGTCATCGACATGTTCGACGCCGATCGTGGACATCCGCGCCGTCCAGCTCGGCGGCATGAACGAGATCGCGCCGGCGAGCGCGACACCGACCACCGCCGCCGAGACGATCTTGTGCGAGCTGTTCCACCACAGGAACAAGGACATCGCGGCAAGACCGATCAAGGCGCCGCGCGAGTAGCTGCCGAGGATCGAGAACAGGGTGAAAATCATCGCCCCGAGCAGCCCGAGCCGCACCAGGCGATGGCGCGATTGCAGGCGGAGGTAATTCATCATCGGCATGCAGACGAGCAGCCCGGCGGCGAGATGGTTGTTATCGGTGATCATCGTCATCGGCGGCCCGAGCACGCGATAATTGCCGGCATGGGTCAACGTAAAGAAGCCGCCGCGGATGCCGTAATAGCCGAGCGAGATCACCATCACCCAGATCAAGGCATGGATGCGCCGGCGCTCGGTGAGCAGCGCGAAGATCAGCAACTGCGCGAGAAAGGATTTGGCCACCACCGACCATTTGTATTCCACCAATTCGGGTGGTGCGAGGGCGGCGAGCGAGGTGAGCGAGATCAGGACGATGAACAGAATGATCAGCACGGTGGTGGCGTTGATCGGGAAGGATTTGGGCTCGCGCGCGCCGAGACAGCCCATGATCGTCGCGGCGACTATCATCATCGCCCAGGGGATGGTCATCGACATGCCCCAGGTCAGCTCGTGCGGATTCATGAACGAGATCCAGCACCACAGGATGACGCCGACGAACGGGCGCGCGATCGTCATCGGCAAAAGCCCGCCCATCATCGCGATGATGAAAACGAGATTGCGCATCGCCCGGCCCGGCGCCCCTATTTGCCCGCGTTGAGATCGGCGAGCAGTTGGCGGGCGCCGTCCTTCTCGGGGAAACTGGTCTTGTCGTCGGTGATCGGGGTCAGCAGCGCGACCGCCTCGTCGCGATGCCCGGCCTGCGCCAGCGCGGTCGCGAGGTGATACTGAATGGCGGGATCTCCCGGCAGTTCGGCATGGGCCTGGCGGAGCAGGGGAAGCCCGGCCGGGTTTTTCGCCTGGGTCAGGATATAGCCGAGCGTATCCGCGGTCTGCGCGCCGGGAGCGAGGAGATAGGCGCGCTCGGCGAGTTTCAGCGCCTCCGGCTTGCCGAGCTGCTGGTCGATCCAGGCGAGATTGTTGAGGGCGACGATGTTGTTCGGCTGATGGGCGAGCGCGGTCTGCAAATGCCCGGCCGCGACCGGATATTGCCGGCCGGCGATTTCCAGATCGGCGAGCGCGACCAGCGCCGGCACGTCATCGGCGTGGCTCCCGACCCAGGCGCTGAGCGTCGCCATCGCCTCGTTCTTGTGGCCGGCGGCATTTTCCGCCGCCGCCTCGCGCAGCGCCAGCATCGTCGAGGGCTGATCGGCGGCGGCCGCGGCATAGGCTTTCGCCGCCGCGTCATAGTGTTTCTGTGACATATGGAAATCACCCGCCAATGCGAGTGCGGCCGGCAGATGGGTTGCCTCCTTGGCCAATGCGCCGGCCCGCGCCAGCGCCGCATCCGCGCCACCCGAGGCGAGGGCGACGCCGAGGGCTGCCTGCATCAGCTCGTAATTGGCGGGATAGGCCTTGAGCCCGGCATCGATCACGCTTTGCGCGCCGCTGTAATCCTTGGCCATGACCAGGAGCCGGATGAGGTTGATCCGCGCCGTCGTCTGCGCCGGATCAATGGTGAGGATCTGGCGGTAGGTGTCGCGCGCCGCCTCGTTGAGGCCGAGCGACGCCTGCGCCGCGCCCTGCACCGAAAGGAGGGCCACCGGCGCCGGCTGGTCCTTGCCGAGGGTCACCGCCAGCGCCGCCTTGGCGTCGTTGTCGCGGAGCAAAAGCCCGGCATAGCTCGCGGCGATGCCGGCGTCGTTCGGCACCGCCGCATGCGCCTGCGCGAGCAGCGCCAGCGCCTCCTTCGGCTTGCCCTGCTGCTCGCGCGCGGCGACGGCGATATTGAGCGCGGTGCGGTTGCCCGGCTGCTTGGCCAGCACCTCGTCGAGCAGTTTCCACGCGGCGTCGTCCTGCCCCTCGATCAGTTGCAGCCGCGCCAGGCTGAGCTTCGCCGCCACCGCGTCGGGATGGGCCTTGATGACGCCGGCGAAAGCCGCTTCCGCGCCGGGATAATCCATCTTCGCGAGTTTCAGCAGGCCATCGAGATTGCCGACCACGGCGGCATCGCCCTCCTGCTCGCGGAGTTCGGCGAGGTGGCTTTCGGCCTGAGTGAAATCGCCGGCGACGATCCCGGTCAGCACCAGCATCTCGCCGGCCTTGGCTTGCTTGGGATCGAGCTTCAGCGAGCGCTCGAACGCCGCCGCCGCGCCCTCATTGTCGCCGGCGTCGAGCTTCAATTCCCCGAGCCGGCTCAGGAGGGCGGCGTTATCGGGCGCGAGCGTGCTCGCCGTCTCATAGCTCGCGATCGCCGGCGCGAGCTTGCCGGTCGCGAGATAGACCTGGCCCAGCATCTCGTGCAGGGCAGGGTTCTTGTCGTTGAGGAGGATCGCCTTGTTGAGCGCCGTGATCGCCTCGTCGGGGGCGTGGCGCGCCATGTCGATCTGAACCAGGAGGGCGACGCCGCGCGGGTCGCTCGGGAAGCGGGCGACGTAGCGCCGGGCGGAGTCGAGCGCCTGCTCGCGCTCGCCGAGTTGGTTCTTGACCAGGGCGTCGATGTAATAGGCGTTCGGCATGCGCGAAAGCACGCTCGAGAGTTTTTCCATATCGGCGCCGGCGCCCTTGAAATCCCCGGCCTCGGCGAGGATCAGGGCGTGGAGATAGACCGCCTGGGCGTTGTTTGGCAGCATTTTCTGGACGACGGCGATATCCTCCTTCGCCTTGTCGTTCTGGCGGTTCGCGATCAGGAGATCGGCGCGCTGCAAGCGCGCGACGATGTCGTTGGGATCGCGCGCGAGAACCCCGTCCAGGATCGTGATCGCGCCGGCGCGATCGCCGGCGTTGGCGGTGAACTGCGCCTTGCGCCGCAAGGCGGCGGCGTTCTGCGGATCGGCCTTGAGCACCGTCTCGATCGCCGCTTCCGCCGCCTTGGTGTCGCCCTTGGCGCTCGCCACCTGGGAGGCGGTGAGGAGGACTTCCGTCGCATCCGGGGCGATCGCGCGGGCGGCGTCGATATCGGCGGCGGCCTTGTCCACCTGGTCGAGCATCAGCTCGGCGCGGGCGCGCGCGGCGAGGATGGTCGGCGCGAGATCGGGCGGGTTGCCGGTGGCCGGAAAAGTTTGCAGCAGGTCGCGCGGGCGCTGCTGGTCGAGATAGGATTGCAGCAGAATCTCGGTCGCCCGCCGTGGCTCGGTGCCGAGGGCGCGCGCCTTGCTCGCTTCCTTTTCCGCCCCCGACGGGTCGCCGAGGCGGAGATCGACATCGGCGAGGCCGAGATGCGCGCGGCCGTTCTCGGGATCGTCCCGGACGGCGTTGCGGAGTTCGATCTGCGCGCCACGCAGATCGCCGCCGGCGAGCAGCGCCTCGGCCTTGGCGTAATGATCGGCGGCGGCGGCGAGGCCCGGCCAGAGCAGCGCCGCCAGCGCCGTGCCGGTGAGCGCGAGCTGGGCCAATCGGGAAGAGCGCGGGTGGGATGCCAGCATCATCGGTTTTCCGTTATGTCTTGCGCCGCCCCGTCGGGAAGCGAGGCTTCGAGGCCATGGGTTCGTAATAATCCGTACAAGGTCGTGCGGCTGACGCCAAGCAATTGTGCGGCGGTAGAGAGATTTCCGCCACTGCGGGCCAAAGCCCGCTCGATCACGTCGCGCTCGGCGCGGCTCCGCGCGGCACGGAGATCGAGCGTGGGCTCATCGCCGCCCGCCCCGTCATCGCCGCCGGCGGCGAGCGCGGGGGCGGCGAGTTCGAGATCGGCGGGTTCGATCAGGCGCGTCTCGTTCATCACCACCGCCCGCTTCATGCGGTTCTCCAGCTCGCGCACATTGCCCGGCCAGTCATGCGCGGTGAGCGCCGCGACCGCGCTTTCGCTCAGGCCGCGCAGGTTGCGGTGGAACTCATCGTTGAAGCGGTGCAGGAAATAGCGCGCGAGCAGCACCGCATCGCCGCCCCGGGCGCGGAGCGGCGGGATGCGCAGCGTCACCGAATTGAGACGATAGAAGAGATCGCCACGAAACCGCCCGGCCGCCACCTCGGCCTCGATCCCCTGGTTGGTCGCCGAGACGATGCGCACATCGACCTGGATCCGCTGCCGCCCGCCGATCCGTTCGATCACCTGGTCCTGGAGGACGCGCAGCAGCTTGACCTGCAGCGGGTGCGGCAGATCGCCGATCTCGTCGAGAAAAAGCGTGCCGAGATGCGCCATCTCGATCTTGCCGATGGTCTGTCGCACCGCCCCGGTGAAGGCGCCGCGCTCATGGCCGAAAAGTTCGCTCTCGAGCAGGTTTTCCGGAATGGCGCCGCAATTGAGGGCGATGAACGGCCCCTTGGCGCGCGGGCCGAGATCATGCAGCGCCCGCGCCAACGCCTCCTTGCCGGTGCCGCTTTCGCCGAGCAGCAGCACCGGCACGTTGGTCGCCGCGAGCTTCTCGACGTCACGGCAGATTTTCAGCATCGGCTCGGCGGCGGTGATGATGCGCGGGAGTGGGCTTTGCGCCGCGGCTTCGGCAAGACGCTTGTTCTCCGCCTCCAGCTCATGCAGCCTGAGCGCCCGGTCGACGATGCCGCGCAACACCGCGATGTCGATCGGCTTCTCGTAGAAATCATAGGCCCCGGCGGCGATGGCGCGGAGCGCGTTCTCGCGCTCGTTGCTGCCGGTCGCGAGAATGACCTTGGTCGCGGGGGCGGCGCGCAAAATCTCATCGAGCGTCGCAAACCCCTCGCTCACCCCGTCGGGATCGGGCGGCAGGCCGAGATCAAGCACCACCACCCCCGGGCGCTCCTTGGCCAGCGCCGCCAAAGCCTGCCCACGGCGATGGGTGATGACCGGCTTGAGACCAGGAAACGCCCAGCGATACTGGCCACACAACCCCTCATCATCCTCGACGATCAATAATTTCGCGACACTCACGACACGCCGCCTGTGGGAAGCAAGGCCAGGGCGCTGCCCTGGACCCGCTGGGGGCAGCGCCCCCAGACCCGCATCCCTGGAGGATTTTCCAGGCGGGGCGCAACACCGAATTGGCGCGCGCCTCGTCGCGCCCCGCCTGGAAAATCCTTAAGTAATAGGGTCCAGGGACAGTGTCCCTGGCGGGGTCCAGGGGCAGCGCCCCTGGCCTTGCTTCCTCCGTGCGTCATGCGGTGACGGGGGTGTTGAGGAGGGGCAGCGACAGGCGCATGGTGGTGCCGGCGCCTGGGGTGCTGGTCACGTGCAGGCTGCCGCTGGCGTTCTGGAGCAGGGCGCGGGCCTGGAAGGCGCCGATCCCCGAGCCGGTGCGTTTCGAGGAGCGGAAGGGGCGGAACAATTCGTCGCGGATGAAGTCCGGTGTCATGCCGGTGCCGCGGTCGCTGATCTCGATCACCACGGCGCTGTTTTCCTCGCTGATCCGCACCTGGACGTGGCCCGGACGCCCGGCGCTCTCCTCGGCATCGAGGGCATTGTCGAGAAGATGGGTGATGACGGCGTCGAAGGCTTCGAGCGGCATGGCGATCTTGCCGCCGTGGCGGGACGGCGCGATGGCGATCGCGACGCCGCGGCTCTGGCGCAAGGTCGCTGCGATGGCGGCGATCCGTTCCAGCGGCGCGACCGCGCTTGCCGGCGCGTCGCCCTCGGATGCGCTGAGCCGGGCGAGAAGGGCGGTGATCTTCGTCGAAGCAGTGCGCACGGTCGCCAGCATGTCGCGCTGGAAATCGGGATTGTCGAGGTGGAATTCGGCGTTGGCGAGCAAAAGCGAGAGCTGGCTGGAGACATTCTTGATATCGTGCGCGACGAAGGCGAAACGCTGGCCGTATTCGCGCAGATGGCGGGTTTCGACCAGGCTTTGCGTCGCGCGCTGTTCGGCGATGAACACCGCGACCTGCTGGCCGATGGTGCGGAGCAGGGTGAAGACCTCGCCGTCGAGGCGGAAGGGGGCGCGTGGCGGGGGCAGCAGGATGAGCCCGATCAGCCGCTCGGCATGGACCAGCGGCACCGCGAGCCAGAGCGGCGGGAAGCCCTCGATCCAGGGCGTGGCATCGGGATCGGCGATGACGACCGTCTCCCCCGCGTCCAGCCGGGCGAGCAGGGGGTGGTCGGAGGCGAGCATGACGCCGGCCGGTGGCAGGTTGAGCGAGCCCCCCCAGTGGAACCCGGTTTCGTCGGCGGCGCGCAGAAACAGGACGCCGCCGGGGCTGTCCACCACCTCGGCGGTCGCGCGGAGCACCCGCTCGTGCAGGGCGACGGCGGGGTCGGGCGTTGAGAGGGCGGCGATAAAGCGCATCCATTCCCGCCGATAATCATAGCGAGTGGTAAAGAAATGATCGACGACCAGCGATTTCAGGCGCGAGCGCGCCGAGCCGGAACTCGCCAGCACCGCGATGACCACGAGGCCGCCGGAAAGGAGAGAGATTTCGGCGAGCGTTCCCCAATTCGCGCCGAAACGCCGGAAGACCTCGCCGGCGGCGGCGAGGGCGAGGAGGAACAGGCCGCTCGCGACCAGCGTCGTCGTGTGGAAGACGACGCTCCGCGAAACCTGCAGCGTGATCCCGTGCTTGCGGTTGCGCAGTGCTGCGAGCGCGATCAGCGGGGCGAGGCCGGTCGCGACGATGGCGTGGCCGGCGAAGAGCGGCGGCGAGAGGCGGCGAAACAGCACCGCGTCGCCGTAGAGCACGAGATCGTACGCGAACAGGGCGCCGAGCGCGATGCAGAGCAGGTTGATATGCCAGCGCCGCTCGGGGCGGCTGTTGCGGTAGAGATTCTCGACCAGCAGCAGATTGGCGACGGCGAAGCCGAGCCTTGCCGCGATCGCCGGTGACGCGAGGGTCAGGCCCGTGTCGGACGCGGGGGAGATGATGGCGGCGCCGATGGCGATGGCGAGAACCACGACGCCGAACCCGAGCAGGGTGCGGCGCAGCGGGCGCGCCCCGGGCGCCGGCGGTGGCAGGAGAAAGAGGCCGAAGCCGTACCAGGCGGCGTCACGCGCCAGTTCGAGCCCCCCGGGCAGGGCGGCGAGCGGCGTCTCCGGGGCGGTGGCGACGGCGGCGGCCCAGGCGGCGGTGAGGAGGGTCGCGGTGACGAGGGCGGCGCCACTCAGCGTGAGCCCGCTACCCCGCTTCCGTCCGGCGAGCGCGACGAACAGCGCGAGCAGGAGGTAGGCCGCCGCGCAACCGGGATAGAGAAAGGGGACGATCCACGCCATTCCTGCCCCGATACGCGATTTTTTTTATCCTGTCGCGGGATCAGCGCGCGCCTTCGCGGAACAGGATCACCCGGACGGTGGAGATGAGGATGAGCAGATCGAGGAAAAGGTTGCGGCGGGCGACGTAATAGAGATCGTAGGCGAGCTTCATCCGCGCATCCTCGATCGAGGCGCCATAGGGGAAATTGACCTGGGCCCAGCCGGTGATGCCGGGTTTGACGAAGCTGCGGTCATGATAGCGGGGGATCGCGGCGGCGAGCTGGGCGACGAAATGCGGCCGCTCGGGACGCGGCCCGATGAGGCTCATCTCGCCACGCAGCACATTGATGAGCTGTGGCAATTCGTCGATCCGGGCGCGCCGCAGAAACCCGCCGATCCTGGTGACGCGGGGATCCTGGGCCGCGGCCCAGGCCGGGCCGGCGGCCTCGGCGTCGACGCGCATGCTGCGGAATTTCAGCAGCATGAAGGTTTTGCCGTGCAGGCCAACGCGCTCCTGGCGGTAAAACACCGGGCCCTCGCTGTCGAGGCGGATGGCGAGCGCGGTGAGCAGCATGACCGGCAGCACCAGGATCAGCATGGCGGCGCTGAGCACCAGATCGAAGCCGCGCTTGAATGCCTGGTTGAGCCGGCTCGAATACGTGTTTTCGGCGAAGACCAGCCAATCCGGCGGCAAGCGGTCGAGATCGAGGCGGCGGAATTGGCGTTCGCGGAATTCGATCTCGTCGAACACGCGGATGCCGGCGCTCTTGCAGCGGAGCAGCGCCGAGGTCGGGAGGGCGGCGCGGGCCGACGCGCTGATTACGATCCCCCAGATTTTGCGCGCCCGCAGCGTCTCGGGATCGAGTGCGAGGGGGTTGCCGGGCGCCACGCGTCCGGAAATGGCGAAGAACACGGCATCATCGAGCCGCGGCGTGGGCGCCCCGCCATGGCCGTCATGGTCGCCGACCACCAGGATATGGCGGGCGAAAACGCCATGGCGGAGGGCGAAGCGGAAGAGCGAGCGGGTCAGCGCCAGACATAACAGCCAGACGACCAGGATGCGCGGCAGCCAGAGCGCTTCCCGGCTGGCGAGCAGGGCGAAGAGATCGGTGTGGAACAGGCGCGCGAACACCGCCAGCGCCGGCAGCACGGTGAGCGCGACGATGCCGATATTGACCAGGAGCCGCCGCGTGTAGAGCAATGCTTCCAGCCGGTAGAGGCCAAGCGCCGAGCCCGCCAGGCCGAAGGCGAGGGCGATCAGCGCGGCGACGTCAACGGCCTGGAACGCGCTATCGGACAGCGTCTCGTCGGCCGGCATGAGGCCGGCCGCGCCGAAGGCGAGCAGGACGGCGATCAGGGCGAAGCTGAGTACAGCCTCGATCAGCCATAGCATCAACATTTCCGAAGGCATGTAATGGCCGAATATCTTGGTCATTTTATCCTCGCTGCAACGTCCCGGCGGAAGTTTCAAAAATCAAACCGCGACCGTCCGGGAGCATGAGCCGAATTCTCGCGGCCATGGCGATAATTTGATCGGATACGAAACAATAGCGTTATTTTTACGCTCAATGCGCCACCCTACCCTTCACAGACTCGTTAATTCAACTCAAAAACAGTGAATGAAACATTTTTAATCGCCACGTTAGGCACCCTTCTCCCGGCGCAATTTTGCCCAACGTCATGCTCCACGGATCATTTCTTCTCATTGCGCCAAATTGCTAAAAAATTTTCACAGATGCATGAAATTTTGTGACTACAGGCGAGATTTACGACATATATTCAACGAAAGTCAACGATCATGTTAAACGGTCGTCAACGCGGCGTCCACGCCGGCGATGTGAAGGAATTGTTAATTTATGGTGGTGGCGGCCGCGCCCGGGCTGGTAAGATTTGGTGTCGGCAGGAGCGAACTTTACAAAAAAATAATCTCTCTGCTATTTGCTGCCCGGGTATGGTTTGCCATCCGCGTATGGTAGCCGGGACGATGGCGGTGTTTTGAAGGCGTGTAGCTCAATGGTAGAGCGCTGCCATCACATGGCAGAGGCTGGGGGTTCAATTCCTTCCGCGCCTAAGTTGGCCGTGCCTCATCCGCCGGGTAAGCGGACGAACTGGAAGGGCGTTACGGGCGCGGTGCCGCGACGGGATGGTGGTCGCGGCGCCCCGGGTTCGGTCTGGATGTCTTCGATAACTAATCGTAAATAACGATATCCATAGAAACCACAGACAACGATAGGACGCGCGGGCGGTCGTGAGCATGAAGCGGGTGATTTTCGGGATTTTCGCCTTGGCCCTCGTCGGGGCTCTGGTATCGGCGTGTTCATCGACGCCGAAGGCGCTCGATCCGACCAATACCACCACCCCGGCATCCGCCGGCGAGTATATCATCGGCCCCGGCGACACGCTGTCGATCTTCGTCTATCAGGCGGCCGATCTCAGCGTCACGGCCCTCCCCGTGCGGCCCGACGGGCGGATCTCGGTGCCCCTCGTCCCCGACATGATGGCCGCCGGCAAGACGCCGACCCAGCTCGGCGAGGACATCGCCGAGAAACTCAAAAAATACGTCAAGGATCCGACGGTGACGGTGATGATGCACTCCTTCATCGGGCCCTTCGACCGGCAGGTGCGGGTGATCGGCGAGGCCGCCGACCCGATGGCGATCCCCTATCGCGACCATCTCACCGTGCTCGACGTGATGATCGAGGCCAAGGGGCTGACCAAATACGCCGCCGGCAACCGCTCGGTGATCGTGCGTCGCGGCGCCAACGGCCAGCAGGACATCATCCACATCAAGCTCAGCAGCCTGCTCAAGGATGGCGACGTGTCGCAGAATGTCGAAATGAAGCCGGGCGATACGCTGATCATTCCGCAATCCTGGTTTTGAGCGTCGGCGATGGACCAGATCCTCACGCTGCTGCATCGCTACCTCATCGGCGCCTGGCGGCGGCGCTGGCTGGCGCTGGCCGGCGCCTGGCTGCTTTGCGTCGGCGGCTGGGTCGGCGTCGTCCTGATGCCCAACCAGTATGAGGCGAGCACCCGGCTCTATGTCGATGCCGACGCGGTGCTCACGCCGCTGCTCCGCGGCCTCGCCATCGACAGCACGCCGGCCAACCAGGTCGATCTCCTGCAGCGCACGCTGCTCAGCCGGCCGAATCTCGAAAAGCTGATCTCGAAGACCGATCTCGACCTTCTCGCCCCCGATCCGGTCCGCCGGAACGCCCTGATCGAGCAACTGGCGGCGGCGATCCGCATCCAGTCGCAGACCAATAATCTCTTCACCATCACCTATCGCAATACCCGCCCCCGCCTCGCCTATGACGTGGTGCAGACGCTGATCACCCTTTTCATCGAGAGCGCGACCGGCACCAACCGCTCGCAGATGCAGAACGCGGCGCGCTTCGTCGATGCGCAGATCGCCGAATACGAGGCCAAGCTGCGTGAAGCCGAGCATCGGCGGGCCGATTTCCAGGCCAAATACATGGAGCTGCTGCCCTCCGACGCCAATGGCGGGGTCGGCGGGCTCGAAGCGGCGCGCGCGCAGGTGACCCAGCTCGACGGCGAACTCGCCGATGCCATCGCCAAGCGTGACATGCTCGCCCAGGATCTGCACTCGAACTCGCCGTTGCAGATGTCCGAGGCCGGACGCGCGGCGCTGCAGCACAATGCCGGCGCCGCCGCCGCCGACCCCGATCTCCTCGCCGCGGAGAAGAAGCTGCGCGAGCTGCGCCTGAAATATACCGACGACCACCCCGACGTGATCGCCGCCCGCCGTCTGGTCGAGGCGCTGAAAGCCGCGCCGTATGCCGGTGCCGGTGCCGGCGCTGGTGGCGGGGCGCATGGCGGCGGCAATGGCGGGCCCAACGGCGGACATGGGCTGCCGAACGGGGTTTACGACCAAATCAAGGTTCGGCTCCTGGACGCCGAGGCGACGGTGAACTCGCTCAAGCGCCAGCGCGACGACGCGATCAGGTCGCGTGACCGGCTGGCCGCGGTCGTCCGCAACGAGCCGGGGCTGCAGGCGGAATACATGGATCTCGACCGCGATTATTCGGTGTTGCGCAAGACCTATGAGGAATTGCTCAGCCGGCGCGAGGTGATGCGGCTCTCCTCGGCGGCCGATACCGATGCCGACAAGCTGCGCCTCCAAATCATCGATCCGCCGCAGATGCCGCGCGTGCCGGCCGCGCCGAAGCGGATGCTGCTGATGGCCGGGGTGCTGGTGGCCGGGCTCGGCGGTGGCGCCGGCCTCGCGCTGCTGCTCGCCCATCTCGATTCCTGCTTCTATACGACGAACGATCTCCGCGCCCTCGGCCTCCCGGTGCTCGGCGGCATCTCGCTGACCTCGCATGGGCCGCGGCGCGCGGCGGTGATGCCCCTCGTCACCTTCGGCGTGGGCGTCGTGCTGCTGGTCTTCATGTTCGGCGCCTTCATCACCGGGCCGCACTGGTTCGCCGCCATGCCGGGCTCGCATTGGTTGGCGAGGTTCGTGTGACGGTGCAAACGAAAACCTCTCATCTGATCGAGCGCGCGGCGAGGCATCTGCGTGGTCTCGAGGATCTCGCCCGCTCGGCGCCGTTGCCGCCGGCGCCCAGCGAGGAGGCCGTCGCCCAGGCGGCGCCGCTCTCTCCCGCCACCGCCTTCGTCCCGCCGCCGCCAATCGAGTTCGCGGTTCTGGAGCAAGCCGGCATGATCCCCTGGGGGCGCAAGCGCGATCGCGTGGCCGAGGAATTCCGTCTCGTCCAGAGCCAGGTTCTGCGTCAGCTCGACGCCGCCGCGAAACCCGGCCCACACGGGGCGAGCCTGCCCAATCTGGTGATGATCACCAGCGCCCGGCCGAACGAGGGCAAGAGCTTCGTCTCCCTCAATCTTGCCGCCAGCATCGCGCATTTCGGGGCGCGGCAGGTGCTGCTCGTCGATGCCGATGCCAAGCACACCTCGCTCTCGCACCACCTCAACATCAGCGAGCAGCCCGGCCTGCTCGATTTCGGCGCCGGCCTCACGCCGCGCCCGGAAACCCTGATCGTGCCGACGCGGCTTGAGACCCTCTCGATCCTGCCCATCGGCGGGGTCGGGCCGAGCCGCCATGATCTCGCCGCCAAGGTCTCCCTCGCGACCGCCATCGAGCGGCTGGCCCGCCGCTTCGCCCCGACGGTGATCGTGCTCGATGCGCCGCCCTGTCTTTCGACCAGCGATCCCAGCGCGCTGGCGCCGGTCGTCGGGCAGACCGTCTTCGTGGTCGAGGCCGAGCGGACGCACCGCGGTGAGGTGGAATCCTCGCTCGACCTCATTGCCGCGTGTCCGACGATCACGCTTTTGCTCAACAAATCACAGTTGACGACAAACAGCACGTTCGGCGCCTATTATTACTGATCGCGTCGGACGGGAGGCACGGTGGTCATCACATGAGCGCTTTTAGCCGCAGCGCCGCCGCCCGCGCGCGCCGCCGCGCGGGCGGGCATTTCCGCCGGGTCGCCGCCGGTCTGGTTTTCGGCGCCGGCGGGCTCGGCCTCGGCGCCGGCGAAGCCCTGGCGCAGGACGCCGCTCCGCTTCCCGCCCCGCCGCCCACAGCGCCGGCCTCGCCGCTCGCCGTGGCGCAGGTCAATCTCGGCGCGCCGCCGCTCGCCAATCCCGACCTGCTGCCCACCCCCCTCACCCCGGCCGCCCCGGCGCCGGCGCCGCCAGGGCCGCAGGCCTGGACGATCACGCCCAGCCTCAATGTCAGCGAGACCTATATCGACAACGTGCTGATGATCAGCGCGCCGCGCGATTCGGACGTCTATACCTCGATCAACCCCTCGATCGCGATCGTCGGTGATACCCAGCGCGTCCAGGCGACGGCGGTGTATGACCCCAGTTTCATGATTTTCCCGGGCTATTCCGGGCTCAACCAGATCGACGAGAACGGCACCGCCCAGGCCACCATCACCCTGGTGCCCGACACACTGTTCCTCAACCTCCAGGGCTTCGCCTCGACCCAGGCGACGCCGGGCGGCTCGATCGGCCCGTTCGGCTACAACCCCGCCTTCACCGAGCAGATCACCAGTTTTTCGATCGCGCCCTATATCCAGCATCAGTTCGGCGATTACGGCACCGGCAAGCTGATGTATTCGCTCTCGGACACCAATTTCGGCATGAGCGGCCTCAACGGCGTCAATTCCTACATCCCGCCGAGTTCGCAGTTCCCCTCCTATTTCAATCCGTTCAACGGCAATCTGATGACCAACGAGGAACAGGCGCAATTCACCACCGGGAATTTCCTCGGCCGGCTGCAACTCCAGAGCACCGCCGATCTGCAGCAATATAACGGCTTCGGCATGGGGCCGGATTCCTATCAGAACATCTACGACAACGAGTTTTCCTATGCCCTGACGCATAGCTTCGCGCTGCTCTTCGGCGGCGGCTGGGAAGACATCAACTACAACATGCAGCCCGACATCGCGATCCATGACGCGATCTGGGATGTCGGCTTCAAATGGAAACCCAACGCCGACAGCACCATCATCGCGACCTACGGCCACAAATACGGCCTCACCTATCCCTATCTCGACGGCGAATACCAACTCACCAAGCGCACCAAGATCAACGCCACTTACACCGAATATCTCGATACCGCGCCGCAGGCGATCCAGAACAACCTCGCCAATTCGACGCTGCTGCCGAACGGGCAGACCACCTCGACCGCGACCGGCGCGCCGATCGCCGTCGCCAACCCGTTTTTTGCGCTCGAGCAAGGGCTGCTCGAGACCAAGCTGTTCAATGCCGGCCTCACCACCGCCTATGACCGTGATACGTTCTCGCTTACCGTCAGCCACGAGACCGACTATTCGATCGCGACCGTCCCCGGCATCCTCTCCTATTCCGATCGCATGTCCTATGGCACGCTGAGCTGGACCCACACGATTTCCGATGACCTGACCGCGACCTCGTCGCTCACCGGCGGGCCGATGTCGTTCTATGTCGCCGGCACGCCGGCGCAGACTTTCACCACCATAACCGGATCCACGTCCCTGACCTACACCATTAGCCCGACGTTAAGTGCTTTGGCGACATATACGTATATGGAGTTTCTCGGCAATTTGCCCGGCGTCAGCGCGACCGCGAACATGGTGACGATCGGGCTGACCAAAACCTTCAAGTAGGCTTCAGCAAGTAGAATTTGGATGTTCCAGGAATACTACAAGCTCGACCTGCCGCCGTTCCAGCTCACGCCCGATCACCGTTTCTTCTTCGGATCGAGCGTGCATAGCCGCGCGATCGCGCATCTCGTCTACGGCTTGTCGCAGGAGGAGGGCTTCATCATCATCACCGGCGAGGTCGGCGCCGGCAAGACGACGCTGGTCGAGCGTCTCGCCTCCGAACTCGATCATGCGAGCTATGTGCTGGCGCGCATCGTCACGACACAGGTTTCCGGCAATGATCTTTTCCGCCTGATCGCCGCCGCGTTCGGGATCGATGGCGGTGACAAGGCGACGCTGCTCCGCGATTTCGAGGCGATGCTGCGCGGCCATCGCGCCGGCGGGCGGCGCACCCTTCTCGTCGTCGACGAGGTGCAGAATCTCGATATCCCGGCGCTCGAGGAATTGCGCATGCTCTCCAACATCACCGATGGCGGGCATGCGCTGATGCAGACCGTCCTGCTCGGCCAGCCGCAATTCCGCCGCACGCTCGCCAGCCCCGATCTCGACCAGCTCCGCCAGCGCGTCCTCGCCTCCTATCATCTCGGCCCGCTGAACGAGGAGGAGACCCGCGCCTATATCGAATATCGTCTCAAGGCCGCCGGCTGGTCGGGGAGCAATCCGAGCTTCGAGGCCGGCGCCTTCGCCGCCGTCTATCGCCATACCGGCGGCGTGCCGCGCCGCATCAACCGGCTTTGCTCGCGTGTCCTGCTCTATGGCGCGCTCGAGGAGACAGCGCTGATCAGCGAACCGATGGTGGACACCACGGCGCGCGAACTGCACGACGATCTCGGCGCCGGAACGCCGGTCGCGGTGACGCCCGAGCCCGGCCAGGCCCTCGCTTTGCCGGCGCAGCCGCAGGTGTCGATGGTGTTCGATCTGCTCCAGCGCGTGCAAGCCCTGGAGCAGGTGGTGGCGCGCCGGGAGCGGGTGTTCGAGCGTCTGCTCGATCTGCTCGGCGCCGATATCGGCCTCAAGCGATGACCGGAGAGCGGATGGAAGGAAGCGCGATGGGCGCGCCGGCGGCGATCGCCAATGCGATGACGGTGGATGTCGAGGATTATTTCCAGGTCCAGGCGCTGTCCGGGGTGATCGCGCGCGCCGACTGGGACGCGATCGCCTGCCGGGTCGAGGACAATGTCGCGCGCCTTCTCGACCGCTTTGCCGCGGCCGATGTGCGCGGGACATTTTTCACCCTCGGCTGGATCGCCGAGCGCCATCCGGCGATGGTGCGGCGGATCGTCGCCGCCGGGCACGAACTCGCGAGCCACGGCTATGACCATATCCGTGTCGATCGCCTCGACCCGGCCTCCTTCGCCGCCGATATCGCCCGCACCAAGACCCTTCTCGAACAGATCGGCGGCGTCGCCGTCACCGGGTATCGCGCGCCGACTTTTTCCATCAATCGGCGCAACCCCTGGGCGTTTACGGTGCTCGCCGAGCAGGGCTATCGCTACAGCTCCAGCGTCTATCCGATCCGCCACGATCTTTATGGGATGCCGGAGGCGCCGCGCGCGCCGTTCCGCCCCGATGGCGGCGCCCTCTGGGAGATCCCGATGACCACCATCCGCGTGCTCGGGCGCAATCTGCCCTGCGCCGGCGGCGGCTATTTCCGGCTGCTGCCCTATCGGCTGTTTCGTTTGGGCCTTGCCCGGCTCAATGGCAGCGAGCGGCGCGCCGGGATTTTCTACATCCATCCCTGGGAGATCGACGCCGCCCAGCCGCGTGTCACCGGCCTCTCGCGCCGCGCCCGCTTCCGCCATTACGTCAATCTCGCGAAGACCGCCGGGCGTCTCGAGCGGCTGCTCGGCGATTTCGCCTGGGACCGGATGGACCGCGTGTTCGCCGCCCAATTGGCCGCCTGATCCGGCATGGCGGTCGTCGTCAAACCGCTGACCGAACGCGCCGATGCGGCCTGGGATGCGTTCGTCACCGCGCGCCCCGAGGGCACGTTTTTCCATCGCGCCGCCTGGCGCGACGTGATCGCGCGCGCCTTCGGCCACGCGCCGCTTTACGCGCTCGCCGAGCGCGACGGCGCCATCGTCGGCGTCCTGCCGCTGTTTCACATGACATCGCTGCTGTTCGGTCAGGCGCTCGTCTCGAGCCCGTTTTGCGTCTATGGCGGCCCGCTCGCCGCCGACGACGAAGCCGCCGCCGCCCTCACCGCCTACGCCGCCGACAGGATGCGCGAGCGCGGTGTTCCCAGCGTCGAATTTCGTCATGGGCCCGCCGCGGCGACCCCGCTCGCCGAGGGCTGGGTCGAGGGGCCGGAGCGCTATGTCACCTTCCGCAAGGCGATCACCGCCGATGATGAAGCCAATCTACAGGCGATCCCGCGCAAGCAGCGGGCGATGGTGCGCAAGGGGATCGGCAACGGATTGACCTCGCGCATCGGCGCGGCGATCGATCCGTTTTATCGCATCTACGCCGAGAGCGTGCGCAATCTCGGAACCCCGGTCTTTTCCCGCCGCTATTTCCGCCTCCTGCTCGACGCCTTCGCCGATCGCGCCGATGTCCTCACCGTCCTCGATGACGGGGTGCCGATCGCCGCGGTGCTGAATTTCTATTTCCGCGACGAGGTGCTGCCCTATTACGGCGGCGGCACGGCGCGGGCGCGTGGGCGGGCGGCGAATGATTTCATGTATTGGGCGGTGATGCGCGAGGCGGCGGCGCGCGGCGCCCGCCTGTTTGATTTCGGGCGCAGCAAGCTCGGCACCGGCGCGTTTTCCTTCAAGAAGAACTGGGGATTTTCGCCGACCCCGCTCCGCTATCGCTATCTCCTGGCGCCGGGCGCGAGCATCCCGGACAACAACCCGCTCAACCCGAAATATCGCCTGATGATCGCCGCCTGGCAGCGGCTGCCGCTCGCGCTCGCCAATGTCCTCGGCCCGCCGATCGTGCGCGGGATCGGCTGAGCCGCCATGGCCGACCTGCTTTTTCTCAGCCACCGCATCCCCTATCCCCCTGACAAGGGCGAGAAGATCCGCGCCTTTCACATTCTTCGCCATCTGGCGCGCCGCCATCGCATCCATCTCGGCTGCCTGATCGACGCGCCCGAGGATTGGCGGCATGTCGCGGATTTGCGCGAATTCTGCGCCGATCTCGCCTGTTTTCCGCTGCATCGCCGCTGGCGGCGGCTGGCGGCGCTCACCAAGATGCGGCCGGGGCGGGCGCTGACGCGCGATTACTTCCACCATCGCGGCCTCGCGCGCTGGGTCGAAGACAAATTTGCCGGCGGGATCTCCGATGTTTTCGTCTATTCCTCGGCGATGGCGCCCTATGCCATGGGAAGGCGGGGCGGGCGGCGGGTGCTCGACATGGTCGATATCGATTCCGAGAAATTCCGGGCCTACGCGCAAGCGAGCGCCTGGCCGGGGCGCTGGCTCTATGCCCGCGAGGCGCGCACCCTGCTCGCCCTGGAGCGTGCCGCCGCCGCCGATTTCGATCAGACCCTGCTGGTCTCGGCGGCGGAATGCGCGCATTTCGCGGCGCTGGCGCCGGAACTCGGCGGGCGCGTGACACCGCTCGCCAACGGCGTCGATCTCGCCCGTTTCGCGCCCGATCTCGGCCTTCCCAATCCCTATCCCGGTGCTCCGCCTGCGATCGTCTTCACCGGCACGATGGATTACCGCCCGAACGAAGAGGCGGTGATCTGGTTCGCCGAGCAAGTGCTGCCGGCGCTGCGCATGGCGGCCTCGGGCGGGGTGGCGCCGGATTTCTACATCGTGGGCGCGCGGCCGGGGGCGGCGCTGCGCCGTCTCGCCCGCCGTCCGGGGGTGGTCGTCACCGGCCGTGTCGCCGACACCCGCCCCTATCTCGCCCATGCCGCTCTCGTCGTGGCACCACTCCACATCGCGCGCGGCGTCCAGAACAAGGTTTTGGAGGCGATGGCGATGGCGCGCCCGGTGCTCGTGACCCCGGCGGCGTTCGAGGGGATCACCGCGACCCCGGGGCGCGATCTGCTGGTCGCCGAGGACGCGCCGGCGATGATCAGAGAGGCGCGGGCGGTGCTCGCCGGGCGGCATCCCGGACTGGGCCATGCCGCGCGGGCGGCGATGCTGCGCGGCTATGCCTGGGATGAGACGCTGGCGCCGCTCGATGCGATGTTTGCCACAGCACCAGCGGCGGCGTTGGGGGAGGCTCTCGCATGAAGCAGCGGTCAATGCCGCCGTCCGCGTGGTGGGCCGGATTCCGCCCGGCGGCGCCGGCGCTGACGGCCGGCCTCGCCCTGCTCGCGCTCACGTTTTACCGCGAGGGCGCGGCCGCGGTCGCGACCTGGTGGGAGTCGACCGCCTATAATCACGGTTTCCTGGTGCTGCCGATCGCCTTCTGGCTGCTTTGGGAGCGGCGCGCGATGCTGGTGGGCGCGGTGGCGCGGCCATGGCCGCCAGCACTTCTCGCCGCCTTGCCGCTGGCGGTGATGTGGTTCGCCGCCGAACGCCTCGGCATCATGGAGGGGCGCCAGCTCGCGGCGATGGCGCTGGCGCAGGTGCTGTTGGCCGCCACTCTCGGGCGGGATTTCTATCGCCGCCTGCTCTGGCCCGCGCTCTATCTGTTTTTCCTGGTGCCGTTCGGCGGCTTTCTGGTGCCGGCGCTGCAGAATTTTACCCTCGATTTCATCAATCACGGCCTCGATCTCCTCGGCATTCCGCATTTTTCGGACGGATTCTCGATCGAGATCCCGGAGGGAAAATTCTACGTCGCCGAGGCCTGCGCCGGGCTGCGCTTTCTCGTCGCCTCGATCGCCTTCGGCACGCTCTATGCCGGGGTGATGTATCGGAGCACCGGGCGGCGGTTGGTTTTCGTGCTCGCCTCCTTGATCGTCCCGGTGCTGGCGAACGGGATGCGCGCGCTCGGCATCGTCGTGCTCGGCCATGTCATCGGCAGCGCTCGCGCCGCGACCGCCGATCACCTCATCTATGGCTGGGGGTTTTTCGCCTTCGTCACTTTCGTTCTGATCCTCGGCGGGCTGCCGTTCCGCGAACCGATCGCGGGCGGGGTTGCGCCGGCCGCGTCTGAACCGGTGCGGCGGTCGGTGATCTGGCCTGGGGTTGCGCTCGGCCTGCTCGCCCTCGCCGCGCCGCTCGCCGCCTTGGCGCTCGACCGGACGGCGGCGGCGGCCGGCGTGCGGTTTGCCGTCGCCGCGCCGACGGGCTGCATCGCGACGTCCGGCGAGGCCCGGCCGGCGCTGCTGGCCGCGGCCAATGGCGCGGCGCTCGGCTTCCTCTGCGCCGGCGGCGAGATCCGCGTGACGCTCGCCGTCTTGCCGGCGCGGACCGAGCCCGGCCTGGTGTTGCGGGTGATGCGCGTCCTCACCGGGGAGGCGGGCGCCGATGACGCGGTGATTTCGCCGCTCCCGTCAAAACCCTGGCGGCTGATCGCGACACGGGCGGAGACGGAAGCGCCGTTTCGCGTCACCGCCGCCGCACTTTGGATCGCCGGCGCGCCGACGCGACCGGGGTTCGGGCTTCGCCTGCGCCAGGGGCTGCGGAGCCTCCGCGGTGGCGCTGGCGTGCCGCTGATCGCGGTGCTGGCGCCGGACCACGCGGTGGGCGAGGACGAGGCGGCTTCGCGGCTCCGCGCCTTCCTGGCATCCGCGCCCGATCTCGCCGCCGATCTCGCCGAGGCTTCGGCGGCGGCGCGATGAGCCTAGCGGGCGCGGGCCGAGCCGGCGGCGAGCAGCACGGCGGCGAGGGGTTTGGCGAGCGGCGCCGGCAGGGCGGCGACGGCGCGCTTGACGGCGATCTTGCCGCCCCGTTCGGCCGCCGGCAGGAGGGCGTGGATTTCCCGCACGGCGGCGAAATCACCACGCGCGAACGCGGTTTCCAGCGCGTCCCGCCGCCGCCGCGCGATGCTCGCCCGGATCAGCGCCGCGTGCGGGGCAAGGCTCGGGCGGGTGCGCAGCACGTGTTCGAGCACGCGGGCATCGCCGAGATTCATCTTCTGCCCATCGGCGGAGTAGTTGTCGCCGTGTTTCCGGATGCCGACCAGTGGCGCGCGCACCACGCCGAGCGGCGCGTGTTCGGCCATCCTCAAAGCTGTCGCGAAATCCGTGCCGACGGTGCGGCTCACGGCTTCGTCCCAGCCGCCGGCCTCGCGGAAAAACCGCCGCGCGACGACCATGGCGGAGGGGAAAAACGGCTGATAGGCGATCAGGCGCGCAACGATCGGGGTGTCGAACACGCCGATCTCCGGGCCGAGCGGGCGCAGACCCTCCCAGAACCCCGGCGGCGCGCCGGCGAATTTGCTCGTCTCTTCCCAGACGCCATCGCGGACGATGACGAAATCGCCGTAAGCGGCGCGGGTGCGCGGCTCCGCCCGCCAGAGCCGCTCCATCGCCGCGAGATAGCCGTCCCGCCAGAGATCGTCGCTGTCGCAAAACGCGACGAGATCGGTCGCGAGCGCAGCGATGCCGGTATTGCGCGCGACCAGATCGCCGGAATTCGCGATCCGCAGCGTCTTGACCCGTGGCGCATAGCGGGCGAGCACCGAGGGCGTGTCATCGCTCGATCCGTCATCGACGACGACGACATCGTCCGGCGGCCGCGTCTGGTCGAGGATGGCCGCGAGGGTTTCCGCAAGGAAGCCGGCGCGGTTATAGGTCGGGACGACGACGCCGATCGAAAGCTTTGTTGCGCCGGAAAAGCTGCCGCCGGAAACGTCATGGTCAGGAACAGCGCCGCTCATGCCTAATTTCACCAGAATTGCCGCAAAAATTCAAATCTGCCTGCTCGCCCGCCTGTTGGAGAGGATGGGGCCAGGGAACCGGGCGTGGCTCGCGCGGCGGATGATGCGAGACCGAAGCGATCCCCGCGCGCGCGCTTTCGCCGAATTCTCGCAACAAAGTATCGAGGCGTGGAAAAACCGGCAATACGATGTCCATCGCAATGGCGAGGCGGCGCTGTTCGATGTCGGGGCGAATATCGCCGCCCTCCGTTTTCCCGCCATGGCGCGCTACCCGGCGGCGCGGGCGAATTCCGCGATGTAATCGACCAGCGCGTCGGAGGCTTGCGCCGCCGCCTCCGGCGCACCCGCGGCGACGGCGCGGGCGACCGCGGCATGGAGGCGGGCGGTGCGGGCGAGATCGGCGACCTCGCGGTAATGCATGTACCAGAACCGCCGCGAAAGCCCGTTCATCAGCGTCATCGCGCCGCTGGCGAACTCGTTTTGCGCGCTCTCCAGAAGCAGGAGGTTGAAGGCGCGGTCCAAGCGCATGAAAGCGGTATCGTCGTTGCCGGCGGCGGCCGCTTCCATGCCGGCGGCGATCTCGGCGAAGCGCGCGCGCTGGGCCGGGCTCGCCGCGGTTGCGGCGGTGCGGGCGAGCAGGCGCTCGATCTCGCGGCGAACGGCGAGGAGCCGCAATTGCCGGGCGATGTCGATTTCGGTGACGACGATGCCCCGGCGCGGCAGCACCCGGACCAGCCCTTCGCGCGCGAGACGCTGCAACGCCTCGCGCACCGGCGTGCGGCCAAGCCCGCAGCGCTGGCTGAGAACCGCCTCCGACACCGTGGCGCCGGGCGCGAGGCGCAGCATCGCGATGTCCTCCTCGAGGATGCGCCAGGCGCGCTCGGTCAGCGAGCACACGCCGTCCGCGGCGGGGCCAGGCTCGGCGGAGGGGGGCGCGTCGGTCGCCACGCCCAAACCCTCAGAACCCGAACATATGATCGAGCGAGAACCCGCCGGCCGCGTCCATCAGGCCGTGATAGCCAAACAGACGGCAGGTGGTGTCGCGCACCAGGACATAGCCCCGTGCCCCGGCGCGGGCGAGGCGATCCGGGCCGAACACGTCGCGCGGGCGGATCAGCGCCGAGCCCGAGCAGGCGATGGCGAGCGGCGTCTCCGCGATCACCGCGCCCCCTTCGTCATGAAGCAGCAAGCTCGTCGTCGAATGCGGGTGCCACGGCGCCGAGGCGGGGTAGATGAGAGAGGTGAAGCTCTGCCGCCCGCCTTCGCCCCCACCTTCGCCCCCGCCGAGGCGCAGGAACAGCCGCGTCGAAAGCCCCGGCGGCTTGCCGTTATAGGATTGCGGCTCGTCGCGGTAGGTCATGAGGGTATTGAAAATATGACCGCCGAAGCTCGATTCCGCCTCATGTCCATTCTCGCGATCGGCATAGCGGAACAGCGCGTGCAGCCAGCCATCGCCGTCGCCGCCGGCACGGAAATCATAGACCAGCTCGCCATGGCCGCCCTCGGGCAGGGCATCCGGGGTGAGAATGGTGTCGAGATCGAGGGCGAGATCGTGATCGCGCGCGAGACAACCAAGGAAATGGCTGCCGGCGGGATGCCCCTCGGGGTCGAAGAGATCGAGGCGGAGCGGCAGCGTGGTCGCCGTCGTCGCCATCGGCGTCGGCTGCACGAGGGTCGCGAAGCGCCGCCGCGGCAGGATCGGAAACGGCAGCAGAAAGCCGCGCCCGAGCGGGGCGGGCAGCGCATGGAGCGCGGGGTCGGGGGCGAGATCGGCGCGCTCGACATTGACATGCGCGATCCGCGTGCGCCCGCCGCGCACCCCCTCATAGCGTGGCCGCACGACATGGCGCCCGGCGCGCAGCTCGATCTGCGCCGGCCAGTGAACGCCGGGCAGCAGCGCCGCGACATCGAGCGCCTCGGTCGCGAACGGCGCGATCGGGCGGGGAAACGCCACCGGCCGCTCCGCCCCCATGCGGTCGAGGGCGATTGCGCCGGCCGGAATGGCGACGGCGTGGCTGTTCTGCACCCAGAGGATCACCCGCTCATCGGCGCGCGGCGCCGGCAGGCCGGCATAGCGCTCCGAGGGCCAGGCATTGGCGTCATGGGTGCAGGAGAGACTGCGGCCGCCGCCAGCGGCTTTCGTGGGAAAGGTATCGAGCGCGTATTTCACCACGTCATGCCCGGCGGCGCCGATGACGTGGAGGAAAAGCTGGCCGGTGAAGGGGGGCAGCCCGAAGCGGGCGCGAATGGCGCGGCTGTCGAGCGCGAAGCCGCCAGGGCCCGAAGGCAGGGCCTCTTCCCAGGTGGCGAGCACGCGGCCGTCGGCGGCGAACAGGCGGAGCCACAGCCGGACCGCGCCGGCGCCGTAGCCGGCCCAGTAATTGGCCGAGACGAGCCGCGTCGAAAGCCCGTCCTGGTCGCGGAAAAAGGCGAAGTTGGTCGCGAAATTGCGCCGCTCGGCATAGCGCCCGGGAACCGTCAGCATCTCGCGCGGCAGGCGGATGGCGTCGAGCGAGAGGCATTCCGCGCCGGCCGGGAGAAAGGGCGTGAGGCGGGCGATGAGGCGGTCGGCGTCGAAGGCCGCGATCAGCAGCGCGCGCGCGGCGCTTTGCGGCAGATCGGTGAGCGGGCGGGCGGGCAGCCCGGCGATCTCGTGCCCGATCGCCCGCGCGTCCTCGACATACACCTCGCCGATCGGCGGCGGATCGGGGGCCAGCGCGAGCAGCGCCGGGGCGATCCCGTCGGGGTCGAACAAAGCGATCGGCGAGCGGTCGCGGAGCCGCGTCGCGAGCGCGCCGAGGGCCGCCGCGGCGAGCGGATGCGAGAGCGCCTTGTAAAGCACGTTGCCGCCCTGGCGCTGGTCGAAGGTCTCGATCGCGAGCATCACAGCCTCTCAGTTTACAGGAAAGAAAAACCTTCTTTTGACTTCCGAAAAAGAAGCAAAAAGACTTTTTCCCGTTTCCCGCGGAGGGATAATTTCCCTCGGAATGGCAGTGCCGCAGGCACTGCCAAACGGATAAAAGTTTTTGGTTCTTTTTTCAAAAAAGAACAATTCTCCCCCATCTTTCCCTTATCGTAAGGGCCTTGGAAAATTCAAAACATCTTCCGGCCGGCAGCGGTCAATAGCCGAGTCGCCGGCGCAGCTCGGCCGCCGCCGCTTCTGTATCATCGATCGGGGCGGTCGGCCAAACCTCCAGCCGGCCGGTGAAATCGCGTGCCCGCCCGCTGGCGATCAGCCCGGCGCTGAAATCGCGGATGCGCCGCGAATGGCCGGGGAGGCGGGTAATCAGGAGCGGCGCCGCGGTTGCCGCCGCCTCCGACATCATCGAGACGCTGTCCTCGGTCGCGACGATCACGTCAGCGAGCGCGAGCAGGCCGAAATAGGGGTTTTCGCCGCCGCCATCCCAGAGATAGGCGGCGCCGGCGGCGCGTGGCCGGGCGAGCGCCAGTGCCAGTGCCATTTGCGCCGCGCGCGAAGTGCGGCGCGACGGGGTCACGGCGATGCCGGCGCCGTCGGCGGCGAGGGCCGCGAGCCGGACGCCGAGCGCCTCGGCTTCCAGGGTGCCGAGACGAAACCGCCCGTTCGAGCCGCCGACCAGAACCGCGACCAGCGGGCGCGGCAGATGGGCAAGACGCGGCCGCCAGATCGCCGCTTCGGCGGCGAGCCGCGCTTGCGTGACACCATGCAGCGCGGTCCGCGTGACGATGACATTGGGGCCGGTGAGATCGTCGTGGCTCGCGGCGAGAATGACATCGAAGCGGCGCGGGTCCAGGCGCGGGTGCTGGATTTGCACCGCGCGCACGCCATGGCGGCGGCGAAGTGCCGCGCCGATGACCGCGCCGACGCCGCCGCAGCCGATCACGATCTCCGGGAGCGGCCCGGCGAGGGTATCGCCGACGGCGGCGAGCGGCGCCGGCCACAGCCGCGCGGTGACGAAGCGCCAGGGCGCGCGCGGCGCGAGGAGGCGGCTTTCCGGGGTGAGCGAAGCGGCTTCGGCCAATCCCCGCGCCTGGGCCATCAGCCCGGCATAGGATTCGCTCAGAATCCAGGACGATGGCGGCGATGCCGGGGGTGTGCGGGTCATGGCGCGGGGGTTTGCCCGGCTGCGCCCGCCCGGTCAACCGGCTTGCCGGCGGTCTTGCGCGGTGCTACCGCCGGGCGTGACAATGTCAGGTTGTGATCCCGCGCCATGGCCACGTGCCGTGCTCTCCGCCGTCATGACGCGGCGGCGGCTCGGAGGGTTTGTGGCACTTCTGCTCATCGCCGCCGCGCCGACGCCCCCCCCGGCGCCCCCCCCGACGCCCGGAAAGGGCAGCGTCACCGGCCTGCCCTTGCCGCGTTTCGCGGCGCTCCGCTCCGATGACGTCAATCTCCGCGCCGGTCCGGGCACGCGCTATCCGATTTCCTGGGTCTATAAGCGGCGCGGCCTGCCGGTGGAGATCGAGCGCGAATTCGATGTCTGGCGTCTGATCCGCGACGCCGACGGCACCGAGGGCTGGGTGCATGAGGCGACGCTGACCGGGCGGCGCAGCTTGCTCGTCATCGGCGGCGAGCGGGTTTTGCGCGAGGCACCGGCGGATAATGCCGCCATCGTCGCCCGCGCGGGGCCCGGCGTCGTCGGGCGGATCAGCCATTGCGCCGCCGATGCCCCCTGGTGCGAGGTCGAGATCAAGGGCTATCATGGCTTCCTGCCGCGAGCGGCGTTCTGGGGGAGTTTCCCAGGGGAGGCGGTGAATTGAGCAAAGCCGATGACGTTCAGCAACGCTGAATTCGAAGCCCTGATCGGCGATGGCACCAAGCGCATCGGGGCCGATATCGCTTGGCGAGAGGACGAGGATCATTCGCCAAGCGTCGAATTCCGCGTCGAGGTGCAGTCCGACGCCGGATGGCCGCTTTTCGTGCGGGGCAGTTACAACCCTTTGATCCCGGCACTATCTTATGTTTTGATCATGCCAAATGTCGGGCGGGTTTATGGTCTTTGCCTGGGCAAGGATCACCACAACCCGCAATGCAATCAGGTCGGAGAGACGCACAAGCACCGCTGGAACGAGCGCTTTCGCGACAAGGAGGCTTACGCGCCGACGGATATCACCGCTTCGGCCAGTGAGCCGGTCAAAGTGTAGCAACAATTTTGTATTGAAGCAAAAATTTGCCACGCAGGGAAGATGCAGCCACCGTCGCCGCAGCAATTGGCCTTGTTCGGGTGGGGTTCGAGTTCGGCATGAGCGGCATAGATCTTTGTGCAGATATTAAAACGGGTTTGGGCGAGCTGTTTAGTTGCGCTGATCAGGGTGAATTTTGTCGCATCCGAACGCCATATCTTTATCCGGATGGCGATAATATTGATCTATTCTGCAAAACCGAAGACGGGGTTATCATGATCTCTGATCTCGGTGAGACGGCGCGTTGGCTCCGTATGCAGACATTATCGCCGCGGCGATCGCCCAAGCAAAGCGCTTTGCTCAGCGATGCCTGCCAGACCCATGGCGTCGAATTTTTTCGAGGCGCCCTTCTCGCGCGCTGCCGGTCGGAGGATTCTCTTGCCGCCGTGGTTTCCCGGGTTGCCCAGGCGGCGCTCCGGGTATCGGATCTGTGGTTCACGTTTCGTGCCCGATCCATCGAATCGGTAACCGAGGAAGTGGCCGAATTGCTGTCTGAGCGTAAATTTGACTTCGCCCGTTCGGAAAAGTTGAGTGGTCGCTCGGGTCGAGCGTGGATTCCGGATTTTCACGTCCGGGCTCCCGTCCGGAGTTCGCTCGTCTTTGTGCTTTCGACCGGCTCCCGCGCCGCTGCCCGTCCCGTCGCCGAACATGTGCTCGCCGCCTGGCACGATCTCAATTATTTGGCGGTGGGGCCAGAGGCGCTGCGGTTCGTTTCCCTGTTCGATGATACGGCCGATGTTTGGCGGGAAGAGGATTTCAAGCTTTTGGAGTCCCTGTCTTCGATCGCACGCTGGTCGGAGCCGGATCGGTTCGCCGATATGCTTGAGGAGGCGGTGAATTGAGCCAGTCGGAACCCGGCGAAGACCCGAGGCGCGCCCATCACGATCTCGGCGGCGTCACGAAATTCCTCTGCGAGACGGTGGACACCGCGCCGCACGCGCTCACCCGCTTCGATCGCCGCGTCGATGCCCTGCGCCAGATCCTCGGCGCCGCCGGGATCATGCGGGTCGATGAATTGCGGCGCGGGATCGAGGCGATCCCGGTGGCCGAGTATCACCGCCTTGCCTATTATCAGCGCTGGGTGCGCTCGATCGCCGATAATCTCCTGAGGAAGGGCGTGGTCAGCGCCGAGGAACTGCGCGCGGCGCTTGCGGCAGGGCGGGAGGCCGGGCGATGACGCGCCTTGCCCCGGGCACCCGGGTTCGCGTCCGCGATGACTGGCCGGAGGCGCGGGGCGAGGCGCATATCAGGACGCCGCATTATGTTCGCGGCCGCGAGGGGGTGGTGGTGCGCCATCTCGGCGATTTTCCCAATCCCGAGGATCTCGCCTTCGTCCGTCCGGCGGCGACCCTGCCGCTCTATCACGTGCAATTCGACCCGAGCGCGATCTGGCCGCCGCCACGGAGCGCCGGCGCCGTGCTGATCGAGATTTTCGGGCCCTGGCTGGAGGCGCGATGACATCCCGGCCCGATCCGGCCCTGCTCGCAACCCCGGCCGAGGAACTGTTCGCGGCCCTGCTCGCCGTGCTCGCCGCCAAGGGGATGGTGAGCGAGGCCGAGCTTGCCGCGCGCATCCAATCGACCGACGCCGCCTCGCCGGCGCAAGGGGCGCGGATGGTGGCGCGCGCCTGGGTCGATCCCGGCTATCGCGCGCTGATGCTCGCCGATGGCACGCAAGCGGCGGAAGCGCTCGGCATCCCGATGCTGGGCGCGCCGCCGCTCGGCGTTCTGGAAAACCGCCCCGGTCGCCACCATCTCGTGGTCTGCACGCTCTGTAGCTGCTATCCGCGGGCGGTGCTCGGCTATCCGCCGTTCTGGTTCAAATCCGCCGCCTATCGCGCCCGCGCGGCGCGCGACCCGGCCGGGCTGATCGCCGAATGGGGCACGGTTTTGCCGCCTGGGACCGAGATCGTGGTGGTCGACTCGACCGCCGATTACCGCTGGATGGTGCTCCCCCAACGCCCGCCCGATACCGCGGGGTGGGACGAGGCGGCGCTGGCTTCGCTGGTCCGCGAGGGCGATATGATCGGCGTCACCGTGCCCGGATCCATGCCCGAACCCATGCCCGAGCGGGGCGGCAAACCAGGCTGAGCGCCACAATCGCGACATCGGCCGCGCAAGAGGCTTTTCCCCGGCGGGGCAATTCCGATATCCTGTGCCGAGGAGGGGAGCGGCGGCGGCGCGCATGAGGGATTTTCGCGGCCGCCGGCTCCCGCATGGTTGGGCGACCCGTCGCGGGTCCGGGTAATAAGCAGCGATGAGCGATAACGACAAGCGTGGCGGCAATGGCAATGGCGACGGCCCGGCGACCGGGGTGGTGGTGCGCGCGCGGCCCAAGACCCGCAAGCCGGCGATGTACAAGGTTTTGATGCTGAACGACGATTACACGCCGATGGAGTTCGTCGTGCATGTCCTCGAGCGGTTCTTTCAGAAAACCCGCGAGGAGGCGACCCGCATCATGCTGCATGTGCATCGCCGCGGGGTCGGCGTCTGTGGCGTCTATACCTACGAGGTGGCGGAGACCAAGGTGACGCAGGTGATGGATCTCGCGCGCCAGAACCAGCATCCGCTGCAATGCACGATCGAGAAGGAATGATCGGGCGAGAAGCGGTGGGCGAGAAGGAATGACCGGGAGCGGGAGGCGCGCGAAGATTTTTTGCCGTCGGTCATGGTCTGGAAATATTTTCGTGTGTAGTCTCGTTTGTGCGCCGCGGAAGGCCAGTTTAATTTGCGAGGCGGCGCCGAACCGGGGCGGCCTCGGATAGCGAAGGAGCGTTGATCGAACATGCTCTCACGAAATCTGGAACAGACGCTTCACCGGGCGCTCTCTTTCGCCAATGAACGGCGTCACGAATACGCGACCCTCGAGCACCTCCTGCTCAGCCTCACCGATGACAGCGACGCGGCGACGGTGCTCCGCGCCTGCGGCCTCGATCTCGACAAGCTGCGTGTCGATCTGGTCGAATTCCTCGACAAGGATCTCTCCGGCCTGGTCACCGATCGGCGCGGCGACCCGAAGCCGACCGCCGGCTTCCAGCGCGTGGTGCAGCGCGCGGCGATCCATGTGCAATCCTCCGGGCGCGACGAGGTGACCGGCGCCAATGTGCTCGTCGCCCTGTTCAGCGAGCGCGAGAGCCACGCCGTCTATTTCCTGCAATTGCAGGACATGACGCGGCTCGACGCGGTCAATTTCATCAGCCACGGCATCGCCAAGGCCCCCGGCCGGTCGAACCCGCGCCCGGTGCAGGGCGCCGCCGGTGGCGAGCCGCACGCCCCGGGCGAGGGCGAGCGCGAGGAGAAACACGCCAAGCGCGGCCAGGACGCGCTCTCCAATTACTGCGTCAATCTCAACAAGAAGGCGCTCGCCGGCAAGATCGACCCGCTGATCGGCCGCGAATTGGAGATCGAGCGCACGATCCAGATTCTCTGCCGGCGGACCAAGAACAACCCGCTCTATGTCGGCGAGCCGGGGGTCGGCAAAACCGCCATCGCCGAGGGGCTCGCCAAACGCATCGTCGAGGGCGACGTGCCGGAAGTGCTGACCAAGGCGACCATCTTCGCCCTCGACATGGGCGCGCTGCTCGCCGGCACGCGCTATCGCGGCGATTTCGAGGAGCGACTGAAGGCGGTGGTCTCCGAACTCGAAAATCACCCCGACGCCATCCTGTTCATCGACGAGATCCACACCGTGATCGGCGCCGGCGCGACCAGCGGCGGCGCGATGGACGCCTCCAACCTGCTCAAGCCGGCGCTCGCCTCGGGCACGCTGCGCTGCATCGGCAGCACCACCTACAAGGAATTCCGCAATTATTTCGAGAAGGATCGCGCCCTGGTGCGGCGCTTCCAGAAAATCGACGTCAACGAGCCCAATGTCGAGGACGCGGTGAAAATCCTCCGCGGCCTCAAATCGAATTACGAAAAGCACCACAAGGTGCGCTACACCGACGAGGCGATCCGCGCCGCCGTCGAATTGTCGTCGAAATACATCAACGACCGCAAGCTGCCGGACAAGGCGATCGACGTCATCGACGAGGTCGGCGCCTCGCGCATGCTGCTCCCTGAAAACAAGCGCCGCAAGACGGTGACGCTCCGCGATGTCGAGGAGATCGTCGCCAAGATCGCGCGCATTCCCCCGAAATCGGTCTCCAGCGACGACAAGGAGACGCTGCGCAACCTCGACCGCGATCTCAAGGCGATGGTGTTCGGCCAGGATCCCGCCATCGAGGCGCTGGCGGCGGCGATCAAACTGTCCCGCGCCGGCCTCCGCGAGGTCGAAAAGCCGATCGGCAATTATCTCTTCAGCGGCCCGACCGGCGTCGGCAAGACCGAGGTCGCCCGCCAGCTCGCCGCGACACTGGGGATCGAGCTGATCCGCTTCGACATGAGCGAATACATGGAGCGGCATTCGGTCTCGCGCCTGATCGGCGCCCCGCCCGGCTATGTCGGCTTCGATCAGGGCGGCCTGCTGACCGACGCGATCGACCAGCACCCGCACGCCGTGCTGCTGCTCGACGAGATCGAGAAGGCGCATCCCGACCTCTTCAACATCCTGCTCCAGGTGATGGATCACGGCAAACTCACCGACCATAACGGCAAATCGATCGATTTCCGCAACATCATCCTGATCATGACCACCAATGCCGGCGCCTCCGACCTCGCCAAGGCGGCGATCGGCTTCGGCCGCGAGACCCGCGCCGGCGAGGATGAGGAGGCGATCAAGCGGCTCTTCACCCCGGAATTCCGCAACCGCCTCGACGCCATCATCGCCTTCTCCGGCCTGACCCCGGAGATCGTCGCCCGCGTCGTCGAGAAATTCGTGATGCAGCTCGAAGCCCAGCTCGCCGACCGCAACGTCACCATCGAGCTGAGTTCGGCGGCGAAGGAATGGCTCGCCGAGCGCGGCTATGACCCGCTCTACGGTGCCCGGCCGCTGGCGCGCGCGATCCAGGAACACATCAAGAAACCGCTCGCCGAGGAATTACTGTTCGGCCGCCTCGCCAAGGGCGGCGCCGTCAAGGTCGGCGTCAAGGACGGAACCCTCGATTTCGAGTTCGTCGAAATCACCCCGCCGGCGCTCCCCGGGCCGGAAGGCGAGGACGGCTCCGAGCGCGAGGCCGAAATCGCGGGGTAAAAGGTAAGGGAAGGAAGGGTTCTTTTGTGAAAAAAAGAACCAAAAACCTTTTCTCCGTTGGGCACTGCCCGCGCAGAGGAAACCGGGAGGGCGCCCCATTCCGCCCCGTCAGCGTGGCAAAGCATAGGCCAGAATAGCATCGCCGAGGCGGGTTCCAAGCCGCGCATGGCCGCCGGCGGCGATGACGATGAATTGCCGTCCCTCGGCGATATAGGTCATCGGTGTCGCCTGCCCGCCAGCCGGCAAGTCGGCATGCCAGAGTTCCTCGCCGGTTTCAGTGGCGATGGCATGCAGCCGGTCATCGATGGCCGCGGCGATGAACACGAGGCCGCTCGCGGTCGCGATTGGGCCGCCGACGCCGGGCAGGCCGCGGACGAGACCGAACAGCTTCGACCCCAGAGGTACCTGCCAGCGCAGCGTTCCGGACTCAATGTCGATCGCCGAGAGCACGCCCCAAGGCGGCGGGTTGCAGGGAATGCCGAGCGGCGAGATCAGCACTTGGCGCAGCGCGGCATAGGGAGTTCCGAGGCCGCGGCCGATCTCCGCTTTGGGCTCGGCGGCACGGGCCGCCGCCTCGCCGCCATGGGGGATCAGCCGCACGACATGGGCGAGGCGATTAGTGTTGATGATGAAAAGATGCCGCGCCGGGTCGAGCGCACCGCCGCCCCAGTTCGCGCCGCCGCCGGTGAAGGGAAAAATCACTGTTCCGCGCAGGCTGGGCGGTGTGAACGGCCCCTCCGAGCGTAGCGCCTCGATGTGTTCGCGGCAGGCGCGGCGATCGAACCAGGTGAGGCCGAAAGCATCCTCGGGACGTAGGATCTGCGGATCGAGCGGCGGCGGCAGGCGCGGCATCGGCTGCGTCGGCCAGGCTTGTTCGCCAGGAACATCGCTCGCCGGGACAGGTCGCTCGTCAATCGGAAACAGAGGCGCGCCGGTTTCGCGATCGAGCACGAAGAGGTAGCCGCTCTTGGTCGCGATGATGACCGCCGGCACGTCGCGGCCATTACGCCGAACTGTGGCCAATGTCGGCGGGGCCGCGACGTCATAGTCCCAAAGATCATGATGGACCGCTTGGAATGCCCAGACCAGCGTGCCGCTGCTGGCGCGAAGGGCGACGACCGAGGAGGCGAAACGGTTTTCGCCAGGCCGGTTGCCACCCCAGAACGCGGTGATCGGGCTCGCCGTCGGGACGAAAACGAGATCCCGCGCCGCGTCCACGGCGATCGGAGACCACACATTGCCGCCCGCGGTCGCCCCTTGCGGACGGGGATCGAAGCGCCAGCGCACCGCGCCATTCCGCGCGTCATAGGCGCGGAGCGTACCGGGGGGTGCCGCCGCCTCGGTCATATCGTCCACCGCCGTGCCGACGATGACAGTATCGCCGATAATCGCGGGGGGCGTGTCGACCTGCATCTGCCCTGGGTAGAGCTGTTTCGCTTCTTGCGCGAATGCGACCTCGCCGTTCACGCCAAAACCGGCGCAGGGGCGCCCGCTCGAGAGATCGAGCGCGATCAGTCGGGCATCGTTGGTGCCAAGAAAGACACGCCCCGCACAGGGCGCGTCCGCTTTCGCCGTTGGGTCGCGCCACACCGCGACACCGCGGCAGATATAGCCATTGCCTGGGCGGAGCGCGGGTGAGAGGCCCGGATCGTAGACCCACAATTCACGCCCACTCGTAGGATCAAGCGCAATGACACGATCGAACGGGGTGCAGATTAGCAAGTGCCCCTCGGCAAGGATCGGCGTTGCCTCGAAGGCGCTCCGGCGGAAAGCGTCGCCCCGGCGCGCTGCCTCGCCGGTGTGGTAGCTCCAAGCGAGGGTGAGGCGCGACACGTTCTGTGGCACGATTTCACTCGCGGCGGAAAACCGCGTCCCCGCCGGATCGCCGCCATAACTTGACCAATCCTGCGCACGCGCGAGTTGCTGCGCCAGAATTATGGCGACGATCATGCTGGCCAGCACTATCGCGACGTGCCGGCAGGTGGTGGAGGACGCCCATTCCGCAAGGAGACTGTTGGCGGGTCTTGGCGTTCGGGCATGGCATTGTAGCGTCATTTTTGTAGATTTTGTTATTTCGAGCTAG
>JAJZBV010000025.1 GCA_021851785.1 Pseudomonadota bacterium
CCCGCCATCACCGGCGGCGACCGCGCCGGCGCCGCCGACCCCGCCGCTGCCGCCGCCGCAGATTTCGCCCGAATCCCTGCCCGAGACCGCGAAACCGCCGCCGTCGCCGCCGGCGCCGACGCCGCCACAACCACAGGCGGCGCGGCCACAACCGCCGCTCCCGGTGCCGCCCTTGCCGGCGCCGCCGCCGCAAAGCGCGACCAGCCAGCCCAACCCGACCAAGAACGTCGCCCCCGAGAGCGACGCGCTCGAGGCGACGCTGGAGAAGCTGCGGGCGCTGCAGAAACAAACCACGCCGCCCAAGGCGCGCGCCAACCCGCAAGCCGGCGGCGCCCCCAAGGGCGGCGGCGCGCGGGAAGGCAGCGATACCAGCGCGCTCTCCGCCGATCAGCGCGCCTCGATCGGCGATCACGTGCGCGAATGCTGGACCTATGATCCCGGCGCCAAGGAGGCTGGCCAGATGCAGGTGCATCTCCAGGTCGTCACCGACGCCGCCGGCACCGCCCGCGTCGCGCGGGTCGCCGGCAGCGATCTCGGCCGCATGAGCGATCCCGAATTCCGCGCCTTCGCCGAGCGCGCGATTCGCGCCGTTCTCGATCCGCATTGCGCCAACCTGCCGCTGCCCAAGGACATGGCCGGCCAGTCGCGGACCCTCGATTTCCGCTTTAGTCCCTGATATCCGCTCGATATCCTGAGCGAGGAGCCAGACCCATGAGCATCATCGGCAGCGAATTCCTACCCCCGTCCGGGCTCGGCCGGCGCGGCCTGATCGCCGCCTCGGCGACCACGCTCGCGTTGCCGGCCGCGGCGCAGCAGGCGCCGGCGCCGGCGGCCGGCAAGCCGGGGGCGGCGAGCGCGGTGATCGACGTCAACCGCGCCCGCGCCGCCCCCATCCCGATCGCCATCCCGGGCTTCGCCGGCGGCACCGCCGCCAACCCCAATCTCGGCCGCGACATGGCGGCGGTGGTGACCGCCGATCTCGCCAATTGCGGCCTGTTCAAGCCGCTCGATCCGGCTTCCTTCCTCCAGGCCGCCGCCACTATGGGCGACGTGCCGAAATGGAGCGACTGGAAGGCGATCGGGGCGCAGGCGCTGGTCACCGGCCGGGTGCAGGCGAGCGGCGCCCAGGTGCGCGTCGAATTCCGCCTCTGGGACGTGTTGCCCGAGCAGCAGATCCAGGGCACCGCCTATACCACCGGCGAGGCCAATTGGCGGCGGATCAGCCATATCATCGCCGATGTGATCTATTCCCGCCTTTTGGGCGAAAAAGGCTATTTCGACAGCCGGGTGATCTATATCTCCGGCACCGGGCCGCGCAACCGGCGCGTCAAGCGCCTCGCCATCATGGATCAGGACGGCGCCAATAACCGCTTTCTCTCGGATGGCTCCTGGCTCGTCTTGACGCCGCGCTTTCACCCGACCCGGGACGAGATCGCGTTCATGAGCTATGCCAATAACCGCCCCCGGGTCTATATCTTCGACCTCGGCTCGGGCCGCCAGCGCATGCTCGGCGAATGGCGCGGCATGACCTTCGCGCCGCGCTTCAGCCCCGATGGCGGTAAGGTCATCCTCTCGGAAACAAGGGGCGGCGGCTCGAACATCTATGTCGTCGATCTCGATGGCGGGCGCGAGGCGCAGCTCACCAATTCCGGGGCGATCGACACCAGCCCGTGCTACAGCCCGGACGGCAGCCAGATCGTGTTCAACTCCGATCGCGGCGGCGATCAGCAGCTCTATCTCATGAACGCCGACGGCTCCAATGTCCGGCGCATCAGCTTCGGGGCGGGCCGCTACGCGACGCCGGTGTGGTCGCCGCGCGGCGACCTCATCGCCTATACCAGGCTCGGCGGCGACGCTTGGAATATCGGCGTCATGCACCCCGATGGCAGCGGCGAGCGGATTCTCTCGCAAGGCTTCGCCGTCGAGGGGCCGACCTTCTGCCCCAATGGCCGGGTGATCATGTTCTGGCGTGAGACCCCGGCGCGCGATTCGCGCGGCAATGGCTACTCGGCGCGCCTCGTCAGCGTCGATATCACCGGCTTCGACGAGCGCGTGGCGACGACCCCGACCGACGCCACCGACCCCGCCTGGTCGCCGCTCGGTGCCTGATTTTGCAACACAGGCATGAATTTCGTAGTGATAACGGGAAGATCGCTTGACCGCGATCGAAACGGTGGAGTATGCGGCATGAGTGTGTTGGCGAGGGCCGGTTTCGACCCTGGCGACACAAACGTTGCGCCGCGAGGCACATAGGTAATCGCTAGGCACCCAGACCCAGGGACAGAAGACAATGAATATCAAAATTCTTGGCGCCTTTGCCGCCGTCGCGCTGCTGGCGGCGTGTAACCAGACCCCCACCCCGACCACCGCGTCCACCGGGTCCGGCGCCGTTGCGCCGTCCGGCCCGGTTCCTGGCAGCGAGCAGGATCTCGTCCAGAACGTCGGTGACCGCGTGTTCTATGCCTTCGACAAGTCCAACCTGAGCGACGAGGCGAAGGCGACCCTCACCCGCCAGGCCGAGTGGCTGAAGAAATACCCGCAGGTGCAGGTGCAGCTCGCCGGCAATTGTGACGATCGCGGCACCGAGGAATACAACCTCGCCCTCGGCCAGCGCCGCGCCAACGCCGCGCGCGACTTCCTCGTCGCCCAGGGCATCGCCGCCTCGCGCATCACCACCATCAGCTACGGCAAGGATCGCCCGACCGCGATGGGCGATAACGAGCAGGCTTGGGCGCAGAACCGGAATTCCATCACCGCGGTCAAGTGATTTCCTCGCGCGTCGCTCTTGCGGCGATGCGTGGCGGGCGTTCTTCGCGAGTCTGGAACGTCATCCGGTCACGCGTGATCGTTTGATCGGATGACGATGCCGGCCGGAATTGGTCGCGCGCCAAACCCGCGGCGGGGATGATCGTCTCCCGCCGGAGTGGATGATAGCCATTCTGAAAAGCCGGCGGCCTCGAGGTCGCCGGCTTTGTTTTGCGCCGGCGTCCGGGTTTTGCGCCGGCGTCCGGCGCGGTGTTTCGTGGCCCCGGTTTGATTTGAGGGCTGGTTTGTTTTAAACGCCGAAACCTTCGCGGGGCGGAAAAGCGGGGATGATCGGCATGACGAGGGTGTGGCTGTGCGGCGTGGTGGTGGTCGGGCTGTCTTGCGCGCCGCTCGCCGCGCGCGCCCAGATGGAGAGCCGCGAGGCCATCCAGTTGCAAAACGAGATTCTCTCGCTTCGTCATGATCTCGAGGCACTGCAGAAGGCCGGCGGCAAGGGCGGCTCCGTCCTCGGCAGCGCGAAACACACGGCCCCCGCGGCCAATGCCGCGAGCAGCGATATCCTGACCCAGCTTCTCGATCGGGTCAGCCTGCTCGAGGATCAGGTGCGGCAGTTGCGCGGCCGTGTCGATGAACTCGGCAACCAGGTGGGGCAGCAGAACGCCGATCTCGGCAAGAAGATCGACGATCTCGGCTTCCGCGTCGATGCCCTCGAAGGCGGCAAGCACCCGGCCGCGAGCGCGCCCGCCGAGGCGGCGGAGGACAAAATTCCGCCGAGCACGAGCCCGCCGCCGGCGCCGCTCGGCACCTTGCCGGTGCCGCCGCCGGCGCCGCCGGCCGCCGCCGCCGCCAAGGACACCGCCGCCGCCAAGGAGGGGGCCGCCGCCAAGGAGGGGGCCGCGAAACCGGCGAAGCCGACCGCCGACTCCCTCCTCCAGGACGGGAGAGCGGCCTTCGCCCGCCACGACTATGCCGGCGCCGAGGATGCGGCCGAGCAGGCGCTGGCCCTCAAGGGCGCGCACGCCGTCGACGCGCGGTTCCTGCTCGGGCAATCGCTCGCGGCGCAGCGCCAGTTCCAGAAGGCCGCGCTCGCCTTCGATGACACCTACAAGGCCGCGCCGACCGGCCCGCACGCGCCGGAGGCGTTGCTCGGCCTCGCCGACTCCCTGACCGCGATCAACGCCAAGCCCGCCGCCTGCGCGACGCTCGCCAAATTCGCCAAGGAATTTCCCGCCGCGCGCCAGGGGGTGCGTGATCGCGCGCAGACGCTGCGCCAGCGTGCCGCCTGCGGCTGAACCGCTTTCGGCCTTGCCCGAGACGCCGGTGGGGGCGGAGGAATTCGCCGCGCTGATGGCGCCGCTCGGGCCGTTTGGCGCGCCGCCGCGTCTCGCGCTGGCGGTTTCGGGGGGCGCCGATAGTCTCGCCCTCGCGCTGCTCGCCGCGCGCTGGGCGGAGGCACGGGCGGGTGAGGTTTTCGCGCTGGTCATCGATCATGGTCTCCGCCCCGAGTCGGCGGCGGAGGCGGCGCTGACCTGCGCCCGGCTGGCCGGGCGCGGGATCGTCGCGCGGCGGATCCGGCTCGAGGGCCTGGCCCCTGGGCCGGGCTTGGCGGCACGCGCGCGCGCGACACGACGGGAAGCCCTGATCGCGGCGGCGCACGAGGGCGGGGCGGCGCATCTGCTGCTCGGCCATCACGCCGGCGATCAGGCGGAGACGCTGCTGATGCGGGCGCTCTCGGCGAGCGGCCCGGCGGGGCTCGCCGGGATGGCGGCGTGGCGGCTGGCGCCGGGCGGCGAGATCGCGCTGCTCCGCCCGCTGCTCACGGTTCCGCCCGGGCGGCTCCGCGCCAGCTTGCGCGCCGCCGGGATCGGCTGGGTCGAGGATCCCTCCAATGCCGATCCGCGCACGCTGCGCGCCCGGCTCCGCCCGCTCGCGGCGATGCCGGCGCGCAGCCAGGGGCTGGCCGCCGCCGCCGCCGCAAGGGGCGCGGCGCGCGTGGCCGGCAAGGACGCCATCGCCGCGACCCTCGCCGCGCGGGCGGCGCTCCATCCGGAGGGCTATGCCCTGCTCGCGCCGGGAGCGGTCGCGCCGGAGGTGCTCGCGGCCTTGCTGCGCATGCTCGGCGGTCGGCCCTATCCGCCGCCGGCCCGCGCCCTCGCCGCCCTGGCCGCGGCGCTTCGCCCGGCAACCCTCGCCGGGGTACGCCTTCTTGCGGCGGGACGGCACGGGACGGGACGGTTTCAGGGCGGTTTCCTGCTCGTCCGCGAGCCGGCGGCGCTGGCGCCGGCCATCGCCGCGCGGCCGGGGGCGCTGTGGGACGGGCGGTTTCGCCTCGGCGCCACTCCGGCCTTGCCGAAGGGGGCGACGTTCGGCCCCCTCGGTGCCGTCGCAAGAGGCCGGTTTCCCGCCGCGCGGCATCTTCCCGCCGCGGTTCTGCCAGGGCTCCCCGCGCTTCGGCTTGCGGAGCGGCTGATCGTGCCGCATCTTGCCTGGCCCGAGGCGGCGGTCGCGGCGCGGTATCCGGTATTTTTCGCGCCGCTCGCCGCGGCCGTGGAGGAAAATTGACCAAGCTTAAACCGGGCGGGCGCAGGATTGCGGGGTTTCGGTGTCGATTGGGGATGCGAAACCCAGGCCGGCATCCTATGTGCTTTGACGAGACCGGCCCGGAACATGGCTCGCGCGGGGTCGGGGCGGCTATGGCGGGCCGGGTTTCGGGCCAGGTTTGGGGCCTCAGGATCGGATCAGAATGAGCAATTTCGGACGTAATCTGGCGCTCTGGGTGGTGATCGCCCTGCTGTTGGTGGTGCTGTTCAACCTCTTCCAGCCGAATTCGGGGCGTCAAGCGGCAAACCAGGTCGCCTATTCGGACTTCATCGCCGACGTCAATGCCGGCCATGTCCGCGACGTGGTGATCCAGGGCCGCACCGTCACCGGCCAACTCGCCGATGGCCGCGCCTTCCAGACCTATACCCCGGAAGACCCGAGCCTGGTCGGGCGCCTGACCGACAAGGGGGTGCGGGTGATCGCCAAACCCGAGGATAGCGACGTCAACCCGCTGCTGCATTATCTGCTGTCGTGGTTCCCGATGCTGCTTTTGATCGGCGTCTGGGTGTTCTTCATGCGCCAGATGCAGGCCGGCGGCGGCCGCGCCATGGGCTTCGGCAAGTCCCGCGCCCGGCTGCTGACCGAAAAACAGGGGCGCGTCACCTTCGAGGATGTCGCCGGCATCGACGAGGCCAAGGACGAGTTGCAGGAAATCGTCGAATTCCTCAAGGATCCGCAGAAATTCCAGCGCCTCGGCGGCAAGATCCCGAAGGGCTGCCTGCTCGTCGGCCCCCCCGGCACCGGCAAGACGCTGCTCGCCCGCGCCATCGCCGGCGAGGCCAATGTGCCGTTCTTCACCATCTCGGGCTCGGATTTCGTCGAGATGTTCGTCGGCGTCGGCGCTTCCCGGGTGCGCGACATGTTCGAGCAGGGCAAGAAGAACGCGCCCTGCATCATCTTCATCGACGAGATCGACGCGGTCGGCCGCCATCGCGGCGCCGGCCTCGGCGGCGGCAATGACGAGCGCGAGCAGACCCTGAACCAGTTGCTGGTGGAGATGGACGGGTTCGAGTCGAACGAGGGCGTGATCCTGATCGCCGCGACCAACCGCCCCGATGTCCTCGACCCGGCGCTGCTCCGCCCCGGGCGCTTCGACCGCCAGGTGGTGGTGCCGAACCCGGACGTGAACGGGCGCGAGAAAATCCTTCGCGTCCATATGCGCAAGGTGCCGCTCGCGAGCGATGTCGATCCCCGCGTCATCGCCCGTGGCACCCCGGGGTTCTCGGGCGCCGATCTCGCCAATCTCGTCAACGAGGCGGCGCTGCTCGCGGCGCGCAACGGCCGCCGGGTGGTCGCGATGAACGAGTTCGAGAACGCCAAGGACAAGGTGATGATGGGCGCCGAGCGGCGCAGCCTGGTGATGAGCGACGACGAGAAGCGCATGACCGCCTATCACGAGGGCGGCCATGCCCTCTGCGCGCTGCACCAGCCGGAATGCGATCCCGTCCACAAGGCGACGATCATCCCGCGCGGCCGCGCCCTCGGCCTCGTCATGAGCCTTCCCGAGGGCGATCGCTATTCCAAGAGCCGCTCGAAACTGCTCGCCGAACTCACCATGGCGATGGGCGGGCGCGCCGCCGAGGAGATCATCTTCGGCCCCGACAACGTCTCCAACGGCGCTTCCGGCGATATCAAGATGGCGACCAACCAGACGCGGCGCATGGTCACCGAATGGGGCATGAGCGATGCCCTCGGCATGATCGCCTATGGCGACAACAACCAGGAAGTGTTCCTCGGCTATTCGATGACGCAGCAGAAGAACATTTCCGAGGCGACGGCGCGCGCGATCGACGCCGAGATCAAGCGCATCATCGATAACGCCTATGCCAGCGCCAAAAAAATCCTCACCGAACATATCGACGAATTGCACCGCCTGGCGCAGGGCTTGCTGGAATACGAGACCCTCTCCGGCGATGAGATCCGCACCGTGCTGCGCGGCGAGAAGGTGATCCGCAAGCTCGCCGACGAGCCGGCGGTGGATGGCCGCCGCGCCTCGGTGCCGACGACGGTGCGCCCGGTGCCGCCGGCAACGCCACCCGGCGGCCTCGGCCCGGCGCCGCTGCCCGGCTGACCCGGCGCTCCCGCATGCGGCTGATCGAACCTCTCGGCATGCTCGATGGCGAGGCGGCAACCGCGGCGGTCGCGCGGGGCCTGGCGCTGCCGCTCGCCGGCGGCCGGCTCGCCTTCACCCTCGCCCGGCTGATTGACGAGGACGGGGCGCGCCTCGCCCCCGTCGCCGATATTCCCGACATTTTCGCGCCCGAGCTTGCGCGCCTCACCACGCCGCCCCCGCCCTGGGCCGGCTTGCCTTCGGGGCAGCCGGCGGTGATGGGGATTCTCAACGTCACCCCGGATAGTTTCAGCGATGGCGGGCGGCATTTCGATCCTGAGGCGGCGATCGCCGCCGGGCAGGCGATGGCCGAGGCCGGGGCGGCGATCATCGATGTCGGCGGCGAAAGCACCCGCCCCGGCGCCGAGGCGGTCGCGCCGGAGGAGGAGCAGCTTCGCATCCTTCCCGTCATCCGCGCCTTGGCGTCACGCGGCGTCCTGATCTCGGTCGATACCCGCAACGCCGCCACCATGGCGGCGGCGCTGGAGGCGGGGGCGGCGATCATCAACGACGTCTCCGGCCTCGCCCATGACCCCGCCGCCCTGGCGCTGGTCGCGCGGCGTGATTGCGCGGTGGTAATGATGCACATGCGCGGCGCGCCGGCGACGATGAAATCCCTCGCCACCTACGGCGATGTCACGCTCGAGGTGCTCGCCGAACTCGGCGCGCGTCTGGCCGCCGCCGAGCACGCCGGCATCGCGCCGGCGCGGATCGCGCTCGATCCCGGTTTCGGTTTCGCCAAGGAGGGGCGGCAGAATCTCGATCTCATGCGCCGCCTCGCTTTGTTCGCCAATTTCGGCCGCCCGCTGCTGATCGGCGTCTCACGCAAGCGCCTGGTCGGGATGGCGTCCGGCGAGGTCGAGGCGACGCGACGGGCACCGGGCTCGATCGCCGCCGGGCTCTATGCCCTTGGTCACGGCGCGCTCATTCTTCGCGTGCATGATGTCGCGGAGACCGTCCAGGCGGTGCGGGTCTGGGATAGTCTTTCCGATCATGGAATGTTAACCTGAATCCCCCCAAATCGGCCGATTGCGAGCAGGAGTTCTGTCGATGAACAAGATCCGGCGCCTGTTCGGCACCGACGGCATCCGAGGCACCGCCAATGTCGCGCCGATGACGGCGGAAATCGCGCTTCGCCTCGGCCAGGCGGCGGGGGTGGTGTTTACCCGCGGCGACCATCGCCACCGCGTCGTCATCGGCAAGGATACGCGGCTTTCCGGCTATCTGATCGAGCCCGCGCTCACCGCCGGCTTCATCGGCGCCGGGATGGACGTGGTTCTGGTCGGGCCGCTGCCGACGCCGGCGATCGCCATGCTGACGCGGAGCCTCCGCGCCGATCTCGGGGTGATGATCTCGGCGTCCCACAACCCCTATCAGGATAACGGCATCAAGCTCTTCGATCCCGACGGCTATAAGCTCTCGGATGCGACCGAGATGGAGATCGAGGCGCTGATGGCGCGCGATCTCTCGGCCCAGATGGCAACGCCCGATCATCTCGGCCGGGCGGCGCGGCTGGAAGACGCCTCGGGGCGCTATATCGAGGCCGCGAAAGCGAGTTTTCCGCGCGGGCGCAGACTCGATGGGCTGAAAATCGTGCTCGATTGCGCCCACGGCGCCGCCTATCGCGTCGCCCCGACCGTGCTTTGGGAACTCGGCGCGCGGGTGGTGCCGCTCGGCGTCGCGCCCAACGGCTTCAATATCAATCAGGGCTGCGGCTCGACCGATCCGGCGCTGCTCTGCGCCCGGGTGCGCGAGGAAGGCGCCGATCTCGGCATCGCCCTCGATGGCGACGCGGATCGGCTGGTGCTCGCCGATGAGCGCGGCCGGCTGATCGACGGCGATCAGATTCTGGCGCTGATCGCGCGGCGCTGGCGCGACGCCGGGCAGCTCGCCGGCGCCGGCATCGTCGCGACGGTGATGTCCAATCTCGGGCTCGAGCGGTTTCTCGTCGGGCTCGGTCTCGCGCTGCACCGCACCCAGGTCGGCGACCGCTATGTCGCCGAGCGGATGCGCGCCGGCGGGATGAATGTCGGCGGCGAGCAATCCGGGCATCTCATCCTCTCGGATTTCGCGACCACCGGCGACGGGTTGATCGCGGCCCTCCAGGTGCTCGCGGTGCTGGTCGCCGCCGGGCAGCCGGCGAGCGCGGTCTGCAATGTCTTCACGCCGCTCCCCCAGCGGCTGGAGAGCATCCGCTTCAGCGGTCCCTCGCCGCTCGATGACCGCGAGGTACGAAAGGCGGTGGCCGAGGCGGAGGAGGCGCTGGCGGGCAACGGCCGGCTGCTCATTCGCCCGAGCGGCACCGAGCCGGTTCTGCGCATCATGGCCGAGGCCGAGGATGAGGCGCTGGTGCAGCGCGTCGTCGGGGAGCTTTCGGCGGTGATCACCGCCGCCGCCGCCGTCTCGCGCCCGGGCTGAGCGGGATGGACGGGGGGCGGCCGCGGATCGGCCGGGTTCTGGTCATCGCCGGCTCCGATTCCGGGGGCGGGGCGGGGATCCAGGCCGATATCAAGACGCTGACCGCGCTCGGCGCCTATGCCGCGACCGCGATCACCGCGCTCACCATCCAGGATACCGAGCGGGTCCATGAGATTTTTCCCCTGCCCCCGGCGTTTCTCATCCGCCAGATCGCCGTGGCGCTCGCCGATCCCGGGGCGGATGCGATCAAGATCGGCATGCTCGGCGGCGTCGCGGCGGTCGCGGCGGTCGCCGACGCGCTGGCGGCGGCGCGACAGGAGCTGCCGGTGGTGATCGATCCGGTGATGCTGGCCAAGGGCGGTGAGGCGCTGCTGGCGGCCGACGGGATGGCCCTCTTCAAGCGCCGCCTGCTGCCGTTCGCAACCCTCCTCACCCCGAACATCCCGGAGGCCGAGGCGCTGGCCGGGATGCGCATCCGCGATCGCGCCGCGATGCATGACGCGGCGGCGGCGCTGCTCACGCTCGGCGTTCCGGCGGTGTTGCTCAAGGGCGGGCATCTGCCGGGCGAGACGGTCACCGATCTGCTCGCGACCCTCGACGGGGTTGAGGGATTCGAAGCGCCGCGTCACCCGACCCGCCATACCCACGGCACCGGCTGCACGCTCGCCAGCGCCGTCGCCGCCGGGCTTGCCGCGGGCTGGACGTTGCGCGCGGCGGTTGCGCGGGCCCATGCCTATGTCCAGGCCGCGATCGCCGCGGCACCCGGCATCGGCCGCGGCCATGGCCCGCTCGGTCACGCGGTGACGGTGGAACGGCGCTGGATCGAGGTCTGAATCGAGAACGGATGAGGGCTCGATCGCGCGCGTGATCACGGGAATGTGATGACCCCAGCCAAATAATCCCTGTGCTGATTATTTTGCGCGTGGTTGACTGGATCTCGTCCCGGCATCGATCGGGGAGGAAGAAACCATGTCCACGGCGGCAACGATTCTCATCGCCGGCGGCGGCATCGGCGGTCTCGCGGCGGCGGTCGGGCTCGCCGCCAAAGGGCTCTCGAGCCTGGTTCTGGAGAAGGCCCCGACGCTGGGCGAAATCGGCGCCGGCATCCAGCTCGGCCCCAACGCGTTTCATGCCTTCGATTATCTCGGGGTCGGCGATATCGCCCGCGCGATGGCGGTTCATATCGATCGCCTCCGCCTGATGGATGCGGTGGCCGGCGACGAAATCACCAGCATCGACCTCGGCGCCCCGTTCCGCGCCCGCTTCGGCAACCCCTACGCGGTGATCCATCGCGGCGATCTGCATGGCGTGTTTCTGCGCGCCTGCCGCGAGAGCCCGCTGATTGCGCTCCGCACCGGCGCCGAGGTGATCGGCTATGAGCAGGAGGGCGGCGCGGTGACGGCGAGGCTCGCCGATGGCGAGCGCGTGACCGGGGCGGCACTGATCGGCGCCGACGGGCTCTGGTCCCCTATCCGCCGCCAGGTGGTGGGTGATGGCCCGCCCCGGGTCTCCGGCCATACCACCTATCGCTCGGTCATCCCGACCGAGCGCATGCCCGAGGATCTGCGCTGGAATGCCGCAACCCTCTGGGCCGGGCCGAAATCGCACATCGTCCATTACCCTTTGCGGGGCTGGAAATTATTCAACCTCGTGGTGACCTGCCACAACGACGCGCCGGCGCCGGTGGCCGGCCAGCCGGTCGCGGCGGCGGAGGTCATGCGCGGCTTCGAGCACATCCATCCGCGCGCCCAGAGCATCATCCGCCATGGCGCGGACTGGAAGCTCTGGGTGCTCTGCGACCGTGATCCGGTGGCGAACTGGGTGGACGGGCGGGTGGTACTGCTCGGCGATGCGGCGCATCCGATGCTGCAATATTTCGCCCAGGGCGCCTGCATGGCGCTGGAAGACGCGGTGTGCCTTTCGCACATGATCGATGCCCATTCTGGCGCGCCCCATCCTGGCAACATCGAGGCCGCGCTCGCCGCCTATAACCGCCAGCGCGTCCTCCGCACCGCCCGGGTGCAATTGCAGTCCCGCGCCATCGGCGAGCATATCTATCACCCCGCCGGCGCGCACGCGCTGCTGCGCAACGCCATCATGTCGGCGAAATCCTCGGCCGATTGGTATGACGCGCTGGCCTGGCTCTATGGCGGCACCGGGCTCGACGCCGCGCCCGATGCCGATGTCAGACGCCGTGAGGAGATCTCGCCATGACCGCCGCACCCGCCGCCGTGCTCGGCACGCTCGAGGAATTGCCGGCTGATTACCGGGCCGCGATGGCAGAGCGCAACCTGGTGCCGCTCTGGCCGAGCATGCGCGCCCTGCTGCCGCACGGGGCGCCACGGCCGCGGACGCTGCCGACGCTCTGGCGCTATGCCGAGGTGCGGCCATTGCTGCTGCGCGCTGGCGAGCTGACCCCGATCGAGAAGGCCGAGCGGCGGGTTCTGGTGTTCGCCAATCCCGGCCACGGCTGCGACGGGCTGCACACCACCGGCACGATCTATGCCGGCATGCAGCTCATCCTGCCCGGCGAGACCGCGCCGAATCACCGCCATACCCCGTCCGCGGTGCGTCTGGTGGTCGAAGGCGAGGGCGGCTTCACCGCGGTCAATGGCGAGCATTTGCCGATGGTGCCGGGCGATCTCATCCTGACCCCGGCGCTGCAATGGCACGAGCATGGCCATCGCGGGCGCGATCCGGTGATCTGGCTCGATATTTTGGATTTGCCGCTGCTCGTCGGCATGGAAGCGTCCTACGCGCGCGAGGGCGAACGCCAGACCGTGCGCAACGCCCCGGACGCGGCGGCGACGCGCTATCGCCGCGCCGGGGTGGTGCCCTATGCCTCGCTCGCCGCGTCCCGCCCGGCGTACCCGCTTTTGCGCTGGCCATGGGCGGAGATTCGCCCCGCCCTGGAAGCGCTCGCCACCGACACGCCGGCCGGAACGCCCGTCCATCTCGCCTATGTCAATCCCGAGACCGGCGGCGAATGCCTCCCCACGCTCGGCTTCTCGGCGCTGCTGCTCAGGCCCGGCGAAAGCGTGACGTTGCCGCAGGACAGCGCCTCCGCCCTCTATCACATCGTCGCGGGCGAGGCCGATGCCGCGATCGGCGAGACCACGCTCGCCGCAAGCCGCGCCGACGTCTTCGCCGCGCCCGCCCACGCCAGGGTCGCGCTCGCCAACCGCTCTTCGCGTGCCCCCCTGTTCCTGTTTCGCATCGACGATGCGCCCTTGCAGCGCAAGATCGGCATTTATGAGCGTTTTCCGGCATGAGCGCCGCCGTGCCGATCCCGGCGCGCGCGATGGCCGAAATCGGGATCGAGAGCCGGCCCGGCCATCTCATCCGCCGCTGCCATCAGATCGCGGTCGCGCTGTTTCTCGACCATTGCGCCGCCTCTGATCTCACGCCGATGCAATACGCGCTGCTCAAGGCGGCCGCGCGCCATCCCGGCGCCGATCAGATCACCCTTGCCGGCCATGCCGCGATCGACCGCTCGAACGCCGCCCGTCTCGCCGCCGGGCTCGAAGCGCGCGGGCTCTTGCGGCGCGCGGTCGATCCCGCCGACCGGCGCGCCCGCCGCCTGACACTGACCATGGCGGGCGCTGCGCTGCTCGGGGACGCCGAAGCCGCGGTGCAGGCGGTGCAGGACGATCTTCTCGCCCCGCTCGCCGCCGAGGAGCGCGTGATATTCCTCGCCGCGCTGCGGAAAATCGCCGACCACCACAACCACGCCTCGCGCGCCCCGCTTTTGCCGCCGCGGCCCCCGAACACCGGCCGGATGTCGAGTGGAATCAAGGGAAGAAGGGTTCTTTTTTGAAAAAAAGAACCAAAAAACTTTTGTCCCGCTCGCGCGAGGCGGGCAGTGCCGCAGGCACTGCCCAACGGGTAAAAGTCTTTTTGCTTCACGGCACCAGCGGGCAGCCGCCCTCGGCGAGCGGGCGGAAGGCTTCCGCCGCCGGAATGGTCGCGACCAGCGTGTAATCGTCCCAGCGGCCCTTGCTTTCGGCCGGGGATTTGACCTGGAACAGATACATCGCATGCACCGCGCGGCCATCGGCGCGGATCGTCGTCGGGCCGAACAGGGGATCGTCGATCGGCGTCCGTTTCATCTGCGCGACCACCTCATGGCCGACGACGCTATGCGCCGCTTGAGCCGCGTGCAGATAGGCGAGCACGCTGGAATAGACCCCGGCCTGGTCCATCGTCGGCATCCGCCCGCCATCGCGGGCGGCGAAACGCTGGCTCCAGGCGCGGGTTTTGTCGTTGAGATCCCAGTAGAAGGCTTCCGTGAGCAACAGGCCCTGGGCATCGGCGAGGCCGAGGGCGTCGATATCGGTGAGGAACAGCAAAAGCCCGACCAGACGCTGCTTGCCGCTCCGCGTCAGGCCGAATTCCGCCGCCTGCTTCGCGGCATTGACGGCGTCCGCCCCGGCATTGGCGAGGGCGACGACTTCGGCCCCGGAATTCTGCGCCTGTAGAAGATAGCTGGAAAAATCATGGGTATTGAGCGGCGCGCGGACATCGCCGCGTATCTCCCCGCCCACCCGCTTGACCTCCGCGCTGGCGTCGCGCTCCAGCGCCTGGCCGAAAGCGTAATCGGCGGTGAGGAAGAACCAGCTTCGCCCGCCGCCGGCCACCACCGCGCGCGCCGTGCCATGCGCGAGCGCCCAGGTATCGAACACCCATTGCACGGTATCGGGCGAGCATTGCTTGCCGGTGAGATCGCTGGTCGCCGGCGAGGAGGCGAGGAAGGTCCGGTCCTTCTCGCGCAGCACCTGATTGACGGCGAGCGCCACGGCGGAATTGGGCACATCGACCACGGCGGCGACATTGTCGCGATCGATCCAGGCGCGGACGATCGCGGCGCCGACATCGGGCTTGTTCAACTGATCGGCGGCGAGAATTTCGACCTTGGGGCCGCCGGCGCCGGCTTCGTCCGCGAAATCCTCCGCCGCCATCCTTGCCGCGATCACCGAGCCATTGCCGGCGAGATCGGCATAGGGGCCGGTCATGTCGCTGAGCACGCCGATGCGAATGACATCGGGCACTTGCGCCGCAGCCCCACCGCCCGGGCGCGGTGCCGCGAGGAGGGCGAGGGCGAGGAGAGAAAAGGGGGCGATCCGCATGGGGGTGTTTCCTCCGGGATGTTTCTTCTGTTTTTTTGCGGGCCGGCGGCGGTTTGGGAGAGCGGGAACGCCGCGGGCCCGGTTCAATCATGAAACGTCGCCGGGACGCGGGCAAGCCGGGCCGGGAGAAGGAGACAAAGGGCACCGTGACAGGCTTGCAAGCCACCATCCGCAGCCTGCTAGAACACCCTAATCCTTCAGATGGAATCATCCGAAGGGATTAGGGTGCTCCTCACAACAAACAGCGAGTGTCCCTGAAATTCGCTTGCGAATTTCTGAAACGGGACACTAGTCTCGCATCGGTGGGCGTCCGCCCGTAACGGCGCTCGAACAAGGGGAGATGTTCATGGGCGTCGATCTCGCGTCGGTGGATGTCGCGCCGCCTCGCCGGCGGCCCTTCCGCTCACCGCTTGCCCATATTCCTGGCGATCGCGGCTGGCCGGTCGTCGGCCACACGTTGCAGGCGCTGGCCGACCCCAAGGCCTTCGTCGCGGCCCGCGCGGCGCGGTATGGCCCGATCTATCGCCGGCACATGTTCGGCGAGGAGGGCGTGACCCTGCTCGGCCCCGAGGCCAATGAACTGGTGCTGTTCGATACCGCGCGCGGCTTTTCCTCCGCCGGGGGCTGGGGGCGGATGCTCGATCGCCTGTTCCCGCGCGGGCTGATGCTCCTCGATTTCGACGAGCACCGGCTGCATCGCCGCGCCCTTTCCGTCGCCTTCAAGGCGGGGCCGATGCGTGCTTACCGGGTGGCGCTCAACCGCGGGATCGCCGCCGCCCTCGACAAATGGGGAGACGCGCCGGGCGAGATGCGCTTTTACCCGGCGATCAAGGCCCTCACCCTCGATCTCGCCGCGACCGCCTTTCTCGGTGCCAGCGAGGTTGCGGAAACCGAAACATTGCAACGCGCTTTCATCGACATGGTGGCGGCGTCGATCGCGGTGGTGCGCTGGCCGCTGCCGGGGACGGTGATGGCGCGCGGGGTGCGGGGACGCGAGGTGGTGGCGGCGTATTTCGCGGCCCGCGTGCCGGCGCGGAGGGCGGGGGCGGGCGATGACCTTTTTTCCCATCTCTGCCGCGCCACCTACGAGGACGGGCGCCCGCTCTCGGTCGCGGACATCGTCAACCACATGAGTTTTTTCATGATGGCGGCGCATGACACGCTGACCTCCTCGATCTCTTCCCTGATCTATTTTCTCGCGCGCCACCCCGAATGGCAGGAGCGGCTGCGCGATGAGTCCGGCCGGGCTGTCGGCGCCGAGGGGATGCTCGACGAGGCCGATCTCGAAACCCTCATCGAGACCGAGATGGCGTTCAAGGAAGCGCTTCGCCTTCACCCACCGGTTCCGGCCCTGCCGCGCCGCGCGGTGCGCGCGATCGAATTCCGCGGCGTTTCCATCCCTGCCGGCACCGTGGTCTCCATCGATCCGTTGTTCACCCATTACATGCGAGAGATCTGGGACGCGCCGGAGCGCTTCGATCCGCGGCGTTTCACCGAGGTGGAAAGCGCGCGGCGGCACCGCTTTGCCTTCGTTCCTTTCGGCGGCGGCGCGCATATGTGTCTCGGCCTCCATTTCGCCTATTTGCAGGCGAAATGCTTTGCCTGGCATTTCCTCCGCCGCTATCGCGCAACCCTGCCGGCGGGAGAGGCTCCGCCATGGCGGATGTGGCCGATCCCGAAACCCGTGGACGGCCTCCCGGTGCGCCTCGCGCGTGTCTGAGGGGCGCCTCGCCTCAGAGATGTGCCCGAGGCGTTTCACGCCGGCGAGCCACGTTGACCCGACACCGGCTATTGCAGGTGAGATCGGCACGGGGGCACGGGGGTGTTTCCTCTGTTTTTTCGGACCGGCGGCGGAGAATTGGATATGGGCTGGTGACCCTGCCCGAACGTGCGCCGAACGATAATGACTCTTTGTGGAAACTTGCCACTAGGCGGCGAGACGTTCAATAGCCTCGCGACCAGACGCATCGAACTCGTCCAGGGATGTGAATTGTTTATCCACGGCGTTGGTGATTATTTTCCGGTCGATTTTGCTCAAGCTGTCAAAATTTTGGTGAACCACTACACTACGAAATGGCAGTCTTGCTTTTTGGAACTCCAAACAGGACACCGCTGCCAAGCGGAGTTTGGCTGTATCACGCTCCTTGATGCCAAAAAGATAGATTGGGGTGGTGCGGTCGAGGAAATAGTCAACGACCAACTCTTCCCGCTGAGGCATCGGAGTTACATCCTCGCGTGGTGAAAACTCGCCCAAGCACGACTCAACTTTATCTTTCAGCATCTCATAGAACAGGTTGGCAATCACCTCGCGTCGATAAAGGGCCATATTCGAAACCTTACCGACGGTCTGCCCGAAGCTGAGCACCGCCGGGTAAAGCTGCTCCGGCCTCACGTCTACAAACAGGTTGCCGTTGTCTTCAGAAACATGATTCTCGTCGAGAATACGCCTGAATATGCGTTCCTTGTTCTCGGTATCGATGTCATAGCCATAGGACAGACGCATGAGAGATAAGCCATGATCTGAAACTCTCACTCGCCCATCAGATAAATCTTCTAAAAAAATGTCTACCAAGTCTCCATCTTCATGGAACATAGGGATAGTCAGCTTCATTACTCCTGGCCGCTTTTCGCGGATATCAACATGCCCATTGAAACCGCTTGATAGAAATTGGACGTAGTTCATCATGATGTCCCCAGATTGCGGAATAATGGCAGAGAATTTATTTCCGGGAAGTATCTAGAAATGTCCGGCTGGCGGACCCCGATAGCCGTGAGAAATTTCTCTATAGCTTCTTCAAATGACGCGTAGAGAGGAGTGGCCGTGGCCGGGTGCTTTTCATAACGCCCGTTGTTCAGGTTTTCCGGCGTGGCTCTGTGGATATGATACTGAAAATGCGGCTTTTCTAAATCGTATGGGTCATTTGATTGATGGTGCTGTCCATTGTAGCGGACCAAGGTTATTCTCTTGCCGTCTTCCGACTGATAAACTAGCCCGAGCGAAAAATCCTCGACAAACTCCAGGCTTTGTCTCATGAATACGGAAAATGATAATTTCGGGTCATTTGCTGCCTGAAGGCGGAAATCTTTTCGTCTATGGCGGTACTCTTCTCTGAAGTCGCGCGTCGGTGCATCGGTAATCTGCTTATCGCACATGATTAATTCATCAATTCTTGAAATGGTGAACATCATGACGCAAGCCTCGAAATTGTCGCCTGGCCGACATTATAGCTGCGCGCAACGCTGCGCTGCGTTTCGGCTTTCGCTATCCGTGCCTGGGCTTGCCGCTGCTGATGGGCCGTGAGCTTCAGACTGCGGCCAAATTTGACTCTCTTTGTCGTCGCATCGGTTCGGCCCCGCGCGGTGCCTTTAAGAATGCGGCGGCGTTCCAGCTTCGTGGCAACGCCAAGGATCGCGGAAACGACTCCCACCGCCCTCGCTTGGCTGCGATGGGACGCAAGGTCTTGGGCGGAGGTCAAGACGCGAACGTATCCGTAGATCATGGAACCAACTCTGCATCAGAATCCTGAATCGTAAAAGCCAGATTTTTTCAGATATCTAGGTTTAGCACAGCAATTTTGAATTTCGTTCCGACCGGAATACCGGCGATCGGGATCAGACGTCGAGCGGTTACGCGTTCCTCTTGGCTCGATATCCAAAATCCAAATCCAGACTCAACCCTCCCCCGTCATCCCCGACGCGCGGGAAAATGGCGGGCGAGGAAATCCGCCAGCGCCGTGCTTACCTCGGCCGCGCGTTCCTGCTGCACCCAATGCCCGGCGCCGGGCAAAATCAGGGTCCGGGTCAGCCCCGGCACGTGTTCCGGCATCGCCGCCAGGGCCCGCGCGCCCATCGGCCCGGCGATCACGGCGTCACGGTCGCCGGCGATGAAGAGGGCGGGCTGACGGATTTTCGCCCCGTGCCAGGGGGCGGAGAGTTCCCAGTTGCGGTCGATATTGCGGTACCAGTTGAGGCCACCCTGAAATCCGCTGCGGCGGTAGGTGGTGACAAAGGCGGCGAAGGTTTCGGCGTCCAGCCAGGGCGGCGGCGCGCCGGGATCCGGCAGTTTGTCGAGAAACCCGGAGCCCTCCTCGATGTCGAGGGCGGCATGCGCGGCGCCCTCGCTGATCCGCGCGCCGGTGGCAAACAGGCGGCGGAAGGTGGCTTCCGGATCGCGCCCGAATTCGGCCTCGGCGAGGCCCGGCGCCTGGAAATGGAACCAGTAGAACCGCGTCATCCCGGCTTCGCGCAAGCTGGCGAGCGGCGCCGCCCGGCCGCGGGCGCGGAACGGGACGCTGAGGGCGGCGACGGCGGGAAAGAGATCGGGACGGAAAAGCGCCGCCTGCCAGGCGACCGCCGCCCCCCAATCATGGCCGATGATCGCCGCCCGCTCGGCCCCGAGCGCGCCGGCCAGCGCCACCATGTCGCCGGCGAGGTGGAAAATGCTGTAGGCCTCGCTCTCCGCCGGCGCCGAACTCCCGCCATAGCCGCGCATGTCGGGGGCGGCGACGCGATAGCCGGCCGCGGCCAGCGCCGCGATCTGATGGCGCCAGGAGAGCGCGAGTTCGGGGAAGCCATGACATAGGATGACCAGCGGCGCGCCCTCGTCTCCGGCTTCGAGAACCGAGAGCGTGATGCCGTTGACCGCGTGCAGCGAGCGGCGCGGCGGGGTGGGCATGGGGGTTTCCTCCGAAAAAAGGCTGGCATTTTTGGCCTGGGGAAGAGTTGCGGCGCCATTCCGGGCGGCGCATTCTACGCCGCCTTCACCACCGGCGCCATCATTGGCGCGTTCGTCCAAAGCCCGAGGAGAGACGTCTGATGCTCGAAAAACGCTGGGACAAGAGCCGCCTGCCGTCGCGGCATGTGTCCGTCGGCCCCGATCGCGCCCCGCATCGCAGCTATTATTACGCCATGGGGCTGACCGAGACCGAGATCGAGCAGCCGCTGGTCGGCGTCGCCACCTGCTGGAACGAGGCGGCGCCGTGCAACATCGCGCTCTCGCGCCAGGCGCAGTCGGTCAAGCGCGGGGTCGCCGAGGCCCGCGGAACCCCGCGCGAATTCACGACAATCACCGTCACCGACGGCATCGCCATGGGCCATCAGGGGATGAAATCCTCGCTGGTCTCGCGCGATATCATCGCCGATTCGGTGGAAGTCACCATGCGCGGGCATTGCTATGACGCGCTGATCGGCCTCGCCGGCTGCGACAAATCGCTACCCGGCATGATGATGGCGATGCTCAGGCTCAATGTCCCGAGCGTGTTCATGTATGGCGGCTCGATCCTGCCCGGGCGCTTCAAGGGCCGCGACGTCACCGTCGTCGATGTCTTCGAGGCGGTCGGCCAGCACGCCGCCGGCAAGATGACGGACGAGGAATTGCACGAGCTGGAATGCGTCGCCTGCCCCTCGGCCGGGGCCTGCGGCGGGCAGTTCACCGCGAACACCATGGCGATGGTGAGCGAGGCGATCGGGCTTGCGCTGCCCGGCTCGGCCGGCGCGCCGGCGCCCTATGAGGAGCGCGACCGCTTCGGCTTCGAATCCGGCCGCGCGGTGATGGCGCTGCTCGAACGCAACCTCCGCCCGCGCGCTATCGTGACGCGCGAGGCTTTGGAAAACGCCGCCGTCGCGGTCGGCGCGACCGGCGGTTCGACCAATGCCGGCCTCCACCTCCCGGCGATCGCGCATGAGGCCGGCATCCGCTTCACCATGGACGATGTCGTCACCATCATGCGCCGCACGCCCTATATCGCCGATCTCAAGCCGGGCGGAAAATACGTCGCCCTCGATGTCCATCGCATCGGCGGGATTCCGGTGATTTTGAAGGCGCTGCTCGATGCCGGCCTCCTGCATGGCGACTGCATGACCGTCACCGGGCGGACACTCGCGGAAAACCTCAAGGACGTGGTGTTCCCGACCGATCAGGACGTGGTCTATCCGGTGAGCCGGGCGCTCTCGCCGACCGGCGGCGTCGTCGGGCTGCGCGGCAATCTCGCCCCGGACGGCGCGATCGTGAAGGTCGCCGGGCTCGCGACGCAGCGTTTCGAGGGCACGGCGCTCTGTTTCGATTGCGAGGAAGACGCCTTCGCCGCCGTCCAGGCCCGCGCCTACAAGGCGGGCGATGTCATCGTCATCCGCTATGAGGGGCCGAAAGGGGGCCCCGGGATGCGCGAGATGCTCTCCACCACCTCGGCGATCTACGGCCAGGGCATGGGCGAGCAGGTCGCGCTGATCACCGATGGCCGCTTCTCCGGCGGCACGCGCGGCTTCTGCGTCGGCCATGTCGGGCCGGAAGCGGCGGTGGGCGGGCCGATCGCGCTCCTCCAGAACGGCGATCGCATCACCCTGGACGCCGTCGCCGGCACCATCGAGGTCGCGCTGTCGGCGGCCGAACTCGCCGAACGCCGCAAAGCCTGGACGCCGCGCGCGACCGATTACAACGCCGGGGCGCTGTGGAAATACGCCCAGCTCGTCGGCCCCGCCCATCTCGGCGCCCTGACCCATCCCGGCGGGGCGGCGGAGACGCATTGCTACGCCGATCAATAGAAAAGGGAAGGTTTGTTCTTTTTTGTAAAAAAGAACCAAAAAACTTTTGTCCGGTGCGGCAGTGCCTTCGGCACCGCCGCGTCGCGGAATACAGGATAAAAGTCTTTTTTGCTTCTTTTTCTTCAGAAAAAGAAGAATCCTTTGGTATACCTCAAGGTAAGTCCACCAATGTCCCGCATCGCCTATGTCAATGGGCGCTATCTGCCCCATCGTGAGGCCGCCGTCTCGATCGAGGATCGCGGCTATCAATTCGCCGATGGCGTCTATGAGGTGATCCCGGTCCTGGCCGGGCGGCTGATCGACGAGGGGCTGCATCTCGATCGTCTGGCGCGGAGTCTGGCCGAGGTACGGATCGCGTCCCCGATGTCGCGCGCCGCCCTCGGCGCCGTGCTGCGCGAGGTCGCGTGGCGCAACCGGGTGCGGGACGGGATGGTCTATCTCCAGGTAACGCGCGGCGTTGCGCGGCGCGAGCATCCGTTTCCGGCACCGAGGGTGCCGCCCGCCCTCGTCGTCACCGCGCGGCGCGGCGCGCGGGTTCCGGACGCGCCCGATGGCTGGGGCATCGCCGCCATCACCTGGCCGGATGAGCGCTGGGCACGCTGCGATATCAAGACCATCGGCCTCCTCCCCAATGTCCTGGCGCGGCAGGCGGCGCGCGAGCAAGGCGCCTATGAGGCGGTGCTGGTCGATGGCGCCGGCAACGTGACCGAGGGGGCGGCGGCGAATATCTGGATCGTCGATGACGCCGGCGTTCTGCGCACCCGCGCCCTCGATCCCGCGATCCTGCCCGGCTGCACCCGCGCCGCCCTGATCGGGCTTTTGCAAAAAGAAGACATCGGCTTCGAAGAACGCGGCTTCTCGCTCGCCGAACTGCGCGCGGCGCGGGAAGCCTTTCTCACCAGCGCGACGAGCTTCGTCCGCCCCGTCCTGCGGCTCGATGGCGCGCCCATCGGCGATGGCGAAGTGGGCCCGGTGACGCGGCGGCTGTTCGCGCTCTTCGCCGCCCATGTCGGGGGCAAAAGCAACCATGCCGACCCCTGAGCGCGTCCCGCCGCCTGAGGTTTTGCTCTATGACTGGGACAACACGCTGGTCGATGGCTGGGCCGGGATCACGGTGGCGCTGAACGCGGTGTTCGCCGCCTTCGGGCGCCCGCTATGGACCGCGGCGGATACGCGGGCGCGGGTGCGAGTCTCGCTCGCCGAGAGTTTTCCGGCGATGTTCGGGGAGGATTGGCCGCGGGCGCGGGATATTTTCTACGCGACGCTGAAGGGCGAACATCTCGCGCATTTGCGCCCGATGCCGGGGGCGGCGGCGCTGCTGGTGGCGGGCGGACGCTGGCCGCAGGGGGTGGTTTCCAACAAGGCCGGGGCGTTTCTCCGCGCCGAGGTCGCGCATCTCGGCTGGGCGGCGCATTTCCGCGCCATTATCGGCGCCGGGGATGCGAGCGCGGATAAGCCCGATCCGGCGCCCTTGCACCTCGCCTTGCGTGCAATCGGCGCGCGAGCCGGGCCGGAGGTGTGGTATGTCGGCGATACCGCCCTCGACATGCGGGCGGCGCGCGCCGCCGGCTGCCGGGCGGTGCTGCTCGGCGATGCCGGGCATGACGGCGGGGCCGCCCGCGCCGCGCCGGATGCGCGGTTTCGCGACGGCCATGCGCTGGCCGCGTATCTGGCGGGCGCGTGAGAGGCCCGTCCTCGCGGCGATTGCTTGCGCGGGATGTTGTCGTTGCCGGTTGCGATGCTAAATAGGGAGGCGTGCGGGGCTTGAGTTCCGGCCAAGAGGGGTGATCGCCCCCGGCCGGGGCCAAAAAATGAAGAAGGATGGTGTCGTGGCCAACGAGAAATCGCAAAACGTTCAGGATGTCTTCCTGAACCACGTGCGCAAGAACAAGACCCCGGTGACCGTGTTCCTGGTCAACGGCGTGAAGCTTCAGGGTATTATCACCTGGTTCGACAATTTTTCGGTGCTGCTGCGCCGTGATGGCCACACCCAGTTGGTTTACAAGCACGCGATCAGCACGGTCATGCCGAGCGGGCCGATCCAGTTGTTCGACGGCTCCAAGGTCGAGGCCGGGGCAGTGACGGGGCGGGAGGCCGCACCGGCCGGTGACGTCTGAGGCGAGGCCGCCAAGCGGTGCCGCCGGCATGATATGCTCCCGGCGCACGGCGTGAGCGCCGCGTCCCCGGTTCGCGCCGCCGTGATCCTCCCCTGGGACCGGGAGGATCGCGCCACCGCCGCCCGCGCCGCCGAGGCGCGGCTGACGGAGGCGACCAATCTCGCCGCCGCGATCGGCCTCGTCGTCGTCCATTCCGCGGTTGTGCCGCTGCGTGTCGTGCGTCCGTCGACGCTGCTCGGCTCCGGCCAGATCGAACTCGTCGCCCAGGCCATCGCCGGGCAGTCGGTCGCGGTGATCATCGTCGATACCGAACTCAGCCCGGTGCAGCAGCGCAATCTGGAGCGCGCCTGGAGCTGCAAGGTGATCGACCGCACCGGCCTGATCCTCGATATCTTCGGCGAGCGCGCGGCGACCCGCGAGGGCGCGCTGCAGGTCGAACTCGCCCATCTCGAATATCAGCGCAGCCGCCTCGTCCGCTCCTGGACCCATCTCGAGCGTCAGCGCGGCGGCTTCGGCTTCTTGGGCGGGCCGGGCGAGACCCAGATCGAGGCCGACCGCCGTCTGATCGGCGAGCGCATCGTGCGGCTGAAGCGCGATCTCGAACAGGTGCGCCGCACCCGCGGCCTGCACCGCGCGGCGCGCAAACGGGTGCCGTTCCCGGTCGTCGCCCTGGTCGGCTACACCAATGCCGGCAAATCGACGCTGTTCAACGCCATGACCGGGGCTGCGGTCGAGGCGCGTGACCAGCTCTTCGCGACCCTCGATCCGACCATGCGCGTCCTTCGCCTCCCCTCCGGGCGGCGGGTGATTTTGTCGGACACCGTCGGTTTCATCAGCGAATTGCCGACCGAACTGGTCGCCGCCTTCCGCGCGACCTTGGAGGAGGTCGCCGAGGCCGATGTCATTCTCCACATCCGCGACGCCGCCCACCCCGATACCCTCGCCCAGCGCGCCGACGTGCTCGCCGTGCTTACCGGCATGGCGGCGGATGGCATGCTGGAGGCGGATTGGCCGCGGCGGGTGATCGAGGTCGAGAACAAAGCCGATCTCTTGGATGACGTCGCGGCGCCGCGCGAGGGCGCGGTTCGCGTCTCGGCGATCACCGGCAACGGCCTCGCGGATTTGCAGGCGGCGATCGATCGCCGGATCGCGGCGGGGATGGCGGAGGTGGAATACGTCATCCCGCCCGCGGATGGCGCGCGCATCGCCTGGCTCTATCAGCATGGCGAGGTGATCGGGCGCGCCGATGGCGAGGGCGCGATCCGGCTCCGTGTCCGCCTCCTGCCCGCCGATCGTGCCCGGTTCGAGCGATTGCCGTGACATTTTCGCGCGCCGACCTCGCCGACCTCGCCGCTCTCCTCCGCGAGGCGGCGCGGGATGAGATTCTCCCGCGCTTTCGCCGCCTCGGCGCCGGCGGCATCCGCCAGAAATCCGGCCCGCTCGATCTCGTCACCGACGCCGACGAGGCCGCCGAGGCGCGGATCGGCGCCGGGCTGCGCCGCCGCTTTCCCGGCGCCCTGGTGGTCGGCGAGGAGGCGGCATCGCGTGATCCGGCGCTGCTTTCCGGGCTCGCCGGCGCCGATCTCGCCTTCGTCGTCGATCCGGTGGACGGCACCGCGAATTTCGCCGCCGGATTGCCGCTCTTTGGCGTCATGGCGGCGGCGATCCGGCGTGGCGAAGTGGTGGCGGCGGCGATTCTCGATCCGCTCGGCGACGATCTCGCCCTCGCCTTGCGCGGCGAGGGGGCGTGGCGCGAGACGGCGGAGGGTACCCGCGAGGTCTTGCGCGTCGCGCCGCCGGCGCCGGTCGAGGCGATGACCGGCACGGTGTCCTGGCGCTATCTGCCGCCGCCGCTCCGGGCGCGGGTGTGCGGCCATCTACCGCGCCTCCGCGCGGCGTGGGATTTCCGCTGCGCCGCCCATGAATACCGCCTGCTCGCCGGCGGCCATTGCCATTTCCTGGTGTTCAACCGGCTGATGCCCTGGGACCACGCGCCGGGCTGGCTTCTGCACCAGGAAGCCGGCGGCTATAGCGCGACCTTCGACGGCGGTCCCTATCGCGTCGATGTCCGGAGCGGCGGGCTGATCGCGACCTCCGATCGCGCGAGCTGGACGGCGCTCCGCGAGGCGCTGCTCGGCTGATCCCGTCGCGGGCGTTCAGACCACGGCGAGCGCGGCCGCGCCGAGCGCTCCGGCGAAAACGACGAGCCAGGGCGGCACGCGCCAGAAGACGAGGGCGAGGAAGGCGGCGAGCGCCAGGGCGAAATCGCGCGGCCCGGCGATCGCGCTGGTCCAGACCGGCGTATAGAGCGCGGCGAGCAGAACCCCGACCACCGCGGCGTTGACCCCGCGGAGCGCCGCCCGCACCGTCTCGTTGCGGCGGAGCGCGTCCCAGAACGGCAAAATACCGATGAGCAGCAGAAAAGACGGCAGATAGATCGCGACCAGCGCGATCAGGCCGCCGCGCCAGCCATGCGGCGCCGGGCGCATCACCGCGCCGAGATAGGCGGCGAAGGTAAAAAGCGGCCCCGGCACCGCCTGCGCCGCGCCATAGCCGGCGAGAAACGCGTCGTTATCGACCCAGCCCGGCGGCACCACCGCCGCTTGCAAGAGCGGCAGGACGACATGGCCGCCGCCGAAGACGAGGGCGCCGGCGCGGTAAAACGCCGCGAACAGGGCGAGGACATGGCTTTCGCCGGCCAGAAACGGCAGGCCGAGCAGAAGGGAAGCGAACGCCACGAGGGCGGGGGCGGCGAAGGCGCGCGAAAGCGTGATGCCGAGTTCCCCCGCCGGCGCCGGCGCCGGCGCGCGGAAGGCGCGCCAACCGATCACCGCGCCGAGCGCGATCGCGCCGATCTGCCCGGGGGCGCCGGGCGCGGCCAGCGCCAGGATCGCGCTCACGACGGCGAGCGTCGCGCGCGGGCGGTCGGGGCAGAGCGTGCGCGCCATCCCAGAGACCGCTTGCGCGACCACCGCGACCGCGACGATGCGGAGCCCCGCGAGCCAGGCGGCATCGTGCATGGCGCCGATCGTGCCGACCCCCGCGGCAAAGGCGATCAGGGCGATGGCGGAGGGGAGGCTGAAGCCGAGCCAAGCGGCGACGCCGCCGGCCAGTCCGGCGCGCAGTATGCCGAGGCTGACCGCGACCTGGCTGCTCGCCGGGCCGGGAAGAAACTGGCAGAGCGCGACGAGATCGGCGTAATGCGCCTCGTCCAGCCAGCGCCGGCGGGCGACGAATTCGGCGCGAAAATAGCCGAGATGGGCGATCGGGCCGCCGAAACTCGTGCATCCCAGACGGAAAAAGACCCGCAGAACCTCGCCGACGCCGCCCGGGCCAGCCTCGTCTCCGCTTTTCGTCTCCGTTTCAGCGGTCATTCCGACGGAGTTCCTTTTTGGTGCAATCTTAACATTAAGCCGAGTATAAGCAGAGGACGGCCGGTGCGATGAAGGGAAAATTCCCATGGGCCATGATGAACGTCAACGTTTACGCAAGCTCTATGATTACGCGGTTCTCGACACGGAGCCCGAACCTAATTTCGACCGTCTGGCGTGGATCGCGGCGCGGGTATTCAAAACCCCGATCGCGACGTTGAGCCTCGCCGATGCCGAGCGCCACTGGTTCAAGGCGCGGGTCGGCGTCGAGGCGCGCGAAATGCCCCGGCGGATGTCGTTTTGCAACGAGACGATCGGCGATGACCTTGTGTTCGTGGTGCCGGACGCGCGGGAAGATGCGCGCTTCGCCGCCGCCCCGGTGGTGACGGGGGCGCCGCTCGTGCGGTTTTATGCCGGCGCGCCCTTGATCGCCCCCGGCGGGTTCCGGGTCGGCAGCCTCTGCGTCCTCGATACCGTGCGGCGCGACGATTTTACCGCCCATGAGGCCGATATCCTGCGCAACCTCGCCGGCACCGCGATCGAATTGCTCGAAGCCCGCGCGCGCCAATCCGAACTCGCGCGGCGGACGGAGGAGATCGCGCTGCTCGCCCGCCAGGATCCGCTGACCGGGCTCGCCAATCGCCGGTTGTTTCACGAACGGCTCACGGCGGCGATCGCGGATTTGCGGCCGCGGCGGCGGATCGCGGTGTTCTGCCTCGATCTCGACCGTTTCAAGGAGGTCAACGACACGCTCGGCCACGCCGCCGGCGATGCCTTGCTGCAGCAGGTCGCGGCGCGGATCAACGCCGAGACCCGCGAGACCGACACCGTCGCCCGGCTCGGCGGCGATGAATTCGCGATCCTTCTGCCCGATTGCCGCACCCGCGAACAGGCGCTCCGTCTCGCCGAACGGCTGATCGAGGCGGTGTGCGGCCATTATGTCCTGGAGGGGCGGCGGGTCGCGGTCGCGACCAGCATCGGGGTCGCGCTCGGCGCCGAGGGTGACGGGTCGGTCGGCGCCGGCGATCTCTTGCGCAACGCCGATGCCGCGCTCTATCAGGCGAAAGCCGCCGGCCGCCATTGCTGGCGGCTGTTCGACCCCGCGGCCCTCGCCTGGCCGGTCGCCGATGGTGGCGGGGTGTTCGCGGAATAAGCCGCCGCGCGCCGCCGGCCGGCGGGGAATTCCCTTCGCGCTCCCCCCGTTCTAGCTTGAGCCGATGACGATTCGAAGCCGGGGGGTGCAGTCGGTCGAGATTGCCGGGCGGATCCTGGAGGCGCTGATGCGCGCCGGACGGGCGGCGATGCTGCGCGATCTCGCCGCCGGCGCCGCGATCACCCCGGCGCAGGCCCATGCCTATCTCGTCAGTCTGCGCAAACTCGGCCTCGTCGAGCAGGATGGCGCCTCCGGGCGCTATCGCCTCGGCCCCTTCGCGCTCCGCCTCGGCTTGGCGCGGCTCAGGGGGCTCGACCCGCTTCGCATGGCGGCCGAAACCATCGGCCAGATTTCCGACCGGCTCGATCTGATGGTGGCGATCACCGTTTGGGGCGATCACGGCCCGACGGTGGTGCAGGTGCATGAGGCGGCGACGCAAGTGCATGCCAATGTCCGCGCCGGCACCCTGTTCTCGCTCACCGGCACGGCGACCGGCTGGGTCTTCGCCGCCTTCGCCGCCCCGGCCCTGATCGAGGACATGATCGCCGCCGAACTCGCCAACCCGGCGCATAGCCAGCGCGTCGCCGCCGGGATGCGGCTCGAGGATGTGCGCCGGATGGTGGCGCGGGTGCGGGAGGTCGGCTACGCGACGACGGCGGGGGCGCCGGTCCCCGGGGTGAGCGCGATCAGCGCCCCGGTGTTCGACCATGGCGGGCAGATCCAGCTCGCGGTGACGGCGATGGGCCCGTCCGGGCTCGTCGATCTCAGCCCGGAAAGCCCGCAGCTCGCGGCTTTGCGGGCCTATGCCGGCGAGCTTTCGGGCCAGCTCGGGGGGGAAGGGTCGGTTTTCACGCTACCCAGCCGAACAGGACCGGCCGATCGGGTAAAAATGCTTGCCGCCCTCGGCGCCCCCGAGGCGTGACGTGCCGCGCTTTGGCGCCGGCGGCTGCGATGTCATTGATCTGGCGCATGGACGCGGCCAATGCCGGGCATAGTTTGCCGATACGTCGTCTAATTCGTCTATTGCGAAAGAGTTCGGCTATGAGTAAATAGCCGTCAACAAGACGTCGCCGACCAACGGCAGCGCACAAGGAGGAAACAATGAAAACAATCCGAATCCCGACGATGTCCGCCCGCGTGACCCGGCGCGTGGTGACCGGGGGCGGGCTTGCCGCGCTCGCGGCGCCTTTCGTCCGGACCGCGCGTGCCGCCGAACCGCTGCGCCTTGGCGTGCTCGTCGATATGTCGAGTTGGGGCCGCGATACCGGCGGCATGGGCTCGACGGTGGCGGCGCAGATGGCGGTCGAGGAATTGGGGGGCTTGGCCGGCGGCCGGCCGGTCGAGTTCCTGAGCGGCGATCATCGCATGAACCCTGATCTCGGTGTTCAGATCGCGCGCGATTGGTTTGACAACCAAGACGTCCAGGCGATCGTCGATGTGCCGATGTCGGCGCTCGGGCTCGCGATCAGCGGATTCTGCAAGCAGAAGAACCGCCTCGCGTTGCTCTCGGGGCCGGGGGCAAGCTCGATCACCAATCAGGACTGCAACGCCAATACCGTGCAATTCACCTACGACACCTACGCCCTTGCCCATGTCATCGGCGCGGCGATGGTGGCGGAAGGGGCCAAGACCTGGTTCTTCATCACCGCGGATTATTCCTTCGGCCATCAGTTGCAGGCGGATGCGACGGCGTTCATCGAAAAAGCCGGTGGCAAGGTGCTCGGCCATTCGCTCCATCCGCCGGGAGCGAGCGATTTCTCCGCCGTGCTGCTTGCCGCCCAGGCGTCCAAGGCCGATGTTGTCGCCTTGGCCAATGCCGCGCAGGACACCAACAACGCCATCAAGCAAGCCGCGGAGTTCGGCATCGGCCAGCGCTTGAATGGTCAGCGTATCGCCGCCCTTCTGATGTTCATCACCTATGTTCCCGCGCTCGGGCTCAAGACGGCGCAAGGGATCATGCTGACGACGGCGTCATATTGGGATCTCAACGCCGAGACGCGGGCCTGGTCGGAGCGCTTCTTCGCCCGCACCAATGTCATGCCGTCGATGGAGCAGACCGGAACCTATGGCGTCGTCTTGCATTATCTCAAAGCGGTGGCGAAAGTCGGCACCGATCCGCAGGCGGTGATGGCGGAGATGCGAAAGATGCCGATCAATGATGCGTTCGTCAAAAACGGCTATTTGCGTATCGACGGCCGGGTGATCCGCGATATGTATCTCGCGCGGATCAAGTCACCGGAGGAGTCGAAGGGGCCGTGGGATTATTATGATATCGTGCGCACGGTGAAGGGCGAGGATGCGTTTCGCCCGCTCGCCGACAGCCTCTGCCCCCTGGTCAAGAAAACCTGAGCCTCCATCAATGGGAACAAGAGACACATGAGCGGTTTCGCCAGCACGCATGATTTGGCCGAGAAGAAAATCTCCTTCGAGGAACTCGGCCCCGGGCTTTATGGCTACACCGCCGAGGGCGATCCCAATTCCGGTGTGGTGATCGGCTCATCCTCGGTATTGGTGGTCGATGCCCAGGCGACGCCGCAAATGGCGGAAGATGTCATCGCGCGCATCCGCGCCATTACCGACAAGCCCATCCGCCATGTCGTGCTGTCGCACTACCACGCGGTCAGGGTGCTCGGGGCCAGCGCCTATCAGGGCGCCGAGATCATCGCCTCCGACGTCACCAACCGCCTCATCGAGGAGCGGGGTGCGGCCGACATGGCGAGCGAGATCGGGCGTTTCCCGCGCCTCTTCCGCGGCCAGGCCTCGATCCCCGGTCTCACCCATCCGAGCCTCGTCTTTCATGACCGCATGACCTTGAAACTTGGCAAGCGTGTCGTCGAGATCATCCATATCGGGCGCTCGCACACCGCCGGTGACACCATCGTCTGGCTGCCTGAGGAGCGGGTTCTGTTCGCCGGCGATACGGTGGAGTTTGGCGCAACGCCCTATTGCGGCGACGCGCATTTCACCGATTGGCCGGCGACGCTGGACAAGATCCGGGCGCTCGGCGCCGAGCGCCTGGTGCCCGGGCGCGGGCGTTCGCTGATCGGGCGCGATGAGGTCGCGGAGGGGATTGCCGGAACCGCGAGCTTCACCGCCGATCTTTTCGCGATCGTCAAGGCGGGGGTCGCCAAAAAACAGCCGCTCCATGAAATCTATGCCGAGGCGATGGCGGTCATGCGGCCAAAATACGGGCATTGGGTGATTTTCGACCATTGCATGCCGTTCGATGTTTCGCGCGCCCATGACGAGGCGTGCGGCATCGACTGGCCGCGCATCTGGACCGCCGAACGCGATCTCGAGATGTGGCGCGCCTTGGAAGCGGGCGCGGGGAAATCCTGAGACGCGAGAGATGAAATACCAGCCGCCGCGCTATGCTGTCCGGCCGCCGGCAAAATCCGCGGCACATCACAAGGTGGTGGTGGCGGGCGGCGGGCTGGTCGGGCTCACGCTCGCGCTCGATCTCGCGCGCCGCGGCATCGCCGTTGTCCTGCTCGATGACGACGATACCGTCTCGGTCGGCTCGCGGGCGATCTGTTTCGCGAAAAGGACGCTCGAGATCTACGATCGTCTCGGGCTCGGCGAACGTCTCCTCGAAAAAGGAGTCACCTGGAACACCGGGAAAATCTTTTTCCAGGAGCGGGAGATCTACGCCTTCAACCTGCTGCCGGAAAGCGGCCATCATTATCCCGCCTTCGTCAATCTCCAGCAATATCACGTCGAGGAATGGCTGGTCGAGGCGTGCATTGCTGCCGGGGTGGATCTGCGTTGGAAGCATCGGGTGGCGTCGGTTGCCAATCATCCCGATCATGTCACGCTTCGCATCGAGACACCGATGGGGCATTATGATCTCACCTGTTCCTGGCTGCTCGCCTGCGATGGCGCGCGCTCGACGATCCGCGAGGCGATGGCTTTGCCGTTCGTCGGACGCGCGTTTCGTGACCGCTTCCTGATCGCCGATGTCGAGATGCGGGCGCCGTTCCCGAGCGAGCGCTGGTTCTGGTTCGACCCCCCCTTTCATCGCGGCCAATCGGTGCTTCTCCATCGTCAGGCGGATGACATCTGGCGGATCGATTTCCAGCTCGGCCCCGAGGCCGACCCCGAGGAGGAACGAAAACCCGAGCGCGTCATCCCGCGCATCGAGGCGATGCTCGGCGCCACACCGTTCACCTTGGATTGGGTCAGCGTCTATACCTTCCGCTGCCGGCGGCTGGAAAAATTCGTCCATGGAAGGGTGGTTTTCGCCGGTGACGCGGCGCATCAGGTGAGCCCGTTCGGCGCCCGCGGCGGCAATGGCGGCGTGCAGGATGCCGATAATCTCGCCTGGAAACTCGCCGCCATTCTCGATGGCAGCGGCGATGAAAGTCTGCTCGCGAGCTATGACGCCGAGCGCGTCTTCGCCGCGGATGAAAACATTCTCCACTCGACGCGGAGTACCGATTTCATCTCGCCGAAATCGGATGCCATCCGCGCCTATCGCGACGCAACCCTGCTGCTGGGTGAACGTTTCGAGTTTGCGCGCCGTCTGGTCAATTCCGGGCGGCTCTCGCTGCCGGCGATCTTGCGCGCGAGCCCGCTCAACGATCCCGCCTCCGCGGGGTGGGATGGCGCGCCGGCGCCCGGGAGCCCGGCGATCGATGCGCCGGTTCTCGATCATGGGCGTAGGGATTGGCTGTTGCGCCATCTCGGCGGACGAAATTTCACGCTGATGGCGTTTGCGCCGGTCGCGGACGGGGTGCGGGCGAAATTGCGCGCCCATGGGATCGAGACGGTGGTGATCGCCGATCGCGGAAGCGGTGACGGCGAGGCGTCGGTCCTCGTCGATGTCGAAGGCATGGTCAAGCGCCGTTACGGCGGACGGGAAGGCGGCGGGATTCTGTTCCGTCCCGATCAGCACGTCGCAAGCGTGATGACGCGCATCGATGGCGACCATGTCTGCGCGGCGCGCGATCATAGTCTCTCGGGCGGTTGCCCGGCCGTGGCGGAGATATCGGCATGACCCTCGATACCAGCGCCCATCTCGACGATCCGGATGCGATTTTCGTCGCGCTGGCCGCGGCCCATGCCGGGCTGGGCGCGGAACAATCGCGCCGCCTCGATGCCGCGATCGTGCTTTTGCTCGCCAATCAATTGCCGGCGACCGCGCCGGTTCTGGCGGCGATCGCGACCGCGCGGCGCGTCGTGCGCGGCGATGAGACCGATAGTCGCGAACCAGCAACGGAGTGAGGGGAGAACCGGAATGAACGCGATCGATCAGCGAACCGACGCCGATGGGCTCGCCCATCTCAGCGGTTTCGGCAATGAGTTTGCGAGCGAGGCCATCCCTGGCGCTTTGCCGCGCGGGCAGAATTCGCCGCAGCGCGTGCCTTTCGGGCTCCATGCCGAACAATTCTCGGCGACCGCCTTCACTGTGCCACGTGGCGAAGCGCGCCGCACCTGGCTCTATCGGATCGTGCCCTCGGCACGGCATTCGCGGTTCCAGCCGATCGATCAGCGCCTGTTCGCGGGGCCGCTCGCTCGGCCCAATCCCAACCGGATGCGCTGGGATCCGATTCCGATCCCCGATCAGCCGACGGATTTTCTCGCGGGCCTGATCACCATGGGCGCGAATAGCGAGGCGACGGCGCCGGCCGGCGTCAGCCTTCATCTCTATGTCGCCAATCGCTCGATGCGGCGGGCATTTTTCGACGCCGATGGCGAGTTGCTGCTGGTGCCGCAAGCCGGGCGCTTGCGTCTGGTGACGGAGTGCGGGCGGCTCGACGTCGCGCCCGGGGAAATCGCGATCATGCCGCGCGGGATGAAATTCCGCGTCGACCTCCATGACCCGAGCGCGCGCGGCTATGTCTGCGAAAATCATGGCGCGGCCTTGCGTTTGCCCGATCTCGGCCCGATCGGGAGCAATGGCCTGGCCAATCCCCGCGATTTTCTCGCGCCGCAAGCCTGGTTCGAGGACCGCGCCGAGCCGGTGGAATTGGTGCAGAAATTCCAGGGGACGCTCTGGTCGACGACGCTCGCCCGCTCACCTTTCGACGTCGTCGCCTGGCATGGCAATGCGGTGCCGTGCAAATATGATCTTTCGCTGTTCAATACGATCGGCACGGTGAGTTTCGACCATCCCGATCCCTCGATCTTCACCGTGCTCACCTCGCCGACGCCGACGCCGGGCGTCGCCAATGTCGATTTCGTGATTTTCCCGCCGCGTTGGATGGTCGCCGAACACACGTTTCGCCCGCCCTGGTTCCATCGTAACGTCATGAATGAATGCATGGGCCTCGTGCATGGTGAATATGACGCCAAGGCGGGCGGATTTTCGCCGGGCGGAATGTCGCTCCATGCCTGCATGAGCGCGCATGGGCCGGACGCGCCGACCACCGAGCGCGCCATCGCATCCGACCTCGCCCCGCACAAGATCGATAACACGCTCGCTTTCATGTTCGAAACCAGCCTCGTCATCCGCCCCAGCGAATTCGCGCTCACTTGCCCGCAATTTCAAAAAGACTATGATTCATGCTGGAATGACTTGAAAGCGAGTTTCACCGGGAACGGCCGATGATCGATGCGACGCATGATCCGTCGCGCCGGAGTTGGGTTGCGAGCGCCAATGGCCATTCCGAATTTCCCATCCAGAACCTGCCATTGGGGGTTTTTTCGCCAAACGGCGATGACGCGCGGATCGGGGTTGCGATCGGGGATGCGATCCTCGATCTCCGCGCGCTTGCGCAAGCCCAGGTGGTCGATGCCGCCATCGCGACGGCCTGCGAGCAGCCGACGCTCAATGCCCTCTTGAGCGAGACGGTCGCGGCGCGGGCCGCGCTTCGGCAAACGCTCTCGGCGATCCTCGACGAGACGGCAAAACCGCGCCCGGAATGGCTGCGCCCGATGGCCGATTGCGTGCTCCACCTGCCGGCGCGGATCGGCGATTACACCGATTTTTTCGCCGGAATCCACCACGCGAGCAATACCGGGCGGCAATTCCGCCCCGACAATCCGCTGTTGCCCAATTACAAATATGTGCCGGTCGCCTATCACGGGCGCGCGTCCTCGGTGATCGTCTCCGGCGAAGGGGTGCGGCGGCCGAACGGGCAGCGCAAGCCGGCGAGCGAGACGGTGCCGAGTTTCGGTGCGAGCCGCAATCTCGATTACGAACTCGAACTCGGCATCTGGGTCGGGCGCGGCAATGCCCTCGGCGAGCCCATCCCGATCGCCGAAGCCCGTGATCATATCGCCGGTTTTTCGCTTCTGAACGACTGGTCGGCGCGCGATATCCAGGCGTGGGAGTATCAACCGCTCGGCCCGTTTCTCGCCAAGAATTTCGCAACGACGCTCTCGCCCTGGATCGTCACCGCCGAGGCCCTGGCGCCGTTTCGCCTCCGCCAGGCGCCGCGCCCGGCCGGCGACCCGGCGCCACTTCCGTATCTTTTCGATCCCGACGATCAGGAATCCGGCGCTTTCGATATCACGCTCGACATCTTGCTCCTGACACCTGGGATGCGCGCGGCCAACGCGGCACCGGTGCGGCTCGCGCGCTCCAATACCCGCCATCTCTACTGGACGGCGGCACAGATGCTCGCCCATCACGCGAGCAATGGCTGCAATCTCTCCCCCGGTGATCTGTTCGGCTCCGGCACCATTTCCGGGCCGACGCCGGAGAGCCGTGGCAGCCTGCTCGAAATCACCGAAGGCGGGCGGAAGCCGCTGACGCTGCCCTCGGGCGAGACGCGGCGCTTCCTCGAAGACGGTGACGAGGTGATTTTTCGGGCGCACGCGGCGCGCGAGGGGGTCGTCGGCATCGGCTTTGGCGAGGCGCGCGGCGTGATCCTGCCGGCGCCGGAACTCCGCTGATCATTCGTGAAGCAAACGGGCGAGGACCGGCTCGATCGCCGCCGCCATTTTCGCCTGGCCTTCGGCATTGGGGTGAAGCGGGGGTTCCGGCGGGGTGAGCAACGGGTCGAGAAAAAGGGCGCGATCGAGCGTGCCGTTTTTCATGAATGCCCCGCTCACATCGAGAAAAGTGACGACGGGATCGGCACGATAGCGGGTGGCGAGGGCGCGGTTGACGACGAGCGTCGTCGCGCTCGCCCATGCCGAGCGCTCGCTCGGCAGGATGCCGAGCAGCAGGATGCGGGTTTTCGGCAAGCGCTGGCGGAGGGCGGCGACATCGGCGGCGATGCCGGCGATCGTGTCCTCGGCCGACCAGTGCAGCCGGCCGAGATTATTGGCGCCGATCAGCACCACCGCCACTTGCGGGGCGATGCCGTTCGCCTCGCCATGCGTCACGCGCCACAGCAGATTGGCGGTGGTGTCGCCCTTGAAACCGAGATTGACGGCGTGGCGCGCGCCGTAATAGCGCTGCCAGATCGGGGTGAAATCGCGCCACGGCTCGGGGCCGGCGCGTTCGTAATCGGCGGTGATGGAATCGCCGTAGAATACCAGGTCGATCGGGGCTTTGCGCAGCGCCTCGGCTTTTTGCGCAAATCGCGCTTGCCACCAGGGGAGATCGAGGCGGGCGATCGGCGTCGCCGCGAGCACGACCCGCGGCCGCTCCGGCGCCGCCGCGGCGAGCGGGAGGGCGGCGAGGGCGGCGAAGAGCGCGCGACGCATCAAGGTAGCAGCGCGAGCGCCGCCAGCGCCGCCGCCCCGAGCGCGATGCAGTAATAGGCGAAGGGATTGAGCGCCCAGGAATCGTGGCGGCGGAAATAGCGCATGAGGAAGGCGGTGCTGGCGAAGGCGGTGATCCCGGCGACGATCGCGGCGATGGTCGCAATCGCCAACACGCCGGGCGGCATGCCCTGATGATGCAGTTTCGGCACTTCGAGAACGGTCGCGCCGAGAATGATCGGGGTTGCGATGAGGAAGGAGAAATGCGCCGCCCCCTCGTGGTCGATGCCGCGCAAGAGCGCGCCGACGATGGTCGCGCCGGAGCGCGAAATGCCGGGGATCAGCGCCGTGCATTGCCAGAGCCCGATGGCCAGCGCATCGCCCGCCGAGAGCGTCGATAACGGACGATGCCCGCGCCCGCGGAGACGTTCGCCAAACAGCAGCAAGCCGCCATTGATGATCAGAAACAGCGCCGCGATCATCGGCGAGGCGAAGAGGCCGCGGAAAAAATGCTCGAACACGAAGCCGATGATCACCGCCGGGAGGGTCGCGATGACGATCAGGGCGAGGACGCGGCGGCTTTCGCGTGCCTGGTGCGGGTCATCGAACCCGATGACCCCACGGGCGAGCGCCCACCAATCGCGCCAGAAATAGAGCAGCAAGGCGGTCGCGGTGCCGAGATGGAGCATCACCAGGAAGGGCAGGAACGAGGGCGCGCGTTCATCGAGGTTCATGCCGAAAACCGCCGGCAGCACGACCGCGTGGCCGAGGCTGCTGACCGGGAATAATTCCGTCGCCCCCTGGAGGATGGCTACGGCGATCGCGTGCAGCAAATCCATGCGGCTCTCGGCTCCTTCCGGGGTGGGACCGCTCGCTTGGTGGCCGAAACCGGGGCGGTTGACAAGCGCCGATCGGCTCATCCCTGATGGCTGGCCCGCATGACGAGGTTTTCATGACACTCGAACAACTCAGAATTTTCGTCGCCGTCGCCGAGCGCGAACACGTCACGCGGGCGAGCCTCGCCCTCAATCTCACGCAATCGGCGGTGAGTGCCGCGGTGCAGGCGCTGGAGGGACGGTTCGGGGTGAAATTATTCCACCGCGTCGGGCGCAATATCGCGCTCAGCGAGGCGGGGCGGATTTTTCTCGACGAGGCCCGCGCGGTGCTCGCCCGCGCCGCCGCCGCCGAGCGGGCGCTGGTCGATCTCAGCGGCCTCAAGCGCGGGCGGCTGGTGATTGCTGCGAGCCAGACCATCGCCGTCCACTGGCTGCCGCGCCATCTCGCGCGGTTTCGCGCCGCCTGGCCGGAGATCGATCTCAGCGTCACCATCGGCAACACCGCGCAGGTCTCGCACGCGGTCAAGGAGGGCGAGGCGGAACTCGGTTTCGTCGAAGGCGATACCGATGCGCCGATGCTGGCGGCGCGGCCGGTGGCGGAGGATCGGCTGGCGCTGATCACCCCGCCCGACCATCCCTGGGCGCTGGCGGACGCCGCGCCGAGCGCCGAGGCGCTGGCCGCGGCGAACTGGGTGATGCGTGAATCCGGCTCGGGCACCCGCGCGGGGCTGGAGGCGGCGCTGCGGGCGCGCGGGGTGGCGCCGGAGACGCTGCGGGTGGTATTGGAGCTGCCGGCGAATGAGGCGGTGCGGGTCGCGGTCACGGCGGGGGCGGGGGTGAGCGCGCTCTCGGACTATGTCATCGGCGAGGCGCTGGCCGCCGGGCAGGTGCGGCGCGTGCCCTTTGCCATGCCGGCACGGATGTTTCGGGCGCTCTGGCACCGCGAGCGGCATCGTGGCCACGCCGCGACGGCGCTGCTCGAGCTGATCGCCGCCGAGGCGCCGGCGTCTCGCCGCGGCACCGCCGCCGGCGGCTGAACCAACCGACGGGAGCACGAGACGATGCTGCGAGATCTGTTGTTCGGGCGCAAGCTCGCCAATCGAGAGGCCGAGGGACAGCGCATGGGGCTGGTCCCGGCCTTGCCGGCGATGGGTCTCGACGGGCTCAGTTCCGCGGCCTATGGGCCGGAGGCGACGCTCAGCATTTTGGTGGCGGCGGGCGGGGCAGGGAGCGGCCTGGTCGCGCCGGTGACCTGGGTGATCCTCGCGCTCCTGGCCATTCTTTATTTTTCCTACCGCCAGACCATCGCCGCCTACCCGAAGAATGGCGGCTCCTACACCGTCGCCTCGGAGAATCTCGGCGCCGCTGCCGGGCTGCTCGCCGCGATCGCCTTGATGATCGACTATACGCTCAACGTCGCGGTCGGCATTTCGGCGGGCGTCGCGGCGCTGATCTCGGCGCTGCCGGCGCTGCAACCCCTCACGCTCTGGCTCTGTCTCGCCATTCTCGCCGCCATCACCCTCATCAATTTGCGCGGGACCAAGGAATCGGGGCTTGCGTTCGCGCTGCCGACCTATCTGTTCCTCGGCTCCCTCGGCATCGTCCTGGTGCTCGGCGTCGTCAAAACGCTGCTCGGCGGCGGCCATCCGGCGGCGGTGATCCGGCCGCCGCCGCTCCCCAAGGCGGGGGAGGCGGTCGGGCTCTGGCTGTTGCTGCGGGCGTTTGCCAGCGGCTGCACGGCGATGACCGGGGTCGAGGCGGTGAGCAACAGCACCAGCGCCTTTCGCGAGCCGGTGGTGGTGAACGCGCACCGCACCCTGACCGCGATCGTGGTGCTGCTCGGGCTTCTGCTGCTCGGGATTTCCTATCTCGTGCCGGTCTACGGCATCTCGGCGATGGATCAGACGGCGCCCGGCTACCAAAGCGTGCTCTCGCAACTGATCACCGCGGTTTATGGCCATGGCTGGTTCTATTACCTCACCATCGCCGGCATTCTCGCGGTGCTGTGCCTTTCCGCCAATACCAGCTTCGTCGGGTTTCCGCGTCTTTGCCGGCTGGTGGCGAAGGACAGTTTCCTCCCCCATGCGTTTGCCGCGCCGGGGCGGCGGCTGGTGTATTCGGTTGGCGTTTTGTTCCTTGCCGTCGGCGCCGGGCTGTTGCTGATCGTCTTCGACGGCGTCACCGACCGGCTGATCCCGCTGTTCGCGGTCGGCGCCTTTCTCGCCTTCACGCTGTCGCAAGCGGGGATGGCGGTGCATTGGTGGCGGGCGCGCGGGGAGCACGGCGCCGGGGCGCATTTTCGCCTCGTCGTCAACGGCTTCGGCGCCGCCGCGACCGGGCTCGCGCTCGCCATCATCCTGGTCGCGAAATTCGTCGAGGGCGCCTGGATCACGGTTGCCATCATCCCGGCGATGCTGCTCCTGCTGCGCGCCATTCGCCGCTATTATGCGACGCTGGACACAGCGATCCTCGGCGCCCGCGACCGCCGGGTGCAGTTTTCCCACTATGAGCCGCCGGTGGTGCTGCTGCCGATCGAGCGCTGGGACCGGCTCGGGCGCAAGGCGCTGAATTTCGCGCTGCGCGTCTCGCCCGACGTCTTCGCGCTGCATCTGACCGCGCTCGAAGGCCCCGATGGCGCGAGCGAGGGGGAGGAGGCGCATGAGAAGACGCTGCGCGATAATTGGCGCCGCTATGTCGAGCAGCCGGCCAGGCGCGCCGGCCTCTCGCCGCCGCGACTGCTGATCGAGACCTCGCCGTTCCGGAGCATGGTTGGTCCCTTGCTGCGGGCGGCGCTCGATCTCGAAAAACACTTTCCCGGCCGCCCGGTGATGGTGGTCATCCCGGAAGTGGTGGAAGGGCGCTGGTGGGAGATGTTTCTTCACACGCGCAATGCCCAGCGCCTGCGCCGGGCTTTGTTACGCCATGGCGGCGTCAATCTGGTGGTGGCGACGGTGCCGTGGCAGACCGCCGAGCCCGAGCCCTTGGGCGTGATCGCCGAGGAAGAGCCGGCGGAGGACGCCGCGGCGAAGCTCGCCCGATAGGGGGCGGAGAGGCCGTGAACGGGGACTTCGCGAGGCCCCAACCCTCAACGGGAATCGGGCGACGATCGCCGCGAGGTCGAAGGGCCCGGTCATGCCGCCCGCGTCGGCTCGTGCAGGCCGTAGGTCTCGAATTTCGCCGCGGTCTCGGCGATGTCGGCCTCGGAAAGCAGCACCGGCCCGCCGATCAGGAGGCTGTGGTAATATTGCCGGGCGATGGTTTCGAGTTCGACCGCCCGCCACATCGCCTTCGCCAGGGTCTCGCCGAGCGCGATCATGCCGTGATTGGCGAGGAGACAGGCGAGCCGGCCCGCGAGCGCCGTGAGCGCGTGCCCGGAGAGCGTCTTGGTGCCGAACGTGGCATAGGGGGCGCAGCGCACATTGGTGCCGCCGAAGGCCGCGATCATGTAATGGCAGGCGGGGATTTCCCGCCGGGTGATGGCGAGCGTGGTGCAATAGGTCGGATGGCTATGCACGACGGCGTTGATCTCCGGCCGCGCGCGCAGGATATCGAGATGGAAACGCCATTCGCTGGATGGCGGCAGCGGCCCCGACCAGGCGCCATACTCGCCGCCGATCGGCATCACCGCGACGTCTTCGGGGCGCATCGTCTCATAAGGCACGGCGGAGGGCGAAATCAGCATGGTCTCGCCGCGGCGGACGCTGATATTGCCCGACGTGCCCTGGTTGATGCCGAGCGCGTTCATCTGCCGGCAGGCGGCGACGATCGCGTGGCGAACCGCGGTTTCGGTCATGGCGGAAGATCCTCCAGAGCAGCATCCGTTCAGATAGGATCATCCGAACGGATTAATTTGCTCGCCAAAACAAAGAGATAGAGAAATATTCGTGAGCCACCGCGAACGGATGTTGCTCTAGCCGTTGCCTCGCTCCGCCGCCTTCACCGCCGCCCAGGCCGCCTCCATCGCCGCGAGCCCCGCTTCCGCCGGGGTTTCGCCGGTGGCGGCCAGCCGCGCCTCCATTGCGTTGAAGCGGCGGGTGAATTTGCGGTTCGCCCGGCGCAGCGCGGTCTCGGGATCGAGCCCGAGCTTGCGGGCGAGATTGGCGAGCACGAACAGCATGTCGCCGACCTCGTCCTCGAGCCGCGCCGGGTCGGCGCTCGCGAGTTCGGCGCGAAGTTCGGAGGTCTCCTCATCGAGTTTGGCGAGAACCGCCTCGGCATCCGGCCAGTCAAAGCCGACCCGGGCGGCGCGCGCGGTGAGTTTATGCGCGCGAGCGAGGGCGGGGAGTGCGGCCGGCACGCCGGCGAGGGTTCCGGTCGCGCCGCCCGCCGCGCGTTCGGCGGCCTTGCCGCGCTCCCACATGCCGGCCTCGGCGCGCGCCTCGCCGAACACATGCGGATGCCGGCGGATCATTTTGTCGCTGATCGCGCGCGCGATGTCGGCGAAAGCGAAATGGCCCGCCTCCTCGGCGAGCCGCGCGTGATAGACCACCTGAAACAGGAGATCGCCCAATTCATCGGCGAGGGCGGGGATGTCGTCCCGGGCGATGGCGTCGGCGACTTCGTGGGCCTCCTCGATGGTATAGGGCGCGATGGTCGCGAAATCCTGCGCCCGGTCCCAGGGGCAGCCGGTCTCGGGATCGCGCAGCGCCGCCATGATCGTGATCAGGCGGCGGAGTTCCGCCTCCGCGCTCATGATGGCGGCGCGCAGCCGCTCGCGCAGCAGCGTCCGGGCTGGCGCGAGGGGCGCTGGCCTTCGTCGAGCAGGCCGCGATCGAGCAGGCGCTCGACCAGTTCGGTTTTCTCCGCCAGCGGATAATGGCGCCAGATTTCGCGCTTCATCGCCTCCGGCGAGCCGCCGCCATGGAGCGAGATGACCGAATACCAGCCGCCCTGATGGGACACGGTCAAATCCTCGAGGAGGCGCGCGACGTCGCGCCGCCGCTCGGGCGGGATATCGGCGCGGCCGGCGAAAACGCTGGCGAGTGCTGCGCTGGTTTCCGGATTGTGGTCCTCCTCCGGGCCGGGGAGGGCGACGATCAGCCCGCCGGAGAGGTAATGCGCGAGGCGCTGCATGTCGTAGATCTTGGCCGCGAGCAGGAGCTTGCCGATATTGGCGAAGACCGGCTCGGGCATCATCGATCCGGCCGGGTCGGCGACACCATAGACCGAGGCCGCGACGCCGCAGGCGAAAAACCCTTCCGTCACGGTGATCAGCTCCACCATCGCGTCCCGGATATGCCCATGGCGATCGGGATCGAGGCCGTTCGCCGCCGTCATCAGGGCGCCGGCGCCGATCAGGAGATCGCCGAAGCCGGCGCGCGCGCCGATGCAGGAATGGCGATGGTGGGTGGCATAGGCGGTGGTGAGAAACCCGCCTTCCGCGACCTCGCCGGCGAGGAAGACGCGCGCGTCGGGAACGAACACGTCCTCGAAATGGACGACACCGGTCGATTGGCCGTAACGCGCGGAGAATTTCGCCGCCGCCTCGCCCGGGCGGCCGGCCGGGCGGGCGATGATCGTCACCCCCGGCGCATCCACCGGCACCGCGCAGGCGACCGCCGAGGCGGCATCCTCGGGGTGATGGGTGCGGCAGGGGAGGACCAGGAATTCATGCAGGTAGGGCGCGCCGGTGACGATCGCCTTGACGCCGCGAATGACGATGCCGCCCGGCCGGCGGCCGGTGATGTGGACGTAAGCGTCACGATCGGCCTGCGCGCCAGGGCGGCGCGCGCGGTCGCCCTTGGCGTCGGTCATGGCGATGCCGAGCGCGAGATCCTGGTCCTGCACGGCGGCGAGATAGGCGAGAAAACGCGGATGATAATCCGTCCCCTGCGCGTCATCGCAGCGTCTCGTCGCCTGGAACAGCGCCCCTAGCGCGTCATGGGCGAGATAGCGCTGCGCGCAGCCGGATTCCCGGCAGACCAGGCGCACCGCTTCGAGCTTGCGGCGGAGATCGTCGGTGGTCTCGTCGATATGCAGCATGCGGTTGACGATCTCGCCGGAGGCCGATTGGCGGGCGGTCATCAGCGCCGCGTGTTCGGGGCGATGGGCGAAATCATAGGTGACACCGATCGCCGCGATGCCGGGGGCGAGAGCGGGCGCATCGGCGACGCTTTCGATCGCCTCGCCATTGACGAAGACCCGCGGCCGCAGGCGCCGGAGGCTGTCGCGATAGGCGGCGGCGGTCATCAGCATGGCGCGCTCTCCCCGGCCGGCGGCGATGATCCGCCCGCCCCGATCATAGGCAACCGCCCGGAGCGTTGCCAAGCGCAACACCCCGGGCGGCGTCATGACCGGCCTTGGCTGAAATCGCGTCAGCCGGCGTGGGGCTTGTCGAGATCGATCGCGACGAAGGCGGCGTTGCCGTGGCGGAGGATGCGGAGTGCGACCGCATGATGCTCATGCGCCGATTTGCGGATCGCCGAGACCGCGGCGTCCGGCCCGTCGATCGCCGTGGTGCCGACCCCGACGACGACATCGCCGGGCTCGATCCCCGCCGCTTCCGCCGGCGAGCCGGGCTCGACCGCGGCCACCACCGCGCCCTTGCTCTCGGCCGGCAGGTCGAGCTGGTCGCGGAGTTCGGGCGAAAGCGGCTGCAAGGCGAGGCCGACACGCGGCGTCTCCGCCCCCGCCGCGCCGCCGCGATCGGCGGTCTCGCCATCGGTCTGGGCGGCGATCGTCACCGTCTCGGTGGCCGGCGCGCCGTTCCTGATCAGGGTGATTTTGGCGTCCGCCCCCGGTTTCAGGGCGGCGATCTCGCGCGCCAGATCGCGCGGATCGGCGACCGCCTGGCCATCGACGGCGGTGATCACGTCGCCGGGCTGGAGTCCGGCCTTGGCGGCCGGCGAGCGCGGCTCGACATTGGCGACCAGGGCGCCTTTGTCGCCGCTCTGGCCGGCGGGAAGAGCGAGCGCCGCCCGCAGCGCCGCCGCCACCGGCTGCGCCGCGACGCCGAGATAGCCGCGCGTCACATGGCCGGAGGTTTCGATATCGGCGACCACGGTCTTCACCAGATTGGCGGGGATCGCGAAGCCGATGCCGATCGAGCCGCCGCTCGGCGAAAGGATCGCGGTGTTGACGCCGACCACGGTGCCATCCTGGGTAAATAACGGGCCGCCGGAATTGCCCTGATTGATCGGCGCATCGACCTGGATGAAATTGTCATAAGGGCCGGCGCCGATATCGCGCCCCTTGGCCGAGACGATGCCGGCGGTGACGCTGCCGCCGAGGCCGAACGGGTTGCCCATCGCGATCACCCATTGGCCGGGCTTGACCGCGCTCGAATCGCCGAGCGTGACATAGGGCAGGGGATGGTCGGCGGTGACGCGCAGCACGGCGAGATCGGTGCGAGCATCGCGGCCGACGACCTTGGCCGGCAATTCGCTGCCGTCGCTCAGCGTCACCATCACCGATTTCGCCTCGTGGACGACGTGGTTGTTGGTGACGATGATACCGTCGGGGCTGACGATGAAGCCCGAGCCGCGCGCCTCGATCAGGTGCTTATGGGCCGGCATCCCGTCCGGCGCCGTCGAGAACGGCGAGGGCATCGGCCCTTCGTCATCGGTCTGGCTCGCCTGCAAGCGGGTGGTGATGGAGACCACCGCCGGTTTGACCCGGCTGACGAGAGCGGAGAAATCCGGCAGCGCGGTTTGGGTCGGGGCGGTTTCGCCGGCCTGCGCCGGGCTGCGTTCGGCCAGGGCATAACCGCCGAGCGCGGTGCCGGCGAGCAGGGCGGCGGCGAGGAGGCTCCCCGAGCGCGCCTTGCGCCGGCACATCAGCCCCTTGGCGGCCGGGGCGGCTTCGGTCTGGCGGGTGTGTTCTTGCGTTGACATCGCGTGTTCCTTGAACAAAGAAGTGGCCGTGCCACGAC
>JAJZBV010000056.1 GCA_021851785.1 Pseudomonadota bacterium
ACGGCGCGCATCACCAAAATGACCCAAAGCTCCACCCCGAACCGCCATCTCGTTCCCCATCAATACAAAAATCATGGAGAATCAGACGCGCGCCATCAGCGCAAGCAAAATGCGTGACTGCCGTAGCCCTCCAAGGAGCCAGTCTCTCAACTTTGCAGCGGTCCGAAAATCCAGGGGCAGGTCAAGTTCTGTCTGCCCACACCACGCGCTCCAACGCTCCAGCGCGCAGTCTCCCACAATCACATCAGAAAATACGAGGTGGGGCACTCGCATCGGTTACAACCAAATAGCCCCCGGAAATCCCGGCGCGGTTCAACGCCACGGGCGGCGCGGCAATATCGTCATAACACCCGGCGCGGCGGGCGCGTTCGCGGATCAGGGCGAGAATCGTGCGGCAGGTCGGCATCGCGTGGCCGGTGAGAGCGCCGAGTTCGACCACCGCGCCGAGCAGCGCGTCGATCTCCAGCTTCCGCCCGCGTTCGAGATCCTGCAGCATCGAGGTCTTGTGCGCGCCCACCTCGGCGGCGCCCTCGATGCGCTTGTCGATATCGATCGCAAAACGCACGCCGAGCGCTTCGGCAACCGCCTGCGCCTCGACCATCATCGCCCGCGCGATGGCGCGCAAATCCGCCGCCCCGGTGAGGCGGTCGAGGGTCGCGGTGGTGAGCGCCGAGAGCGGATTGAAGGCGAGATTGCCCCAGAGCTTGACCCAGATCTCATCGCGGATGCGCGGCCGCACCGGCGCCTTCAAGCCGGCGCCGATCAGGCATCGCGACAGCGCCTCGATCCGCGCGCTCCGGCTGCCATCGGGCTCGCCGAGGCTGAAACGGTCGCCATAGCCATGCTCGATCACGCCGGGGGCGATCACCTCGGCGGCGGGATAGACGACGCAGCCGATGACCCGGGCGGGCGGCAGGAGATCCCATAGCGTCCCCCCTGGGTCGACGCTGTTGACCCGCCGATCGCGCCACGGGCCATCGAGGCCGTAAAAATACCAATAGGGAACGCCGTTGATGCCGGTCACCAGCATCGTCTCCGGCCCGAAGAGGCGCGCGATCTCGGGCGCCGCCGCCGGCAGGGCGTGGGCCTTGAGGGTCACGATCACCGCGTCCTGCTTCCCCGCAGCAGCAGCCTCGGCCAGCGCCCGCACGCGCACCGTCTCGGTCCGGCCGCCGCTGATCAGGCGCACGCCGTCCGACTGCATCGCGCTCAGATGCGGGCCACGGGCGATGAAAGTGACCTCGACCCCGGCTTGCGCCAAGCGGGCGCCGAGAAAGCCGCCGATCGCGCCGGCGCCGAAAATCGCGATTTTCATGCGACGAGGCCGAGTTTTTCGGCAAGCCCGATGCGTTGCAGCTTGCCCGTCGCCCCTTTCGGAATCTCCGGCAGAAAGACGATTTTCCGCGGCACCTTGAAGGGCGCGAGCCGTTTTGCGGCGAATTCACGGATCTCCGTCTCGCTCGCCGCCGCTCCCTCGCGCAGCACGATCGCCGCCGCCACCTCCTCGCCGAGCTTCGGGTGCGGCAGCGCGAAGGTGAGGCATTGCGCGACCGCTTGATGGTCCATGATCACGGTATCGACCTCGATCGGGCTCACCTTCTCGCCGCCGCGGTTGATCAGTTCCTTGAGCCGACCGGTCAGGCGGAGATAGCCGGCCGCGTCCATCACCCCCTGGTCGCCGGTGCGAAACCAGCCCTCGATGAACGCCTCCGCATTTGCTTTCGGGTTGTTTTCATAGCCGGCGGTGACGTTGCGGCCGCGAATGACCACTTCGCCGATCTCGCCGCGCGGCAGGAGATGCCCGGCCTCATCCATGATCGCGATCTCCGGCCCGGCGGCGATGCCGACCGCGCCGGCAAAGTGCGGCGCCGGCGGCAGCGGGTTGGAGGCCATCTGATGCGCGGCCTCGGTCATGCCATAGGCCTCGATCACCGGCACGCCGAAACTCTCCTCCAGCGCCGTCATCACCTGCGGCGGCAGCGGCGAGGACGACGAGCGGATCAGACGCAGCCGCCCGGCCGCGATCACCGCCCGGTTGCGCTCGGCAAGACCCAGAATCGCCTGATGCATGGTGGGAACGGCGGTGTACCAGCTCGGCCGCGTCTCAGCGAGCCAGGCGAAGACGCGGAACGCATTGAACCCCGGCGTGCAGCAAACGCTGGCCCCGGCGCCGAGCGAGGCGAGCGTTGCCGCGATCAGGCCGTGGATGTGGAAAAGCGGCATGATGTTGAGGCAGACATCGTCGGGCACGAGATGCAGGGTTTCACCGATGTGATAGGCCGAGGCGGTGACGTTGATCTGGCTCAGAGGCACGATTTTCGGCCGCGAGGTGGTGCCGGAGGTGTGCAGAACCAGCGCGATATCGCCGCGAGCCGCCGGGCCGGGCGCGGCCGGCGTGCCGGCGAGCGGGGCTTCCGGGGCGAGGGTGAAGCCGCCGGCCGGGCCGGCTTCCGCGGCCACCAGCTCGATCACCGGGATCCCGCGCGCCTGCGCAACCGCGCGCGCCGGGCTTTCCATCCCCTGCCCGATGACCAGGGCTTTCGCATTGAGATCACTCAGATAAAAATCGAATTCGTCGGCGCGATAGGCGGGGTTGAGCGGCGCGGTGGTGGCGCCGGCGGAGATGGCGACGAAAGCCGCCGCCATCTCCGGCCCGTTCGGCAAGACGATCGCGACCCGGTCATTGCGGCCGATGCCCATCCGGTTGAGAGCGGCGATGGTAGCGCGCGCCAGCGCCCGGAGGCCGGCATAGGACAGCGCCCCTCGCCCCGGCGCCGCGATCGCCGGCGCGCCCTCGGCGCCACGCGCGAGAAGATCAAGGATGGTATCGGCGGGATAGGCGGTCATCTTGCGGCTCCAACATGCCTGTCACGGGGCAAGACTAGCAGATCGACCCCGAGAGTCAGCCACCGCCGGGCGCACGCTTTCGCGGATATGGGTCTCGGCCACGGCTTGCGCGGGCTGGCGGAGATGGCTATCAGCGCCCCGGGAAGTGGAGATGGCATCATGAACGAACACATTCGCCAGCAGCGCCATGTCGTCGCGGCGTGCTATCTCGGCTGGACCCTCGATGCCTTTGATTTTTTCATCATGGTCTTCGTGCTGCGCGATATCGCCCGCGCATTCACCACCTCGCTCACCGCCGTCACCTGGGCGATCACGCTCACCCTGGCGATGCGCCCGGTCGGCGCGTTCATCTTCGGGCGCCTGGCCGACCGCTTCGGCCGCCGGCCGACCCTGATGGCCAATGTGCTCGCCTATTCGGTGCTGGAATTCGCCTCCGGCTTCGCCCCCGACCTCACGGTGTTCATCCTGCTCCGCGCGCTCTACGGCATCGCCATGGGCGGCGAATGGGGGGTCGGCGCCTCGCTGACCATGGAAAGCGTGCCGACCCGTTGGCGCGGCACCGTCTCCGGCATCCTGCAAGCGGGCTATCCGTCCGGCTATCTGCTCGCCTCCGTGCTCTATCTCGCGATGCCGGTGCTCGGCTGGCGGGGGATGTTCATGGTCGGCGCGCTGCCGGCGCTGCTGGTGTTCTATATCCGCCGCAACGTCCCCGAGAGCCCGGACTGGACAGCGCGGCGGACCCGGCCGCGCATCGGCTTCGCGACCGCGATCGGCCGCCATCTGCCGCTCGCGATCTATGCCATCGTCACCATGACGGCGTTCAATTTCTTCAGCCACGGGACGCAGGATCTCTATCCCAGCGCCTTCCTCGGTGGCCAGCACAAATTCTCCGTCGTGACCATCTCGACCATCGCCATCATCTATAACCTCGGCGCCATGGCCGGCGGCTTGCTGTTCGGCACGCTCTCGCAGCGGATCGGCCGCCGCGCCGCCATCGTCATCGCCGCCCTGCTCTCGCTTCCGGTCCTGCCGCTCTGGGCGTTCGGCTCGACCCCGGTTGCGCTCGCCATCGGCGCTTTTCTGATGCAGGTCTGCGTCCAAGGTGCCTGGGGCGTCATCCCCGCCCATCTCAATGAGATTTCGCCGCCGGAAATCCGCGCAACCTTCCCCGGCGTCGTCTATCAGCTCGGCAATCTGTTCGCCTCCGCCAACGCCACCCTCCAATCGACGATCGCCGATCACATGGGCCATAATTACAGCTACGCCCTGGCCGGGGTCGCCGGCATCGTCGCGGTCGCGATCGCGCTCCTGATCGGCTTCGGGGGCGAGGCGCGGCATCAGGATATGGGTGGCGGCTGAAACCGCCCGATCCTCACGCCAGCCGGTCGGCGAACTGCTTGCGGAATTTCGCGACCTTGGGCGCGACCACCGCCGCGCAATAGCCGGCGCCGGGGTTTTTGGTGAAGTAATCCTGGTGATAATCCTCGGCGGGATAGAACACCGCGAGCGGCGCGATTTCGGTGACCAGGGGCGCATCCCAGATGCCGGCGGCCGCGATCTCCGCCATCACCCGGCGCGCCGCCGCGTCCTCGGCCGGGCCATGGGTCAGAATGATCGAGCGGTATTGCGTGCCGACATCGTGCCCCTGGCGGTTCGGCGTCGTCGGGTCGTGGATCGCGAAAAATATCCGTAAAATATCGTCGTAGCTGATCTCCGCCGGATCGAAGCCGAGCTGCACCACCTCGGCATGGCCGGTGCGGCCGGTGCAGACCTGCTCATAGCTCGGCTGCGCGACGGTTCCGCCGGCATAGCCGGAGACGACGTGGCCAATTCCACGCACCCGGCGGAACACCGCGTCGAGACACCAGAAACACCCGCCGCCCAGGGTTGCGTGTTCGGCCATGGTCTGATCCTCGTTTCAGAGCGGTGGTGCCATCGGCATCGCCGCAACGGGGAAAAGTTTTCGGTTCTTTTTTTCAAAAAAGAACCCCTTACCTTTCCCTTCTCTCCCTTTTTACCCGATGATTTCGCTGCCGGCGAAGAAAAACGCGATCTCGTTCGCCGCGTTCTCCGCGCTATCGGAGCCATGCACCGAATTGGCCTCGATATTTTCCGCGAACTCGGCGCGGATGGTGCCGGGGGCGGCTTTTTTCGGGTCGGTCGCGCCCATGATCTCGCGGTTGCGGGCGACCGCGTTCTCACCCTCCAACACCTGCGCCACCACCGGCCCCGAGGTCATGAAGGCGACGAGGCCGGCGAAGAACGGGCGCTCGCGGTGGACGGCATAGAACGCCTCGGCCTGCTCGCGGCTGAGGCGGAGACGCTTTTGCGCGACGATGCGAAGCCCGTTCGCTTCGAACACGGCGTTGATCCGGCCGGTGAGGTTGCGGCGGGTCGCGTCCGGCTTGATGATCGAGAGCGTGCGCTCGGCGGGCATGGCTTCATCCTTCGTATTTGCGGCGGGAGACGCGGCGGGCTTTATCCCGTCAGCCCCGGCACCGCAAGCCCGGCGATGCCCCGGCTCTTGCTCATCGGCGCCAGCCGGGCGATCCAGGGCGCATGAGTGTATTGGAAATCACCGCCATCAGCTACGCGATCCAGGGCCGGGCGCTGCTGGATCGCGCCGATCTCGCCATCGCCGCCGGCCAGCGGGTCGGGCTGATCGGCGCGAACGGCGCCGGGAAATCGACCCTGCTTCGCCTCATCGCCGGCGAATTGACCGCCGATGGCGGGGAAATCCGCCTCGCCAGCCGCGCCCGCCTCGCCTGGGTCAAGCAGGAGGCGCCTTCTGGCGAGGGCAGCGTTCTCGACGCCGTGCTCGCCGCCGATGACGAACGGCTGGCGCTGCTCGCCGGGATGGCGGACGCGGCGCCGGCGCGCCTGGCCGAAATCCATGAACGCCTCCGCGCCATCGGCGCCGACGCGGCGCCGGCCAGGGCGGCGCGGATTCTCGCCGGGCTCGGCTTCGATGACGCGGCGCAGGCGCGCCCGATCGCCGATTTCTCGGGCGGCTGGCGGATGCGGGTGGCCCTCGCCGCGGCGCTGTTCGCGGCGCCCGACCTGCTGCTGCTCGACGAGCCGACCAACCATCTCGACCTCGAGGCGGCGCTGTGGCTCGAATCCTGGCTCACCCGCTTTCCCGGCGCAGCACTCGTCGTCTCGCATGATCGCGGCCTCCTCGACCGCGCGGTCCACGCCATCGCCCATCTCGATGGCGGCAAGCTCTCCCTCACCCCTGGCGGGTTCGAGGCCTTCGCCCGCATCACCGCCGAACGCCGCGCCCAGGAGCGGCGCGCCGCCGAACGGGTGGCCGGCGAGCGGGCGCGGATCGAGGCCTTCGTCGCTCGCTTCCGCGCCAAGGCGACCAAGGCGCGCCAGGCGCAATCGCGGCTCAAGGCGCTGGAGCGGCTGCCGCAGACGATCGCGGTGGTGGAAGCGGCGCCGGCGCGGTTCGATTTTCCCGCGCCACGCCCGATCGCGCCGCCGATGCTGCGGCTCGACGAGGTCAGCGTCGGCTATGACGGGCGGGCGGTGCTGCGCGGCATTTCGCTCCGCCTCGATAGCGAGGACCGGATCGCGCTTCTCGGCGCCAACGGCAACGGCAAATCGACGCTGGCGAAGCTGCTCGTCGGGCGGCTCGCGCCGCTCTCCGGGCGGATGGAGCGAGCGCGCGGACTTGGTGTCGGCTATTTCGCGCAGCACCAGCTCGAGGATCTGCTGGCCGAGGAAAGCCCGCTCGATCACCTCGGGCGAGCCTTGCCGCGCGCCAACGTCACCGCCTTGCGCGCCCATCTGGCGCGTTTCGGCCTCGATTCCGAGCGGGTGGAGCGGCGGGTCGACGAGCTTTCCGGCGGCGAGCGGGCGCGGCTCGCGCTGGCGCTCGCGACCAGCGAGGCGCCGCATCTCCTGGTGCTCGACGAGCCGACCAACCATCTCGACATCGACGCCCGCCAGGCCCTCGTCGCCGCGCTCGCCGAATTTCCCGGCGCGGTGGTGCTGATCAGCCATGACGCGCATCTCATCGACCTCATCGCCGACCGGCTGTGGCTGGTCGCCGACGGCCGGGTGCAGGCCTTCGCCGGCGATCTCGCCGCCTATCGCGCCGGCCTCGCCTCGCCCGAGCCGGCGGCCGCGACCGGCGAGCGGCGCGAGACCAGCGCCCGCCTCGTGCGCCGGGAGCGGGCTTCGGCGCGGGCGGCCTCGGCCCCGCTCCGACGCGCGGCGGAAGCGGCGGAGGCGCGGCTCGCGGCGCTCGCCGCCGAACGCGCCGCGATCGAGGCGCGGCTCGCCGATCCCACGCTCTATGACGCAACCGGGGCGGCGGAGATCGCCCGCGCGAACAAGCGCCTCGCCGCCATCGCCGATGCCGTCACCGAAGCCGAGGAGGCCTGGCTCGCCGCGGCCGAGGCGCTGGAGGAAGGGTGAAATCGCCGAGGGTGATGCGGGCAACGTTGCCGGCTTTGCCAGTTGTTCTTCACCAAAACGAAAAACCCGCCGCGCCTTGGCGCGGCGGGTCCGCAAGACGGTGGAGAATGAAGATCAGCCGTAGTGGATATGACCGGACAGAGTGGAACTGCTGACGCCGGATACGGTGATCTTGGTGCCATCCGAGAGAGTGATCAGGGTCGAGCTGCCGGAAGCGGTTTCCGTCGGCTGCAAACCGCCGGAGGCCGTGCTATAACCGTAATTGTAGAGATCGATCTGGTCGTTGACATTCCAGCCGGTGATCAGATCGTTGCCACCACTCGCGCCATTGATGAGCTGGAAGAAATTGGTGCCCGCGCCGCCCGCCATGGTCGCGTTGCCAGCGCCGCCGATAAGGTAATTCCAGTAGGAGCCGCCCATCAGCGTCGCCGCGTTGCCGGCGCCGGCGCTGTTGAACAGGACATCGGCGCCGCTGCTGCCGCTCGCATTCAACGTGGTGTTGCCGGCGGTGGCGACGAGAATATTACCGATCCCGCCGCCGGTGAGCGAAACCTCGCCCCCCGCGCCGCCGAAGGCGATGACGGTGTTCATCCCGGCGCCAACATTCACCGTGTCAACGCCGTTTTCGGACAGCATGGTGAAGGCGCCCTGGCCGGAATTGTACACCCCATCGCCATTCATGGCGAAGACGGTCGAATTGCCGAGCCCGGCGGTGAAGGTGCTGGCAGCGCCGCCGGTCACGGTGACGTTGTTGACGAAGATCATCGAGCCGGCTTCGGTGGCGCTTCCCATATAGGTGCCGCCACCGGCATTGGCGAAAATGGTCGAGGGTCCGGCACCACCCATCACGGTACCGGCGCCGCTGTTATCGACCACCACCAGCGTGCCGGAACCGCCATTGACGAGGGCGTTATTGCCGCTCGACCCGTTGAGGAACAGGGTATCCTGGCCGCTGCCGGCATTGATGGTATCGGCGCCGGAAGAGCCGACCGTGTCGGCGCCGGTGCCGAGATAGAGGGTATTGGCCTGACCGCTGCTGGTCAAGATCATGTCATTGCCGGAGCCGGCGATGATCATATTGCTGCCAGCCCCGTCAAAGAGCAGGGTCCAGTTGCCGCCGCCGGACGAGGGGCCGAAGAAGGTGTTGTTGCCGCCCGCCGCCGCGAGCGAGCCGGATTCCCCCTTGCCGGCATAGAACGTCATATTGCCGGAAGCGGAGACGATGCTTTGATTCGCCCCGCTATTGCCGGCGATGGTGCTGTTGCCGGTCGCGAGATTAGAAACGCCGTTGAAGCCGGGGGCCAGGGTGATCGTGGCGCCGGTAATGGAGGCGTTCAGGGTCGGGCTGACGACGAAGATGTTCGGGACCGTCGGGTTGGAAGACGGCGTCGACGGATTGAGACTGGTGTAGAGATTTGTGCTGGCGAAAGTTGTGGCGAAGCTGCTGAGCAGCGTGTTCTGGAACGTCGTGTTATCGGTCGTATTGAAATTCAAGTTCTGGAACGTGCCGTTGCCAGCCGGAACTGATACTGTGGTCATCGCCGTCCCCCTTGTCCACGACCAACCCCTATCAGCCGGCCCGACGGAAATCAAGGAAATTTTGCTTGAACGCCGCGCCGGCCCCTGAAATTTTCCCATTTTTTAACGAATCGACATGATTTGTTCCGGAATCCGACGAATCCACCGTGCCCGCCACACGGGGTTGACAGGGGTGCGTTTTTATTGACATTGCGAATTACTCTCAATTTCAACACCGCCCGTGACACCCGCTACCCGCGCCCCCTCGCGCCACGCCCATCCCCAGGAGATCCACCATGCCCAATGGCCGTTTGATCCTTCCGGCGCTCGCCGCCGCCGCCCTCGTCGCCGCCACCCGGCTGCCGGCGGCGGAGCCGGAAGCTTTCCTCGCCCGACTCCATCACCACACCACCCTCGCCTCCACCGTCCCCGATAACGGCGACCAGAATCCCTACGCCATCGCCATCGCGCCGGTCTCGGCCGGAAAAATCCAGAAAAACGACGTTCTCGTCGATAATTTCA
>JAJZBV010000004.1:0-88590 GCA_021851785.1 Pseudomonadota bacterium
GCCATGCTCATGCCAGATCGCGCAGCTTGAAGCGCTGGATCTTGCCGGTCGCGGTTTTCGGCAATTCGGGGACGATCTCGATCCAGCGCGGATATTTCCACGGCCCGGCGCGTTCCTTCACCAGCGTCCGCAACGCGGCGACGAGGTCGGGCGAGGCCGTGGCGCCTTCCCGCAACACGACGAAGGCGCGCGGCTTGATCAGTCCGTCCGCGTCTTCATGCCCGACCACCGCCGCTTCGAGGATGGCGGGATGCTCGACCAGAGCGGCCTCGACCTCGAACGGGCTCACCCAGATGCCGCTGACCTTCATCATGTCGTCGGCGCGGCCGCGGTAATGGTAATAGCCCTCGGCGTCGCGGGCATAGGTGTCGCCGGTGCGCGTCCATTCGCCGGCGAAGGTGCGGCGGCTTTTGTCGCGCTGGTTCCAGTAACCGTCGGCGGCGGAGGCGCCGCGCACCAGCAATTCGCCCTCGGCGACCCCGCTCAGTTCATGGTCCTGCTCGTCGAGCAGCTTGAGATCATAGCCGGGAACGGCGCGCCCGGTGGTGCCATGGCGGATATCGTCGGGGCGGTTGGAGAGGAAGATGTGCAGCATCTCGGTCGAGCCGATGCCGTCCAGGATGTCGACGCCGACACGCTGCCTCCACTCCCGCCCGATCCGCTCGGGCAAGGGCTCGCCGGCCGAGATCGCGCGCCGAAGCCGCGGCGAGCCGGCGCCGGGGGTGAGCCCGGGATGGGCCAGCATGGCGGCGTAAAGCGTCGGCACGCCGCCGAAAATACTCGGCTGATGGGCGCTGAGGACGGCGAAGACCTGCTCCGGCGTCGGCCGCTCGGGAAGCAGGACGGTGGTGGCGCCGACCGCCATCGGGAATGTCATCGCATTGCCGAGCCCATAGGCGAAAAACAGCTTGGCGGCGGAAAACATCAGATCGTCCGGGGCAATGCCGAGCACCTGGCGGCCATAGGTCTCATAGGTCGCGCGGAGGCTGGCATGGACGTGTTTGGTGCCCTTGGGCGTGCTGGTCGAGCCCGAGGAATAGAGCCAGAAGGCGACCTCATCGGGCGAGGCGGCGACCATTGGCGCCGGCGCCGCACCGGCGAGGAAATCGGCGAGGCTTTGCAGGCCGGCCGGCGCTTTGTCCGCGCCTTCCTCGACGATCACCACCAGGGGCGGCGCCGCGAGCGCCGCGAGCGCCAGGGCGAGGGCGGGATAGAGCGGCGCCGAGACGAGAACGAGGCCGGCCCGGCAATCGGCGAGGAGGGCGGCGAGCAGCGGCGGCGGCAGCAGGGTGTTGAGCGGCACCGGCACGATGCCGGCCCAGAGCGCGCCCCAGAACGCGACCGGAAACGCGCAACTGTCACGGAGGATCAGCGCGATCCGCTGCTCCCGGCGAATCCCCGCCATGGCGAGTGAGGCGGCGAACCGCGCCGCCTCCGCTTGCAGCCCGGCATAGGTCAGGCGGCGCCAGGGATCGATGAAGGCGATCCGTTCGCCGCGCCCTTCGCGTCCGTGGCGATCGATGAACCACGAGGCGGCATTGCCCGCAGCCTCGTCCGCGCCCGTCCCTTTCGCTGATCCCTCTGGCACCACTCCCTCCCCGGTTTTCCGCGTCCGCGCCGCTTGCGGCAAGAGTGACGAGGTCGGCAATATAATGCAACCAACCCGTCAATGGGGGGACGATACCGTCCTCTTGACTCGTCTCCGCCGTGCCCCCAGGTAACGGCCACAAATTCTTCGATATCGAACAAATAACCCCGGACAAGCAGGAGCCGCGCCATGATCGATCTTCGTCCGTTCGCCGGTCTCGGTCGTTTTCGCAACGATTGGCTGAACGCCCGCCATCATTTTAGCTTCGGCGAGTATCATGACCCAGAGCGGATGGGGTTCGGCCCGCTCCGGGTCTGGAATGACGATGAGATCGCCCCGCAGCGCGGCTTCGATCCGCACCCGCATCGCGAGATGGAGATCATCACCTATGTCCGCGCGGGCGCCATCACGCATAAGGACAGTCTCGGCAATGAGGGCCGCACCGAGGCCGGCGACGTCCAGGTGATGCATGCCGGCACCGGCATCGTCCATGCCGAATACAATCGCGAAACGGTGCCGACGCGGCTTTTCCAGATCTGGGTGATGCCCAATCGGCGTGCCGTCACGCCGGGCTGGGGGACGCGGCAATTCCCGAGCGAGGGCGGCGGTTTGCGGGTTCTCGCCAGCGGCCGGGCGGCGCATGACGGGCTCGGCGCGCTGCCGCTCCACGCGGATGCCGCGGTGCTCGCCGGGCGGCTCGGCGCCGGCGAGATTTTTCACCACCGCCTGCCGGAAGGGGGCGGCGCCTATATCGTCGCCGCCAGCGGCACGATCACGGTCAATAGCGGGGCGCGCGGCACGCGCGCCGGCGAGACGCTCGGCCCGCGGGATGGTGCCGCGATCAGCGGCGAGAGTGAGATCACCATTACCGGCGGCGAGGCGGCGGAGATCGTGCTCGTCGAACTCGGCCAGTAAGCCGCGCGACGCCAAGGGGACAGGCGGGGCCAAGGTGACAGGCGGGGGCGCCTGGGGTAATGGTTTTTGCATCGACCAGTGCAAACCCAGAGATCCAGGGGCCTTCCGGTCACGATGACCAGCAGCAACGACATCCGCGCCGCCTTCCTCGATTTCTTCGCCCGCAACGGCCATCAGGTGGTGGAAAGCTCGCCCCTGGTGCCGCGCAACGACCCCAGCTTGCTGTTCACCAACAGCGGCATGGTGCAGTTCAAGAACGTCTTCACCGGCCAGGAGACGCGGCCCTATCGCCGCGCGACCACGGCACAGAAATGCGTCCGCGCCGGCGGCAAGCATAACGATCTCGACAATGTCGGCTATACCGCCCGCCATCATACGTTTTTCGAGATGCTGGGCAATTTCAGCTTCGGCGATTACTTCAAGGATGTTGCGATCGACCTCGCCTGGACGCTGATCACCCGCGATTTCGCGCTCCCGCCGGAGCGGCTTCTGGTTACCGTCTATTCCGAGGATGAGGCGGCGGCTTCGCTCTGGCGCAAGATCGCCGGCCTGCCCGAGAGCCGCATCATCCGCATTCCGACCAGCGATAATTTCTGGCGCATGGGCGATACCGGCCCCTGCGGCCCGTGCTCGGAGATCTTTTACGACCACGGCGATAGCGTCCCCGGCGGCCCGCCGGGGAGTGCCGAGGCCGAGGGCGACCGCTTCATCGAGATCTGGAACCTCGTCTTCATGCAGTTCGAGGAGGATCCGCCCGGTTCGCGCCGGCCGCTGCCGCGCCCCTCGATCGATACCGGCATGGGGCTCGAGCGCTTCGCCGCGATCCTCCAGGGCAAGCACGACAATTACGATACCGATACGCTCCGCGCCCTCATCCTCGCCAGCGCCGAAGCCTCCGGCCAGGCACCCGACGGGCCGCACAAGGTGAGCCACCGCGTCATCGCCGATCATCTGCGGAGTTCCGCCTTCCTGATCGCCGATGGCGTGCTGCCCTCGAACGAGGGGCGCGGCTATGTGCTGCGCCGGATCATGCGCCGGGCCATGCGCCACGCCCACCAGATGGGCGTCGAGCAGCCGCTGCTCTGCCGTCTGGTGCCGGCGCTGGTGCGCCAGATGGGGCTCGCGTATCCCGAACTCGGCCGTGCCGAGGCGCTGATCGAGGAAACCCTGGCGCTGGAGGAGACACGTTTCGCCGCGATGCTGGAGCGCGGGCTGCATCTTTTGGCCGAGGAGGTGGCGGGGCTGGCCGAGGGGGCCGCGCTCTCCGGCGAGGTCGCCTTCCGGCTCTATGACACCTACGGCTTTCCGATCGATCTCACCGCCGATGCCCTCCGCGAACAGGGCCGTGGCGTCGATCTCGCCGGGTTCGAGGCGGCGATGGCGGGCCAACGCGCCCGCGCCCGCGCCGCCTGGGCGGGCTCGGGGGACGCGGCGACCGAGCGGGTCTGGTTCGAAATCCGCGAGAAAACCGGCGCCAGCGAATTCCTCGGCTACACGACCGAGACGGCGGAGGCGACGATTCTCGCCCTGATCGAGGATGGCGCGCCGGTTGCCGAGGCCAAGGCCGGTGCCGATGTCGCCGTCATTCTCAACCAGACACCGTTCTATGGCGAAAGCGGCGGCCAGGTCGGCGATACCGGGCGGATCACCGGCGCCGAGGGCTTGCGCATCACGGTCACCGATACCCAGAAGAAGCTCGGCGATCTCTTCGTCCATCTCGGCCGGATCGAGGCCGGCACCGCCCGAATCGCCGCCGCCGTCCACGCCGAGATCGACCATGCCCGCCGCCGCGCGATCCGCTGTGCCCATTCGGCGACGCATCTCCTGCATGAGGCGCTGCGGCATCGGCTCGGGAACCATGTGGCGCAAAAGGGCAGCCTGAACGCGCCCGACCGGCTGCGTTTCGACATCAGCCACCCACGCCCGCTGAGCGCCGAGGATCTGGCTTCGGTGGAGGCGGAGGTGAATGCCCGCATCCGCGAGAACAGCGCCGTCGTGACGAGGCTGATGACCCCGGCGGCGGCGGTCGAACTCGGCGCGATGGCGTTGTTCGGTGAAAAATACGGCGACGAGGTGCGCGTCGTGATGATGGGCGCGCCGGATGGCAACAAGCCGGCCTGGTCGATCGAACTCTGCGGCGGCACCCATGTCGGGCGCACCGGCGATATCGGCCTGTTCCGCATCGAGGCCGAGAGCGCGGTCGGCGCCGGCCTCCGCCGCATCGAGGCGGCGACCGGGGCCGGCGCGCTGGCCCTCGTCGCCGAGAACGACCGCCGCCTCGCCGCCGCCGCCGCCGTGCTCCGCGCCCCTCCGGCGGATCTGCCGGCGCGCGTCAACGCCTTGCTCGAAGACCGGCGGCGGCTCGAGGCCGAAATCAGCGACTTGCAGAGGAAACTCGCGACCGGCGGCGGTGACGCGGCGATCGAGGAGGTCGGCGGGGTGAAACTCGCCGCCCGCAATCTCGGCGCGGTCGCCGCGCGCGAGCTGAAAAGTCTCGCCGATGCGATCCAGAAACAACTTGGCAGCGGTGTCGTCGCTTTGGTCTCCACCGCCGACGGCAAGGCGAGCATCGTCGTCGGCGTCTCGTCCGATCTGACCGCGCGGTTCAACGCCGTCGATCTGGTGCGCGCGGCGAGCGAGGCGGTTGGCGGCAAGGGCGGTGGCGGGCGCGCCGATCTCGCGCAGGCCGGCGGGCCGGATGGTGCGCGGGCGGAGGCGGCGCTGGCGGCGATCCGCACCCGTCTCGCGGCGTGAGCGGCGGCGGCGCGCCGTTTCCGGGGCAGACCCTCCGGCGCGCCGGGCGCGGCCTGCTCGACCTTCTTCTGCCGCCGCTTTGCCTCACCTGCGACCGGCCGGTCGCAGCGCCCGGGCAGTTTTGCGCGACCTGCTTCCAGGACGTGAATTTCATCACCGCGCCGTTCTGTGCCCGTTGCGGGGCGCCCTTCGTCTATGCCGCGCTCGCCGGCGGCGACGGGCTTTGCGCCCATTGCCGCCATCATCCACCGGTTTTTTCGCGCGCCCGGGCGGCATTTCGCTATGACGCCATGACGCGGCGCCTGATCCTGCCGTTCAAGCACGGCGACCGCACCGAACTCGCGGCGCCGCTCGCCCATTTCATGGCCCGCGCCGGGGCGGCGCTGCTCGCCGAGGCCGATCTCCTGGTGCCGGTGCCGCTGCATCGGACGCGCCTCCTCGCCCGGCGCTATAACCAGGCGGCGCTTTTGGCCCGGGCGCTGGCGCGCGACGCCGGGCGGATGGTGCTCCCGGATGCGCTCCGCCGCGTGCGGGCGACGCCGATGCTGGGCGATCTTTCGGCGGCCGAGCGGGCGGAGACCATGGCCGATGTGATCGCGGTTCGCCCCGGCCGCCCGGCGGCGATCGCCGGGCGGCGGGTTTTGCTGATCGATGACGTGCTGACCACCGGCGCCACCACCAATGCCTGCGCGCGGGCGCTGTTCGCGGCGGGGGCGCGCGATGTCGATCTCCTGGTGCTCGCCCGTGTCGCCGATCCGCGGTTTCATTGAAGCCGGCCGGCCGCGACCCCGCATCTTTTCTGTCCCGGAACCGGGTCAGCCTCTTGCCAGCCTCGCCACAAGAGAACATGTCTTCCCCATGAGCGGAGATTCGCATGCCGAAGATTGAGATCTATACCCAGGCGCTCTGTCCCTATTGCGCGCGCGCCGTCCGGCTTTTGACGCAGAAGGGCGCTTCGTTCGACGAGATCGACGCGCCGTCCGGCTCGGCGGCGCGCGCCGAGGCGATGCGCCGCTCGGGCGGGCGGGTGACGGTGCCGCAGATTTTCATCGACGGCCAGGCGATCGGCGGCTGCGATGATCTTCTCGCGCTGGACGCCGCCGGCAAGCTCGATCCGCTGCTGCACAAGGCGGCCTGATCGGCGCCGCGACGATCGTCGACCCGCGCATGATCCATTATCAGCTCCGCTGCCCGTCCGACCACGCTTTCGACGGATGGTTCAAAAACAGCGACGCCTTCGAGCGGCAGGCGGCGGAGGGGCTGCTCTCCTGCCCCCATTGCGGCGATAGCGGCGTCACCCGGGCGCTGATGGCACCGGCGCTGACGCGGCGCGAGGCCGCGGCCCCCCCGCCGCCCGCCGCCACGCCCGCGCCGAAAGCACTCACCGGGCCGCCATTGCCGGATCAGGTGCGCGCCGCCCTCCAGCGGCTGCGCGCCGAGATCGAGAAAAGCTGCGACTATGTCGGCCCCGGCTTCGCCGACGAGGCACGGCGCATCCATCGCGGCGAAAGCGCGGCCCGTCCGATTTATGGCGAGGCCAGCGGCGAGCAGGCCGAGCAGCTCGCCGAGGAGGGCATCGAGGTCGCCCGCATTCCCTGGGTGCCGCGCGCCGACGGCTGATTTTGCACCGCGGCATGGTTTCGCGGCGCCTCGATCCATGGTAACCAACCGCGCCATGCCTCGTTGTCGTTTGGGATCGGAGTTTTGTCATGCGCCTTGATGCCATCGCCATCGGCTACAACCCCCCGGACGACGTCAATGTCGTGATCGAGGTCGGGGTTGGCGGCGAGCCGATCAAATATGAGATGGATAAGGCGGCAGGCACCCTGGTGGTCGACCGCTTTCTCCATACGCCGATGCGCTATCCCGGCAATTACGGTTTCGTTCCCCACACGCTCTCCGATGACGGCGACCCGATCGACGTTTTGATCGCCAATACCCGCCCGATCGTGCCCGGCGCGGTGATCAATGTGCGCCCGATCGGCGTTTTGAAGATGGAGGACGATGGCGGCGGCGACGAGAAGATCCTCGCCGTGCCATCGCCCAAGCTGACGAAACGTTATGTTCATGTCATGAACTATACGGATCTGCCGGAAATCACCATCGGCCAGATCCAGCATTTTTTCGAGCACTACAAGGATCTCGAGCCCGGCAAATGGGCCAAGATCGCCGGTTGGGGAGACGCCGAGGAGGCGCGGCGGTTGATCCGGGAAGCGATCGCGCGCGAGCGAAAGGCCCAAAAACGGCCATAGAGTAGTATCCGAAGGCGGATTTCACCGCGCGCCGCGCCCGTCACGGCGCGGTGCGCTGATGCCGGCGGCGGAGGGCGGTGATTTCGGCGAGGATGGAGAGCGCGATCTCCTCGGGCGTTACGGCATCGATCGCGAGACCGGCCGGGGCGTGCAGCCGATCCAGCCGCGCGGGATCGACGCCCCGCCCGCTCAACGCCGCGCGCAGCACCGCGACCTTGCGGCGAGAGCCGACGAAAGCGACGTAGCCGGCGGAAGCGTCGAGCGCGGCCTGGAGCGCCGCCTCATCGCCGCTGCCCTGGGTCGCGACGACGATATAGCGTTGGGCGGGGGCGAGTTCGCCGAAAGCATAGGCGGTCAGCCGCGCATCCGGCGCCTCGAAAGCGATCTGGGCCGCCTCCGGGGCGGCCACGCGCACGAAATAGCCGAACCGGCGGGCGAGGCTCGCCAGCGCGACCGCAACCGGCGAGGCGCCGCAGACGAGCAGTTCCGGGCGTGGCAGCACCGGTTCGACGAAGACGTCCATCCCGCCCTGGCTCGGGCATGCGTTCTTCGCGAAATGGATGCCGTAACGATCATCCCCCGGTTGCACGCCCTGCGTTTTCAGGACGTCGAGCGGCTGGACCGATACCAGCCGCGGCCGGCCGTCCGCCATCGCGGCGCGGGCCGCCTTGAGCACCGCCGCGCGCGCGCAACCGCCACCGATCCAGCCCGCTTCGATGGCGCCGTCGGCCCGGATCACGGCTTTCGCGCCGGCTTTCGCCGCGGTCAGCGAGACGGTGCGCACCACCGTCGCGACCGCGAACGGTGCCCCCGCGATTTTCAGCGCGCCGATCAGATCGAGGATGTCTTCGGCCGCGTTCATGGTCATCTCTTCCCTCATAGCCGGCTCAGGGATTCTTCCAGGGCCGCGAGGCCCTCCAGCGAGCCGGCTGGCGCCAGCAGGCGGAGATGGGGCAGCGCCGCCCGCATGCCCTGGGCGATCGGCTCGTCATCGGCGCGCGCCATCACCGGATTGAGCCAGACGATGCGCCGGCAGCGCCGCCGGAGGGCCGCCATCTCGCGGCCGAGCAACGCGGGATCGCTGGTCTCAAAGCCGTCGGAGACGATGAAGCAGACCGCGCGGCCGGCGAGCGCGCGCGGCGCGTGGCGGCGATTGAAAAGGGCGATCGACTCGCCGAGGCGCGTGCCGCCGCCTATCCCTTTGGCGAGCAGGGTAAGCCGGTCGAGGGCGCGCGGCCGGTCGCGATCGCGCATCGCCTCGCCGACGCTGGCCAGCCGCGTGTGGATGAGGAACACCTCCGCCTTCTCCGCCCGGCGCATCACGCCAAGCGCGAAGCGCAGGAACAGCGGCGTGTGCGGGGTCATCGAGCCGGAGACGTCGAGCAGCAGCGCGATGCGGAGCGGCTCCGGGCGCGGCCGCTTCCAGACGAGGTCGAAGGGCGTGCCACCATGCCCGAGGCTCGCGCGGATCGTCTGTCGCAGGTCGAGCCGGCCGCCGTGGCTGACGCGCCGCCTTTGCCGCCCATCGCGCGCGCGGAGCCGGGTGATCAGCCGGAGAGCAACCGCCTCGGCGGCGGCGAGCGCGTCCGGATCGCCGAGCCGCCGCATGTCGCTTTCGGCGCCGCTCGTCGTCGTGGACATGCCGCCCCGCATGGCCTCTCCGTCGTCGAGCGCCTCTCCGGTTTCCGTCGTCTCCGCCGCTTCCGCGCTGCCGTCCCGACGCCGTTCGGCCCGCTCGGCGGCGAGCGCGCGGAGCGAGCGCGGCCCCGGCGTTGCCTGTGGCGCGCCGCTCGTCTGTACCACCCGGCGCGCGCGCCGGCCGAGGAAGGCGGCATCGAAGAGGGCATCGAAGCGTTCCCAGTCGGCGCGCCGGCCGGCGAACAGGGCGCGCAAGGCGGGGCGGAGTGTTGCGGCGCTCCGTGCCAGCGGCGAGGCGACGATGCGCGCGGCATCGGCGCTCTCGCTCATGCCGGTGGCGAAACCGGCCTCGCGCAGCGTCGCCGAAAACGCCGCGATGCGCCTGGCGATCAGGGTTTCCGCGCGCATCGCCTCACGCCACCTTGGCGATCAGGCGCGAGAACGCGACGCGATCGATCCGCGCGTGGTCCTCTTGCGTTTTCAGGAGGCAGGCGAGGGTTTCGTAGAGCATCTCCGGCGCGTCGCCGAGATCCCGCACGCCGAGACCGAGCAGCGCCGCGACCCAATCCAGGCTTTCGGCAACCCCCGGAACCTTGCGGAGCTGCTCCTTGCGGAGTGCCGCGACCAGGCGCGCGGCTTGCCCCGCGAGGTCGATGCCGAGCGCGGGCAATCTGGCGCGGAGGATCGCGACCTCGCGATCGACGGACGGATAGTCGATGAAGTGATAGAGGCAGCGCCGGCGCAGCGCGTCCGATAATTCGCGGGTGCCGTTCGAGGTGAGCACGACGCGCGGGATGCTGCGCGCGCGGATCGTGCCGAGTTCCGGGATGCTCACCTGGAAATCGGACAGCAGCTCGAGCAGGAAGGCCTCGAACGCCTCGTCGGCGCGGTCGATCTCATCGATTAGCAATACCGGCGGGCGCGCCTCGCGGATCGCCGCGAGCAAAGGGCGTTCGAGAAGATAGCGCTCGCTGAACAGGGCCTCCTCGATCTCCTCCGCGCCCTCGCTCGCCCCCGCTTCCCGCGTTTTGATCGCCAGCAACTGACGCTGGTAGTTCCACTCGTAGAGCGCGCTCGCCTGATCGAGCCCCTCGTAGCATTGCAGCCGGATCAGGCGGGTATCATGCACAGCCGCGAGCGCGGTGGCGACGGCGGTCTTGCCGACCCCGGCGGCCCCTTCGAGCAGGAGCGGCCGGCCCAGCATCGCCATCAGCAGGAGCGCGGTCGCGAGATCCTGGTCGGCGACATAGCCGGTATCGGCGAGGCGTTCGGCGATCTCCTCGCGCGTCAACGCCGCCCCTCCGGTGCCGCCCCCTCGATCATCCTTGCGCCCCGAGCGCCTCCGCCGCTTGCCACAGACGCCAGGCATCGTGCGGCATCTGGATGTGGGTCGCCCCGAGGAAGGCGAAAGCATCGTTCACCGCGTTCGAGAACGCCGGCACGCCACCCACGTTCGGACTCTCGCCGACCCCCTTGGCGCCGATCGGATGATGCGGCGAGGGGGTGACGGTGAAGTCGGTTTCCCATTTCGGTGTCTCGACCGCGGTCGGCAGGAAGAAATCCAGGAACGAGGCGCCCTTCACATTGCCGATATCGTCATAGGCGATCTCCTGGCCCATGGCGATCGCGAAGGCCTCGGTCAGCCCGCCATGCACCTGGCCCTCGATGATCATCGGGTTGATGCGCGTGCCGCAATCATCGAGCGCGTAGAAGCGGCGAGTCTTCGCGACACCGGTATCGACGTCGATATCCATCACACAGATATAGGCGCCGAAGGGATAGGTCATGTTCGGCGGATCGTAGTAGTTGACCGCCTCCAATCCCGGCTCCAGGCCGGGCGGTGGCGCGCTGTAGGCCGTCCAGGCGATGTCCTTCATCGTCTTGAACCGCTCCGGCATGCCCTTGACGCGGAAGCGGTCGATATCGAACTCCACGTCGTCGTGGTGTACTTCGAGGAGGTGGGCGGCGATCATCTGCGCCTTCGCCTTGATCTTGCGGCAGGCCATGGCGGTCGCGGCGCCGGCGGTGGGCGTCGAGCGCGACCCATAGGTGCCGAGCCCGTAGGGGGCGGTATCGGTATTGCCCTCCTCGATCATCACGTCGTCGGCCGGGATGCCGAGTTCGGAGGCGATGATCTGGGCGTAGGTCGTCTCGTGCCCCTGACCCTGGCTCTTGGTGCCCATGCGGGCGATCACGGCGCCCGTCGGGTGGATGCGGATCTCGGCGCTGTCGAACATCGCGATGCCGAGGATGTCGCAATTCTTCGCGGGGCCGGCGCCGACGATCTCGGTGAAGAAGGAAACGCCGATGCCCATGATCTCGCGTGTCTCGCGGCGCCGGAAGGCCTCCTGCCGCGCCTTCTGCTCGGCGCGGAGCGCGCTGTACCCGACCGCCTCCAGCGCCTTCTGCAGGGCCGTGTGGTAGTCCCCGGAATCGTATTCCCAGCCGAGCGCGGAGTGGTAGGGGAACTGCTCGCGGCGGATGAAATTGCGCATCCTGAGTTCGGCCGGATCGAGCCCCAGCTTGTGGGCCAGGATGTCCATCGCGCGCTCGATGCAATAGGCCGCCTCGGTGACACGGAAGGAGCAGCGATAGGCGACGCCGCCCGGGGCCTTGTTGGTGTAGACCCCGTCCACCGCGACATGCGCGGTCGGGAAATCATAGGAGCCGGTCACGATGTTGAAGAAGCCGGCGGGCCATTTGGAGGGGTCGGCGCAGGCATCGAACGCGCCGTGATCGGCGAGCACATGCACGCGGAGCGCCTTCACCCGGCCCTCGCGCGTCGCCGCGATTTCCGCCGTCATGTGATAGTCGCGGGCAAACGAGGTGGTGGAGAGGTTCTCGATCCGGTCCTCCACCCATTTCACCGGCCGCCCGGTGACGATCGAGGCGACGATCGCGCAGACATAGCCGGGATAGACGCCGACCTTGTTGCCGAAGCCGCCACCGATATCGGGCGCGATCACGTGGATCTTGTGTTCCGGAATCCCGGAGAGGATCGCGGCCACCGTGCGCACCACATGCGGCGCCTGGAACGTGCCCCAGACGGTAAGCTCGCCCTTGATCTTGTCGAACGAGGCGACCGACTGGCAGGTCTCCAGCGGACAGGGATGCACACGCTGATAGGAGATCAGTTCCTTGATCGTCACCTCCGCGTCGCGGAAGGCGAGATCGGTCGCCTCGCGATCGCCGACTTCCCAGGCGAAGATGTGGTTGGGGTGCTTGCGCTCGCCATGCGCGCCGGTGGTCTTGTCCTTGATGTCCTCGCGCAGGATGGGGGCCTCCGGCGTCATCGCCTTGAAGGGGTCGACGAGCACCGGCAGCGCCTCGTACTCCACCTCGACGAGATCCGCGGCGTCGGCCGCGATATAGCGTTCGGTCGCGACGACGAAGGCGACCTCCTGGTTCTGGAACAGCACTTTTTCGCCGGCGAGCACCGCTTGGACGTCGCCCGCGAGGGTCGGCATCCAGTCGAGCTTGAGCGGTTTCAGATCCTCGGCGGTCAGCACCGCGAGCACGCCCGGCACCGCCTTCGCCTTGGCGGTATCGATCCGCTTGATCCGCGCATGGCCATAGGGCGAGCGATGGAAGTCACCATACAGCATGCCGGGCAGCTTGATGTCGTCGACATACTTGCCCTTGCCCTGGGTGAAGCGGACATCCTCGACCCGCTTGCGCTTGCAGCCGAGCCCCTGAAGCTTGGCTTCGCGGGCCTCGCGGGTTTCGCTCATCTCGTTCATTCCGCGGCCTCCTGGAGGTTTTCGCCGTTGAGCCGCGCGGCCGCGAAGGCGATCGCCCGCACGATGTTCTGATAGCCGGTGCAGCGGCAGAGATTGCCGGCGATGCCGGCACGGATGTCATCCTCCGAGGGGCGGGGGATCTCCTGCAGCAGCCGATAGGCGCGCATGATCATCCCCGGCGTGCAAAAACCGCATTGCAGCCCGTGCATCTCGCGAAAACCCTCCTGCAGGGGGTGCAGCGTGCCGTCCGCGGCCGCCAGATCCTCGATCGTGCGGATCGTCGCACCTTCGGCCTGCACCGCGAACAGCGTGCAGGATTTCACCGAGCGGCCATCGAGATCGACCGTGCAGGCGCCGCAATGCGTGGTGTCGCAGCCGATATGGGCGCCGGTCAGGTCGAGCTGCTCGCGCAGAAAATGGACGAGCAGCGTGCGCGGCTCGACCAGCGCCTCGACCGGATTGCCATTCACGGTGAGCGAGAGCGGGATCTTCTTCATGCCGTTCCTCCTTTCAAGCGCCGGCTTTCAAGCGCCGGCTTTCAAGCGCCGGCGCGGGTTGCGGCCCGGGCAAGGGCGCGCCGCGTCACCACGCCGGCCATTTTGGTCCGGTACTCCACCGGCCCGCGCCCGTCGGCGGTGGGGGTGACGATCGCCTCGACCGCCCGCGCCGCCGCCGCGAAGGCGCCCTGATCCGGCTTCTCACCGATCAGCATGGCCGCCGCCGCCTCGGCCAGAAGCGGCGTCGGGGCGAGATTGGTGAGACCGATCGCGCAGGTGGCGATACGCCCATCCTTGAGGGTGAGCATCACCGCCGCGGCGGCCGTCGCGTAATCGCCGATTTTGCGCTTGAGCTTCTCATAGGCGTGGCCGTGCCCGGGCGGGGCGGCGGGAATATGGATCGCGGTGAGGATCTCACCCGCCGCCAAAGCCGTGATATAGGCGCCGTGATAGAACTCACGTGCCTTCACCCGCCGCTCCCCGGTGGCGCTGGCGAGATGATAGGTGGCATCGAGGCACATCATCAGCGCCGGCATGTCGTTGCCGGGGTCGCCGTTGGCGACGTTGCCGCCAAGCGTGCCGCAATAGCGGATCTGCGGGTCGGCGATCTGGCGCGCGGTCTCGCCGATGATCGGCAGGCCGGCCGCCAGCGCGTCATGCCCGATCAGCTCCGCCTGGGTGGTGGTCGCGCCGATCACCCAGGCCTCGCCCTCCCGCCGGATGCCCTTCAGCGTCACGATGCCGCCGAGATCGATCAGGTGCTCGGGGGTCGCGAGGCGAAGCTTCATCATCGGGATGAGACTGTGCCCGCCGGCAAGCGCCCGGCCGTCTTCCGGATGGGCGGCGAACAACGCCACCGCCTCGTCGAGGCTTTTGGGGCGATGATAGGCGAATGGGCCTGGAATCACGGCTTTCTCCTCCCCGATGATGGTTTTGGCCCGATGATGGCGCTGGGCGATGGTGTTGGACCCGCGAGCCGGGCCGGTATCGATGTCCGAATATCGGAGCGCCTGCCGACAGCGCCAAAGCCTAATGCACGAGAGCCCCAACGCCGGGCTGGACGCGCGAAATGCCGTGTTTGCGCATGAAATGCGTCAGATAGGCTGTCCTTCCGCGCGGGCGTCGAGCGATGCCCGCAGCGTCGGGTAGCGGCTCCGGCTCACCGGAACCGGCGTCCTGGTGCCGGCGAGCCAGGCGAGCCCGCCATCGCCGGTCCGCTCGATCGACGTCACGGCATCGAAGGCGACCAAATGGCTGCGATGGACACGGATGAAACGTTTGGGATCGAGCTTCGACTCCACCGCGCCGATCGATAACTGGCACAGGGCCTCGCCCTCGCCATCCACGAGCATCGTGTAATGCCCGTTGGCATGAACCGCGCGGAGGACGCTAACCTCGATATAGATCGTGCGGCCCTGGCGTTCCGCCGGCAGGGCAATTGCCGGCCGGCGCGGCGGCGGGCCATCCGCGCCGCAAAACGGGGTGGCGCTGTTGGCCTCGGCAAGGCGCGGCAGCGTCTCGACCCCGCCCCGTTCCTGTTCCGCCCAAGGCGGATCGGCGGGGGGAGGGGGCACGGCCGCGAGCGCGGTTTGCGGCATCACGCTTGCGACGCTCGCCCAGGAAAACGGCGGCGAGGGCCCGGCCGGCACGTCGGCGGGTGTTTCCGCGCCGCGCTCCGGGTGCAACGCCAGCAGAAAGCCGAGCGAGATCGCGACCGCGACCGCCGCCACCATCACGGCGAAGATCTGGGGGGGCAGCCCGGCACCGGAGGCGGCGGGCGGGGCACAGACCACCATCGTCGTGCCCTCCATCGCCGTATAGTGCATGCCAGAGATGGCAAGCCCGATCAGGACCGCCGCACTCACCGGCGGCTGGCGCGCGGCCCCGGTCCGCAACGCCAGATGCAGGCCGAGCCCGGAGGCGGAGATCCCGACGATCGCGCTCGCGATCACGTAGGCGGGGTTGTAGCTCAGGATGAAATCGGTGTTCAGCGCCGACATGCCGATGAAATGCATCCCGACGATGCCGGCGCCCATCAGCAGCGCGCCGAAGAGGAAGGCCGCCGAGGACAGGGGATGGTTCGCCACCAAGGCGATGGCGCCGGCGACCGCGAGGATCGCCACGATGAAGGAAAGCAGCGTCGGGCCGAGCAGGTAATGCGCGGGGGAAGGCATACGGAGCGCCAGCATGCCGACGAAATGCATGCCCCAGATGGCGACCCCGAGGGTGATCGCCGAAGCGCCGAGCAGGGCGAGACGCGCCTTACCGGCGGCGGCCCGCATGCGGGTGGCCAGCACGAGAGCGACGAATGCGCCCTGAACCGCGAGCAGGACGGGCAACAGGAAGAGCGACGGTGCGTATTGAATAGGCAACGCGGCGGCATTTCCTCTGTTGGGTAAACTCTATCATAGGCCCCCAAGCCACGCCAATGCTCTCGTGGGTCAGGAAAATGAGACGGATGAGAGGTCTTTTCGTGCCGGCGGCGGGGGTGGGCGACAAACGCCGCCGAAGCTGGCAAGATCGCCAGTGTCCTCTCGCCACTCATGGTTCCCCGCCCGCATGCACCAGATTTTGTTCCTGCGCCACGCCAAAGCCGCCGCCGCCAGCCCCGGCGTTCCCGATGAGGCGCGACCGCTGACGGCGCGCGGGGGCCGCGATGCGGCGGCGATCGGGGAGACGATGCGCGCGCGTGGTCTGCTCCCGGATCTCGTGCTGGTCTCCAGCGCCCGGCGCGCCCTGGAGACGCTGGCGGCGCTCGAACCCTGGGAGGAGACGCCGCTGATCGAGACCATGGCGCCGCTCTATCTCGCCAGCGCCGAGCGGATCGTCGGGATTCTGAACGAGGTCGCGGAAACCGTGCGCAGCGTGCTGGTGGTTGGGCATAATCCGGGCTTGCATGACTGTGCGCTGCGGCTCGCGGATCGCCGCGGCGACGGCGCCAGGGCGCGGCTGGAGGAGGGGCTGCCGACCGGAACCCTGCTCGAATTCGCCTATGGCGGCCCATGGGCGGCGCTCGGCGCGGGACCGGCGCGGCTGCTCCGCTTCCTCTCGCCGCGCGATCTCACCGCGGCCGACGGATGATCGCCGCCGGGGCCGCGGCGGAACACGATCCCCGGCCGGGACCGGATGCCGCCGTGGCGCGGCTCGACCTCGTCCTCGCCCCGGACATTGCGCCCCGGCTAAGCCGCGCGGCGGGATTTCGGGCGCTCGGGCTGCGCGGCGGGCGCTGGGCGCGTCTCGCCGAGATCTGGGGCCTCGGCGCCGAGGGTGAGGCGATCGGCGCCGGGCCGGGTGCCGCGCTCCCGCCCGAATGCCTCGTCTTCGGCGGCGTGATCGGCCGCCGTCGGCGCTATGTGAGCCGCGCCGTGCCCGGGCTCGCGCTCGAAATCGCCGCCGGCGCATTCGTCGCCGGCGCTGGCGGCGGGCGATTCTTTCGCCTGACGCTGACCGGGCCGGCGCTTGCGGTCGCGGCGGCGGCGCGGGCGCTCGCCGAAGATCTCCCGCTTGTCGCGCTCCCGGCGTCGCTTCCCGCTTTTGCCGCCCATCGCGCCCTCGGCGTCGCTCTGCCGCATCCCGCCGATCCGACCGCCGGGCTGGAGGCGGCGACCCCGCTCGCGCTCGCCGCCGGCCGGATCCTCGCCGCGCGCGGGGCGGTTCTGCGCGCCCATCTCGCCGCGCTCCCGCTCGTGCCGGGGCCGGCCAGCGCCGATCACGATCCCGAGCCCGTGCATCAAACCCGCGTCGCCCTTCGCCGGCTGCGCGCCGCCATTGCCGCCTTCGCGCCGGTTTGCGCGCCGATGCTCGCCGAACTCCGCCAGAGCCTGCGCGGTTTCGGCCATGTTCTCGGCCCGGCGCGGGAATGGGACGTGTTCATGGCCGAGATCGGGCGCGATCTCACGCGGGCCTTCCCCGATGATCCGGCGCCGCCGCATCTGCTGTCGGTGGCGAGGGCGCGCTGGCACGACGCCTATGCGGCGCTCGGCGCGTGGCGCGCGGGGGACGAGGCGCGCCGGCTCGACGTCATGCTGGCGATCCTGCCGCTGCTCGTCATGCCCCCGGAAAACGGTGAGGCAGCGCCAAGTTTTGGTGCGTTTGCCGGTGCCCGGCTGGAACGGCGCGCCCGCAAGCTCCGCCGGGTGACGACACTGGCCGAACTGGGGCCGGAATTGCTCCATCGTCTGCGGCTGGACGCCAAGCGGCTCCGCTATCTCGGGGAAATTTTCGCGCCCTGCTTTCCGCCTCGGCGCATGGCGCGCTTCCTCCGCCGCCTGACGGTGCTGCAGGATTGGCTGGGGACGATCAATGACGTGGCCACCACCGCGCGCCTGGTGCGCGAACTCACCCCCGATTGCGCCCTCGCCTCTCCCCCCTTCGCCGCCGGTTTCGCGGTCGCGCAAGGGATGGCGCTCGGTCTCGCCGCCGCCAGCATGCCGCGCGCGACCGGGAAAGCGGCGCGGGCCTTGCTGCGTTTACAGGCGCTTAAACCGTTCTGGCTATAATCACGAACTTTTGCTGCATCTGCGAAGGTTGCGTTGGCGGGGTTTTCATTCTTATCTACGCCTCCTGCACCGGCCCGATAGCCGATAAGCCAACAATCGCGCGGCCCGCGCCGCCAATGGGGATATAGTCATGAGCAACGCCGCCAAGGGTTCCGCCGTCATCACCATTCCTGGCCATAATCAGAATGCGGAACTGCCCATGCTCGCGGGCACGATCGGCCCCGAAGTCCTCGATATCCGCAAGTTATACAACGAACTCGGTGTCTTCACCTTCGATCCCGGCTATGGCGGCACGGCGTCCTGCGAGAGCAAGATCACCTATATCGACGGCGACGAGGGGGTGTTGCTCTATCGCGGCTACCCGATCGAGCAGTTGGCCGAGCATTCGACCTTCCTCGAAGTCGCCTGTCTGCTGCTCAACGGTGAACTCCCCAATGACGCCGAATTCGCCGAGTTCGAGCGTGGCGTCACACGCCATACCATGCTGCACGAGCAGTTGCGCAGCTTCTTCAACGGATTCCGGCGCGACGCGCATCCGATGGCGGTGCTGTGCGGCGTGGTCGGCGCCCTGTCCGCCTTCTATCACGACAGTCTCGACATCAATAATCCCGAGCATCGCCGCATCAGCGCCTTCCGCCTGATCGCCAAGGTGCCGACGATCGCTGCCTGGACTTATAAATATTCGATCGGCCAGCCGTTCATGTATCCGCGCAACGATCTCTCGTTCGCCGAGAATTTCCTCTATATGATGAACGCGGTGCCGGCCGAGCCGTTCAAGGTCAATCCCATTCTCTCGCGGGCGATGGATCGGATTCTGATCCTGCACGCCGACCACGAGCAGAACGCCTCGACCAGCACGGTTCGCCTCGCCGGTTCGACCGGGGCCAATCCGTTCGCCTGCATCGCCGCCGGGATCGCCAGCCTCTGGGGCCCGGCGCATGGCGGCGCCAATGAGGCGGTTCTGAAAATGCTCGAGGAGATCGGCCATGTCGATCACATTCCCGAGTTCATCGACCGCGTCAAAGACAAGAACAGCAATGTCCGGCTGATGGGCTTCGGCCACCGCGTCTACAAAAACTACGACCCACGCGCCAAGATCATGCAGCGCACCTGCCACGAAGTGCTCGGCGAACTCGGCGTCAAGGACGACCCGCTGCTTGATCTCGCCATCGAGCTGGAGCGGATCGCGCTCAGCGACGAGTATTTCATCTCGAAAAAACTCTACCCCAACGTCGATTTCTATTCCGGCATCATCCTCAAGGCGATGGGTTTTCCGACCAGCATGTTCACGGTTCTGTTCGCGGTCGCGCGCACCGTCGGCTGGATCAGCCAGTGGAAGGAAATGATCGAGGATCCCTCGCAGCGCATCGGCCGCCCGCGGCAGCTTTATACGGGGGCTCCGATGCGCGATTTCGTGCCGCGCAACCGCCGCGACTGATTTTCCCGGAACGGGCAGCGCCAGCGGCACTGCCCAACGGGTAAAAGTTTTTTGGTTCTTTTTTACAAAAAAGAACCGATTTCTTGTCAACTCGTCGCGTGAGTGACGAACTTGGTATTGAAATAAGCCTCGATCGCGTCGGTGCCGCCTTCCGAGCCGAAGCCCGAATCCTTGATGCCGCCGAACGGCACTTCGGGGAGGGCGAGGCCGTGATGGTTGATCGACATCATGCCCGCTTCCACGCGCTCTCCGATCATCGCCGCGGTCCGCGCCGAACTCGTATAGGCGTAGGACGCAAGCCCATAGGGCAGCCGATTCGCTTCCGCGATCGCTTCCTCGGGCTCGCGGAACGGGCGGAGGATGGCGACCGGGCCGAAGGGCTCCTCGTTCATGATGCGCGCCTCCAGCGGCACGTCGGTCAAAACGGTCGGGGCGAAGAAATACCCTTTATTCCCCACCCGCTCGCCGCCGGTCCTGACCTTGACCCCCTTCTGCGCCGCGTCCTGGACGAGGGCTTCCATCGCCTGCACCCGCCGCGCGTGGGCGAGTGGGCCCATCCGTGTCGTCTTGTCCAACCCGTCGCCGAGCTTGAGCGCCTTGGCGGCGGCGACGAATCCCTCGACGAAACGGTCATAGACCGCTTCCTGGATCAGAAACCGGGTCGGCGCGACGCAGACCTGCCCGGCATTGCGGAATTTATTGGCGCTCAGGATCGAGACCGCGCGGTCGAGATCGGCGTCATCGAAAACGATCGCCGGGGCGTGCCCGCCAAGCTCCATGGTGATCCGTTTCATATGCTGCCCGGCGAGGGCGGCGAGCTGCTTGCCGACCGCGGTCGAGCCGGTGAAGGAGATTTTGCGGATCACCGGATGCGGAATGAGATATGCCGAAATCTCCGCCGGCACGCCAAAGACCAGGTTGACCACCCCCGGGGGCACGCCGGCATCGGCGAAGGCGCGGATCAGCGCGGCGCAGGACGCCGGCGTCTCCTCCGGCCCCTTGACGATGATCGAACAGCCGGCGGCCAAAGCGAGCGAGATTTTCCGCACCGCCTGGTTGATCGGGAAATTCCACGGCGTGAAGGCGGCGACCGGCCCCACCGGCTCCTTGAAGGTGAGCTGATGGACGCCCTCGGCGCGGCCGGGGATCACCTGGCCGAAGCTCCGCCGGCCTTGTTCGGCGAACCAGTCGATGAGATCGCCGGCGAGAAGGGTCTCGCCCCGCGCCTCGGCGAGTGGCTTGCCCTGCTCCATGGTCATCAGCGGCGCGATGGCGTCGGCGCGTTCGCGCATCAGGTCGGCCGCCTTGCGCATCACTTTCGCCCGTTCATAGGGGGTTTTGCGGCGCCAGACCGCAAAGCCGTGCGCGGCGGCGGCCAATGCCGCGTCGAGATCGGCGCGTCCGGCATGGGCGACGTCGCCGATCGCCTCGGCGGTCGCCGGGTTGAGGACGGCGATGCGCCGGCCATCGGCGCTTGGGCGCCACTCGCCGGCGATGAAGAGTTCGGTCAGGTTCGGATACATTCTTGTCTCCCTCGGATCATGTCTCGATGTCAGGCGATCGGCGGGCGCGCCGAGGCGTTCGCCCGGGCGCGCAGGCTGCCTGCGATGCCGGCGGGAAAGAACGTGACCACCAGCACGAAGATCAGCCCGAGCCAGAGCAGCCAGCGCCCGGGATCGAGCAGCGCCGGCGCGAGCACGATCCCCCGCGCCGCCGCCGCCAGCGCCGCGAGCCCTGGTTGCAGGTAATATTGCGCCAGAACCATCACCGTGGCCCCTATCGCCGCGCCATAAAGCGTGCCCATGCCGCCGATCACCACCATCAGCAGAATATCGATCATCAGCGAAAAGGAAAGCGTCGTATCTGGATTGGTATAGCGTAGCTGCATCGCCATCATCGCCCCGGCCAGCGCGGCGAAGCCGGCGGCCAGCGCGCTCGCCAGGGCGCGATGGAAAATCGTCTGATAGCCGAGCGCCTCGGCGCGGAACGGGTTTTCGCGAATCGCCTGCAAAACCCGCCCGAACGGCGAATTGACGATGCGCAGCAGCACGAGAAAAGACGCCAGCGTGACAGCGAAAATCAGATAATAGGCGATCACCGGGCCACTGATGCGCAGGCCGAGGACGGGAGCCACGAAAGGGTGAAAACCGGGCGCGATCAGGCGCGGGACGGAAAAGGTGAGGCCATCCTCGCCGCCGGTGAGGCCGCGCCACTCGCTCGCCAGAACCTGCGTGAAGCGGGCCAGCGCGAGCGTGATCATGGAGAAGAAAATCGCCCGCACACGGAGCGAAAGCAGCGCCATCGCCAGCGCCAAGGCGACCGAAACCGCGATCCCCGCCGCCGCCCCGAGGATAAGCGCGAGCCAGCCGCCCCCGCCGCTCAAGGCGATCGCGACACCGTAGGCGCCGAGGCCGAAAAAACTCGTCTGCGCGAAGGAGACGATGCCGGTATAGCCGAGCAGGAGATCATAGCTCGCGGCAAGGACGATGAAGATCAGAATCCGCGCGGCCACCGCGAGCGCCTTGGTGCCCGGGAGCAGAAACGGCGCGAAGGCGAGCGCGAGCAAAAGTGCCGCCAGGAGGGCTGCAAGCAGCCAATGCCCGGGGTGATCATGGGAGAGGAGCCGCATCACGCGCCATCCATCGGCAACAGCCCGCGCGGCCGCCACAACAGAACCGCCAGCATCAGCGCGATATCGGTGCCGAGCGCGAGCTTCGGCGCCAGGAACCCGACGTAATTATTGGCGAGCCCCAACAGGAGCGCGGCCAGAAAGCATCCGCTGACCGAGCCGAGACCGCCGATGATGACGACGATGAAGATCAGAATGATGATGTCCGCGCCAAGATCGGCGGTGACCATCCCGGCATAGAGCGCCCAGACCACGCCGCCCAAAGCGGCGAGCGCGGTGCCGGCGGCAAAAACCAGGCGAAACAGGCGTTCGGCGCGAAACCCGAGCGCCTCCACCATCTCCCGGTTCTCCACCGAAGCCCGGATCAGCAACCCGAGCCGGGTGCGATTAAGGGCGAGATGGGTCGCGGCATAGACCAGAAGGCCGAGCAGACAAACCATGAGCCGATAGCGTTCGAGCGCCGCGCCGGCGATGATGAAACCGCCGCGCAAGGCCTCCGGCCGCGGCAAGGCGAGAGGCTCGGCGCCAAACAGCACGATCATCACCTGCTGCAAAATGATGCCGCCGCCGACGGTGACCAGAATCTGGCGGAGCGGCGCCCCGGCGACGCGGCGAATGAGCAGGCGCTCGAACACCAGCCCCAACCCGCCGCCTGCCGCCGCCGCCGCCGCCAGCGCCAGCGCGACCACGCCGAGCGCCGCGGCGACGCCGCCTCCCGCGATCGGCAGGGCGGTGAGCACGGCGACGGCGATGAAGGCGCCGAGGGTCACGAACCCACCATGGGCGAAATTGAGCACATCCATCAGGCCGAAAATCAGGGTCAGGCCGATGGCGGCGAGAAACAGCATGCAGCCCACGGCGAGGCCGGCGACGGTGAGGGTGAGCCAGGCGGAGAATTTCATCGCCGCCAAGGCCAGCGCCATCAGCGCCGGCAGCACGAGATAGGGCAGGGGGTCGCGGCTCTGGCGCGAAATCGGGGTCATTGATGGCTCGCCAGGCTGAGGCCGAGCAGTCGGGTCTGCAAGGCAATATCCGCGGCCAGCGCCGCCATCTCGCCACGATACACGATGCGCCCATCCTCCATCACCGCGACATGATCGCCAAGTGCCTGCGCCATGGCGAAATTCTGTTCGACCAGCAGGATCGTGGTGCGGGCGCGCTTGAGGCTGGCGAGGGCCTCGGTGAGTTGCGCAACCATCACCGGCGCGAGGCCCTTGCTCGGCTCGTCGATGATCAGCAGGCGATGCTCGGTGGCGATGGCGCGCCCGATCGCGAGCATCTGTTTTTGCCCGCCCGAAAGCGTGCCGGCGCGCGCCTGCCATTTCTGGGCGAGCACCGGAAACGCCGCCATCACCGCGTCCAGCCGCGCCGGTTGCGGATCGCCGCGCCAGTCCGCGAGACGAAAATTCTCGGCGACCGTCAGTGTCGTGAACACGCCCATGTTCTCGGGCACATAGGCGATCCCGAGACGCGCGATATCCGGGGTCGCGTGCCCCGTGATCTCGGCGCCGGCGAAGCGGATCGCGCCATGCGAGGCGCGCCAGAGCCCGATGATGGTGCGGAGCGACGTCGTTTTGCCGGCGCCGTTGCGGCCGAGCAACACGCTGACCCGCCCCTCCGGCACCGCAAGATCGACGCCGTGCAGAATGTGATAGCGGCCGATATGCGTATGCACGCCGGCAAGTTCGAGAAGTGGCATTGCCTCGGCCATGGTTCAGCCGCGATCGCCGGCGCGGCCGAGATAGGCGTCTTGCACGATCGGCAGCGCCATCACCGCCTCCGGCGCGCCATCGGCGACCATGCGCCCCTGATGGAGCACGATCACCCGGTCGGCGAGCGCGCGAATGACGTCCATCTTGTGTTCGACGAGCAGCACAACCTTGTCCTGCGCGCGCTTGATGGCGGCGATGAGAGCGAGCACCGGCGGCACTTCATCGACGCTCATCCCCGCGGTCGGCTCATCGAACATGAAAACATCCGGCTTTTGCGCCAGCAAAAGCGCGACCTCGAGCTTGCGCTGATCGCCGTGGCTGAGCGCGCTCGCCGGAAAGCGCGCGCGCGCGCGCAACCCCACGGTCTCGAGCAGTTCAGCACTCCGCGCATTGAGATCATGATGATCGGAGGCCAGGCTGAGCAGGCGGAAATCGCGTCGCGCCTCGGCCTGCACCGCGAGGCGGACATTTTCGAAGACGGTCAACGCCGGAAACAGATTGGTGAGCTGAAAGGCGCGGCCGAGACCGCGTCGCGCCCGCGCCGGCACCGAGAGGCGCGTGATGCGCGCGCCTTTGAGCCAGACCTCGCCGGCACTCGCCCTGATCTGGCCCGAGATCAGGTTGAAGAACGTCGTCTTGCCGGCGCCGTTCGGGCCGACGATCGCGGTCAGCGTGCCGGGAAAAAACGCCGCCGAGACACGATCGACCGCGACCTCGCCACCGAACCGGACGGAGAGATCCTCGGTGCGCAGAACCGCCGCGCTCGCGTCCATTTCAGCGGCCGTTCTGGATCGGCACCTGCATCTCCTCGATGGTGAATTCATGCGTGAGTTTCGGCACCGCCCAGGCGACATCGGGCTCGACCGCGATGCGGAACCCGTACATCGATTGCAGCGCCTGATGATCCTGTGGCCGGAAGATCATTTTTCCCTTTGGTGTATCGAAGGCGAGCCCCTCCATCGCCGCGATCAGGGTTTCGCTATCGGTCTTGCCGTGGGTTTTCTCGACCGCCGCGACCACCGCCATCGCCGCCGCCATGCCGCCGCAGGTGAAGAAATCCGGCGGCTGATGGAAGCGCTTTTCATGCTCGGCGACTAGCCAGTCATTGGCGGGGTTTTTCGGAATGTCGTAATAATAGTAGGTGGCGCCTTCGAGGCCGGGAAACGCCTTGTAGGCGACCAGGGCGGGGAGGATATTGCCGCCGGTCGCCACCCGAATGCCGAGCCGCGCCGGGTCCATCGCCTTGATCGCGCTCAGCGGATCGCCGCCGCCGGCCCAGATCACCCAGATGATCTTGTCGCCTTTTTCATTGGCGAGACTGTCGAAAATCCGCTGCAAGGGCGCGGTGAAATCGGTGGTGGCGGGGGGCGCGTATTCCTCATGCACGAGATGCGCGCCGGTCGCGGCGAGAGCGGTGCGGAAAGCGGCGACGCCGTCATGGCCGAAGGCGTAATCCTGCGCCAATGTCGCGACCGTCACCCCGGGCTTGCCGATCGCGAGCGCGTTGGCGATGGCGTCTTGCGAGGAGTTGCGACTGGTGCGGAAAATATAGCGGTTCCACTTCGCGCCGGTGATGCTGTCGGCGACGGCGGGCTCGACGATCAGGATCTTCTTGTAATCCTCGGCGACCGGCAGCATCGCGAGCGCGACGGCGGAACTGGTGCCGCCGACGGCGAGATCGACATCGTCGTCGCCATAGGCCTCGGCGAGCAGATTGCGCGCGACATCGGGCTTGGTCTGACTATCTTTTTCGATCACCTCGATCTTGCGCCCGGCGACCGTCATGGTGCCGTGGGTCGCGTATTCGAGGCCGAGCTGAAACCCGGTTGCGGATTGCTTGGCATAGGCTTCGAGCGGCCCGGTGCGGTCCTCGATCAGCGCGATGCGAAGCGGTTTTTCCTCGGCGCGGACGATCCCGGATACCAGGCTCGCGCAAAACAACGCCAAAAGACCGACCCAAACCCGTCTCATCATGATGTCCTCCGAAAAATCATCCCGCGCAAGCGGGGTTGGCCGGCAGAAACGCGCTATCGCCTGCGATCGTCGCCAGCTTCTGATAGTAATCCCAGGGCGCGTGGCTTTCTTGCGGCGTTTTCACGCGATAGAGCGTGAGATCATAGATCACCCGGCCATCCTCGCGGACGCGCGCCGGATGGCCGAAATAATCGACCGGCCGCGCTCGCATGGCGCGATTGACGGCGAGCGCGTCGCTGGTTTTGGCGCTCTCGCAGGCGCGAAGATAATGCCGTGTCGCGATGTAGATCGCGGCCTGGTTCTTGGTCGGCATCGCGTGCCGCGCCGCTTTGAAACGCGCGCCGAATTGCCGCGCGCTCGCGCTCTGGTCCCAGTAAAATCCGGCGGAAAACGTGAGCCCCTGGGTCAGGTCGAGGCCGAGCGCGTTGATATCGGTGATGTAGGTGAGGAAGCCCACGATCACCGTTCCCTTGGCGCCGAGAAGGCCGAATTCGCGCGCCTGCTTGATGAGGTTGACGAGATCGCCGCCGACCGAGGCAAGCCCGATCGCGGTCGCCCCCGAGGCCCGCGCCTGGAGCAGAAACGGCGCGAAATCGGTCGCGCCGATCGCATGACGCGCGGCGCCGAGCACCTGGCCGCCATTGGCCGTGATCACCGCGCTCGCGTCGCGCCGCAAAGCGCGGCCGAAGGCATGATCGACGGTGACGAAAAACCAGCTTTTGGCGCCGCCATCGAGCACCGCTTTTGCCGTCCCCGCCGTCAGCGCGTGGGTATCATCGGCCCAATGGGTGCTGACCGGCGTGCAGAATTTCGCGGTGAGATCGGCGGTCGCGGCGGCGGTGATCATCACCGTTTTCTGTCGCTGCTTTGCCACTTCCTGCACCGCGAGCGCGATCGCAGTCACCGGCAGATCGATGATCGCGTCAACCCCGTTCTCGTCATACCAGTGTCCGGCGATGGCGGCGGCGATATCGGGTTTGTTCTGATGATCGGCATGCACGATCTCGATCGGGCGGCCGAGCACGCGCCCACCGAAATCCGCCGTCGCCATTTGCGCAGCCAGCACCGATCCCGGCCCGCCGCTATCGGCATAGGGGCCGGTCTCGTCGGTGAGCACGCCGATGCGAAGCGGCGTCTCGGCGGCACGCGCGCGGCCGCCAAGCCAGGGCAGAGAGGCGAGCCCGGCAAGCGAGCGGCGCGTGATCGGCACAGAAATCATGTCAGCGTCACCGGCAGCGAAAGAAAGCCACGAAACCGCGCCCGCCCGCCACGGATCGGCGCGGCGGACAAATCATAGCGCGGGAAGCGCTCCAGGAACCGCGCGATCGCGATGCGTGCTTCCAGCCGCGCGACAGCGAGCCCGGCGCATTGATGAATGCCAAAGCCGAACGCGACATGGCGATTGGGCGTGCGCGCGAGATCGAGCCGGTCGGGGTCGGGAAATTGCGCCGGATCGCGATTGGCGGCGCCGATGCCAAGCGTGATCAGCGCCCCTTCGGGGATGGCGACGCCGCCGATCTCGCAGGCGGCGAGGGCGCGACGATTGCCGAGCTGATTGGAACTCTCGAAGCGGAGAAACTCCTCGATCGCGCTCGCCATGAGCGTGGGATCGGCGCGCAGGCGTTCGCGCTCGCCGCGAAATTCCGAGAGCGCATGGAGCGCGTTGCCGATGAGGTTGGTCGTCGTCTCATGCCCGGCATTGAGAAGAAAGATGCAGTTATGCAGCAATTCGCGCTCATCGAGCCGCGCGCCATCCGCCTCACCCCCAGCTTGCTCGCCCCCACCTTGTTCCCCCTGAATGAGACGGGTCAGGATGTCGCGCGTCGGATCGCCGGGCCGCACCCGCCTCGCCGCGATGAGATCGCGAAGATAGGCGAGAAATGCCTCGACCGCGCGATTGCCGCGCGCCAGCATCGCGGCATCCGGCGCCGGCTCCAGCGCGCCGAGAATGGCGAGCGACCAGCCGCGCAAGGGGCCGCGTTCGTCATGCGGCACGGCGAGCAGATTGCCGATCACCTCGACCGGAATGAGGGCCGCGAAATCCTCGATCAGATCGATCTCTCTTCTCTCCGCCGCCCGATCGAGAAGGGTTGCGACCAGACGCTCGATCCCATCCTCCATCTCGGCGATGACGCGCGCGGTGAGCGCGCCCGCGATCAGGCGACGGACGCGCGTATGCAGCGGCGGGTCGTTGAACACGAGGCTGGTGGTGTGGTGCTCATAAAGCGGCGTTGCCCCGTATTTGGGCCGGAACTCGTCCTTCTTGTCGGAAGAAAACCGCCGCGGGTCGCGATAGACGGCAACGACATCGTCGTGCCGGGTGAGAAAATAGCTGTGATCGGGCATGCGCCGGACCGGATCATGCCGGCGCAACGCATGGTAGAAAGGATAGGGGTTTTCGTAAAACGCCGGCGGCAAGGCGCGAAGATCGAAGCCGGCGAGAAAACGCGCATCATCCGCCCTGGCGTCCACCACCGTCTCGCCCACGTTCCCGCTCCCCATCACGCGGCACGCTACAAGCGGGGCATCATCGCGTCAATCACCGCGCCGGCGGCGGCTAGGGCGGGTCAGGCGCGGTGGATGGGGTCGATCCAGGGGATGGTTTCGGCTTTCTCGACCGGTTCGATGTCGAGATTGACCACCACCGCCTCATTGTCGCTCCGCACCAGAACGCATTCCAGCGTCTCATCGGTGCTCGCATTGATTTCCTGATGCGGCACATAGGGCGGCACGAAAATGAAATCACCCGGGCCGGCCTCGGCGGTGAATTCCAGATGCTCGCCCCAGCGCATGCGGGCGCGCCCCTTGACGACATAGATCACGCTTTCCAGCGCCCCGTGGTGATGGGCGCCGGTCTTGGCGTTGGGATGGATGCTGACCGTGCCGGCCCAGATCTTCTGCGCCCCGACGCGGGCGAGATTGATCGCCGCCCGCCGGTCCATCCCCGGCGTCTGCGCGGTATTGGGATCGAGGGCGTGGCCGGGGATAACCCGCACGCCGTGGGTTTTCCAATCCGGCGTCGGGTGATGGTCATGGGGCGCGTCAGCTTGGCTCATGATTTGGCGATGCTCCCGGAGGCAGTGGTGAGCGCCATTTTGACGCCGAATGCGGCCGCGATCCAGCCCTGATCGCGGCGGGTGCGCGGGCCGGTCTCGGGCACCAGGACGGCGCAGCCGAGAAAGGCGGCGAAGCCGGCGACGCTGAGCGCGAGGAACGCCGGATCATAGCCGAAATGCTGAGCGATCAGGCCGCCAAACAGATTGGAGGCGCTGGCGCCGAGGCTGACGGCGAGCGCGACCGCGCCCTGGGCGAGGTTGACGCGCCCGGTGCCCTGCATCAGATCGGCGGCGATCAAGGCGCTCACGACACCGAAGATGCCCGAGCCGACGCCGTCGAGCGCCTGCACCGCGACCACCGCGAGCGGATCATGGAACACCATCAGCAGCAGGCCACGCAGCGGCAGCATGGCAAGCGCCACGAGGAAAATCGTCTTCCGCCCGATGCCGGCCATCACCGCGCGCCCGACCGAAGCCGACGCCAGCGTCATCACCAATTGCGCCGCCATGATGCAGCCGCTCATGGCGAACAGGGTGTCGCCCCGCTGCGCGGCCAGCGCCTCGCTCGCCAGCGGCAGCATGGCGCCGTTGCCGAGATAAAAGAGCAGGCAGACGGCAAGGAACGCGGCGAGATCGCGGCGGCGGAGAAGGGAGACGAGCGGCGTCGCGGCCGCGCCGGGCAAGGCCTCGCCGCGCGCCGCGCGGTGATCGATCTCATGCGCCGGGATCATCGCCGCCATCGCCGCGCTGGCGACCGCGAACATGCCCGCGAGGATGAAGATCCAGGTGAGGCCAAACAGCCAGCCGGCCAGTCCGATCAGCAGGGCGGCGAGGAAATTGCCGGCATGGTTGAAGGTCTCGTTGCGGCTGATCCTTGCGGCCAAGCCGCTCCGCCCGACGAGGCCGAGGCTCAAGCCGATGGTGATCGGATGAAACACGGCGAGCGCCATGCCGAGGATGACCGAGGCGGTGAACACCGCGGTCTTGCCCGGCACCAGCGCGATCAGCAAGACGCCGAGCGCGACCATCACGCCCGAGATCGCGAACATCAGGCGCTTGCGCGTCGTGCCGTCGACCAGCACGCCGGCCGGCACCTGGCTGAGCGCGCTCGCGATATTGTTGAGCGCGAAGGCGAACCCGATCGCCCCCGGCGACCAATGGCGCGCGTTCTGGAGGAACATCGCGAAAAACGGGCTGAGGCCATCGCGCATATCGGCGAGAAAGAACAGCATCCCGTCGAGGCCGAGATGGCCGCGCGCCGAGGCGGCGGGATTGGTGCGTGTCGTTGCCATGGCCGCAACATGGCCAGCACCGATGGCCACACTATGACGGGGTCAGCCCAATTCCCGCCCCATTTCGGCATATCGCGCCACACGCTCCGGCCGCGTCTCCGGCACGGCCTGCGAGAACAACGCCAGCGCGGCCAGGGCGGCGGCGGCAAGGGCAAGAAAGCCAGCGGGATAGCCGAAGATTTGGACGATCACGCCGGCGCCGAGATTGGATGCGGCCCCGCCCGCCCCGGTCGCCAGCGCGACCAGACCTTGCGCGAAGTTGATCCGCCCGCTGCCCCGCATCAGATCGGCGGCGATCAAGGGCGCGATCACGCCGAACACGCCGGCGCCGATCCCGTCCAGCGTCTGCACGAGAACGATCCCGAGCGGGCTGGTCACGTGCGCGAATAAAATCCCGCGTAGCGGCAGCACCGCGAGCGCGACCAGGAAAATCGGCTTTCGCCCGTATCCCACGGCACTCGCGCGCCCGACGATGAGGGCAACGCCGACCATCACCGCTTGCGCGACGATGATGCAGGCGCTCATCGCCGCCGCGTCGCTGCCGGGATGGGTGATCGCCAGAACCTGCCCGGCGAGCGGCAGCATCGCGGCATTGCCGAGATGAAACAGCGCAACCGTCAGCAGAAACATGACAAATCCGGGCCGCCGCAGCGCGTCCCCGATCGAAAGCGCCGGCGCGCCGGGTTCGGGCCTGCCGCGCGCGACATCGTGATCGATCGCGCGCTCGGGGATCAGCCTCGCGACCACCGCGCTCGCCAGCGCATAGAAGCAGGCGAGATAGAAAATCCACGCGAGGCCGAGAAAATGTGTCACCGCGATGATCGTGAGCGCGCCACAGAAATTGCCGGCGTGATTGAACCCTTCATTGCGACTGATCCGCGCCGTGAGACGCCGCGGCCCGACCAGGCCGAGGCTCAGCCCGATCATGCCCGGGCCGAGAAAGGCGGCGGCGGCGCCCAGGATCGCCGCCACCGGCAAGACCGCCGCCGGGCGCGGCGCCAATACGATCAGCAACGTCCCGAACCCGACGACGAGGCCGGCGCCGGCCAGCAGCAGGCGCTTGCAGCGCAGCGCATCGACCAGGAGCCCGGCCGGGATCAGGGCCAGCGCCGTCGCGATGTTGCTCACCGCCAGCGCGACGCCAATCATCGAGGGCTGCCACTGCGCGGCCCCTTTGAGGAACACCGCGAGATAGGGGCCGATGCCGTCCCGCATATCCGCCATCAGAAACGCGAGCCAATCGAGCGCCCGCTCGCCGCGCTTGGCGGCGGCGTTGGCCGTTTGTCCGCCTACCAGGGGCCCGCCTACCAGGGAAGCGTCTCTCCCTGATAATCGAGATACGCGACCCCGCCCTTGCCGTGGTGGCGGGTAATGGTCGCGGCGAGGCCCTTGGTGCTGGTCTCGACATCGAGCGGCGCTTGCGGCCCGCCCATATCGGTCCGCACCCAGCCGGGATGGAGGAGCAGGACGGTCCGCGTCTTGTTCGCCTCGTGGGCTGCGAAGCATTTCGCGGCCATGTTCAGCGCTGCCTTGCTCACCCGATAAAGCTCATAGCCGCCATTGCATTGCGTGATGCTGCCGAGGACGGAGGTCATGAACCCGATCGTCCCGCCCTCCGCCACCAGCCCGGAAAGCGCCTCGGCCGTCCGCACCGGGTTGATCGCGTTGGTGAACAGAACGCGGGTGATTTCGGCGTCGGCGACCTTGGCGAGGGGCACCTCCGGCGGGCTCGAGACGCCGGCATTGACGAAGAGAAAGTCAAAGGTCTCGCCGGCCAGCCGCCCGGCCAGCGCCGCCACCTGCTCCGGCCGGTCGATATCGACCCTCTCCAGCCGGAGCGTCTTGGGATGGGCGTGATGGGCCTCCTCCAGCCCCGCCGATTCCCCCCGCCGCGTCACGACGACCTCCCCGCCGCGCGCCAGAAATTGCCGGGCAAGGCCGAGGCCGAGCCCGCGCGAGGCCCCGATGATCAATGCTTTCATGGCAAATCCTCTTCCGATCACCGAGCCGGACTTGGATCGGTCTCCGGTCGGGGATTGAAATCCAAAGGCGGCGCGTTGTCGATGCTGGTCGCCGCGAACCCGGGCTGGAGATCGACCGGCGTGACGCCGATCGCCCGGCATCCGGCGCCGCCATCGAGCGGGAGGGCGGCAAAACGCGCCGGCGCGATGGTGGCGTAATCGGGCGGCAGTGGCGGCACGCTGCCTTCGAGGCGGCCGGGATCGAAGGCCGAGAGCAGATCCCCCTCCTCGGGCGTGCCGTCATCCTTGGGGCCGAGCCAGGGCTGGCCGAATTTTTCCGCCCCCATCCGCCGCGCCGCCGCCTCCTCGGGGAGATCGGCGAGCGGCGGCAGGCCGAGGAGATGATCGAGGAATTTGATCACGGAATTGTGATCTCCGGGCTCATGCGAAACGACATGGGCGCGGGCATAGGGCGAGATCAGGATCAGCGGCACGCGCGGCCCGCGCGCGAGCGGCGCGCCGTCCGGCCCGGTCTCGAACAGGCGCGGCGGCACATGGTCATAGGCGCCGCCGCCCTCATCGAAGGTGATGATGATCGCGCTTTCGCCCCAATAGGGGCTGGCGGCGATGGCGTTGACCTCGCGCGCGAGCAAGGCGTCGCTGATTTCCGAATCCGCATAGCCGGGATGATCGTCATCGCCCAAAAATTTGGCGCGCACCGATGGGTCGGGATCGGCGGGGACGAGGCCGGCGATGTTGCGAAACCCGCCGCGCACATAGAAAACGCCGCCGGCGCGTGGCAGGCGCGCGGCCTCGACATCGGCGAAGAAATCGCCGAGCCCGTGCAAATGCCTGGCCATTTCCGGGTTATTGGCGATGTAGCCGAAATATTGCGGCCCGTTATGGTGCCAGATATAGGAGAGATGCGCGCCCGCCGCCGGTGCGTCCGCGGCGTCCGTCACCTCGCGGTCATAGCCCTCCTGATACCAGCCCCAGGGAAGTGCTCCGCGCCCGGCCCGCGTAATCGCCGGAATATCGCCCGTGATATCGGCGAGATCGCGCGCCGGATCACGGTCGGCGCGGGTGATCGTCGTCGCGTCACGCCCGGCGAAGGTGAGCGGGAGCGAGGCATAGGTCTGATTGATCTGGGATCGCTTGTCGTAGCGCGGATTGTTCGGCGTCGCGCTCTGATGATCGTCGGCCGAGCCCCAGAAAGGCGGCGGATTGCCGAGCATCGGCACGCCGGCGCTGGCATAGTCGCCGCTCTTGGGCGCCTCCTCCGGATGTTTCACCCATTGCGTCTCGCCGCTTTGTCCGGCGATCAGGGCGACCGCGTTGGGCGCCGACGGGGTCAGGCTGTGCTGGAAAAACGCATCGAACAGCACGAAGCGGGCGGCATAGCTCCAAAGAAACGGGATCGTGTCGCAATCGACATGGGCCATCGGCAGAAGCCCATGCTGATAGGCGCGGCGGGAGGGTTTTTCTCCCGATTTCGCGTATTTCATCTCCTCGGCCAGCGCGAAGCGATCCATCGCCGCGGCGCCATTGGTGATGTGCAGTTTCTTGAGCAGGACGGCGTGGCTGTGATCCATATCGTCGAGATCGGCGGCGAAATCACGCGGGCCGATGCGGAAGGGATGGATCAGCGTGGTGGTGCCATCGGGGGTGACGATCGGTTGGTAAAACCCGGGTGTAGCCGAGGGTTTTTGGCTATAGAGCCCGCGTGCTCCGGGAAAACTGCCGAAATAAGCGTCGAAAGCGCGGTTTTCCTGATAGAGGACGAAGACATATTTCACCCGCCGGCGAAGCGCCGCGAGCATTTCCTCCGGGTCTCCGCTCGTCGCATGGGTGAGATAGGGAATGACCGTCGGCGCGGGGGCGGGCTCGTTCACCACCAGCGGCTCCTCCGCCGCGGCCACGGGGGAAAAACCCGTATTGATCAAGCTTCCGGCCAAAACCACGGTCAAGATCACGCGCCGCATCACGCCCTCGCTTCCGCCAAATCATCACGCGCCATTAGAGCAGAGACAGGCTATGTCGCCCACCCCGCCCTTACACGTGACGATTTCGTGTCAGCACGCAAGCCCTCGGGGCAAGCGTCCGGTGCCGGCGCCTCACTTCAGAGCGGATCGGCGCGCCGCGCTCGACGGGCCGGTTCACTTGAACGCACAGCCGGCCTTGAGCCCAAACAGGCGGAAAAAAGCCGCCGCCGGGCAGAACCCGGTAAAGCTCGACTGGACCAGGTTGAGGCCGATGAAAATCGTAAACAGCATGAAATAAGAGCTGACGTAATAGGTCAGCGCGACACTGAGCAGAACCATGAACCCGGCAAAGCGGAACACCGCACGATCGATCGACATGACAGACTCCATTGAGGTGAGAAATTCAGACGTTTTCCTTGAGTTTGTGGAGATCGAGCTGCTTCAGCAGGAAGCGCTCATAGAACGGCTCGCTGGTGCCGCCGCGCATCTTGCGGAGAAAATATTTCTCAAAACCCACTTTCGCCAGATGCACCCAGGCCCCCTTGGCCGCCCAATTGGTATTGCGCGGCGGAATCTGCGGCTTGGCGACGAAGGCGACACCGCCATCGCCGAAATCGGCGAGGCAAATGGCGTTCCACGTCGCCCGCGCCGAAGGCTCGCGCCCGCGCAGCAAGGCGCCGAGGTTTTCCGCCGTCGCGGTCACCATCGATTCGATCATGAACCCGGTTTTCGGCACCCCGACGGGAACCGGCGTCGGCCCGGTCGGTGGAATCGCGACGCAAACGCCGATCCCGAACACATTGCGGAAGGTCGGGTTGCGCTGATGCTCGTCGATCAACACGAACCCGCGCGGATTGACCAGTTTTTCTGCGCCGCGCAGCGCGGGGACGCCGCGGAACGCCGGCAGCATCATCGCGAATTTGAATGGCAGATCATGGGTTTTCCTGAGGCTGCCATCCTCGGCCAGTTCCTCGATATGCATCACCTCCGCCTCCGCCGCGCTCAGTTTGGCATTGGTGATCCATTTGATGTGCCGGTCGCGGAATTCGCTCTCCAAAAGCCCTTTGGTATCGCCGACCCCATCGAGCCCGAGATGGCCGATATAAGGCTCGGCGGTGACATAGGTCATCGGCACGCGATCGCGGATTTTGCGCTTGCGCAGTTCGGTATCGAGAATGAGAGCGAATTCATAGGCCGGCCCAAAACAAGAGGCACCTTGCACCGCGCCGACCACGATCGGCCCGGGGTTTTTGCAAAACGCCTCGAAGGCGACCCGGGCGCGTTCGGCATGATCGACGTGGCAGATCGATTGCGTGAAACCCTCCGGACCAAGGCCGGGAATTTCATCGAAGGCAAGATCTGGGCCGGTTGCGATCACCAGATAATCATAGGAAATGCTGGTGGCGTCGGCGAGTTCGATCCGGTTCGCCGCCGGGTCGACGCGCTTCGCGCCCTGATCGAACAGGCGGATGTTTTTGCGCGCCATCACCGGGGCGAGGTCGATTTCGATATCGCGGCGCCCGCGCCAGCCGACCGCGACCCAAGGGTTCGAGGGCACGAAGTGGTAATTCCGCCCCTGTCCGATCAGCGTGATACGGTCTTCCTTCCGCAAATGCGGCAGCAATTCGAAGGCCATCAACGTCCCGCCGAGCCCGGCGCCCAGGACCACGATCTCTGCCATGACGTTCCCCTTTTTCAAGCGATGATTTGACAATATATTCGCATCATCGTATATACGCAAGTAGGAAAGCTACAGCGACGGACGAAATGGCAACCATCGGCGACATAGCGGCCATGCACCGGGCGGCGGATCGGGCGAGCGAGCTTTTGAAGGCGCTCGCGAGCCGCCACCGCCTGCTCATCCTCTGCCATCTCGCGCGGGAAAAATGCTCGGTCGGCGAACTCGCGAGCATGCTCGATCTCCGAGATTCGACCGTCTCGCAGCATCTCGCCCTGCTTCGCCGCGACGGCCTCGTCGCCGCCGAGCGCGACGGACAGACGATCTGGTACTCACTCGCGAGCGGCCCGACGCGCCAGGTTCTCGACACTCTGTTCGCGATTTACTGCCCCCGTGACACCGCGCCAAGGGCACGCGCAAAAGCTTTACCAACGCGGTGCTGACCGGTTCCCCCCCCGTTTTTTCGCGTATCCGAAGGCAACCCTCATGCGAACTCTCCTCTTGCTGGTCCTCGGGCTTCCCGGATTTGCCGCAACCGCTCTGGCGGCGGAGAGTTTTACCGTCCAATCCTCGCATCTGACCGACGAGAAAGCGGTCTTCGCGACCGTCGAAAGCCGGGATGTGGTGCCGGCGCGGACGCGCATCGGCGGCACCATCGCGAGCCTCACCGTGCGCGAGGGTGATGAGGTGCAAGCGGGCCAGGTGATCGGCGTGGTGGCCGACGAGAAGCTCGGCCTTCGTATCCAGGCGCTCGACGCCGAGATCAACGGCCTCAAATCCCAGCTCGCCCAGGCCGAGGTCGATCTCGGGCGCGCGCAGGCCTTGGCCAAGGGCGGCGCGGTGTCGCGCCAGCAACTCGATCAGGCGGCGACGGCGGCCCAAGTCGCGGCAAGCTCGCTCAAGGCGCGCCAGGCCGAACGCGCGCTCGCCCAGCAGCAACTCGCGGAAGGCCAGATCCAGGCCCCGACCGGCGGGCGGGTGCTCGCGGTGCCGCTCACCATCGGCTCGGTGGTGATGCCGGGCGATGCGGTGGCAACCGTCGCCGCCAAGGATTTCGTGCTCCGTCTCCGCGTGCCCGAACGCGCGACCGGCTTTCTCAAGGCGGGTGAAACGGTACGGGTCGATGGCCGCGATCTCGGCGTCGCGGGGGCGCAATTCGGCACCGTGACCCTGGTCTATCCGCGCATCGACGACGGCAACGTCGTCGCCGATGCCGATATCAAGGGGCTTGGCGATTATTTCGTCGGCCAGCGCATCGAGGTTTGGATTCCGGCCGGTGAGCGCCACAGCTTCGTCATCCCGAGCCACCTGATCGAAACCCGCTTCGGCCTCGATTACGTCCATCGCCGCGCGCCTGACGGCGCCGTCATGGCTATTCCGATTCAGCGCGGGCGGGATTTCCCCACCCCGAACATGCCTGATGGGATCGAGGTTCTTTCCGGTCTCAGCGCCGGCGATGTGCTGGTGTCGCGATGACTCTCGGCTTTTCCGGGCGGCTTGCGCAGGCGACGATCCGCTCGCCGCTGACGCCGCTTTTTCTCCTCGCCGCCCTCGCCGCCGGCTTGATCGCGCTCCTCACCATCCCGCGCGAGGAGGATCCGCAAATCCATGTCCCGATGGTCGATATCATGGTCACGGCCAATGGCCTGGCCGCAGCCGACGTCGTCGAACTGGTGACCAAGCCGCTCGAGACCATCGTCAAGGCGATCCCGGGCGTCGAGCATGTCTATAGTCAGAGTCTCGATGATCGCGTCGTGGTGACGGCGCGTTTCGTCGTCGGCACCGGCGAGGATGACGCGGTGCTCCGGGTCAATGACAAGATCCGCGCCAATCTCGACCGTATCCCGATCGGCATTCCCCAGCCGATGATCGTCGGGCGCGGGATCAACGATGTCGGCATCGTCGTGCTGACGCTTTCGCCGCGCCCGGCGGCGGCGGGGCGCTGGCGACAGGCCGATCTCTCGGAACTCGCGAGCAAGCTGCAATCGGAGCTGATCAAGGTCGATGATATCGGTCTCAGCTACATCTCCGGCGCCGATCCGGAGGAGATCCGTGTCGAGCCCGATCCCGAGAAGCTTTCGCTCTATGGCGTGACGTTGCAGCAGCTTCTGGCCAAGGTGCGCGACGCCAACCGCTCTTTCGTCGCCGGCATGGTGCGCGAAGGCGGCCGGATGAATACCGTCACCGCTGGGCAGACGCTGTTTGGCATTCCCGATATCGGCCTGTTGCTGATCACCACGCGTGACGGCCGCCCGGTCTATGTGCGCGATCTCGCGCGGATCGTGGTCGGCGGCGCGGTGGTCGAGAATCATGTTTTCAACCTTGCCCCCGGCGGGCATGACGGATGGCGCGAGACCCCGGCGGTCAGCCTCGCGCTCGCCAAACGGTCCGGCGCCAATGCCGTGGTGGTCGCGAACGCCATCGTCGCGCGCGTCAAAACCCTCGAGGGACGGCTCATTCCGTCCGACATCCAGGTCGAGGTGACACGGAATTATGGCGATACCGCGAATGAGAAGGCCAATGAGCTGTTGTTTCATCTCGGCCTCGCGACGGTCTCGATCGTCGTCCTCATCGCGTTCGCGATCGGCTGGCGCGAAGGGGTGGTGACGCTGGTGGTGATCCCGACCACCATTCTGCTGACCTTGTTCGCCGCCGAGATGATGGGCTACACGATCAACCGCGTCTCGCTGTTCGCGCTGATCTTCTCGATCGGCATTCTCGTCGATGATGCCATCGTCGTGGTCGAGAACATCGCCCGTCACTGGGCGATGGACGATGGCCGGCCGCGCATCCAGGCGGCGATCGAGGGGGTCGCCGAGGTCGGCAACCCGACCGTGGTCGCGACCTTGACGGTGATCACCGCGCTGCTGCCGATGCTGTTCGTCTCCGGCCTGATGGGCCCCTACATGGCCCCGATCCCGGCTAATGCCTCGGCGGCGATGCTGTTCTCCTTCTTCATCGCCATGGTGATCGCGCCCTGGCTGATGCTCAAGCTATCGCCCGAGCGCAAGGGACGGAAAGCGGACCACCACCAGGCGCATGCCCATGGCGAGGACCGGCTTGGCAGGCTCTATCGCCGCGTCGCCGGACCGCTCATCCGCTCACGCCGGCTTTCACTCGTCTTTCTGTTGCTGGTCGGCTTCACGACGCTCGCGGTCTGCGTTCTCTTTTACACCGAGAATGTGACGGTGAAGCTGCTGCCGTTCGACAATAAATCCGAACTCTCGGTGCTGCTCGATCTCCCCGCCGGCGCCAGCCTCGAGGAGACCGAGCAGCGCCTGTTCGCCGCCGCCCGCATCGTCGAAACCCTGCCCGAAGTGCGCTCCATCCAGCTCTATGCCGGAACCCCGGAGCCGTTCGATTTCAACGGTCTCGTCCGCCATTATTATGCCCGCGAAAATCCCTGGCTCGGCGATTTGCATGTCGTTCTCGCGCCCAAGGCCGAACGCAAGCGGCCGAGCCACACGGTCGCGCTCGATCTCAGGCGCAAGCTCGCGCAGTTGGCGCTGCCGCCGGGCGCGGTCTTGAAAGTGGTCGAAATGCCGCCCGGGCCGCCGGTACTCGCGACCCTGCTCGCCGAAATCTATGGCCCCGATGCCGCGACGCGCCGCGATGTCGCGGAAGAAGTCAAGAAGATCTTCAAATCGGTGCCGTTCATCGTCGATATCGACGATTCCTACGGCCATCGCGAACCGCGCCTGCATATCGCCATCGATCAGCCGGAGATCGATTATTTCCGCGTCAATCAGAGCGACGTCTACGATACCATCCAGGCGTTGTTCGGCGGCTTGCCGGTGGGCTATTCCTATCGCGGCGCGGAGCGGCTGCCGATCGAAATCGCGATCGGCCTGCCCAAGCGCGATCTGAGCTGGAACGAACGGCTGGCGGCGACCCCGGTTCCGGCCAACACCCTGCCCGGCGCGCGCGGGGTCGTCGAACTCGGCCAACTGGTCACCGTGACCAGGGAACTCGGCTCGCGGACGATTTTCCGCCGTGACGGACATACCGCCGATATGGTGACCGGCGAACTCGCCGGCGATTTCGAGGCGCCGATCTACGGCATGCTCGCGGTCGACAAGCTGATCGCCGCCCATGATTGGGGGAAACTCCCGAAACCGGCCGTGAGCTTTCGCGGCCAGCCGGAAAACGAGGCGACGCCGAGCCTGCTCTGGGATGGCGAGTGGGAGATCACCTATGTCACCTTCCGCGATATGGGCGCGGCCTTCATGGTCGCCATTCTCGGGATTTACATCCTCGTCGTCGCGCAGTTTCAGAGCTTCAAGATTCCGCTCATGATCCTGACGCCGATTCCACTCACCCTGATCGGCATCATGCTCGGCCATTGGCTGCTGGCCGCGCCATTCACCGCGACCTCGATGATCGGCTTCATCGCGCTCGCCGGCATCATCGTGCGCAATTCCATCCTGCTCGTCGATTTCATCCGCCATGGCCGCGGCGAGAAGCCGCTGCACGAGGTTCTGATCGATGCCGGCGCCATCCGCTTCAAGCCGATTTTGCTGACCGCGCTTTCGGCGATGATCGGCGCCGCGACCATTCTCCCCGATCCGATCTTCCAGGGCCTCGCGATCTCGCTGCTGTTCGGCCTCGCCTCCTCGACGCTGCTCACGGTCTTGGTGATCCCGGCGATCTATGTCGTGCTGCGTGATCCGCTCGGGCGTTGAGAGGAGAGAGCGAGAGAAGACAAGGGGTTCTTTTTTTGAAAGAAAGAACCAAAAAACTTTATTCTGGGAAGGGGGAAAGGAGCGGGTTTTTACGTCAGTGAGGAGAGGCGGGTCTCGCTTTCCGGATCATGCGCCGGGAGATAGATCATCGGCCGCGCCGCGGCGGCCGACGCTTCGCCAAATGCATTGATGGTGGCGAGAGTTTTCCTTGCCGAGCGCGGATTGGGAGAGACACCATCGACGGCGCGCGCGGCAAGCGTCACAGCGTTGTATGACGCATCGCCGGCGATCAAAAAGCGGCGCTCCGGCGTCGTCACCAGAACCGAAACATGGCCGGAGGTATGCCCCGGGGTCGGCACGATCATCGCCGCGCCGTCCGTGGTCAGCGCCATGGCGCGCGGGAAGGGCGCGGGCGGGGCAGCATCGAAGCGGATGAATTCGGGGCGGAAGCCGCGCGGCAGATGGTCGAGGCAATAGCCGCGTACCTGCCCGGCGACGCCCTGCGCGAGTTGCCATTCGATGCGCGCAACGAGGGTGCGAACCGGCGGCAGATGCGCGAGCCCGCCGGCATGGTCGGTGTGCAGATGCGTCAGCACGACGGCGCGAAGATCGCCCGGCGCGACACCGAGCGCCTTCAGCCGCATATCGATCGCTTCCTCTTCCGCGATGGCGAAGCGCACGGCGAGACGGAAATAGGGGTGCCAGGGCGGGAAATAGCCGCCGGTCATGGCGCCCGGGCTCTCGCCGCTATCGACCAGGAACAACCCCTCCGGATGCTCGATCAGGAAGGCGAGGATCGGCAATGCCTCGCTCCAGCCGCGCTCGAGGAACGGACGCAGGCGGCGGAACGGCGCCCGCCCGGTGATCTGGCTCGGGCGCACGTAAACCGAGCCGGTGCGGAGCGCATGAACGCGGATCATGCCGCGCCCTCCGCCCGCAAGGCGAGCGCCCGCGCATAGACCTCGCCGCGCGGCCGGCCGGTGAGCGCGCTGGCCCGCGCCACCGCTGCCTTGAGCGAACCCTCCGCCAGCGCCGCGCGCAGAATGGCATCGAGGTCGGCGGCATCGGGCGGCGGCGCCTCGTCGGCGGGGGCGACGACGAGGGTGATCTCGCCGCGCGCCGGATGCGCCGCGTAATGCGCGGCGAGTGCGGGGAGGAGATCGCGTCGCACCTCCTCGAAACGCTTGGTCAATTCGCGCGCCACCGCCGCCGCGCGCGGGCCGAAAGCGCCGGCGAGGTCGGCGAGGGTCGCGGCGAGGCGATGCGGCGCCTCATGCCAGATCAGCGTCGCGCGGAGACCGGCATGCTCGGCGCCGCGCAGCGCGGCGAAGGCCCGCGCCCGGGCGCTCGCGCGCGGCGGCGGAAAGCCGAGGAACAGGAAGGGCCGCGGCGGCAGGCCCGAGAGGGTGAGCGCGAGCAGCGCCGCGTTCGCCCCCGGGATCGCCGCCACCGGCAGCCCCGCCGCGATCGCCGCCCGCACCAGCCGATAGCCGGGGTCGGACACCAAGGGCGTTCCGGCATCCGAGACCAGGGCGATCCGCTGGCCGCGGCCGAGGCGTTCGAGCAATTCGGGGATGCGCGCCTCCTCGTTATGCTCATGCAGCGCCGAAAGCGGCCGGTGGATGGCGAAAGCGCGGCAGAGCCGGGTAGTAACCCTGGTATCCTCGCACAAAATGAGGTCGGCGGCGCGCAAGGCGGCAAGCGCGCGGGCGCTGATATCGCCGAGGTTGCCGAGCGGCGTGGAAACCAGCACTAATCCCCTCGGCGCCGGGGATAAGGCCGGCTCGATGTCGCGGGGAGATGGGTCGCATGCGGCTTCAGACATTCGCTCTCCTGATCAGCGGTCTGACGACGGCCGGCCTGGCCTTGGCGGGCTGCGCAGGAGGGGGATATTCCCCCGCCCTGGGTGGAGGCAAGCCCCAGGCGCTGGCCGGCGGTGCCGGCGGCGCGATGGGCGGTATCACCGGCGATGCCGGCAAGGTCGCCCTGTTGCTGCCGCTGAGCGGCGCCGATGCCGGGCTCGGCGGCGCGATGCGTAACGCCGCCGAACTCGCCCTCGCCCCCGCCGGCTCGCCCAGGCTCGACGTCCGCGACACCGCCGGCGCCCCGGCCGAGGCGGCGCGCGCGGCGGCGCAAGCGATCGCGGCCGGCGATGACCTGATCCTCGGCCCGCTCACCGCCCCGGAAACCCAAGCCGTCGCCGCGCCGGCGCGTGAGGCCCGGGTGCCGGTGCTGGCCTTCACCTCCGACCCCAAGGCGGCGCAGCCCGGCGTCTGGACGCTCGGCCTGACCCCGGGGGCGCAGGTGCGCCGGCTGGTCGCCGCCGCCCGCGCCGAGGGGCGGACGCGCTTCGTCGCCCTCCTGCCGGAAAGTGGCTATGGCCATCTCATGGCGCAGGCGCTGGCGCGCGCTTGCGCCGAAGCCGGTCTCGCGGCGCCGGGGATCTATTTCCATGGCGCCAGCATGGCGGCGATGAATGCCCTGGTGCGCCAGGTCTCCGATTACGCAGAGCGCCGCGGCCCGATCGAGAAACAGATCCGCGAGGCGCGCGCCAAGGGCGATCGCAAAACCGCGAACGACCTCGCCAAGCAGCCGATTCCGCCGCCGCCCTTCGATGCCGTGCTGCTCGCCGATACCGGGGAACAACTCGCGGAACTCGCCTCGCTGCTCCCTTATTACGATGTCGATGCGCCCTCCGTCCGCCTGCTCGGCCCAGCACTCTGGGCGCAGCCGGCGGCGCGGGCCGGGGCCACCCTCAAGGGCGCCTGGTATGCCGCCCCCGACCCCGCCGCGCGCGCCGCCTTCGTTGCCGCCTATAGCGCGAAATATGGCAGCGCGCCGCCGCCGCTCGCCGATCTCGCCTATGACGCCGCAGCACTCGCCCGCGTCGTCGCCCATGAGGGCGGGCCACGCGGTGGCGCGCTCACCGCCACGCACGGATTTTCCGGCGCCGACGGCCTTCTCGCCTTGCAACCCGACGGCCGGGTGCGCCGTGGCCTCGCGGTGTTCAGCCTCGACGGCAAGATCGTCGCGCCGGCGCCGACCAGCATCGGCGAGGCCGGAAGCTGACGCCGGGGACCGCCCTGCTGCTGGCGCTGGCGGGCCTCGCCGGGCTCGTCTGGCTCTCGCTCTGGCGCGATGTCAGACGGCTGGAAGGGGCGCTCAAGGCGGCGTTGGGCGAGGGCAAGTCTTGCCCGCCGCCGTGGTGGCCGTGGCTCCTGCGCCTCGCCGAAGGCATCGAACGCCTGGCCCGCGGGCGCAGCGAGCAGGCGGCGACGCGGGCGCGCCTCGCCCAGGCCGGGGCGCTGATCGTCGAGCGTCTGCCCGACCCGCTGATCGTGCTCGGCGCCGATCGCGGCGTGCGCCAGGCCAATGGCGCGGCGCGCGCGGCGTTCGGCGAGGATATCGCCGCGGTGCTGCGCCATCCGACGCTGCGGGCCGCGATCGAGCGCGCCTATGCCGAGCGCGCGACGCAATCGGTCGTCTTCTCGCTGCCCGTCCCGGTGCAGCGCGAGGTTCGCGCGAGTGTCGTGCATCTGCTCCAGGAACTGCCCGATGGCGGCGCCGCGATCGTGGTTCTCGCCGACCGCTCGCGCGAGCAGGCGGTGGAGCGGATGCGGGCCGATTTCGTCGCCAATGCGAGCCACGAATTGCGCACTCCGCTCGCCAGCCTGATCGGCTTCATCGACACGCTGCGCGGCCCCGCCGCCGATGACCCGGCGGCGCAGGCGCGCTTCCTCGGCATCATGGCCGAACAGGCGGCGCGGATGAACCGGCTGATCGACGATCTCCTGCGCCTGTCGCGGATCGAGGTCGATGAGCATCTGCCGCCGACCGGCCGGGTCGATCTCCGGGCCCTGTTGCTGCGGCTCGCCGCTTCCTTCGAGGTGCGCTTCGCCGAGCGCGGGATGCGGCTCGATCTCGCGCTGGCGGAGACGCTGCCGGAGATCTCCGGCGATCACGACCAGATCGTCCAGATTGGGCAGAATCTGCTCGACAATGCCCTCAAATACGGCCGCGAGGGCGGCGTCGTGCGGCTTGCGGCGCACGACGCCGCGCCGGCGGCGCGGCCCGGCGTTGCGATCATCGTCGAGGATGACGGACAGGGAATCCCGCGCGCCCATCTGCCGCGCCTGACCGAGCGCTTCTACCGTGTCGACAAGGGGCGCTCGCGCGCCGCCGGCGGCACCGGCCTTGGCCTCGCCATCGTCAAGCACGTGGTCAACCGCCATCGCGGCCAATTGACCATCGAGAGCGAGGAGGGCCGCTTCGCCCGCTTCACCGTCTGGCTGCCAGTGGGCGAAACATCCCCGTTAGATAGCAATGACACATAACTATTTCGTTGACGTTGCCCGGCGGTCGCGGCTACACCTCCGGTGAACGTCCTTGCCGCCCGATCAAGAACCCCGAACCAGGGTCCGCCCGATGCCGCCAGAGGCCGAAACGCCGCGATCTCCCTTTCTCAGTGTCGAAATGCGCGGCGCGGTCGCGCTCTTGCGCCTCGCCCGCCCGGAAAAGCGCAACGCCCTCAACGAAGCCCTGGTCACCGCCCTCGGCGCCTTCTTCGCCGCCCCGCCCGAGGGCGCGCGCGCGGCGGTCTTGGCCGGGACGGGGGCGCATTTCTCCGCCGGGCTCGATCTCGCCGACATCGCGGCGCAGGATGCGACCGCCGGGGTGTTTCACAGCCGCCTCTGGCATCAGGCCTTCCGCCACATCGCCGAGGGGAAGCTCCCGGTGATCGCGGCGCTGCACGGCGCGGTGATCGGCGGCGGGCTCGAACTCGCCAGCGCCTGTCATATCCGGGTTGCCGAGCGCTCCGCCTATTATGCCTTACCCGAGGGGCAGCGGGGGATTTTCGTCGGCGGCGGCGGCTCGGTGCGGCTGCCACGCCTGATCGGCCTGGCCCGCATGACCGACATGATGCTGACCGGCCGTGTCTTCAGCGCCGAGGAAGGCCAGGCGATCGGCCTCTCGAATTACCTCGTCGATGACGGCGCCGGGCTCGCGCTTGCCCTCGATCTCGCGGCGAAAGTGGCGAAAAACGCGCCGCTCACCAATTTCGCCGTGCTGCACGCCTTGCCGCGCATCGCCGAGAGCGATCGCGAAGGCGGCTTCCTCGCCGAAAGCCTGATGGCGGCGATCGCGGCGGCGGATTCGGAAGCCAAATCGCGCTTGCGCGCGTTTCTCGATGGGCGGGCGGCGAAGATCACCCCCTGAACGAAAATGGCCGGCAATGCCCGGAACGGGAGATGTCGGCCATGGGCGATGTCTCGGAGCGAGGAGGAAACATGACGGAAGCGGCGGCGGTCCCGGTCAGGCTCTCGGTTCCCGAGATGGCGATCACGCGCGCCGCCGACGGCAGCCTTCGGGCACGGGCGAAAACGCCGCTCGGCGCCTATCCGAAGCGCTTGACCGAGCGGCTCGAACACTGGGCCGGGCTTGCGCCCGATCGCGTCTTTCTCGCCGAGCGCGGGCCCGATGGCACTGGCTGGCGGCGCATCACCTATGGCGAGACGCTGGCGGCGGTGGGCGCGATCGGCCAGGCGCTGCTCGATCGCGGACTTTCGCCCGAGCGCCCGATCGCCATTCTCTCCGGCAACGGTATCGATCACGCTCTCCTTGGCCTCGCCGCGCTGCATGTCGGCGTGCCCTATGCGCCGATTTCGGTCGCGTATTCGACCACCGGCGGGGATTTCGCGCGGCTCCGCCACATCCTCGCGGTGCTCACCCCCGGTCTCGTTTTCGCCGAGGACGGCGCCCGCTTCGCCCCGGCGCTGACAGCGGTGGTTCCCGCGTCCGCCGAAATCGTGGTTTCAAAAAATCCTCCCTCCGGGCGCGCGGTTTCGCGCCTCGCCGATCTCCGCGCGACCCGTCCCGGCGCCGCGGTGGCCGCGGCCGCGCATCGTGTCGGGCCGGAGACGGTCGCGAAATTCCTGTTCACCTCGGGCTCGACCGATCTTCCCAAAGGCGTCATCAATACCCAGCGCATGCTGTGCAGCAATCAGGAAATGATCCTCTCGGTGATGCGCTTTCTCGCCGAGGCGCCGCCGGTGCTGCTCGACTGGCTGCCGTGGAACCACACTTTCGGCGGCAACCATAATTTCGGCATCGCCCTCTATAACGGCGGCACGCTCTATATAGATGACGGGCGGCCGGTTGCGGGCGGGATCGCGGCCACCTTGCGCAATCTCCGCGAGATCGCGCCGAGCGTCTATTTCAACGTCCCCAAGGGCTGGGAGGAAATCGCCCTCGCCTGCCGCGACGACGCCGCGCTGCGCGCGCGATTCTTCAGCCGGGCAGAGTTGTTTTTCTATGCCGGGGCGTCGCTTGCGCAGCATGTCTGGGATCTGCTCGATGACCTCGCGATCGCGACCATCGGCAAGCGTGTCACCATGCTGACCGGGCTTGGCGCGACCGAAACCGCGCCGTTCGCGCTCTGCTGTCACCCCGCTTACGCGCGCTCGGGGATGGTCGGGGTGCCGGTCGCGGGCGTCGAATTGAAGCTCGCCGAGGTCGAGGGAAAATGGGAAGCGCGGTTGCGCGGGCCGAACATCACGCCGGGCTATTGGCGGGATGCGGAGAAGACCCGCGCCGCTTTCGATGACGAGGGGTTTTATCGCAGCGGCGATGCGCTGGACTGGATCGACCCCGCCGCCCCCGCCCACGGGTTCCGTTTCGATGGCCGGATCGCGGAGGATTTCAAGCTCTCGAGCGGCACCTGGGTGCATGTCGGGCGGCTCAGGGCGCTGCTGCTCGAATGTCTTGCGCCTCATGTCCGCGATGTGGTGATCGCCGCGCCCGATCGTGATGCGATCTGCGTGCTCGCGCTTCCCGAACGCGCCGAGTGCATCGATGATCCCGCCATCCGCGCCGATATCGCGCGCCGCCTCGCCGCGTTCGCGCGGGACTATCCCGCAAGCTCGATGCGGGTCGCGCGCCTCGCCTTTCTTTCCGACCCGCTCTCCGTCGATGCCGGCGAGATCACCGACAAGGGCTCGCTCAATCAGCGTGCGATATTGCGCAACCGCCCGGCGCTGATCGATGCTCTCTATGCCGCGCCCCCGCCCGCCGGCATCATCACCGTTGAGGAGTTCGCCGCATGAGCCAGGGTCTTTTCGCGAGCTGGCCGGATGTCTGGCTGCTCGATGGCGCGCGCACGCCGTTCGTCGATTACAATGGCGCGCTCGCTCTGGTATCGCCGACCGATCTCGCGATCAAGGCGGCGCGGGCGGCGATCACGCGGGCCGGCATTGCTTCGGAAGCGATCGGCACGGTGGTCGCGGGCTCGGTCGCGCAGGCGAGTTTCGATGCCTATATGCTGCCCCGCCATATCGGGCTCTATGCCGGGCTCACGCAAGAAACGCCGGCGCATCTCGTGCAGCGTGTCTGCGGCACCGGGATCGAGGCCTTGATGCAAGGCGCCGACGCGATCACCCATCGCGGCCTGGACGCGGCGCTTTGCGTCGGCGCCGAAAGCATGAGCCGCAATCCGATCGCGGCCTATACCCATCGCGGCGGGTTTCGCCTGGGGCAGGTCGAATTCAAGGATTTTCTCTGGGAGGCGCTGCTCGATCCGGCGCCGGGACGCAGCATGGGCGAAACCGCCGAGGCCCTGGCGCGGCGCTTCGATATTTCCCGCGCCGAGGTCGATCGCTTCGCGGCACAAAGCTTCGCGCGCGCGATCGCCGCGGCGGAATTTCGCGCCGGCGAGATCGTGCCGGTGGTCAGTGAGGTTTTTTCCAGGGACGGCCTCAATGATCGCGGCATCCGGCTTGCGCGCGGGGTGCCCGAGGTCGGCGCCGATACGCATGCGCGGCCATCGCCGCTCGCGGTGCTCGAGAGATTGCCGCCGGCCTTCGGTGGCGTGCAGACCGGCGGCAATAGTTCGGCGATCGTCGATGGCGCGGCGGCGGCGGTGATCGGGCGGAAAGCGCTCGCCGCGCATCCGCCGCTCGCCCGCATCGTGGCCGGGGTTGCGATCGGCTGCGCGCCGGAGATCATGGGCATCGGCCCGGTGCCGGCGATCGAGGCACTGCTCGCGCGCACCGGGCTCACCCTCGATGCGATCGACCGCGTCGAGATCAATGAGGCGTTCGGCGCGCAGGTTCTCGCCTGCGCCCGCGCCCTCGACCTCGATGAAGCGCGGCTCAACGTCAATGGCGGCGCGATCGCGATCGGCCATCCACTCGCCGCGACCGGGCTCCGCCTGACCCTGACCCTTGCGCGCGAATTGCAGCGCGCCGGACTTCGCCGCGGCATCGCCTCGGCCTGCATCGGCGGCGGCCAGGGCATCGCCCTTTTGGTCGAAAATCCCGAGATCTGACCCCGTATGTTCGCCAATACCATGACCCGTCTCATCGAATGGGGCGATTGCGATCCGGCCGGCATCGTGTTCTATCCGCGCTATTTCGCGATGTTCGACACCGCGACCGCGGCCTTGTTTCAGGCAGCACTCGGGATCGACAAGGCGGCGATGCTGGCGCGGTTTGCCATTGCCGGCTTCCCGATGGTCGACACAAGCGCGCGGTTTCTGGTGGCGCTCAGTTTCGGCACCGTCGTCCGCATCGAAAGCCGGGTCGCGGCGCTGGGGCGGTCGAGTTTCGGCATTCGCCACGCGCTGTTCGACGGCGAGACGCTTGCCGCCGAGGGCGAGGAGACGCGGGTCTGGACCCGGCGCGATTCCGAGGATCCGAAGCGCCTCCGGGCCGCGCCTATTCCCGATGAGGTGAGGGCGTGTCTCGCGCCGTCGCGGTGAGCCGCGCCAGAAGCTCGAGCAGGGCCGGTTTGCCGGCCTCGCCGAGGGCCAAAGCGAGGCGCTGCTCATGGCGGGCGACCGCGGCCTCGGCGCGCTGGAGGAGGGCCGCGCCGTCTTCGGTCAGGAACAGCGCGAAGGCCCGCCGGTCGCGCTCAAGGCGGTCGCGGGCGACGAGATCGCGCGCTTCCAGCCCATCGAGGAGGGGGACGAAATTGGTCCGTTTGATCCCGAGCGCCTCGGCCACCTGGCTTGCCCGGATGCCGGGATTGGTGTGCAGCATCAGCAGCACCGAATATTGGCCGGGGCGGAGATCGAGATCGGCGACGGCGCGGTGGAAATCCTGGAAAACCGCGATCTGCGCGAGTCTCAGGGCAAAGCCGATATGGCTGGGCAAGGTGCCGAGAGAAATCTCGGCGGGGGCGGCGTTACGTTTGCCTTTGGCGGCCGGGGCCTTGCCCGATCCTCGTGTTTCAATCACGTCCGACATGGATCCATTCTATAGACGCCTTCGCCCGCAGGCGACAGGCGGAAAACACCATCGCGCAAGGGAGGCGCGCCCGTCATGATGAAACATCTCTGCCTGCTCTCGGTTCTCACGTTTTTCCCGGCCTTCGCCGGGACGACCGACGCCGCCGAGCCGCTCAAGCTCGGCGTTCTCAATGATCTCTCTGGTGTCTATGCCGATTATCAGGGGCGCGGCTCGGTGATCGCGGCGGAAATGGCGGCCGAGGATTATGGCGGCAGTGTCGCTGGCCGCAAAATCGAGATCATCGCCGGCGATCATCAGAACAAGCCCGATATCGGGCTCGCGATCGCGCGGCGCTGGTTCGATACCGAAGGGGTGGATGCGGTGCTCGATGTGCCGAATTCGGCGATCGCGCTCGCGGTCGCCGATCTCGCGCGGGAGAAGAACAAGGTGTTTATCGGCTCCGGCGCCGGCACCGCGCTGCTGACCGGCGCCAAGTGCTCGCCCAACACCATCCATTGGACCTTCGACACCTGGGAGGTCGGGCACGCGCTCGGCCGCGCCGTGGTCGCCGAGGGCGGCAAGAAATGGTTCTTCCTCACCGCCGATTATACGTTCGGCTATGACCTCGAAACCTCGATGACGGAGGCGGTGCGCGCGGCCGGCGGCGAGGTCGTGGGCGCGGTCCGGCATCCGCTCGGCACCAGCGATTTTTCGAGCTATCTCCTGAAGGCGCAGGATTCGGGGGCGGATGTGCTCGGCCTCGCCAATGCCGGCGGCGATACCGCGACGGCGATCAAAGAGGCGCATGAATTCGGCCTCACGCAAAAGATGAAAATGGCCGGCCCGATCGTCAATATCAACATCATCGAGGCGATCGGCCTCGCCAGTGCCGAAGGGCTTCTGGCGGTCACGCCCTTCTACTGGGACATGACCCCGGAAACCCGCGCCTTTGCCCAGCGCTTCAGCGCCCGCCATCCCCAGCACATCATGCCGAATGACATGCAGGCCGGCGTTTATGCCGCGACGCTCGTCTATCTCAAGGCGGTCGCGGCGCTTGGTGGCGCGAGCACGGATGGCCGCGCGGTGGTTGCCGAGATGAAGAAAAAACCGGCCGAAGACAAGCTGTTTGGCGAAAGCGTGATCCGCGCGGATGGCCGCGTTTTGCACCCGGTTTATCTCATGGCCGCGAAGACGCCGGCGGAAAGCCACGGCAATTGGGATTTTTTCAAACTGCTGGCGACGGTGCCGGCCGATCAGGCGTTCCGCCCGCTCGCCGACGGCCATTGCCCGTTGGTGCCCTGATCGGCGTGGGCAGTGCCGTAGGCACTGCCCAACGGATAAGAGTTTTTTTTGGTTCTTTTTTTGCAAAAAAAGAACCCTTTTCCTCCCTTTTTTACACGAGCGGCACGCAGGCGCCGGTGAGCCAGGCGCGCGCCGGCGGCGGCAGGTCGGGGCCGAGTTCGGCGAGCACGCTTGCGTGGTAGGCATCGAGCCAGCGGTGCTCGGCCGGTGTCAGCAAGGCGGGGTCGATCAGGGCGCGGTCGAAGGGGGCGAGGGTCAGGGTCTCGAAGCGGAGGAAGGGGCGGCTCTCACTCGCCTCTGGCGCCGGGCGGACGAGGAGCAGGTTTTCGAGACGAATGCCGTATTCCCCGGGGGCGTAGAAGCCGGGTTCGTTGGAGAGGATCATGCCCGGCGCCAGCGCCACCGGCCGCGCGGCGCGGGAAATGCCGGCCGGGCCTTCATGCACCGAGAGGTAGCTGCCGACGCCATGGCCGGTGCCGTGGTCGTAATCGAGGCCGACCTCCCAGAGCGCGCGGCGGGCGAAGGCATCGAGATGGGGGCCGGCGACCCCTTGCGGGAACACCGCGGTTGCGAGCGCGATATGGCCGCCGAGGACGCGGGTGAAGCGGTCGCGGAGCACCGGGGGCGGCGCGCCCGGCCCGATCCAGAGGGTGCGGGTGACGTCGGTGGTCGCGTCGAGGTATTGCGCTCCGGAATCGATCAGATAGACGGTATCGGGGCCGATCCGGCGGTCGCTTTCGGCGCTGACGCGGTAATGGATGATCGCGCCGTCGGGCCCGGCGGCGGTGATCGCGGGGAAACTCTCGTCCCGGAAATGCTGGCCCTCGGCGCGCCAGGCGCGGAGCCGGCTTGCCGCCGAGATTTCGGTCTCGGCGGCGCCATGCGCGCTCATGTGGTGGAGGAAGCGGCAGAGGGCGAGCCCGTCGCGCTTATGGGCGGCGCGGGCGCCGTTCTGCTCGGTCTCGTTCTTGCGGGCTTTCGGCAACTGGCAGGGATCGGCGGCGAAGCTGACGGTGGCGCCCGCTTCGCGCAAGCGTTCGGCGAACCAGACCGGGCTGGCGCCGGGATCGACGCGCACGCGGCGCCCGGTGAGCGCGGCGAGGGCGGCTGGGAGGGCGGCGGGTTCGGCGATCGTCACCGCCGGGCCAAGGGCGGCGCGGGTCGCCGGCGGGAGTTTTTCCGGAGCCATGAAGAGTTCGCTCCGGCCGTCGGCGTGCTGGAGGGCAAAGCCGAGGGCGACCGGGGTGAACGGCACGTCATCGCCGCGCAGGTTGAAGAGCCAGTTGATCGCGGCGGGGTCGCTGAGCACGGCGGCGTCCTCGCCGGCTTCGCGCAGCAGGGCGGCGATTTCGGCCTGCTTTTCCGCGGCACTCCGCCCGGCGAAGGCGAGATCGTGCGGCAGCGCCGGGGCGCGTGGCGGCGCCGGGCGATCCTGCCAGAGCGCATCGATGGGGTTGGCGATCGCGACCATGGTGAGGCCGGCGCAGCGAAACCGCTGCAATTGTTCCTCGCTGATCAGCCAGGGATCATAGCCGATCCGTCCACCCGGCGGGGCCTCTGCCGCGAGCCAGGCCGGCGGCGGGGTCTCGGTGATATGATGGCGTTCCCAGAGCGTGGGATCGGTCTCGGCGGCGGCTTGCAGCGTGTAGCGGCCATCGATGAACACGGCGGCGCGCTCGGCGAGCACGCAAGCGAGTCCGGCGCTCCCGGTGAAGCCGGAGAGCCAGGCGAGGCGTTCGGCGGCGGGCGGGACATATTCGCCGAGATGCTCATCGGCGCGCGGCTGGAGGAACCCGGCGAGGCCCTCCGCGGCGAGGGCGGCGCGCAGGGCCGCGAGTCGTTTCCTAAAAATTTCATAACTCATGCTATTATCATGCGCACAGATCATGACTGATCCGCCCTCTTCGCATCTGCACAATAACCCTGGGAGAAGCATATAGGGGGCCATGAGAGGCCAGCGTGAGCGGCCCTCGCTGTTCTCCCGAACAGATCCAGACGCAAGGTGAACATGCCATGACGATCGATTTTGCCCATCTCGAAATCTTCTCCCCCGGCCACTCCGTGGCGAGCGCGCCGCGGCGCGGCGCGGCGCGCCAGCCGCTCGCGGCGCGCCTGTTCGCGACGATCGGGCTCGGGTTTGCCGCGCTCGCGCGCAAAATCGCCGCGCATGCCGAGCGCCGCTCGGTGCTGAATGAGCTGTCCCGGCTTTCGGACCGCGAACTCGCCGATATCGGTCTCACCCGCGGCGATCTGCTGCTGGTGTTCGACCCGGGCTTTGCCGCCCAGCGCGAGGCCGCGCGCACCGCGCGCTGTCTCGGCCTGCGCGCCGCCTGAGGATCCGCCATCATGGCGGGGGGTGCGGGCGGCGCAGGATCAGCGTCGTCCACGCCCCGCAGACCACCCGCCCGGCGAGAACCAGACCCTGGCGGCGATGCGCCGCGAGCACCATGCCTTCCTGGCGCGTAAGCAGCCCGGCGAGAATGGCATAACCGCCCGGCGCGAGGTGATGCGAAAGCGCCCTGGCCATGCCGCAAAGCGGGCGCGCGAGGATATTCGCGAGCACGAGATCGAAGGGCGCGGCATGGCGGAGCGGGCGCTTGCGCCAGCCATCGCCGTGCCCGACGCGCACCCTGCGCGCGAGACCATTCCGCCGCGCGTTTTCGGCCGCGACCCGCACCGACCACGGGTCGATATCGCTCGCCAGCACCGGGCCTTGCCGTGGGCGATGAAAAAGCCGCGCCGCCGCCATCGCCAAAATCCCTGACCCGGTGCCGAGATCGAGGATGCGACGCGGGTGCTGGCGCCGTGCCAGCGCCGTGAGCGCGAGGAGACAGCCCCGGGTCGAGCCATGCTCGCCGGAGCCGAAAGCGAGCCCGGCATCGAGGGTGAGGGTGATGCGCCCGGGCGAATGGTGGGGCGGAAGATGGGTGCCACGCAGTTCGAAGCGCTCGCCGATCCGTTGCGCGGGGAAATCCTCGCGGTTGCGCGCCAGCCAGCCGGTGGCCGGGGTCGGGAGGCGGAGGAGTTCCGGCTGCTCGCCGCTGACGGCGGCGGCAAGGGCGAGGGTGAGGGCCAGCTTCTCTTCCCCCGCGCCCATCGCCCGGATCCCCTCGATCCGCCAGCGATCGCCCGGGTCTTCGCGAAACCGCCCAACGCTGCGGCAAATTTCTGCCAAGGCCGCCTCGAATAGCGGGGCGGCGGCGGCGCTGACGACGAGCCGCAGGGTTTCGAGTTCGCCCACGCGCGCGGTCATGCCGGCTCCACGAAACGGTCGAGGACGTGCTTGGTGCCGGCGGCGTCGAAGGCGATCTCGAGCCGGTCGGCCTCGGCGGCGACCACGGTCCCGTGGCCGAATTTCTGATGGAAAATCCGGCTGCCGACGGCGATGCCGCGCGGGCGCGCGGGAGAAACACGCGCCTGGAGGGGGAACGCCGTCGCCGGCGCCGGGCGGGCGCCTCGATGCCGGTTTTGTGCCGCCGAGCCGCCACGGCTCAACCATTCCTCGGGGATTTCGTCGAGAAACCGGCTCGGGAGGCTCTCCTGCCAATTGGCGTAGATGCGGCGCTGCGCGGCGTGGAGGATGATCACCCGCAGGCGTGCGCGGGTGATGCCGACATAGGCGAGCCGGCGCTCCTCCTCCAGCGCCTTGGCGCCGCCCTCATCGAGCGCGCGCGGGTTGGGAAACACCCCTTCCTCCCAGCCGGGCAGGAACACGGTGTCGAATTCCAGGCCCTTGGCGGCGTGCAGCGTCATCAGGCTGACCTTGTCGCTGGCGGCGTTTTCCTCGTTCTCCATCACCAGGGCGACATGGTCGAGAAACCCGGCGAGGCTCTCGAAATCGGCGAGGGCGCGGATGAATTCCTTCAAATTCTCGAGCCGCCCCGGCGCCTCGGGGGATTTGTCCGCCCGCAGCATGTCGGTATAGCCGCCCTCATCGAGCACGGCGCGCATGGTCGCGACATGCCCTTCGCCGGCCAGCCGCTCGCGCCAGAGGGCGAGATGGGCGAGCAAGCCGCGCACCCCCTCGCCGGCCCGGCCGCGCAAAGTCCCCGCGGCGAGCAGCGCCGAAGCGGCGGCGGTGAGCGGGACATCCTCCGCCCGCGCGCGTTCATGCAGCGCCCTGAGCGCGACCGCCCCCACCCCCCGGCGCGGCACGTTGATGACGCGCTCGAACGCCAGATCGTCGCCGGGCTGGACCAAAAGCCGGGCATAGGCGATGGCGTCGCGGATTTCGGCGCGCTCGTAAAACCGGAGGCCGCCGATGACGCGATAGGGAATCCCGAGGCCGATCAGCCTTTCCTCGAAGGCGCGGGTCTGGAACCCGGCGCGGACCAGGATCGCCATCTCGGCCAGGCTCTCGCCGGACCGCTGCAAGGCTTCGATGCGCTCGCCGACGGCGCGGGCCTCCTCCTCCGAATCCCAGAGGCTGAGCACGGTCACGTTCTCGCCCCCGCCCGCCTTCTTGCCCCCGCTCGCCGGCGCGCGGTCTCCACCGCCGGGGCGCAGCGTCTTGCCGAGGCGGCCGGCATTATGGGCGATGAGGCCACTGGCGGCGGCGAGGATCGGCGCCGTCGAGCGGTAATTGCGCTCCAGGCGAATGACCCGGGCGCCGGGGAAATCCTTCTCGAAGCGGAGAATGTTTTCGACCTCGGCGCCGCGCCAGGAATAAATGCTCTGGTCGTCATCGCCGACGCAGCAAATATTCCGCCCGGCCTGCGCCAGAAGCCGGAGCCAGAGATACTGCACGACATTGGTATCCTGGTATTCATCGACCAGGAGATAGCGGAATTGCCGGTGATACTGGGCGAGGACATCGGGATTTTCGCGCAGGATGTCGGTCACATGCAAAAGGAGATCGCCGAAATCGGTGGCGTTGAGCGCCTTGAGCCGGGCTTGATAGGCGCCGTAAAGCGCCAGCATGCGCCCGCCGGCGAGATCGCCGGCCGCCGCCGGCATCACCCGCGCCGGCCCCTCGCCGCGATCCTTCCAACGCTGGATCTGGTTCATCAGGAGCGGCGGCGGCCAGCGTTTGGCGTCGATCCGCTCGGCCTCCATCACTTGTTTGAGAAGACGAAGCTGATCATCGGCATCGAGAATGGTGAAATTGGCCTGAAGTCCGGCGAGCGAGGCGTGGCGGCGCAGCAGGCGCGCGGCGAGCGCGTGGAAAGTGCCGAGCCACAGCCCCTCCACCGGGCGGCCGAGGATCGCCGCCACCCGTTCGCGCATCTCGCGCGCCGCCTTGTTGGTGAAGGTGACGGCGAGGATCTGCCCCGGGCTCGCCCGGCCGGTGAGCAGGATATGGGCGAAGCGGGTGGTCAGAACCCGCGTCTTGCCGGTGCCGGCGCCGGCCAGCACCAGAACCGGACCCTCCAGCGTCTCGACAGCCATGCGCTGCTCGGGGTTCAGCCGCGCGAGATGCTCGGCCATCATGGGTCTCCCGGGCTTTGCCGCGTCAGGGCCGGGCAGGGTGTGGGGAAAGTGCTCACCAAGGGGGTATAGAACGCATGGCGATGGCATCCAACCCGCGATCCCGGCGGCCGGCGCCGGCGGCATGAAGCTTCTCAAGATCCTGCTCGAAGCCTCGGCGCGGCAGGGGCGGCCGTTGCTCGCCATCGCCATTTTCGGCGGGCTGCTGATCCCGCCGCTCGCGCACGCGCTGCGCCGGGTGATCCTCCCGGAGGTGCTGGCGCTGACCACGCTGGTCCTGCTCAGGATCGACATTCCCGCCGCTTTCGCCCATCTCCGCCGGCCGGGGCGGCTGGCCCTGATCATCGGGTTTCATCTGCTGATCTGCCCGCTGATCGCCTTCGCGGTGGTGCGCGCGCTGCCGCTCGATCACGGTATCGCCGCCGGTGTGGTGGTCTTCGCGACCGGCTGCGGCGCACTCTCGGCGCCGGCTTTCGCGCGCCTGGTCGGGCTCGATCCGGAATTGTCGCTGCTGATGACCCTCGGCACCACGTTTCTGGTCCCCCTCACCGCGCCGCCGATCGTGTTCGCGCTGACCGGGATCGATCTCGCGATCGGGCCGGCGGCGTTCATGCTGCGTCTCGCGCTCACCATCGGGCTGCCGCTTCTGGTGGCCCTCGGTTTGCGTCGCGCGATCGGCCGGGACCGGCTCGGCGAGATCGGCGGTGCCGTCGATGGCGGGGTGGTGTGGCTGCTGGTGCTCTATGGATTTGGGGTCATGGACGGGCTCGCGGCCCGGCTCGGCGCCGATCCGCTCTGGGTGGTGGCGGCGGCGCTTGCCGCCTTCCTCGCCGATTTCGGGCTCAATCTGATCACCGCCGTCGCGTTTTTTCCGCTCGGCCGGGCCGGCGCGGCCTCGGTCGGGCTGGTCTCGGGCAATCGCAACATGGCGCTCTATCTCGCCGTGCTCCCGGCTGGCGCCGATCCCAGGCTCGGTCTCTTTTTCGCCCTCTGCCAGTTCCCGCTCTATCTCAGCCCATTCCTGCTGCGCCCGCTTTATCGCCGGCTGATGGCGCGCCCGGTTTCGGCCTGACGCCGAGGATATGGGCGATGGCATAGGTGAGGTCGGGGCGGTTCAGGGTGTAGAAATGGAATTCATCGACGCCGTTGGCTTGCAGGAGACGCACCTGCTCGGCGGCGATCACCGCGCCGACGATGCGGCGGAGTTCGGGGTCGTCCTCGGTGCCGGCGAAGAGATGCCCGAGCCAGGCCGGAACGCTCGCCCCGCAGAGCGCGCTGAACCGCGCCGCCTGGGCGTAGTTCGAGACCGGCATGATGCCGGGGACGATCGGCGCGGTGAGGCCGGCGGCGAGGGCGCGGTCGAGAAAGCGGAGATAGGTGTCGGTTTCGAAGAAATACTGGGTGATGGCGCGGGTCGCGCCGGCGTCGAGCTTGCGTTTGAGATTGTCGAGATCGGCCTCCGGGCTCGGCGCCTGGGGATGGGTCTCGGGATAGGCGGCGACCGAAATCTCGAACGGCGCGATGCGGCGAAGGCCGGCGACGAGATCGGCGGCGTAAGCGTAGCCCTCCGCGTGCGGCTGATAGGGTTCGCCCGGTGGCGGATCGCCGCGGAGGGCAACGATATGCCGCACCCCCGCCGCCCAGTATTGCCGGGCGATGGCGTCGATCTCGGCGCGGCTCGCGCCGATGCAGGTGAGATGCGCCGCCGGGGTGAGGGTGGTTTCCTGGACGATGCGCGCGACCGTCGCATGGGTGCGGGTCTGGGTGGTGCCGCCGGCGCCATAGGTGACCGAGACGAAGCGCGGCGCGAGCCGCTCGAGGCGCCGGATGCAGCTCCAGAGTTGCGCCTCGAGGGCGGCGTTGCGCGGCGGGAAAAACTCGAAGGAGAGCAGCGGCGGCGGCTGCGCGGCATCGCGCGCCGGGAGTCCGGCGATGCGCGGGCCGGTCAGCCAGCGCTCGAGGGTCGCCGGCGATGAGGCGGAGCCGTTCGGCGGCGGGGCGGCGGCGGGCATGGAACCAACTCCTCGAAAGCGCGGGAAACGCGCTGGTTTTGTTGACCAAATCGGCCGCCGCCGCAAGCGCGCGATGCGGCAAAGCTTTACGCCGGGCCCGCGCGACCCTATTTCACGGGGAACAGCTTGGCGGCGGCGCGCCGGTGCCCGGCTTTCTGGACTGGCCCCCGGCCCCACGACAAGGATCCCCGCATGAGCCGCTGGCTTTCTCCCCTTGCCCTGCCGCTTGCCATATCGCTCCTCGCCCTCCTCGTCACCGCCTGCGCTCCGCGCCCACCGGCGGACGACAAGGAGGCGGTCGCCGATTACCGGGAGACCAACGACCCGCTGGAGCCGACCAACCGGTTTTTCTACAAGACCAACGACCAGCTCGACGCGGTGACGCTGAAGCCGGCGGCAGAGGCCTATCGCTATGTCCTCCCCGATGGCGCGCGCGAGAGCGTCCACAACATGCTCGTCAACCTCAACGACCCGACGGTATTCTTCAACGACGTCGTCGAGGCCGAGCCGCGCCGCGCCGGCGATACATTGATGCGTTTCCTGATCAACTCGACGCTCGGCGTCGGCGGGTTCTTCGACGTCGCGAAGCACTGGGGCTATCCCAACCACGACGCCGATTTCGGCATGACGCTGGCGCTCTATGGCGTGCCGCCGGGGCCGTATCTGTTCCTTCCCATCATCGGTCCGTCCAACCCGCGTGATCTCGCCGGCTTCGGCGTCGATATCGCGGATTGGCCGTTCACCTGGATGACCAACGGCACCACGATTTACGCCTTGGAGTGGGCCTATTATGGCCTCAACGCCATCGATGTGCGCTCGCGCGTGCTAGATTCGCTCGATCAGGTGCAAAAAACCGCGCTCGACCCCTACGCCACCATCAGGAGCCTCTATCGCCAGCGCCGGGAGAGCCAGATCGAGGCGATCCGCAACGATCATCGCGCCACCGTGCCGGCCTGGTTCCCGGCGCCGGCGACGCAAACCGAATAACCCGCGAGCGGGCTCGCGGTTGCTCCGGTTTTTCCCCAAGGAAGAGAGAGACCATGCTGAAAAGACGTCAGGTTTTCCCCCTCATTGGCCTCGCCCCGGCGCTGCTGTGGCGGCGGCGCGCGCAGGCCGCCGATCCCGCCGGCTTCGTGCGCGAGGTGGGTGATCAGCTCGTCGGCGTCATCAACGGCCCCGGCTCGACGGTCGACAAGCGCGGCCAGATCCGCCAGATCATCGACCGTTTCGTCGATGTCGACGGTATCGGCCGCTTCTGCCTCGGCCGTTTCTGGCGCCTCGCGACGCCGCCGCAGCGGCAGGACTATCTCGCCTTGTTCCATCAGGTGCTGGTGACCAGCATCTCCGGCCATCTCGGCGAATATAAGGGGGTGCGCTACACGCTGGGGCGCGTCTCTCCGCACGACGATACGGTCTGGGTCGGAACCACGATCTTTCGCCCCAACAACCCGCAGGCGGACGTGCAATGGGTGATCGCGACCGTCGATGGCGGCCAGAAGATCGAGGATCTGGTGGTCGAGGGCACCAGCCTCCGCCTCACCCAGCGCAGCGATTACGCGGGCTTCCTCCAGCACAACGGCGACAACGTCCAGGCGCTGATCGATGCCATGCGGCGCACCCTGGCGCAGGCTTCCCAGGGTTAGCCTTCCCGGGGATGGGGCGGCGCGCGCTCGCTCCGATAAACCAGCATCTCATAGCCATCGCGGGTGAACGCGCCGGTCTCGCGCATGCCGATTCCGCCGAGCACCAGGCGCGAGGCGACGTTGTCGGCGCGCGCCACGGCGACGATCCGGGGAAGACCCGCCTCTTCATGGGCAAAACGCAGCGCCGCCCCCGCCGCCTCGCGCGCGAGACCCTGGCCGCGCGCCTCCGGCCACAGCGCGAAACGGAGCGCCGGGCCGAGGCCGTCGGGCCGCGCCATGATCCCGGCGATGCCGACGAACCGCCCATCCGTCCGCCGCCGCGCCGACCACATGCCCACCCCTTCGCGCGCCCAGAAGGCGATATCCTCGGCGAGTTCGGCCATCGTCTGCTGCGGCAGGCGGACGCCGCCGAGCATCACCGCGAATACCCGGGGATCGGCCTTGAGCGCGATCAGCGCCGGCAAATCCGCCCCCGCGACCGGGCGCAGCACGAGGCGGCCAGTCCCCAAGACGAGCCGGCCAAAGATGGGGTGGCCGCTCATGTCCCGCCGGGCCGCCGCCCGCCGCCGCGCTCAGCGGGTGAGCGGGCGGTATTTGATGCGGTGCGGCTCGGTCGCGTCGGCGCCGAGGCGCGCGCGCTTGTCTTCCTCATAGGCCGCGAAATTGCCTTCGAACCATTCGACATGGCTGTCACCCTCGAAGGCGAGGATATGGGTCGCGAGCCGATCGAGGAACCAGCGATCATGGCTGATGATCACCGCGCAGCCGGGAAATTCCGCGAGAGCCTCCTCCAGCGCGCGCAGCGTATCGACGTCGAGATCGTTGGTCGGTTCATCGAGCAGGATGACATTGGCTTCGGTTTTCAACATCTTGGCGAGATGGACGCGGTTGCGCTCGCCGCCCGAGAGCAGGCCGACCTTCTTCTGCTGATCGGCGCCCTTGAAGTTGAAGGCGCCGACATAGGCGCGTGACGCGACCGCGCGCTTACCGAGATAGATCACATCGGTGCCGCCGCTGATTTCCTCCCACACCGTTTTGGTCGCCTCCAGGCTGTCGCGGCTTTGATCGACATAGCCGAGCCTGACCGTCTCGCCGACGCGCAAACTGCCGGAATCGGGCGTCTCCTGGCCGGTGATCATGCGAAACAGCGTCGTCTTGCCGGCGCCGTTGGGGCCGATCACGCCGACGATGCCGCCCGGCGGCAGCTTGAAGCTCAACCCCTCGATCAGCAAACGGTCGCCATAGCCCTTGCCGAGATTTTCCGCCTCGATCACCGTGCCGCCGAGACGCGGGCCTGGCGGGATGATGATCTCGGCGACGCCGCCGGTGAGTTCCTGCGATTTCGCCAGCATGTCCTCATAGCGGGCGATGCGGGCGCGATTCTTGGCCTGGCGCGCGCGCGGGCTCGCGCCGATCCATTCCTCCTCGGCGGCGAGGGCCCGCTGGCGGGCACTTTCCTCTTTCTCCTCCTGGGCGAGGCGTTTGCGCTTTTGCGCCAGCCACGAGGAGTAATTGCCCTCGAAGGGATAGCCGCGGCCGCGCTCGATTTCGAGAATCCAGTTGGTGACGTTGTCGAGGAAATAGCGGTCATGGGTGACGACGATCACCGTGCCGGCATAGTCACGGAGCGTGTGTTCGAGCCAGGCGACGCTTTCGGCGTCGAGATGGTTGGTCGGCTCGTCGAGTAAAAGGAGATCGGGTTTTTCCAGCAATAGCCGGCAGAGGGCGACCCGGCGCTTCTCGCCGCCGGATAGCGGGCCGACGAGGGCATCGGGCGGCGGGCAGCGCAGCGCATCGAGCGCGATTTCGACCCGGCGCTCGAGATCCCAGCCCTCACCGGCGTCGATCACGCCTTGCAACTCGGCCTGCTCGGCGAGCAGCGCCTCCATCCGCGCGTCATCCATCGGCTCGGCGAAGGCATTGGCGATGTCATTGAAGCGGGCGAGCGCGGCCTTGAGGGCGGAAAACGCTTCCTCGACATTTTCGCCCACCGTCTTGTCGGGATCGAGCCGCGGCTCCTGGGCGAGGTAGCCGACGCGCACGCCATCGGCGGCCCAGGCCTCGCCGCCGAACTCGGCCTCGAGTCCCGCCATGATGCGGAGGAGCGTCGATTTGCCGGCGCCATTGACGCCGAGCACGCCGATCTTCACCCCCGGCAGGAAGGAGAGGGTAATGCCCTTGAACACCTCGCGCCCGCCTGGATAGGCTTTGGTGAGGTCTTTCATCACATAGACGTATTGATAACGCGCCATCATCGGGCTCCGGCAGGGAAGGGGCGGTTTTAGGGGGGTCCGGGCGGCGGGGCAACGGCCCGGCCCGATCTGCGCCCGGCAGGACTTGAACCCGCAACCAAGCCGTTATGAGCGGCCCGCTCTAACCAGTTGAGCTACAGGCGCATGAGTTCGACCATGCCGGCAAGAAGCGGGATTTGGCAAGAGGCGGAAAGTCGTTCTTCTTGACCGAAGCCAGCCGAGCCATTTCTCTCACATTGTAAGATCAAGGTCGGAGGTTGTCGCCATGAGTGACGGAGTTGTTGCCGTAGTTGCGGCCGAGGCTCCCCCGCGGAGCAAGCCGAGCAACTATCCCGAACCCTTTGCGTCACGGATGGCAGGGCGGATGAAACGGCCGCTCGGTGACCTGTTCGGCCTGAAAAATTTTGGCGTGAACCTCACACGTCTTTCGCCGGGCGCCATGTCCGCCCTGCATCATCGGCACACGCGCCAGGACGAGTTCATCTATGTCATTGAAGGCGAGCCAACCCTTTTCACCGATTCCGGAGAAACGCTCCTCAAGCCCGGCATGGTCGCTGGTTTCGCGGCAAACGGTACGGCGCACCACCTCGAGAATCGCACGGATAGGGATTGCGTGATCCTGGAGATAGGCGATCGCTCAGACGGCGACGAGGGCAGTTATCCGGCGGATGACATCGCGGCGACAATGGGCGACGACGGCAAATGGCGGTTTACCCACAAGGACGGGACACCCTACTGAGCGCGATGGCTTGCCCCCCCATGCACGAAGCCGGTTGACCGCTTTTCGCCCAATACCGGCATTCGAGATGGAACACTACCGAAGAACTCCCGGCGCCGGCTTGGGGGGCTTTTCCCGGGGCGGCCATTCTGTCATGTTCGTGATCGCATCGTCGGCGGCGACGCCGCGCGGGGCAGGGTTGTTGTGCTCTTGTTATGCGCTTGTCGTCTCCGATCAGATCACCCGGATCAGAAAACATAAGGAACCGTCCCGGATGCTTTTGGCCGAAATCATCATCATTGCCTGTGGCGCCGTCGCCCTTGCCTATGGCTGGGCAACGGCCCGCGAAGTCCTCGCCGCCAGTCCCGGCACCGCCCGCATGCAGGAAATCGCCGGCGCCATCCAAGAAGGCGCGCGGGCTTACCTCAACCGCCAATATACCACCGTCGCCGCCGCCGGCATCGTCATTCTGATCATTCTCGGCGCCCTGCTCGGCCTTCGGGTCGCGATCGGCTTTCTGATCGGCGCCGTGCTCTCGGCGACGGCCGGCTATGTCGGGATGAATGTCTCGGTGCGCGCCAATGTCCGCACCGCCGAGGCGTCGAAAAGCGGCCTCGCCGCGGGGCTTTCGCTGGCCTTCAAATCGGGCGCGATCACCGGGCTTCTGGTCGTCGGCCTCGGTCTCCTCGGCGTCACCTTCTATTACATCATTCTCCGCGCCATCATGCCCGGCGATGATCTCCGCCCGGTTCTGGAGGCGATGGTCGGGCTCTCCTTCGGCGCCTCGCTGATCTCGATCTTCGCCCGGCTCGGCGGCGGCATCTTCACCAAGGGCGCCGATGTCGGCGCCGATCTGGTCGGCAAGGTCGAGGCCGGCATCCCCGAGGACGACCCCCGCAACCCCGCCGTGATCGCCGACAATGTCGGCGACAATGTCGGCGATTGCGCCGGCATGGCCGCCGATCTGTTCGAGACCTACGTGGTCACGGTGGTCGCGACGATGCTGCTGACGGCGATCAATTTCGCCGGCCAGATTCGCGACGACCTGCTGTTCCTGCCGCTGCTGATCGGCGGCGTCTGCATCGTCACCTCGATCATCGGCACCTATTTCGTCAGGCTCGGGAGCGACGGCAACATCATGCGGGCGCTCTATAAGGGGCTGGTCGTCACCGGCGGCCTCTCGGTGGTGGCGATCGCGCTGGTGATCGCGGCGCTCATCGGTTTTTCGACCCCGATCGCGACCACCGCCGGCGGCGCCGTCACCGGAGGCGGGCTCTTCGTCTGCGCCCTGATCGGCCTTGCCGTCACCGGGCTGATCGTCTGGATCACCGAATACTACACCTCGACCGCCTATCGCCCGGTGCGCAGCATCGCGCTGAGTTCGACCACCGGGCACGGCACCAATGTCATCCAGGGCCTCGCGGTCTCGATGGAGGCGACGGCGCTGCCAGTGGTGGTGATCTCGGCCGGCATCATCGCCGCCTCCCTCACCGCCGGGCTCTATGGCATTTCGATCGCCGCGACGACGATGCTGGCGCTCGCCGGCATGATCGTCGCCCTCGACGCCTATGGGCCGGTGACCGACAATGCCGGCGGCATCGCCGAGATGGCCGATCTGCCGAAAGAGGTGCGGGTGACGACGGATGCGCTGGACGCCGTCGGCAACACCACCAAGGCGGTCACCAAGGGCTATGCCATCGGCTCCGCCGGGCTTGCCTCGCTGGTGCTGTTCGCCGCCTATTCCGAGGATCTGAGGCATTATTTCCCGCGCCTCGACGTGCATTTCAACCTCCAGGATCCGTTCGTGGTGATCGGGCTCTTCATCGGCGGGTTGTTGCCGTATCTGTTCGGGGCGCTGGGCATGACCGCGGTCGGCCGCGCTGCCGGCGCGGTGGTGGTGGAGGTGCGGCGACAGTTCCGCGAGATCCCCGGCATCATGGAAGGCACCGGGCGGCCGGAATACGGGCGCGCCGTCGATCTGCTGACGCGGGCCGCGATCCGCGAGATGATCGTGCCCTCGCTGTTGCCGGTGCTGGCGCCGGTGGTGCTGTTTTTCGTGGTCGACGCGATCGGTGGCGCCGCCGCCGGCTTCAGCGCCCTCGGCGCGATGCTGCTCGGGACCATCGTCACCGGTCTTTTCGTCGCGATCTCGATGACCTCGGGCGGCGGCGCCTGGGACAATGCCAAGAAATACATCGAGGAAGGCCATCACGGCGGCAAAGGATCCGAAGCCCACAAGGCGGCGGTGACCGGCGATACCGTCGGCGATCCCTACAAGGACACCGCCGGGCCGGCGATCAACCCGATGATCAAGATCACCAATATCGTCGCGCTGCTGCTGCTCGCCATCCTCGCCAAATGGATGGGTGGCTAACCGGGACAGGGGCCAGGGGCACGCCCTGGCCCAAGTTCTGGGCTTATTTCGCGTCCTTGGTCATCGGGCAGGTCCGCATGCCGAGGAGGGTGTAAAGCGGGCAAAACCGCATCAGCGCGGTCGCGATCGGCACCACGCCGATCAGCCCGACCCAGCGCCATTCGCCATGGTCAAAGGCGGCGAAGGCGAGAAGGGCGATGCCGATCACGATGCGGATGATCCGGTCAATGGTTCCGACATTGGCGGTCATGTTTCCAACTCCTCATGCAAGCCGGACGGAATCCCGGCCTTTTGTTCCATGTAGGAAAGATTTTGCCGCCTGAAATCCCCCTCGGTCGCGCTTTCTTCGCGGGGCAGACATCTCCCGCCCGAGCTGAGCGGCCGCCTGGCTTGTGGCGGGGATGGATTTATGTTAGTAAGTGTGACATGACCACTGACAAATCTTCCCCCGCCTCGCCGCTCCTGTCCGATGTGGCGCGCCAGCTTTTGATCATGTTTGGCCTGGAAAATTTCTCCCGTGCCAAGCCGCCGGCGGAGGGTCCACTCGCCGCGGAGCCGCTCAAGGACGATCAGGGGCAACAAGTATTTGCGCCCGATCATCAGCGAAAGAAGGGTGAAGAAGAAAGGAACGTGGCGGTCATGCGTCCCGCATTCATGGATCCGCATTTCTTCGTGAGAAAGGGAATCGAGGACAGGAAGCGGGATGAAGAAGCACTGAAATATGCTGGAGAGAGCGGGATGTTATTATTTGCGCTCACATACGGACTTATTGATACGAACCTATTCAACTTCGATCATGGTGGCCCGTGGGACGCGCAACGTATCGCTGATCATTTTTATGAAAAATATGTCGAATATGCAACCATAGCTATCGGCCTTTATGCTGCTGCATATGGTATTCCTGAGGATAAGATTCTCGAAATAGAAAATATTACATTTGGAAAATCTATACAAGATAGAGATTGTGATAAAATTTACAAAAATCTTCCTGAGGACAATATAAAATGGACAGATATAGGGTAAGAATTATACAAATCAGGAAAAATATCTCCGAATTCCGAGCCATAAAATGTCATGATAAAGCGCATCGTTCGTATAGGATGCTTAATATTGTTATGTTTATTTTTGTTGTTTATGGGATTTATTGTTTTTGGTATTTGGTTAATGCTCCACAAACCCACTGATTGTTACGTGATCTCCCGCGACACCTTTCCCTCTCCGGATCATGCCTGGACAGCAGTGGACGAATCCCATGAATGCGTATTATGGATTTTTGTAACCGATTTGTGGTCGGAAATCTATCTGGTGACAGAGAGGCCGGTGCCGTTGCAGGTCATTCCCATCCTCACTACGCGGTACGAACCGCCCCAACTCGTCTGGTCCGCGCCGGACGTGCTGCAACTCCGCGTTCGCTGGCCGCGCAGGTTCGATCCCTATGTCAGGAATGCCGACAGGGTCCGGATCGAGATGCGTTATGACACGGCGGCATGGATCGACTGGGAGGCAAAATGGGACAGATACAATATGGAAACCGGCCGATATTACATCGACGGCGGCCTGCGCGTTAAGCTTACGCCCGACCCAAGGTAAGACCCGGCCGGATCGTGCCCAAGTTGAAACCGTGACATGACACGGCGCTCCCTCCGCATCGGCTGTTTCAGTGTAATTGCTCACCCCGGGCTGGTAGCTACGCGGCAATCGGCAGCGGAGTGCCTTGGAGTGAACCGCCCCGGGTTTGCCGGAGGCTGTTTCGTTTGAGTCACGCCGCCTGGGAGCGCTCCTTGCTTTGAGCATAATAGCGTGCTTCGGCCTCGCCGGGTGGGAGAGACGCTTCCGTGGAAAATCCGGGCATTGCGTCGAGACTTCCGTTGGCTGATATTTTTGTCTTGCCAGGCGTTGCCGGTTGGGCAAAAAAATTGGCGGCCCGGAGGCCGCCAAGTTTAGGGAGGAAACGTCCAAGAATGCGCGAGGCGGTGCCTCGCGCAGGACGAGATATAGCGGCTCCGGGTCGAGCCTCAACTTAAATTTGTGCAATGCAGCAAAGCGCCGCAAGCAATGTTGCGATTTTGCCACAGGCTTGGCCTGCCCGCCCCGCTTTCTCGGCCTGCCCGTGCTGGCCGATGTAGATTTACTGGCCGGTGTAGATTTTTTTGCTGTCGTTGATTTTTCTCGGCGGGAATACCGCCCTGCGGGCAAGTGCGCCATCATTAAAAAATCTACACTGGTCAAATTTCTCCCGGGTATCGTATCTCTCGGCAGCGTAAGGCGCCTCGCCCGGCGCGGTCCCGACCTGAAGCAAGGTTACAAGCCGCGATGCATTCTTAGTATGTCTCTGGCCGCCGAAGGCGAGGCAACGAGGAGGAATGAAGCCATGACGCGAAACACTTCGTCTGTTGGTGCGAAACGGACAAGCGCCGCGATCGTGTTGGCCGCTTGTCTCATCGGCGGCGGTTTTGCCGCGGAACCGGTCTGGGCCAAAGGCGGCGCCGGGGGCGCGGGTGGTGCCGGTGCCGGAGGAGCGGGTGCCGGAGGGGCCGGGGCGGGGGCTGCCGGTGGAGCTGCAGGCGCCGCGGGGGCTGCCGGTGCCGCCGCGGGGGCTGCCGGGCATGGGCCCGGGCCAGGGCATGGCACCGTCGGCGTCGTCAGCAGCGTTGTCACCCGGCACGCGCAGACGTCTTCGCCCCGGCCGGTGACTTTGGTCCACGCCACGCGCCCGCTTCGCCGCCATCCCGCCACAAATGGCCAGTTGACCGCGGCACTCGGACCGCTGAACGCCGCGCACGCCTCCCCGGAAGCGCTGGCACATGCCTCGCCGCGTTCCATGGTCGGGAAGATAGCGACCTATGACCGCGCCATGTTGGCGGCCTTGTCCATGCCCGCGCGGACGCCGCAGCAAATCGCGTTTCGCCAGCAGGCCATCACCAACGCCCGTGAAACCCTCGCCGACCAGACCGGGCGCACCCTGACCCCGACCGTCGTCAGCCGGGTGGACCATTTGCTCGGCCTGCCGCCGTCGAACCCGACCCTTGGGACGGTCGCGACGACGACGCGCGTGCCGCCGCCCGCGCCTATCCAGCAGACAAGCCTCCCACCACCGGGACCAGCTCCGGCACCGCACGCACCCGGCCCTCTCGCTGGCCCGGCGCCCGCGCCGGCACCGCCGGGGCCAGCCCCAGCGCCCGGGCCCGTCGCCGGACCCGCCCCAGCGCCGCCAGGACCGGCGAGCCTGTAGGTGTTCGCGGCCCGACGCCGTAATGCGGCGTCGGGCAATTACCTTCCGAGAAAGAGCCTTGCGCGACGCCCGCCTTGTGCGGGCGCCGTGTTTTGGCTGCGCCAGCAAACATTCTGCGCGCAAACGGCCTCCCTTTCGGTCAGGCAAAAAGACTTGACGCCGACCGCGGCCTCGACTGGCTGTGACAATGGAGTCTGGCCCATGTGTGCTGACGAATTCTGGCCCCGCCTCCGCCGGCAACCCTGGAATGGCGCGGGCGGGCGGAGGATGGCCATGATTTCGGCCTCACCGCTTGCCGGTGACGCATCCTCATGCCGCCATTGCTGCTGTAGCGTCGTGATGAGATCACGAAGCTCCGCCTCATAATGCTGGCGCAGCCGGGCCTGGTCGTCCTCATAACGCCGCCTGCGCCTCAGTGGTCAGCAGGGATCCGACGACATAGGTCCGGCCCAAAATCGCCGCCAGCGCGCCCGGCAACCGCGCCCGGAATAATAGGTCTGGCGTCGCCTCTCGACGTAGGAACACACCGCCATCACGGCCTCCCGCGTGTGTCACAAGCGTGTGTCACATTCGCGGGACGACACCAGAAAAATTTAGCGATTTCAATATGTTGGGAAGGATGGCGTCCCGTACGGGATTCGAACCCGTGTTACCAACGTGAAAGGCTGGTGTCCTAGGCCTCTAGACGAACGGGACCGCGAGGGTGTGCCTAAAGAACGGATCTTTGGCGGTCAAGCTGAGCTGTTACACCGGGGCGGAAAAACCTGCCGCGTCGGGCGAATCCCTGGCTCCGGCGCCGCTCAGGCGGCGCGCATCTGTTCGAGGAAGCGGGCGATATTGCGGCGTAGGGCCTCGGATTGCTCGCCAAGGGTTCCGGACGCGGCCAAGACCTGGTTCGCGGCGGTGCCGGTTTCGGTGGCGCCCTCGCTCACGCCGCTGATGGTCTGCGACACTTCCGCCGTGCTCCGTGCCGCCTCGGCGATGTTGCGGGTGATCTCCTGCGTCGCCGCGGTCTGTTCCTCGGCGGCGCCGGCGACGTTGCTCGCGATGCCGCTCATCTCGGCGATGGTTTCGTTGATCGTGCCGATGGCGCTGACGACGCCGGCGGTGACGTCGCGGACGGCGGCGATTTGCTTGGCGATGTCCTCGGTCGCGCGGGCGGTTTGCGTCGCCAGCGACTTCACCTCGCTCGCCACCACGGCGAAACCCTTGCCGGCATCGCCGGCGCGCGCCGCCTCGATCGTCGCGTTCAGCGCGAGCAGATTGGTCTGCCCGGCGATATCCGAAATCAGCGCGACCACGCTGCCGATTTTCTGCACCGCGTCCGAAAGCCCGCGCACCGCCTCATCGGTGCGCTCGGCTTCGCTCCGCGCCCGCAGCGCGATCGTGGCGGAGGCGCTGATATTGCGCGAGACCTCATGGATCGAGGCGGCGAGTTCCTCGGCCGCGGCGGCGACGGTCTGGACATTGGCCGAGGACTGGTCGGCACCGCTGGCGACCGCGAGAGCCTGATCGCTGGTGCGGCTCGCGGTAGCGCGCATGGCGTTGGCGACTTCGTTCAGCGTTGTTGCGGCAACGGCCAGGCCGTCGAGTTCGGCGCGTAGCCTCGCATCGAACTCGCCGACCAGCCGGTCCACCGCCTGCGCCCGCGCGAGCCGCGCCTCGCTTGCCGCTTTTTGCTCGGCTTCGAGCCGGCGGGCATCGGTGACCGCCTGCTTGAAGACGCCGATCGCGCGCGCCAGCGCCCCGGTTTCGTCGCCGCGCTCGCTCTCGGTGATCTCCGCCGCGAGATCACCCGCGGCGAGGCGGGTGGTGGTGGTGGTGAGTTTCTGGAGCGGCAAGACGATACCCCGCATGAGAAACAAAACGGCGGCGGCGGCGAGCGCGATCAGCACGCCACCACCGGCGAGCGAGACATATTTGATGGTGGCGAGGGTCTTGTTCTGCTCGGCCTGGCGGGCGCTGAAACGCGCCCGCGCGGTGTCATTGAAACGGTCGAGTTCGGCGCGCACGGCGTCCATCTGCGTCTTGCCGGCGCCACCCGCCTCGCGGTCGCGGGCATCATCCATCTTGCCGCCATTGACGGCGGCGATTTCGGCCTCGGCATAATGCTGCCAGGCTTGGCCGGCTTTCGCGATCGCCTCCACCCGGTTTTGCTGGTCGGCGGCGGTGACCTGCTGGCGGAGATCGGCGACCGCCTGGCCGAACCGGGCCTCGCTCGCGCGGTAGGGTTCGAGGAATTTCGCGTCCCCGCTGATCAGAAAGCCGCGGAGGCCCGTCTCCTGATTGACCATCACCAGCTCGACCTCATGCACGGCGTTGAGGATCGCGAAGGAATGCGCGGTCAGTTCATTGTCCTGGCGGAGCACGCCGAGTTGCCAAAAATCGAACCCGCTGCCAAACGCCAGCGGCAGCAGGACGAGGGCGAAGCCGGCGGCGAGTTTCCGGCCGATCGAGAGCGAGGCAACCAGGCGCATGGGATCATCTCCGAGGGGGGGCGCGACAGCGGGGTCGGCGCCGATCCTACGCGGCGAAAATCACCAGTTCCTTAAAGCCGGGCGGGCTCTTGCCTCGTGCCGCGCGGCGCCCTAACTGAGCGGCGATGACCCAGGAACATGACCCCCGCCAGCCTGATGCCGTGACCGGCGGGGCTGGCAGCCCCGAAGCGCTGATGCAGGCGGCTTCGGCGCGCATTCAGGAGCTTGAGGCCGAACTCGCGGCGATGAACGACCGCTGGGTGCGCGCCGAGGCCGAGAACGCCAATATTCGCGCCCGCGCCAAGCGCGAGGTCGATGAGACGCGGCAATACGCGGTGCAGAAATTCGCCGCCGACGTCGTCGAAGCGGCCGAGAATCTGCGCCGCGGTCTGGCGAGCCTCCCCAGCCCGCGCGAGGGCGAGCCGGAAATCATCGCCCGCCTGCGGGAAGGCCTCGCCGGCATCGAGCGCAGCTTCCTCGCCATCCTCGAGCGCCACGGCATCCGCGCGGAAGACCCGACCGGGGCGATGTTCGATGCCAATCTGCATCAGGCGATGGCCGAGCAGGTGAGTGAAACGCATCCCCCGGGCACCGTGCTCCAGACCTGGACCGCCGCCTGGACGCTGAACGGGCGGCTTCTGCGCCCGGCGATGGTGGTGGTCGCCAAGGCCCCGGAAGAGGCCCTGCCGCCGCCGCTCGACACCACCGCCTGACCCGCCGCTGCCACGAAAACCAAGCCCTTGGGCCGGGGAAATTCGTCTCCGGCCCTTGCCCTGAAGCCAGGGCCTCAATACATCCACTCCCGACACCAACCACATAGCGGGGTCGCAGGCGGTGCCGCGGAATCGCTGCATGGGCCGCCCGCCGCCGCTGCGAAGGAGAACGAAAATCTATGAGCAAGGTCATCGGGATCGACCTCGGCACCACCAATTCCTGCGTTGCCATCATGGAAGGCAAGGATGTGCGGGTGATCGAGAACGCGGAGGGCGCGCGCACCACGCCCAGCATGGTCGCCTTCACCGAAAGCGGCGAACGTCTGGTCGGCCAGTCCGCCAAGCGCCAGGCGGTCACCAACCCGACCAATACGCTCTATGCCATCAAGCGCCTGATCGGCCGCCGCTTCGAAGACCCGATGGTGGCCAAGGACAAGGGGCTCGTGCCCTATGCCATCACCCGCGGCGATAACGGCGATGCCTGGGTCGAGGCGCGCGGCGAGCGCTATGCGCCGAGCCAGATCAGCGCCTTCGTCCTCACCAAGATGAAGGAGACCGCCGAGGCCTATCTCGGCGAGAAGGTGACCGAGGCGGTGATCACCGTCCCCGCCTATTTCAACGATTCCCAGCGCCAGGCGACCAAGGATGCCGGGCGCATCGCCGGGCTCGACGTCTTGCGCATCATCAACGAGCCGACGGCGGCGGCGCTGGCCTATGGCCTCGACAAGAAGAAAACCGGCATCGTCGCGGTCTATGACCTCGGCGGCGGCACCTTCGACATCTCCGTCCTCGAGATCGGCGACGGCGTGTTCGAGGTGAAAAGCACCAACGGCGACACGTTCCTCGGCGGTGAGGATTTCGACGCGCGGGTGATCGACTATCTCGCCGCCGAATTCCAGCGCGAGCAGGGGATCGATCTCCGCCGCGACAAGCTCGCCCTGCAACGCCTCAAGGAAGCCGCGGAAAAGGCCAAGATCGAGCTTTCCTCGTCGAAGGAGACCGAGATCAACCTCCCCTTCATCACCGCCGACGCCAGCGGGCCGAAGCATCTGGTGATGAAGCTCACCCGCGCCAAGCTCGAAAGCCTGGTCGATGACCTGATCCAGCGCACGCTCGAGCCCTGCCGCGCCGCCCTCCGCGATGCCGGGGTCACCGCCGGCGAGATCTCGGAGGTGATCCTGGTCGGCGGCATGACCCGCATGCCCAAGGTGATCGAGACGGTAAAACAGTTCTTCGGCCGCGATCCGGCGCGCAACGTCAACCCCGACGAGGTGGTGGCGATCGGCGCCGCGGTGCAGGGCGCGGTGCTCAAGGGCGACGTCAAGGACGTGCTTTTGCTCGACGTGACCCCGCTTTCGCTCGGCATCGAGACGCTGGGCGGCGTCTTTACCCGCCTGATCGACCGCAACACCACCATCCCGACCAAGAAATCCCAGGTCTTCTCCACCGCCGACGACAACCAGACCGCCGTCACCATCAAGGTCTTCCAGGGCGAGCGCGAGATGGCGGCGGACAACAAGCTGCTCGGCCAGTTCGACCTGATGGGCATCCCGCCGGCGCCGCGCGGCGTGCCGCAGGTCGAGGTGACCTTCGATATCGACGCCAACGGCATCGTCTCGGTCTCCGCCAAGGATAAGGCGACCGGCAAGGAGCAGCAGATCCGCATCCAGGCCTCGGGCGGGCTTTCGGAGGCCGATATCGAGCGCATGGTCAAGGAGGCCGAGGCCAATGTCGAAGCCGATCACAAGCGCCGCGAATTCGTCGAGGCGCGCAACCACGCCGATGGCCTGAGCCATCAGGTCGAGAAAAACCTGAAGGAGCACGGCGACAAGCTCGCCAGCGCCGATCGCGCCGAGGCGGAAGCGGCGCTGGCCGCGGTACGGAGCGCGATGGAGGGCGAGGACGCGCCAGCGCTGAAGGCGGCGAGCGACCGCCTCTCGCAGGCGGCGATGAAGATCGGCGAGACGATGTACAAAGCCGAGGCCGGTCAGCCCGAAGCCGGGACAGCCCCCGGGACCGCTCCCGGAACCGGGGCGGGCGGCCCCGGCGGCGCCAATGGCGAGCGTGTCGTCGATGCCGAGTTCGAGGAAGTCGACGAGAAGAAAAAGAAATCCTCCTGAACCCCCTGGTGACGTTTGAATTCCGCGGCGTGAAAGGAGGCGCCCGGTCGATGAGGCCGGGTGTCTTCCCGCGCGCCGTGGATCAGCGTGCGAGGAGACAAGATTGATATGGCGAAACAGGATTACTACGCCACCCTCGGGGTCTCGCGCGAAGCCTCGGCCGATGAGCTGAAAAAAGCCTATCGCAAACTCGCCATGCAGTTCCACCCGGACCGCAATCCCGGCGACAAGAAGGCGGAGGCGCGCTTCAAGGAGGTCAGCGAGGCCTATGAGGTTCTGAAGGACGACCAGAAACGCGCCGCCTATGACCGCTTCGGCCATGCCGCCTTCGAGAATGGCGGCCCGGGCGCCGGCGCCGGCGGCTTCGATTTCTCGGCGAGCGGCGGGCTCGGCGATATTTTCGACCAGATGTTCGGCGAATTCGCCGGCGGTCGCCGCGGCGGGCGCGGCCCGCGCGCCGGCAATGATCTCCGCCAGGGCGTCGAGATCGACCTCGCCGAGGCGTTTCATGGCACCAAGGTCAATCTCCGCGTGCCGACCCGGGTGGTGTGCGACGCCTGCGCCGGCAGCGGCTCGGAGGACAAGACCCGCGGCGTCGATACCTGCCCGACCTGCGGCGGCGCCGGCAAGGTGCGGGCGCAGCAGGGATTCTTCGTCATCGAGCGCACCTGCCTCACCTGCCATGGCGCCGGGCGGGTGGTGCGCAACCCGTGCCGCGTCTGCCAGGGCTCCGGCACCGTGCCGCGCGAGCGCACGTTGCAGGTGGCGATCCCGGCCGGCGTCGAGGACGGCACCCGCATCCGCCTCTCCGGCGAGGGCGAGGCCGGCGCCAATGGCGCCCCGGCCGGCGATCTCTACGTCCATGTCGGCATCCGCCCGCACAAGCTGTTCCAGCGTGACGGCGCCAATATCTTCTGTCGCGTGCCGCTCAGGATGACGCAGGCGGCGCTGGGCGGCGAGATCGAGGTGCCGGTGATCGACGGCTCGCGCGCCAAGGTGAAGATCCCGCCCGGCACTCAGACCGGCGATCAGTTCCGCCTGCGCGGCAAGGGTTTCTCGGTGCTGCGCAGTGCGGCGCGCGGGGACATGTATATTCAGGTCACGGTGGAAATTCCCCAGCACCTTACCCGCCGTCAGCGCGAGCTGCTCGAGGATTTCGAGGCCGAGGCCAAGGCCCATGGCAAGGAGAGCCCGGAGGCCGAGGGTTTCTTCGCCAAGGTCAAGGAATTCTTCGAAGGCAATCGCTAGCAGGCTGCGGGATGCGGGTCTGGCGCGGAGTGAGCCAGACCTGCATCCCGCTCCCGCATCCCGCCATTGCTCCCGTGCCAGGATAACGCCTGGCCGCCTTTCTCCCACTCTCTCCGGCCCGTGGCGGCCCGCGGCGACATGGCTCGCCCGGCTCCGCCAAGTGGTCCATGCCTCAAGAATGCGCGCCGAGCCGCGCCCGCGCCACGGCGTATTCGCGCCGCAAGCGCGCGATCAGCGCCGCCGCCGGCACCACCTCATGCACCGCCCCGATCCCCTGGCCGGAGCCCCAGATGTCCCGCCACGCCTTGGTGCGATCGGAGGCGAAATTCATTTTCGAGGGATCCGATTCGGGCAGATGATCGGGGTCGAGCCCGGCATTGACGATGCTGGCGCGGAGGTAATTGCCATGCACGCCGGTGAACAGGTTAGTATAGACGATGTCCTCGGCGGCACCGGCGACGATCGCCGCCTTATAGGCGCTCGCGGCGTTGGCTTCCTCGGTCGCGATGAAGGCGGAGCCGATATAAGCGAAATCGGCGCCCATCGCCTGGGCGCCGAGCACGCCCGCGCCGGTCGCGATCGCCCCCGAGAGCGCGAGTGGGCCGGAAAACCAGGCGCGGATTTCCTGCACCAGGGCGAAAGGGGAAATCCGCCCGGCATGGCCGCCCGCGCCGGCGGCAACCGCGATCAACCCGTCCGCCCCCTTCTCGACCGCCTTCCTGGCAAACGCGTTGGTGATGACGTCGTGCAGCACGATGCCGCCATAGCTGTGAATCGCGGCGTTGACCTCCGCCCGCGCGCCGAGTGAGGTGATCACCACCGGCACCCGGTGCTCGATGCAAAGTGCGAGATCATGCTCGAGCCGGTCATTGGAACGGTGGACGATGAGATTGACCGCGAACGGCGCCGCCCGAACCTCCGGCTGCGTCGCGTCATGGGCGGCAAGCTCGGCCTTGATCCGGGTCAGCCAGGTTCCGAGCATCTCCGCCGGGCGGGCATTGAGCGAGGGAAAGGCGGCGATGACACCGGATTTGCACGTGGCGATGACGAGATCGGGATTGGAGATGATGAAGAGTGGCGCGGCGATCGCCGGGAGCGCGAGCGGCGCACTGAGGACCGGGGGCAAACTCATCGGCGGGCGTCCGCTTTCGCCACGCGCCGCGGCAGCGTTTCGTGCATCACGTTATCTTCCTTCCCTATAAGTGAAGAGGCGTTCATTGACAGGCCTCCTTGGCCGGTGACAAAGTCCCCCCATAGAAGATCGCTGACGCTTCATTGACAAGGCCGATCGGCGAGCGACCGGCTGAAAACAACGAACGAACAGAAATGACGAGGGAGGGCGGAGATGAAGTTTACCAAAGCCGTTGTGCTCGGCACCGTCGCGGCAGGGGCCCTGTTTGCCGGGCCGGCCACCACCGCGCGCGCCGATGAGACCGTGCGCATCGCCTATATCGACCCGATGAGCGGGCCGTTCGCCTCCACCGGCCGGCTCGGCGAGCAGCATTTCCGCTTCGCGATCGACCGCGTCAACGCCGCCCACGCCGCCGGCAACCGCACCTTCGAGCTGGTGGTGATGGACAACGAGGTGAGCCCGGAAAAATCCCTCACCATGTTCCGCAAGGCGGTCGATGACGGCATCCACTACATCACTCAGGGTAATGGCTCCTCGGTCGCCTTCGCGTTGTCAGACGCGACCGCGAAAAACAACCGCCGCGATCCGAACCACGCCGTTCTCTATCTCAACTATGCCGCCGTCGATCCCGCGCTCACCAACGAGAAATGCAACTGGTGGCATTTTCGTTTTGATGCCGACAGCGACATGAAGATGAAGGCGCTCGCCGATGATATCGTCGCGAGCCCCAATATCCACAAAGTCTATGTCTTCAACCAGGATTATTCCTTCGGCCAGTCGGTGGAAAAAGCGGCGGTCGCGATGATCGGCGGCAAGCGCGCCGATCTCGAGATCGTCGGCACCGAGCGCGTGCCGCTCGGCAAGGTGACCGATTTCACGCCCTATATCGCCAAAATGCGCGCCGCCGGCGCGGATGCGGTGGTCACCGGGGCGTGGGGCACCGATCTCACCCTGCTCGTCAAGGCCGCCGCTGATACCGGCTTTCCCGCGACCTTCTTCACCTATTATCTCGGCGCCCGCGAAACCGTCCAAGCGGTCGGCATGGCCGGCAAGGGCGACGCCCAGATCAGCGAGTGGCATGAGAACGTCGATGCCCCCGAGATCGACCGCATGGCGGCCGAGTTCAAAGCCAAATACAACGAGAATTTCTATTACTGGCGGGTCGTCAACATGATCGACACGCTGGCCGCGGCGATGAAGAAAATCGACAGCGCCGACCCGCTCAAGGTCGGGCAGGCCCTGGCCGGAATGAAATTCCAGACGCCGCTCGGCGCCGAGGAAATCCGCGCCGACAATCATCAATTGCTGCAACCGATGTATGTCTCGGTGCTGGCGCCGGACATGCCGCATATGTTCCCGGGTGTTCCGCTCGGCTTCAAGACCATCAAACGCTTCGACGCCGAGGAGACCCGTCTCCCGACCACCTGCGCGATGAAAGCGCCGGGCTGAGGGTTGCCGGGAACGCGGGCGGGGCGGGGTGATGCAGGAAATCCTTCTCGTTCTGCTCAACGGCCTGGTGTATGGGCTGCTCTTGTTCATGCTGTCGAGCGGGCTCACGCTGATCGTCGGCATGATGGGCGTCTTGAACTTCGCCCATGCCAGCTTCTACATGCTCGGCGCCTATTTCGCCTACACGATCAGCGTCGGGATCGGCTTCTGGCCGGCGCTGGTGATCGCGCCGCTTTTGGTCGGCGTGCTCGGCGTCGTGGTCGAGCGTTATGGCCTTCGCGCCGTGCATCGCAACGGCAAGCTCGCCGAGTTGCTGTTCACCGTCGGCCTCGCTTTCATCATCGGCGAGGTCGTGCCGCTGATCTGGGGGCGGACGGCGGTGCCCTATCGGGTGCCGGCGGCGCTCGATTTTCCCGCCTTCACGCTCGGCGGCATCAATTATCAGGCCTATCGGCTGTTCATGATGGCGGTGTCGGTCGCGATCTTCGCCGGGCTCTATGCCGCGCTGGCGCGCACCCGGCTCGGCCTCGTCATCCGCGCGGCACTCACCCATCCCGAAATGGTGGCGATGCTCGGCCATAACGTGCCACGGGTGTTCACGCTGGTGTTCGGCGCCGGCTGCGCCCTCGCCGGGCTCGCCGGTGTCATCGGCGGCAATGTCTTCACGACGACGCCGGGGATGGCCGAGGCGCTCGGCGCCATCGTCTTCGCGGTGGTCATCATGGGCGGGCTCGGCTCGATCCCCGGCGCCTTGATCGCCTCGCTCGCGATCGGCTTCATCCAGACCGCCTCGGTGACGCTCGATGCGCCGCTCGGCGCGGTTCTGGGCCGGATCGGCCTGCCGCTCGACCCGCATGGCGCGCTCGGGCAGCTCACCATCGCGCACGCGGCGCCGGCGGTGCCCTATCTCATGCTGGTCCTTCTGCTCGCGCTCAACCCGCGCGGGCTGATGGGCGCGCGGGCGGACTGAGATGCCGGGAGAAACCCAGTTGCCGGCCTCCGTCTCCGTCCGGCCGGCGCGGCGGATCGGGCGCGGCGGGCGCGGCGCCGCTCTGGCCTGGGGCGGCGCGATCGCGATCGCGCTGATCGCGCCGCATCTCTTTGCCAGCGGCTTCGGCCTTTCGCTGCTCTGCCGCATGGCGATCGCCATCGTCTTCGCGCTCTCCTTCAACATGCTGCTCGGCCAGGGCGGGATGCTCGATTTCGGGCATGCGGTGTTTTTCGGCCTCGGCGGCTTCGCGACCATGCATCTCCTGAAGCTGGTCGATGGCGGGTTGGCGCTCCCGGTGGTTTTATTGCCGCTCGCCGGCGCGCTCGGCGGGGCGCTGGCGGCGCTGCCCGCCGGCTGGCTCGCGACAAGGCGCGAGGGCACCTCGTTCGCGATGATCACGCTCGGCATCGCCGAACTCGCCGTCGCCCTGGTGGTGATGATCCCGCAATGGTTCGGCGGCGAGGAGGGGGTTTCGGGCGATCGCTCCGGCGGCGTTGCGCTGTTCGGCTTCGATTTCGGCTCGGCGGTTCAGATCTATTACGTGCTCGCGGCCTGGGCTCTGCTCGCGGCGGCGCTGATGTGGGGGGTGACGAGGACGCCGCTCGGACGGCTCGCCAATGCCGTCCGCGACAATCCGCTGCGGGTCGATTTCCTCGGCTACGACCCGGCGCGCATCCGCTTTCTCACCTTCCTCCTCGCCGGCCTCTTCGCCGGGGTCGCGGGCGGGATGCAGGCGCTGAATGACGAGATCATGACGGTCTCCAATATCGGCTCGGCGGCGTCCGGCGCGGTGCTGCTGATGACCTATATCGGGGGCGTCGGCACCTTCTCCGGCCCGGTGATCGGCGCCGTGCTGGTGACGCTGCTGCAAGTGGCGCTCGGCACCGTGACCGACGCCTGGCAGCTCTATTCCGGGCTGATCTTCGTCGCCATGGTGCTCTGGGCGCCGGGGGGTATTTCCGGAATCGTGCAAAGCCACGCGCCGATTTTGCGCGCCGGCCGCGGGGCGAGGCTGCTCGGCCCCTATCTCGCGCTGCTGCCGGCAGTGGGGCTGACCCTGGCCGGGACGGTCGGGCTCGCCGAACTCGCCTACCGGCTGCAAGCGGTGCGCGGCGGGGCGAGGGCCGGGCGTCTGTTCGGCCTCGCGGTCGCGCCGACAGATCCCTGGCAATGGCTGCTCCCGCTCGCCTTGTTCGTCCTCGGCGCATGGCTGCTCAGCCGTCTCGCGCCGCCGGCCCGCGCTGCCTGGCAGGAGGCCGCGGCGCAAGCGGCGAGAGGGGTTTCGTGAGCGCGCCCGCCCTCTCGCTCCGCAGCCTCCATAAAAGCTTCGGCGCGACATCGATCCTGCGCGATGTCTCGCTCGACATCCCGGCCGGCACCCGCCACGCCATCATCGGCCCCAACGGCGCCGGCAAATCGACCCTGTTTCACCTCGTCACCGGCCGCCTCCGGCTCGATCGCGGCAGTGTCTGGCTGGCCGGGGACGACATCACCGGGCAATCGCCGCACGCCATTTTCCGCCGCGGCCTCGCGCGCAGTTTCCAGGTGACGAGCCTGTTTCCACGGCTTTCGGTGTTCGAGAATCTGCGTGTCGCGGGGATGCGCGCGGCCGGCTGCGGCCATGCCTTCTGGCGCCGGATCGACGGGTTCGCCGCGCTTGGCGCGCGCATCGAGGAGATGCTGGCGCTGCTCGATCTCGGCCCTCGGCGCGATGTCGCCGCCGGGGCGCTGGCCTATGCCGAGCAGCGGGCGCTCGAGATCGGCCTCGCTTTGGTCGGCGGCGCGCACACCATCCTGCTCGACGAGCCGACCGCCGGCATGAGCCGCGCCGAAACCGAGCGCGCCGTCGCTCTTTTGCGTCGGCTTTCCGCCGGGCGCACGCTGGTGATGATCGAGCATGATCTCTCTGTCGTGTTCGATCTCGCGGACGCCATCACCGTGCTCGCCGATGGCGGGGTGATCGCCTCCGGCCCGCCGGCTTCGGTGCGCGGCGATGCGCGCGTGCGCGCCGCCTATCTCGGGGCGGCGGCCGAGGTGCTGACATGATGCTCGAAATCCGCGATCTCGACGCCTGGTACGGCAAAAGCCAGGTTCTGCGCGGGGTCGCGCTGGCGATCCGGGAGGGCGAGATCGTGGCCCTGCTCGGGCGCAACGGCGCCGGGCGCTCGACGACGCTGAAGGCGATCATGGGCGGCGTGCGGCGCGCCGGCTCGATCCGCTTCGATGGCGATGAGATCGGCACCCTCGCGCCACACGAGATCGCCCGCCTTGGGCTTGGCTATGTGCCAGAGGATCGCGCGATCTTTCCCGATTTGACGGTCGCGGAAAACCTGCTGCTCGGCGAGAAGCGCGGCGCTGGCAAAAGCCGCGCGGCCTTTGCCCTTGCCGACGCCTATGCGCTGTTCCCGCGCTTGGCCGAACGCGCTAGCGCCCCGGCCGGCGCGCTTTCGGGCGGCGAGCAGCAGATGCTCACCATCTGCCGCACGCTGATGGGCAATCCGCGCCTGATCATGGTCGATGAACCGACCGAGGGGCTGGCGCCGATGATGGTCGCGCGGGTGCGCGATCTCCTCGCCGAGGTCGCGCGCCGCGGGGTCACGATATTGCTGGTCGAGCAGAAATTGGCGATCGCGCTCGAACTCGCCGAACGGCTCTATGTCATGGGCCATGGCAGCATCGTGTTCGAGGGCACCGCGGCGGAATTTTCGGCGAATGCGAAAATTCGCCACGAATGGCTGGAAGTGTGACAAGATCGAACGGCGGAGGAGATGAACATGGGTAATATCAACGCGGTGGTAACTTACGAAACCGCCGATGCCGGGCGCATCGCGATCATCGCGATGGATAATCCGCCGGTGAACGCGCTCGGCCATGCGCTGCGCAGCGGCCTCGTCGCCGCGATCGAGAAGGCGCGAGGCGATGGTGCGGTCGAAGCGGTGATGCTGATCGGAACACCTCGCGCCTTCTCCGCCGGCGCCGATATCAGCGAATTCGGCACGCCGCGCCAGCCGCCGAGCCTGATCGACATCGTCGCGCTGTTGGATGCGATGGGGAAGCCGGTGATCGCCGCGCTCAGCGGGCAGGCGCTCGGCGGCGGGTTCGAACTCGCCCTCGGCTGCCATTATCGCGTCGCCGCGCCGGCGGCGCGGGTCGGCCTGCCGGAGGTCAAGCTCGGCCTGCTGCCCGGCGCCGGCGGCACGCAGCGCCTGCCGCGCCTCGTCGGCGCCGAGGCGGCGGCGCAGATCATCATCAGCGGCGACCCGGTGCCGGCGGCGAAGGCGCTGGCCATGGGCGCGATCGACGCCGTGCTCGAAGGGGATTTCCCTGCCGCCGCCCTCGATTTCACCCGCCGCGTGCTCGAGGCGGGGAAAAAACCGCCGCGCGTGCGCGACCGCGACGACAAGCTCGCCGCCGCCAAGGCCGATCCGGCATCGATCGACCGCGCGGTGGCCAAGCAGCTTCAGCGTCTGCGCGGCCTGCCGGCACCGAAAGCCTGTCTCGAGGCGGTGCGCGCCGCGGCAACGCTGCCCTTCGATGAGGGCCAGAAGAAAGAACTCGCGCTGTTCATGGAATTGCTGGGAAGCCCCGAATCGAAAGCCCAGCGCCACGTCTTCTTTGCCGAGCGCGAGGCCGCGAAGCTGCCCGATATGCCCGCCGGCACCAAGGAAAAGCCGATCGCCCGCGCCGTCGTCATCGGCGCCGGCACGATGGGCGGCGGCATCGCCATGTGTTTCGCCAATGCCGGGATTCCGGTGCGGGTGATCGAGACCGAGCAGGCGGCGCTGACCCGCGGGCTCGACAGGGTCGCCGAAAATTATCGCATCGCCATCTCGCGCGGCAGCCTGACCGAGGCGGAGAGGGAGCGCCGCATGGCGCAGATTTCCGGCACCATCGATTTTGGCGCCGTCGCCGAGGGCGATGTGGTGATCGAGGCGGTGTTCGAGGAGATGGATCTGAAACGCCGTGTGTTCACCGAGATCGATCGTCTCGCCAGACCCGCGGCACTGCTCGCGAGCAACACCTCGACGCTCGACATCAACGCAATCTCCGCTGTGACGAAGCGCCCCGAGGACGTGCTCGGGATGCATTTCTTCAGCCCCGCCAATGTCATGCGGCTCCTTGAAATCGTCCGTGCGAGCAAGACCTCTTTCACGGCGCTGGCAACCGCGCTCAGCATCGGCCGGCGCATCGGCAAGGTGACGTCGGTGGTCGGCGTTTGCGATGGCTTCGTCGGCAACCGCATGCTGGCGCGGCGCACGACGCAGGCGGAGATGCTGCTGCTCGAAGGCGCGCTCCCTTGGGATGTCGATGCCGCGGTCTTGGCGTTCGGCTTTCCGATGGGGCCGTTCGCGATGGGCGATCTCGCCGGGCTCGATGTCGGCTGGCGCATCAGAAAGGCGCGTGGCGTGAAAGCGGCGATTTCCGACACGCTCTGCGAGGCCGGACGGTTCGGCCAGAAAACCGGCGCCGGCTATTATCGCTATGAGCCGGGCTCGCGCACGCCGATGCCCGATCCCGAGGTCGAGAAAATCATCCTCGCGGCCTCGGAAAAACTCGCCATCACCCGCCGCCGGATCGACGCCGGCGAAATCACCGAGCGCATGATCTATCCGATGATCAATGAAGGCGCGCGGATTCTCGAGGAACGCATGGCGATGCGCGCGAGCGACATCGATATCATCTGGATCTATGGCTATGGCTGGCCGGTGTGGCGCGGCGGGCCGATGTTCCACGCCGATCAGGTGGGCTTGCCGCATATCCGCGACCGGCTCGCTCATTATGCGGCAACGAGCCCCGACAAGACCCTGAAACCGGCCCCGCTTCTGGAAAAACTCGCGGGCGAAGGCAGGGGTTTTGCGAGCCTGCCGGTGCAGACCATCGCCGTCTGAGCCGAATCCGGAGGGGAGAGACGTATCATGAGCGGGCAAAATCCGCATCCCTGGGAAGCGATCTACCCCCCCGGTCTCGACTGGGGGGTGGAGATCGTGACCGGCACCTTGACGGAAATGCTCGACGACGCGGTCGCCGCTTATGGCGACCGGCCGGCCTTCGAGTTCAACGGCCAGCGCATGAGCTTCGCCGAATTCGGCGCCGCCGTCGCGCGCGCCGCCGCCGGGCTCGCGCGCCTTGGCGCCGGGCCAGGGCGCTCGGTCGCGCTCTATCTCGCCAATCTCCCCTATCACCCGATCGCGTTTTTCGCGGTGCTTCTGACCGGCGCGCGCGTCGTGCATCTCTCCCCGCTCGATCCGCTTCGCGCGCTCCGACGCAAGATGGAGGATAGCGAGGCAAGGATTCTGATCACCGCCAATCTCGCGGGCCTGCTTTCCCATGCCGAGGCGCTGCTGCGGGAGGGGGTCGCCGAACATCTCGTGGTCGGCGCCGCCGATGCCTGGGGGCCGCTTCCCGCCCCGCTTTCGCCCCGGCCCGAAGGCGCGATCGATTTCGCGGCCCTGGGCGAGGCTCCGGCGCCGGCTTCGTGGCCGCGTGTGACGTCGGATGACGTCGCCGTGTTGCAATATACCGGCGGCACCACCGGCCTGCCCCGCGCGGCGATGCTGACCCATGCCAATCTGACCGGCGCGATCTCGATCTATAATGCCTGGCTTGCCGGCACCGGACGCGCGCCGCAACCGGACGACAAGATCATCGGCGTGCTCCCCTATTTCCACATCTACGCGCTGACCAACGTGCTGCTGCTCGGCATTCGGAACGGCGTCGAACAGCTTTTGCGGCCGCGCTTCGATGTCGAGACCACGCTCCGCGACATCAGCGAGAAACGCGCGACCAATTTTCCCGGCGTGCCGACGATGTGGATCGCGCTCGCCAATCACCCCGACATCGAAAAATACGATTTGTCCTCGCTGCGCTCGATCGGCTCCGGCGGCGCGCCGCTGCCGCAAGACGTCGCCGAACGGCTGGAACGCCTCACCGGCCATCGCCTCGGCGGCGGCTGGGGGATGACGGAAACCTCGCCCGCCGGCACCTCGCTGCTGCCCGGCCAGGTCTACCGCGCCGGGCTGATCGGCGTGCCGCTGCCCGGGATCGAGATGGATATCGCCGCCCTCGATGATCCGCATCGCGTTCTTGCGCCCGGCGAACACGGCGAGATCCGCATCAAGGGGCCGAACGTCACCAAATCCTACTGGAAACGCCCGGAGGAAACCGAGAGCGCCTTCGCCGATGGCTGGTTCCTCACCGGCGATATCGGCTATAGGGACGAGACGGGGCAATTCTATCTCGTCGACCGCAAGAAGGACATGATCATCTCCGGCGGGTTCAACGTCTATCCGACGATGATCGAAAACGCGATCTATGAGCATCCCGCCGTCGCCGAGGTGATCGTGATCGGCGTCCCCGATGCCTATCGCGGCCAGACGGCGAAAGCCTTCGTTGTCTTGCGCGATGGCGCAACGCCGTTCATGCTCGAAGAATTGCGCGCCTTTCTCGCCGACAAGCTCGGGCGCCACGAATTGCCGACCGATCTCGAATTCCGCCAAACCTTGCCGCGCACCCCGGTCGGCAAACTTTCCAAGCGGGATCTGATCGCGCAAGAAGCGAGCAAGCAGATCGCCGACGTTGCCACGCCAGCTTGATAGACAGGAGCGAGAACCATGGTCGAAGCCGTCATCGTTGCCACCGCCCGCACCCCGATCGGCAAAGCCGGGCGCGGCGCCTTCAATATCACCCATGGCGCCGATCTCGGCGGCCATGTCATCCGCCACGCCGCAAGCCGCGCCGGAATCGAGCCCGGCGAGGTGGAGGAGGTGGTGCTCGGCTGCGCGGCGCCGGAAGGGGCGACGGGCGGCAATATCGCCCGCCAGGCGGCGTTGCGCGCCGGCTTGCCGGTCAGCGTCTCGGGCATGACGATCAATCGTTTCTGCTCCTCCGGCCTGCAAGCGATCGCGATCGCCGCACAGCGCGTCATCGTCGATGGCGTCTCGATCGCGATTGCCGGCGGTCTCGAATCGATCAGCCTGGTGCAGGACCACGCCAACCGCCATCACGCCCGCAACGAATGGCTGGAGGCGCATAAGCCGGCGATCTACATGCCGATGATCGAAACCGCCGATATCGTTGCCGCGCGCTACAAAATCTCACGCGAGGCGCAGGATGAATACGCGCTGCAAAGCCAGCAGCGTATCGCTGCGGCGCAAAAGGAAGGAAGGCTCGCCGACGAGATCGTTGCGCTGAGCACGGTGAAGGCGGTCGTCGATAAGGAGACCGGCGCCGTCAGCCATCATCCGGTGACCCTCGAGCGCGATGAAGGCAACCGGCCCGATACCACGCTCGCCGGCCTCGCCGCGCTGAAGCCGGTGCGCGGGCCGGAGCATTTCATCACCGCCGGCAATGCGAGCCAGCTTTCCGACGGCGCCAGCGTCTGCGTCGTGATGTCGGATCGCGAGGCCGCGCGCCGTGGCTTGACGCCGCTCGGCGCGTTTCGCGGCCTTGCCGTCGCCGGCTGCGAGCCCGACGAGATGGGCATCGGCCCGGTCTTCGCCGTCCCCCGCCTGCTCCAGCGCCAGGGGTTGAAAATGGACGACATCGATCTCTGGGAGCTGAACGAGGCCTTCGCGAGCCAGGTGCTCTATTGCCGCGACCGGCTCGGCATTCCCAATGACATCCTCAACGTCGATGGCGGCTCGATCGCCATCGGCCATCCCTACGGCATGAGCGGATCACGCATGACCGGACACGCGCTGATCGAGGGCCGCCGGCGCGGCGCCAAGCGCGCGGTGATCACCATGTGCATCGGCGGCGGCATGGGTGCCGCCGGGTTGTTCGAGATTTTCTGAGGAAGGGACGTTCTTTTTCGGAAGTCGAAAGAACACCTGATAAATGCCTGCATAGGAGCGTGTCATGGATCTCGCGTTCACCAGGGAAGAAATCGCGTTTCGCGACGAAATGCGGCATTTCTTCCGCAACGAATTTCCCGAAACGATTCGCCGCAAGGCGAGCGAGGGGCGGCATCTTTCGCGGGAAGAGATGGTCACCGCGCAACGCTTCCTGAACGCCCGCGATCTCGCCGTGCCGCATTGGCCGAAAGAGTGGGGCGGGCGCGACTGGAGCCCGATCCAGACCTATTTCTATCAGGACGAAATGCAGCAGGCGAACGTGCCCTCGCCGCTGCCCTTCAATGTCAGCATGGTCGGCCCGGTCATCGCGACCTTCGGGAACGAGCGCCAGAAAAAGGAGCTTTTGCCGAAAATCGCCAATCTCGACATCTGGTTCTGCCAGGGTTTTTCCGAGCCGGGCTCGGGTTCCGATCTCGCGAGTTTGCGCACCAGCGCGCGGCGGGATGGCGATCATTACCTCGTCACCGGCCAGAAAACCTGGACCACGCTCGCGCAATACGCGGATTGGATCTTCTGCCTGGTGCGCACCGATCCCGCCGCCAAGCCGCAGGAAGGGATCTCGTTTGTGCTGATCGACATGACATCGCCGGGGATCACGGTGCGGCCGATCCAGACCATCGATGGCGGGCACGAGGTCAACGAGGTCTTCTTCGATGACGTCAAGGTGCCGCTGGAAAATCTCGTCGGGCAGGAAAACAAGGGCTGGGATTACGCGAAGTTCCTGCTCGGCAACGAACGCACCGGCATCGCCCGCGTCGGCACCTCGAAGGAGCGCATCCGGCGCATCAAGGAACTCGCGGCCCTCGAGCGCATCGGCGACCAAAGGGTGATCGATAATCCGCGCTTTCGTGAAAAGCTCGCCGCCGTCGAGGTCGAATTGAAGGCGTTGGAGCTGACGCAGTTGCGTGTCGTCGCCAATGAGCGGCGCGCTCAGCATGGCAAGCCCGATCCCGCCTCCTCGATCCTCAAGATCAAGGGCTCGGAAATTCAGCAGGCGACGACGGAGTTGCTGATGGACGTGGTCGGCCCCTACGCCATGCCCTATCAGCCGCAATTCGAGGCAGGCTGGAACGAGCCACCGATCGGCCCCGATTACGCCGCCCCCGCCGCGCCCACCTACTTCAACTGGCGCAAGATCTCGATCTATGGTGGCTCGAACGAGATCCAGCGCAACATCATCGCCAAGGCTATTCTCGGTCTCTGAGGGGAAAAATGGATTTCGATCTTAGCGAGGAACAGTCGCTGCTCAAGGACAGCGTCGAGAAACTCATCGCCCAGCATTATGATTTCGAGCAGCGGAAGAAATATCTGCAAACCTCGGAGGGCTGGTCGCCCGATCTCTGGGCGCGGTATGCCGAAATGGGGCTTCTCGGCCTCCCCTTCGCCGAGGCCGAGGGCGGGTTCGGCGGCGGCGCGGTCGAGACCATGATCGTCATGGAGGCGTTCGGGCGCGGTCTCGTGCTCGAACCCTATTTCGCGACCGTGGTGCTCGCCGGTGGGCTCTTGCGCCACGCGGCAAACCCGGTGCAGCGCGCCGAGCTGATCCCCGCGATCGCCGGCGGCACGTTGCGCATGGCCTTCGCCCATAACGAGCGGCAGGCGCGTTACGATCTCGCCGATGTCACCACCAGCGCCCGCGAAAGCGCCGGCGCCTGGCGCGTCACCGGCGACAAATCCCTCGTCCTTGCCGGCGCGCAGGCGGATCGGTTGATCGTCAGCGCGCGCGTCGCGGGGGCGCCGCGGGCGCATGACGGGATCGGGCTTTTTCTCGTCGATGCCGGCGCCCCCGGCGTCTCGCGGCGCGGCTATGCTTTGCAGGACGCGACACGCGCCGCTGAAATTTCTTTCAGCGACGTGCCGGCAACGCCGCTCGGCACGCCGGGGAAAGGTTTTCCGGTGATCGCGCGGGTTGTGGACGAGGCGATCGCGGCACTCTGCGCCGAGGCGGTCGGGGTGATGGCGGCGATGCATGAAGCCACGCTCGATTATCTTCGCACCCGCAAGCAATTCGGCCGCGCGATCGGACAATTCCAGGTGTTGCAGCACCGCGCGGTGGATATGCTGGTCGCGATCGAGCAGGCGCGCAGCATGGCGTTCTTCGCGACGATGATGGCCAGCGAGGCGGATGCCAGCGAG
>JAJZBV010000004.1:88690-101352 GCA_021851785.1 Pseudomonadota bacterium
GCCAGCGAGGCGGATGCCAGCGAGCGGCGGCGGGCGCTGGCGGCGGCGAAAATCCAGATCGGGCGTTCCGGGCATAAGGTGGGCCAGGAAGCGATCCAACTCCATGGCGGCATCGGCATGACGATGGAATACAAAGTCGGTCATTATTTCAAACGCATGACGATGATCGAGCTATTGTTCGGCGATGCCGACCACCACCTCGCCGAACTCGCCGCCATGGGCGGGCTGATCGCCGGGTGACGTCATGCGGTAACGGCGCCCGCCCGCGTCTCTTCCTACCACACCATTTGCGCGCGCGCTTTTTTCCGCGACGAGGCCTGGCTTTCCGATGTCCATTCCTTGACCGTCATGTAGCGCGGGGCGAGGAAGCGATAGGTGCGCTCGATCAGCCCCCATTGGTCGCGATCGGTGATCTCATCGGTATCGGTCCACGCATCGAGGATTGGCTCCCAGCCGCGCAGACACCGGTACAGCCAGTCGCGGTTGGCGCGGATGAAGCTTCTCTGGTTCTCGTCGTTGCGGAGGGCTGCGATGACTTCGCCGGTCTGAGCGTCGAGTTCCTCGAAACGGGAAGTGAACTGGCGCACCGCGCGGAGGATCAGGCGCTGCACCTGAGAGATGGTTTCGCCATGCGAGGTATCGCCGCGCCAGCGGGACTGGATTTCGCTGATCTTGCGCAAGACATCGTGGCTGCGCGCGAGCAGGCGGGCGCGCAGCGCCTCGACATAGGCGAGTTCCTGGGCCAGCGCCTCGATCGCCTCGACCACCGCATCGACGCCGGCGAGATCAAGCTCCGCGGCCGCGCGCTCGAACGCCTCCTGGATGCGCGGGCGAAAGGAAGGATCCTCGACCATCGCGAGGAGGGCGGCGGGATCGACGGTCTTGGTGGTTTCGGCGCCCCTGGTGAGCCAGGAGACGAGGGCGAGGCGGAGCCGGGCGAGCGCGATCTGGAAATGCACCGCGGCCGGCTCCCAGCTCGCCTCCCCGGTCAGAACCTCGGCGGGAAAGGGATCGCCGATCCGGATCTGGGTGACGAAATCGAGCGCCTCGACGATCAGGTCGAGCACGCGGCCATCCGGCGTATTGGGGGCGATGGAAAATTCCCGCCGCAGGGAGCGAAGCGGGAGCGAGACGTTCTTCTCGCCGAGCGGCACCGTCATCACCGCTTCGCCATCGGTCTCGGCGCGCTGGAACACCGGGAGGCCGAAGCGCGTGAAGACCGGATGGCTGAGCGTGCAAATCTCGGGCGGGTTCTCCATGCCACGATGATCGGCGAGACGGGTGAAGAATGAACTAACGCCAAGAACCGGCGGCGCGGCCCCCTCAGGCGCCGCCTTTCAGGCGGGCGGCGGTGGGTTTTGCCGGGCGCGGGGCGTGGGCGTCCTTGCGCAGCCGGTGTTCGCCGAGGAAGAGCAGGATGGGGGCGGCGATGAAGATCGAGGATGAGGTGCCGACGATGATGCCGAACAGCATCGTCCAGGCAAACGCCGACAGCGTGCTGCCACCGAAAAGGGCGAGCGGCAGGCTCGCCAGGAACACCGTCATCGAGGTGCCGAGGGTGCGGTTCAGGGTCTCGTTGATCGAGAGATCGATCAGCGCGCGGAGCGGCATGGTCTTGTATTTGCGCAGGTTTTCGCGCACCCGGTCATAGACCACGACCTTGTCGTTGGTGGAATAGCCGAGAATGGTGAGGATCGCCGCGACCATCACGAGATCGAAGGGAAGGCGCGTCACGGCCAGGAAGCCGATGGTTTTGGTGATGTCGAGCAGCAGCGTCACCACCGCGCCGACCGCGAACTCCCACTCGAAGCGGAACCAGATATAGGCGAGGATCATCACCAGGCTGATGGCCAGCGCCAGCATGCCGTTCCTGAACAATTCCGCCGAAACGCTCGACCCAACGGCATCCACCCGCATCACCTTGGTGCCCGGGAAGGCGTGCGCGAGGGCGGCGCGGACGCGGTCGGCGGCGGCCTGGGTCGCCGCTTCGCTGGGCGGGTTTTCGAGCCGGATCAGGATGTCGTCCGGCCCGCCGAAGCGCTGCACCCCGGCCCCGGCGAGGTGCTCGCCGGCGAGGGCGGCGCGGATCTTGATGAAATCCGCCGCCCCCGGCGTCTTCGCCTCGATCACGATACCGCCCTTGAAATCGATCCCGAGATTGAGCCCGGGATAGAAGAACAGCACCACCGACAGGCTGGAGAGCAGCGCCGAGACGACGAGCCCGAGAAACCGCCCGCGCATGAAGGCGATGCGGGTGCCATCGGGAACCAGGCGGAACGAGGGGCGGAGGAACATGGGGATTATACCGGCAGGAGAGCGGGGCGCGTCGCGGCATACCAGCGCACCGTGATCAGGCGGGCGAGCAGCGTCGCGGTGAAGAGCGTGGTGACGATGCCGACCGTGATGGTGACGGCGAAGCCGCGCACCGGGCCGGTGCCGAAGACGAACAGCATGACATGGGCGAGAAGCGCGGTCGCGTTGCTGTCGAGAATGGTGCTGTAGGCCCGCGAAAACCCGGCCTCCAAAGCGCCGAGCGGCGTGCGGCCGTTTTTGACCTCTTCCCGGATACGCTCATTGATCAGGATATTGGCGTCCACCGCCATCCCGAGGGTGAGCAGGATGCCGGCCATGCCGGGGAGCGTCAGCGTCGCCTGCAAAAGCGACAGCACGGCGAGCATCAGGATCAGATTGGCGACCAGCGCGAGATTGGCGATCCAGCCGAACAGGCCATAGAACACCGCCATGAAGGCGATGACCAGGACGAAGCCGACGGCGAGCGCGATCGCCCCGGCGCGGATCGAATCGGCGCCGAGTTCCGGCCCGACGCTGCGCTCCTCGACGACGGTGAGCGGCGCCGGAAGGGCGCCGGCGCGGAGCAGGAGGGCGAGGTCGGTCGCGGTCTTGGCGTCGAACCGGCCGCTGATCTGGCCGCGCCCGCCGGTGATCGGCTCGCGGATGACGGGGGCGCTGATCACCTTGTTGTCGAGCACGATGGCGAAGGGCTTGCCGACATTGGCGCGGGTGATATCGGCGAAACGCCGGGCGCCGACGCTATCGAAGGTGAAATTCACCACCCAGTCCCCGGTCTGCGGGCTCTGTCCGGCGCGGGCATCGGTGAGGCTCGCGCCATCGACCTCGACATGCTTCCTGACCGGGAGTTTCGCCCCCGGCTGGTCGGCGAGGGGCAGGAACTCGACCCCCGGCGGCGCCGGGCCGGCGGCGGGATTGGCCTCGGCGTCGAGCAGATGGAAGGTCATTTTCGCGGTCTGGCCGAGCAGCGCCTTGATCCGCTCGGGGTCCGAGATGCCGGGGAGCTGGACATTGATGCGGTCCTCGCCCTGGCGCGCGATCTCGGGGTCGAGAACGCCGGTCTCGTCGATGCGCCGGCGGACGATCTCGATCGACTGCGCGATCGCGGCGTTGGCCCGCTCGGTGATCGCGACCGGCGACAAGGTGAGCGCGATCTCGCCCGTCGCCCCCGGCGCCACACTCACCTCCTCCTGCCCTGGCGCGCTCGCTTGGCCTATGCCAAGCGCCGTGCGCAAAGCGCTCAGCGCCGGCGCTTGCTGCGCCGGGTCGCGGAGGCGGAAGACGACACGGTTCTGGCCTGGGTCGGCGGCGAGGCGGAGATAGCCGATATCGGCGGCAAGCAGGGTGCGGCGGGTGGTATCGACCAGCCCTTCGAGCCGCTCGCGCAGCACTGCCTTGGTGTCGACTTCCAGCAGCAGATAGCTCCCCCCTTGCAGATCGAGCCCGAGATGGACCTGCCGCCAAGGAAGCCAGGGGGCCGGGGCGCGGACGAGATTGGGCAGGCAGAGCAGCGCGCCGAGGACGCAGATTCCGAGGATCAGCGTGATTTTGAGGCGGCTGAAGCTGAGCATGGTGGACGGCGGACTCCCCTCTCGCGAATGGCGGCGGAGAATGGCGAGCCGCAAGGGGGATTGCAACCCGGCAAAGAGTCTCTCGGAGATGCGGGTCTGGGGGCGCTGCCCCCGGCCGGGTCCAGGGGCAGCGCCCCTGGCCTGAAACCCGCCCTCTCTGGCCCCCTTTCGTTTGGGCTGCTACCCATTGGCGGGCCAATCAGCGGAGGGCGGCGGCGTGGTGAGAGTCGGGGTGATCGGGGCCGGGCATTTCGGGCGGTTTCACGCGCTGAAGCTCGCGGCGGCCAGGCGCGCGGCGCTCGCCGGGGTCGCCGATACCGACCCGGCGCGTGCCGCCCTGGTCGCGCGTGAGGCAGGCTGTCCGGCGCTGTCGCTTGCCGATCTCCTCGCCGCCGCCGACGCCGTGGTCATCGCCGCGCCGGCGGAGGCGCATTTCGCGCTCGCCGCGGAGGCGCTTTCGGCGGGGAAGCATGTGCTGGTGGAAAAGCCGATCGCCGCCAGCCTCGAAGAGGCCGACCGGCTCGCCGCCCTTGCCGCCGCCGGCAAGCGCGTGCTCCAGGTCGGGCATCTGGTGCGCTACAGCGCCGAATACGCGGCGGTCGCGGCGCGGATGCAAAACCCGCTCTATATCGAGGCGACCCGCATCGCGCCGTTCAAGCCGCGCGGCACCGATGTTTCGGTGATCCTCGATCTGATGATCCATGATCTCGATCTCGTGCTCGCCCTGGTGCAGAGCCCGATCGCCAGCATCGATGCCGTCGGCGCGCCGATCGCGAGCGCGCATGAGGACATCGCCAATGCCCGCGTGCGGTTCGAAAACGGCGCGGTCGCGACCATCACCGCGAGCCGGATTTCGCTCAAGACCGAGCGCAAGATGCGGCTTTTCGCCCAGAAAGGCTATATGTCGGTCAATTTCATCGACCGCAAGCTGATGCTGATCGGGCGCGAGCGGGGGCTTCCGATTCCCGGCGGGCAGGGCTATCGCATCGAGGAGACGAGCTGGCGCGAGCATGACGCGCTGGAGGCCGAACACGCCGCCTTCCTCGCCGCGATCCTCGATGGCGCCGAGGTGGTGGTCGATGCCGCGGCCGGGCGGCGGGCGCTGGCCGCGGCCCTCGCGGTCTCCGAAAGCATGGCCGCTTCGCGTGCGATCGCGCTCGCCTCAGGCCTGATCCAGAACCTCGAGCACGGCGCGGGCGGCGGCCTCTGAGGGGAGGCCGGCTTGTGGGTGGAGGGTCGCGAGCACGGAGCGAAAGGCGTCGCGCTGTGCGGCCGCCCGCTCCGGCTCGGTGATCAGGCCGGAGACGGTCGCGGCCAGGCGTTCGGGCGTGCAATCCTCTTGCAGCAATTCCGGCACCACCTCGCGCCCGGCCAGCAGATTGACCATCGCGACATGCGGGACGCGGATCAGCCGCCGCGCGATCAGCGCGGTCAGGGCATTGACGCGGTAGGTCACCGCCATCGGCACGGCGGCGAGCGCGAGTTCCAGCGTCGAGGTGCCGGATTTGGTGAGGGCGGCGCTGGCGGCGGCGAAGGCGTCATGCTTTGCCGCGATCTCGCTCACCACCAGCGGCTGGCGCGGCCAATCGGCGGTGGCGCGGCGCACCGCCGCCGCGACCGCCCCCGCCGCCGGCACCACCGGAACCAGCGCCGGAAACCGCGCGGCAAGGAGCGAAACCGTTTTCCCATAGACCGGCAACAGCCGCCCGGCCTCGCTCGGCCGGCTGCCCGGCATCAGGATCACCACCGGTGCGTCAGCGGCCAGCCCGTGCGCCTGCCGGAACCGCGCGTCCTCGCCGCCCGCCGCCCCCGATTCCAGAACCGGATGGCCGACGAAGCGCGCCTCCAGGCCGAATTGCGCGAAATAGCCGGGCTCGAACGGCAAAAGACAGAGCAAACGGTCCCAGAGCCCGGGAAAATCGCGCACCCGGCCCTCGCGCCAGGCCCAGACCTGCGGCGCGACGTAATGGACGCGCTTGACGCCGAGCGGGGCGATCCGCCGCAGGAGACGGAGCGCGAAGCCGGGGCTGTCGATCGTCACCACGACAGCCGGGCGGCGGGCGGCGATATCGGCAGCGGCTTCGGCCATGCGCCGGCGGAGGCGCCAGAGCCGGGGCATGACCTCGACCAATCCCATCACCGCGAGTTCCTGCATCGGGAACAGGCTGGAAAACCCCAGCCCCGCCATGCGCGGCCCGCCGATGCCGGCGAAATCGAGATCCGGCCGCATCTCGCGCAGCGCCGCGATCAGCCGCGCCCCGAGGACATCGCCGCTATGTTCGCCGGCGAGGAGATAGATCAGCGGCATCGCGCGCGGACCAGGACGTTCAAAGCGGGCGGCGGCGCGAAGGCGGGGGCACCGGCGCCGGCCAGTCGGCATGGTTGCGCACCCCGCCTTCCGCCCGCACCGCGGCGAGCCGCGCCGGATCGAGGCGGACGAGGACCATGTCCGGCGCATCGAGCGCGCCGCGCGCCAGGATACCATCCTCGGGAAAGCCGCGATCGACCGGGCCGAAGGCGCCGGCGTAGCCGCGATTGACGTCGAGCGTCGCCGACCACGGCGCGAGGCCGACGGTCGGCGCGATCGCGACATAACATTGGTTCTCGAGTGCCCGCGCCCGGGCGCTGAGCCGTACGCGGTTGAACCCGGCCATGGTGTCGGTGCAGCTCGGGCAGAGGATGAGCCACGCCCCGGCCTCCACCTGGGCGCGCACCAAAGGCGGGAACTCGATATCATAGCAAATGGCGATGCCGATCAGCCCCCAGGGGGTTTCGAACACCGCGGGCGCCGCGCCCGGCGAGACATGCCATGCCTCGGCCTCGAACCGGGTCATCACCCTTTTCTCCTGAAACGCCACCCGGCCATCGGGGGCGATCAGCGGCGCCCGGTTCCGCACCACGCCCGCTTCCGCCATCGGCCCCGCTTCCGTCATGGGCCCCGCTTCCGTCATGGGCAGCGTCCCGGGCAGGAGCCAGAGGTGATGGCGCCGCGCAACCGCGCGCATCGCCTCGATCAGTGCCGGCGCGGCGGCGGTGACGATGGCGAGTTCGGCGGCAACATCGGGGGCGTCGCCAGCGCCGCCGGCGATTTCGACCGCGGCGTATTCGCCGAGCACCAGGAGATCGGCGCCACGCGCTTTGGCCTCAGTCGCGAGGCGGTCGAGCTTTTCGGCAAAACCGACGATGCCGGCGACGCGCTCGATCGGATATTGCCCGAGCGCGAGGGTGAGGGGGGCGGGCGCGCTCATGGCAGCTTCGCGCCGGTGAGGGACTTCATCCAGAAGCCGAGACGATGCGCGCTTTCCTCGGCCGCGCCGAGGTCGCGCCAGCGCATGGTGCAAGCGAGATCGGGACGCGGGGTGAAGCCGCGCTTTCGCCAGAACGCATCGAGCGGCTGGTAATCGGCCGGCCGCGCGGGATGGTCGGGCGCGCGCTGGACGGCGCAGAAGGTCGCGAAGTCGGCGGCGGAGGACGCGCGGGCGTGGGCTTCGCGGGCGGCGAAGAAGGCGACACCGATGCCCCGTCCGCGATAGTCCGCCAGCAGCACGGATTCGCCGAAGTAAAAAAACCGCGCCGGATCGAGGCCGCGGGCGCGAAACGGGGCTTGCACGTTCGCGGTCTCGGCGGCGAGCGGAAGACAGGTCGCGGCGCCAATGACGCGCCCCTCCTCACGCCCATTGGCGCGCGCCAGAATCACCGCGGCGCCCGGCGTTTTGGCGTAGGTTTCGAGATAGCCGCGCTCATACCCCTCCTCGCCCTCGTAGAGATAGGGAAAGGCGCGAAAGACGGTGATGCGCAAGCGCGCGAGATCGCCGAGAAACGGCGCGAGCGCCGCCCCGCTGACGGTCTCGATGGTGATCGGCGAGGGCGCGGTGTCAACCATGGCGTCACTTCCAGACTAAAAAATTTTTGGTTCTTTTTTAAAAGAACAAACTTCCTGGCTCAGATCTTCATCAGCGCGCGGACATGGGCGGCGGCGGAGGCGGCAAGGGCGTCGAGGTTATAGCCGCCTTCGAGCACCGAGACGATCCGCCCGCCGGCATGGGTATCGGCGCAGGCGACGAGCCGTTCGCTGACCCAGGCGAAATCCCGCTCGGTCAGCCGCAATTCGGCGAGCGGATCGGCGTGATGGGCGTCGAACCCGGCCGAGACGATCAGCAATTCGGGGGCGAAGGCGTCGAGCGCGGGCAGAATCGTCGTCTCCCACGCGGCGCGGAAATCGCCGCCGTCGCTGCCCGGCGGCAGCGGGATGTTGACGATGTGATCGGCGATGCCGCGCGCCGCCCCGGTGCCGGGATAGCACGGATATTGGTGGCTGGAGGCGTAGAACAGCTCGGGATCGGCGGCGAAGGCGGCTTCGGTGCCGTTGCCGTGATGGACGTCGAAATCGACCACCGCGACCCGCCGCACTCCCCAGCGCGCGCGCGCCTGTTGCGCCGCGATGGCGGCGTTGTTGAAGAGGCAGAACCCCATCGCGCGGCCGGGTTCGGCGTGGTGGCCGGGCGGGCGGACGGCGACGAAGGCGGCCCGCGCCCAGCCCTCCATCACCGCGTCCACCGCCGCCGCGGCGCCGCCGGCGGCGTGCCGCGCGGCTTCGGCGCTGCCGCTGCTCATCACCGTGTCGGCATCGAGCGGCGCTATTTCGCCGGGCGCCGGGCGGGTTTCGAGAATCGAGACGACATAGGCCGGCCCATGCACGCGGGTGAGTTGCTCCAGGCTCGCGGGCGGCGCGTCCTCGCGCAGCAGCGGCGCGAATTCCGGCGCTTCGAGGGCGCGGAGCACGGCGCGCAGGCGATCCGGGCATTCCGGGTGCCAGCCGCCGGGGTCGTGGTCGAGGCAGGCGAGATGGGTGAACAGGGCGACGCTCATCGCGGTGTTTCCGGTCCCTCGGGTTTCTCCTCGGGCTCGTTCGCGCGGCGGCGGATCAGGAAGCGGAACACCCCCGCCTCCTCGCTGAACGCGACCAGGGCATGGCCGGTTTCGCGGCAAAACGCCTGGAAATCGGCGACCGAGGCGCGGTCGGTGGCGAGCACGCGAAGCTGGGTGCCGGGGGGAAGCCCGCGCAGCACCCGATTGGCCCGCAACACCGGCAGCGGGCAGCGCAATCCCTTGACGTCGAGAACCGTGTCGCTCACCGAGGCTTCCTTTGGGACGTTTTTGGGATCAGCGCGTTGCTCCCGAAGGAGGCGAGTCTGCGGCGAAATCGGGCCGGCGGCAAGGCAGGCGCGCAAATCTGGCATGCGCCGCGCTGCCCGCGCGAGATCGCCGGCGGAGATGACAGGGGCGGGCAAAAAGCCTATCTAGCGGCGGGATACGACCGCAAGGGATGGACCCGCAGGGGATGGACCTTTTGACCCGCTTCGTCACCGCTTCCGCCCTGGCTCTCGTGCTGGCAGCCGTCGCTGGCTGCGGCGGCGAGTATTCGCCCAACACCTATTCGGCGACCGCCGTGCAGCAGGCGAACAAGGTCGCCCAGGGCGTCGTCGTCGGGGTGCGCGAGATCAAGGTCAGCGCGTCGGAGACGGTCGGCGCCGTCGCCGGCGGCGCGGTAGGGGCGATCGCCGGGAGCCAGGTGCCGGGCAGCACCCTCGGCGAGGCGTTCGGCACCGTCGGCGGCACCATGATCGGCGGCCTGGTCGGCGCCGGCGCCGAGCATACGGTGCGCGATACCAAGGCGTTCGAATATATCGTTCGCAAAGGCAATGGCGATCTGGTGTCGGTCACGCAAAAGGACGAGGTGCCGCTCGCCATCGGCCAGCATGTCCTGGTCATCGCCGGGAGCCAGGCGCGGATCGTGCCCGATTACATCGTGCCGGTCGATCCCGCGACGCAGGTTGCCAAAGCGAAGGAGCCGGTCAAGCCGGTGCCGGCGGCGGCGCCGGTCGCCGCCGCGGCAACGCCGGAGAGCGTGACACCGGCGCCGGACGCGGCGGCGCCGGTGGTAACTCCGCCGCCAGCGCCGCTTGCCCCCGCCGCCGCGGCGCCGGACATGACCCCGGCACAGTAGCGTTTAACAGGCTGCGGAAAAACTGGATCGGTCGGTCCGACGGCACCTTTCCGCGCAGGATTCGTCCAAGGCTTGCAACGATGCAAAAACATCGTTGCCGCACCTTGTCCTTTCCTGCACGAAAATTCGCTCGCCGGACCTCAACGACCAGTTTTTCCGCAGCCTGTTAGGCCGGTGATCCGGGCGCGGCCCGCATCGCCAAACCCGGTCTTCGCGCCGCGCCCGGCTTCTGATACCCTCCTCCCCCAAGCCAAGGGGAGGGAAGGCATGGCGGAAATCAGCATCGCCGAGCGCGCCGGCTATCGCATCGTCACGCTCGACCGGCCGGAAAAACTCAACGCCACCACCGCCGGCATGCTGCGGGCACTCCGCGCCGCGTTCGAAGACGCCGCCGCCGATCGCGCCTGCCGCGCGGTTCTGCTCACCGGCGCCGGACGCGGGTTTTGCGCGGGGCAGGATCTCTCGGCGGTCAATACCCTCGATCCCGCCACCGCCGATCTCGGCGCCCTCGTCGAGGAACTCTACAACCCGCTGATCCGCCTGATCCGCGCCCATCCGCTGCCGGTGGTATGCGCGGTCAACGGCATCGCCGCCGGCGCCGGCGCCAATCTCGCTTTGGCCTGCGATATCGTGCTCGCCGCCCGCTCGGCCTCCTTCGTGCAGGCCTTCGCGCGCATCGCCCTGATCCCGGACGCCGGCGGCACCTGGATCCTGCCGCGCCTCGTCGGTGACGCGCGGGCGCGGGCGCTCGCTTTGCTCGCCGAGAAAATCACCGCCGACCAAGCCGCCGAATGGGGCATGATCTGGCGCGTGGTCGAGGACGAGGCGCTGATGGAAGAGGCGGAAAAACTCGCCGCCTACCTCGCCCAGCAGCCGACCGCGACCCTCGGCCTCATCAAGCAGGCGCTGAATGCGTCCTCGACCAATGGTCTCGATGCCCAACTCGCCCTGGAACGCGATTTGCAACGCAAGGCCGGGCAAAGCGGCGATTACGCCGAGGGGGCACGCGCCTTCCTCGAAAAACGCGCGCCGCGTTTCACCGGGCGGACGTGATGGCGGAGGGGAACGCGCTCGCCCGTGCCTGCGCCGAGGCGATGTGGCAAGACGACCGGGCCAGCCGCGCGCTCGGCATGGAGATCCTCGCGGTCGCGCCGGGCCGCGCCCGGCTCGCGATGACCGTCGGCGCCGGGATGGTGAACGGGCATGGCACCTGCCATGGCGGATTCATCTTTCTCCTCGCCGATTCCGCCTTCGCCTTCGCCTGCAACAGCGAGAACGAAAAAGCCGTGGCCCAGCACTGCGCCATCACCTTCCTTCGCCCGGCGCGGCGCGGCGAGCGTCTGCAAGCCGAGGCCGAGAAGCGCGGCGAAGCCGGGCGGAGCGGGATTTACGACATCACCGTTCGCGGCGCTGACGGCACCGTCATCGCCGAGTTCCGCGGCCAGTCGCGGCGCCTCGGCGAGCGGTTTTTCCCCGAACAAGTCCCCGAGGAGGCCGCCGATGCCGCGCCCTGATCTCGCCGCCGACCGCGCCGACCTGGAGCCGATCGAGACCGCCTCGCGCGATGAAATCGCCGCGCTCCAGCTTGCCCGGCTGCAAAAGACGCTGGCGGCGGCCTACGCCAAGGTGCCGCATTACCGCGCCGCCTTCGATGCCGCCGGCGTCCGGCCGGAGGATTGCCGCAGCCTCGCCGATCTCGCGAAATTCCCGGCGACGACCAAGGCCGATCTCCGCGCGACCTACCCGTTCGGCCTGTTCGCGGTCCCGCGCGCGGAACTCGCCCGTATCCATGCCTCCTCCGGCACCACCGGCAAGCCGACCGTGGTCGGCTATACCCGCGCCGATCTCGACATCTGGGCGGGGCTGGTCGCGCGCTCGATCCGCGCCGCCGGCGGGCGGGCGGGGATGATGCTGCACAACGCCTATGGCTATGGGTTGTTCACCGGCGGGCTCGGCCTCCATGCCGGGGCCGAGCGGCTCGGCTGCGTGGTGGTGCCGGTTTCGGGCGGGATGACCGAGCGGCAGGTGCAGTTGATCAGCGATTTCGCGCCCGACATCATCACCGTGACGCCGAGCTATCTGCTCGCGATCCTCGACGAATTCCGCCGCCAGGGCCGCAATCCGCGCGCGACCTCGCTCAAGGTCGCGATCCTCGGCGCCGAGCCGTGGTCAGAGGCGATGCGCGCCGAGATCGAGGCGGCGTTCAATATTCATGCGGTCGATATCTACGGACTTTCGGAGGTGATGGGCCCGGGCGTCGCCTCGGAATGCGTCGAGACCAAGGACGGGCTCCATCTCTGGGAGGATCATTTCTACCCCGAGATCATCGACCCCGAGAGCGGAGCGGTGCTTGGCGATGGCGCGCGCGGCGAGCTGGTTCTCACCTCCCTCACCAAGGCGGCGATGCCGGTGATCCGCTATCGGACGCGCGATCTGACCCGGCTTCTCCCGGGGACGGCGCGCAGCCTCAGGCGGATGGAGCGCATCGCCGGCCGCTCGGACGATATGATCATCCTTCGCGGCGTCAATGTCTTTCCGAGCCAGATCGAGGAGATCGTGCTGCGCTCGACCTTCCTTTCCGGGCATTATCAGATCGAGCTGACGCGGGACGGGCGGATGGACGCGATGGCGGTGCGCATCGAGGCGGAAGCGGAGGCCTGGGCGACCCCGGTGCTCGCCGGCGAGGAGGCGAATCTCGCCCGCCACATCAAGGAAACCATCGGCATCACCGCGAGCGTCGCCATCGTCGCCCCGGGCAGCATCGAACGCTCGCT
>JAJZBV010000004.1:101452-130019 GCA_021851785.1 Pseudomonadota bacterium
GCGGCGGCGCAGCAGCGCCAAGGCCGCGAGGCCGGCGCCGAGCAGGCTCCAGGAGGCCGGCTCCGGCACCGCCGGCTGGCCGGAATAGATCGCGAGGTTGGAGATCGTGCCGTCGAAATACTCCCCGTAGGGGGCGAACTGGCTGCCCACTCGCGTCTCGGTGCCGCTCTGCGGCGCGGTGGCCTCTGTGGCAGAGGAGAAAACCTCGGTTCCGTCGATGAAGAACTGGGTGCCGGCGGCGTCACTGATGAGTTCGTAGGCGTGCGCGACATTGAGGCTCGGGGTCGGGACGGGGATCCCGGCAAGATTGTCGCCGAGCCGAAACTTGCCGCCGGAGAGGCCGATATAGAATCCCGGGCCGCCGGAATAGCCTTGCGAGATCATCTCGACCGTGCCGCCGCCATAGGCGGCGATGGTGGCGTTGAAGGTGACGGTGAAATCCGTGCTCGGGATGGCGAAGCCCAAAATCTGGGCGTAGGCCGAGGAGCCGTTCAGGGCCAGGCTGCCGCCGCTGACCGTGGCACCCCCGACGAGGGTCGCGTTCAGGCTGCCGACGCTGTCCGTGGTGGCATTGTCGAAGCCATAATAATGCAACAACGCCGCCGCGGCGGGTGTGGCCGTCAACCAAGGCCCCAGAACGAGGCTTGCGCCGAGCAGAAAAAACCGGGACCGGACCATGGCGCAAATTCCTTCAATCGGGCCTTTCGGGGCACGATTTCATTAAAGAATTAATTAATAAAAATCAACAAAAATTTACCGTGCGCGGACAGGCCTCAGCCGGCTCTCGCTTCGGTCTCGAAATCGCCGCCCGTCTGGTTCCAGACCGCGCTTTCGGGATAGGCCTCGGCGAAGGCGGCGAGGATTTCGGCGCGCGGCACGTCGGCGAACACGCCGCGGGCGCGGACATATTCCATGTGGCGGCGGCCGCTGGCATCGAAGGGGTGGAAGATCGAATCCTCCCGCCCGTCGAATGCGAGCGGCAGGATGCCGGCCTTGTCGCAGAGCGAGCGGTTGAAGGCCGGCGTCGCCTTCACCCAGCGGTCTTCGAGGAACATCTCAGTATAGCCGTGAAAGACGAAAATATCGCTCCGCATCGTCGCCCGCAGCCGCGCGCTGGTGAGATGGTTTTTCACATCCGCGAAGCCGAGCCGCGCCGGGATGCCGGCGGCACGCAGGACGGCCGCGAGCAGCGCCGCCTTGGTGATGCAGAACCCATAGCCGAGGGCGAGGCAGCGGCTGGCCTTCAGCCCTTCCTCGCCGAGATCGACGCGATAGGGATCATAGCGGATCCCGTCGCGCACCGCGTCATAGAGCGCGACCGCTCGATCCCGCGCCTCTCCGGCGCCGGCATGGGCGCGGGCATAGGCGATGATCGCCGGGTGGTCGCTATCGACGAAGCGGCCGGGCGCGAGATCGGCGGGGCCGGGGGTCAATGGAGCATACTCTCGATGAGCACCGGATCGCTGTAGGTCATGTCCCCTCCATAATAGGAAAAAACCGCGTTTCGGGAAAGGTCTTCCCGCTCGCCGCGCCCACCCATCACCCCTGGGCGGCGCCGAACTCCTCCCCGATCGCCGCCGAGTGCGCCCCGAGCGCCGGGACCGGGCCGAGCGCGCGTGGCCCGTCGCTGAAGATCGCCGGGGGCGCCGCGAGCGCGACATCGCCGTTCGGGGTTGCAACCGTGACGCGGCGCAACGCGGGATGCGCCTGTAACCCGGCGCAGTCATTGACGAAGCCGAACGCGATAGTGGCGGTGCGGAGCCGCGCCGCCGCCTCCGCGCGCGTGAGGGTTGCGAAAACGGCGGCGATATGGCCGTCCACCATCGCCCGCCCGCTCACCCGGATGGTGTTGGTCTCGAATCCCGATTGCCGCGGCAAATCCGGCTCGCGCAGGAAATCGCGGCAGAAATTGGCCCATTCGCGCTCGTTCTGGATGGCGATCAGAATCAGCGCCTGATCGCGCGTCGCGAACGCGCCATAAGGGCAGATCGAGGGATGGGCGAGGCCCAGGCGCGGCGGGGTCTGACCGGTGCCCTCGTAAAACATCAGCGGCACGTTCATCCAATCCGCCATGCCGTCGAAAAGACTGACGGCGATACCTTTGCCCGCGCCCGTGAGGCCGCGCTCGATCAGCGCCTCCAGCACGGCGGCGTGGGCGGCCATGCCGCAGGCGATATCGCAGGCCGAAACCCCGACCCGCCCCGGCCCGGCGGGATGGCCGGTGATCATCGCAAGGCCCGATTCCGCCTGCACCAAGAGATCATAGGCCTTCATCGACGCATAATCGCCGCTTTCGCCGTAGCCGGAAATATCGACGGTGATCAGGCGCGGATGGCGGCGGCGTAGTTCGGCCGAGCCGAATCCCGCCCGCGCCGCCGCGCCCGGAGCGAGGTTCTGGATGAAGACATCGGCCCGCGCCAGGATACGATGCAGCAGCGCCGCGTCCTCCGGGTTCTTGAGATCGGCGACCAGGCTCTCCTTGCCGCGATTGAGCCAGACGAAATAGCTCGACTGCCCGTTCGCGACCGCGTCATAGCCGCGCGCGAAATCCCCCTCCGGGCGTTCGACCTTGATCACCCGCGCCCCGGCATCGGCAAGGCGCGAGGCACAATAGGGCGCGGCGACGGCTTGTTCGAGCGAGAGCACGAGCAGCCCGGTGAGCGGCTTTCCCATCAAAATAGCTCCGCCGCTCAATAGCTGCGGGGCAGGCCGAGCACGTGCTCGGCGAGGTAGGAGAGGATGAGGTTGGTCGAGATCGGCGCTACCTGATAGAGCCGTGATTCGCGGAATTTGCGCTCGATATCGTATTCCTCGGCGAAGCCGAAGCCGCCATGGGTCTGCACGCAGGTCTCCGCCGCCGCCCAGGCGGCATCGGCGGCGAGCAGTTTCGCCATGTTCGCCTCCTCGCCGCAGGGAAGCCCAGCCTCGAATTTCTCGCATCCCAGCCGCACCATCAACTCGGCCGCGCGCCATTGCGCATAGGCGCGCGCGATCGGGAACTGCACGCCCTGGTTCTGTCCGATCGGGCGGTCGAACACCCGCCGCTCGCTGGCATAGGCGACCGAGCGCGCGGTGAACCATTTGGCGTCGCCGATGCTCTCAGAGGCGATCAGCAGCCGCTCGGCATTCATGCCGTCGAGAATATAGCGGAACCCCTTGCCCTCCTCGCCGATCAGGCTGTCGGCGGGGATTGCCATGCTGTCGAAAAACACCTCGCAGGAATTGTGGTTCATCATCGTGCGGATCGGGCGGATGGTGAGGCCGCGGCCGAGCACTTCGCGCATATCGACGAGAAACACCGAAAGCCCGTCGGTCTTCTTGCGGCCCGCCTCGCGCTTTTCGGTCCGCGCCAGAAGCAGCATGAGGTCGGAATGCTCGGCGCGGCTGGTCCAGACCTTCTGGCCGTTGACGATATAGCGCTCGCCCTCGCGCCGGGCGGTGGTGCGGAGTGCCCCGGTATCGGTGCCGCTGGTCGGCTCGGTCACGCCAAAGGCCTGCAAACGGAGCCGCCCCGCCGCGATCTCGGGCAGATAGCGGCGCTTCTGCGCCTCGGTGCCGTGGCGGAGCACGGTGCCCATGGTGTACATCTGGGCGTGACAGGCGGCGCCATTGCCGCCCTCGGCATGGATGGTCTCGAGAATCGCCGAGGCCGCGCCGAGGCCGAGCCCGGCGCCGCCATATTCCTCCGGGATCAGCACCGAAAGATAGCCGGCCGCGGTCAGTGCCGCGACGAATTCGCTCGGATAGGCGCGCGCGGCGTCGAGCTTGCGCCAGTATTCGCCGGGGAAGCGGGCGCAGAGCTTTTTCACTTCTTCGCGGATTTCGGCGTGCGGCAAGGCGGCGTCGCTCGGCGTCATGATTTCCCCCGGTCTCGATGGCAATCAACAAAAAATGCAGCATCTATCACAAGAAAAACTTCTTTTTCTGAAGAAAAAGAAGCAAAAAGACTTTTCTCCCTTGGAGCAATGCCTTCGGCATTGCTCTCCTGGCCAAAAGATAAAAGTTTTATGGTTCTTTTTTCAAAAAAGAACATCTCTTCTTTTTATGCCGCCAATGGCGAAGGCGCAAGCTTGCCGCGTTCCAGCAGCGGGGGCAAACTCGCCCGATTGGGGAGACGCCATGCCATGAACACGCCAGACTGGCCCGATCAGGTTTTCGCAGCCCTCAAGCGCGCCGAGGTGCGCCAGATCGCCTATGTACCGGATGCCGGCCATGCCCGCTTGATCACCCGCGCGCATGAAGACCCGTCGTTGCGCGCCGTCGTGCTGACGACGGAGGAGGAAGGCATCGCGCTCGCCACCGGCGCCTGGCTCGGCGGTGTTCGCGCCGCGCTTTTGATGCAATCCTCGGGGGTGGGCAACTGTATCAACATGCTCTCCTTGCCGGCGAATTGCCGGGCGCCGCTGCTGATGCTGGTGACGATGCGCGGCGAATGGGGGGAGTTCAATCCCTGGCAGGTGCCGATGGGCCAGGCGACGGCGCCGGTGCTGCGCGCCGCCGGCGTCATCGTCCACCGCGCGACCGAGGCCGGGGAGGTCGCGCCGATGGTCGCCGCGGCCGCGGCCCTCGCCTATGACAGCCGGGTCAGTGTCGCCGTTCTGCTCTCCCAGAGCCTGATCGGCGCCAAGCAATTCGTCACCAAAGGAGCCACGCCATGAGCGCCGAGCTGGACCGCCGCGAAGCCGTCGCCGCCCTGCTCGCCGGGCGCCGCGACCTCCTCGTCGCGACCGGTCTCGGCTCGGCGTCCTACGACGTCGCGGCGTGCGGCGATCGCGCCGAGAATTTCTATCTCTGGGGGGCGATGGGCGGGGCGGCGATGGTTGGTCTCGGCCTTGCCCTCGCCCGGCCGGAACGGCGCGTCGTGGTGGTCACCGGCGATGGCGAAATGCTGATGGGCCTCGGCGCGCTGGCGACGATCGCCGTCGCTGGCGTCCGCAATCTCGCGATCGTCGTGCTCGATAATCGGAGCTACGGCGAAACCGGCGCGCAGCCGAGCCATACCGCCCACGACGTCGATCTCGCCGCCATCGCCAAAGGCTGCGGCTGGGAGAGAACCTACACCTTCGCCGACGAGGCCGGGGTCGATCAGCTCGCCCGCGCGCTCCATCACGACGCGCCGCTTTTTGCCGTGATCCGCATCGCGCCGGGCGAGAAGCCGCGCGTTCTGCCGCCGCGCGACGGCGCGTTCCTGACCCAGCGGTTTCGCGCGAAGCTCGGCATCGCCGAACCTTGAGTCAAGAAAATCCAGAGGCTCCGCCTCTGGACTCCGCGGGCGGCGCAGTCCCTCGTCTTCCTTATAACGCGAGTTTCAACTTGGCGCCGATTTCGCCGATGATGCCGCGGCGGAAGGCGAGCACGCAGGCGATGAAGATCAGGCCTTGCGTGACCGTAACCCAAGCGCCGAACGGGGCGAGGTAGTTTTCCATCGTCGTCACCACCAGGGCGCCCATCACCGGGCCGAAGATGGTGCCGAGGCCGCCGAGCAGCGTCATCAGCACGACCTCGCCGGACATCGACCAGTGGACATCGGTCAAGGTCGCGATGCCGAAGACCAGCGACTTGGTGCCACCGGCGATCCCGGCGATGAAGGTCGAGAGGATGAAGGCGATCAGCTTGTAGCTGTCGGTGCGATAGCCGAGCGAGGTCGCGCGCGGCTCGTTCTCGCGGATCGCTTTCAGCACCTGGCCGAATGGCGAATGGACGACGCGGTTGAGCAGGAAGAAACCGGCGAGGAAAATCACCGCGACCAGCCAATAGATCGACATATCGTTGGCGAGCGAGAAGACACCGAACAATTTCCCGCGCGGCACTTGCTGAATCCCGTCCTCGCCGCCGGTGAACGGCGCCTCGACGCAGAAAAAATACACCATCTGCGCGAGCGCCAGCGTGATCATGGCGAAATAGAGCCCTTGGCGGCGAATGGCGAGCCAGCCGAACACGGTGCCGAGCGCGGCCCCGCTGACGCCGCCGAGCAGGATCGCGATTTCCGGCGTCAGGCCCCAATTCTTCGCCGTCCATGCGGTGGCATAGGCGCCGAGGCCGAAAAACGCGGCATGCCCGAACGACAACAAACCGACATAGCCGATCAGGAGATTGAAGGCAGAGGCGAAGAGCGCAAAGCACAACACCTTCATGACGAACACCGGATAGAGCATACCCGGAGCGGCGATGACGAGCGCGATCAGGATGAGAAAGGCGATGATCTGGGTGTTTCTCTGCCCGCGCATCTCAGGTGGCCTTTCCGAACAGGCCCGCGGGCCGCGTGAGCAGGACGAGCACCATCACGACGAAAATCACCGTATCGGACGCCTGCGGGTAGAACACTTTGGTCAGCCCCTCGATCACGCCGAGACCAAAGCCGGAGACGATGGCACCGAAAATCGAGCCCATGCCGCCGATCACCACCACCGCGAAGACGGTGTTGATGAAATTCGACCCCATATTGGGATTGACCGAATAGATCGGCGCCGCCAGCACGCCGGCAAAGGCCGCGAGGGCGACGCCGCCGGCGAAGGTCAGCGTCACCAGTCGCGGCACGTTGACCCCGAAGGCCTGCACCAGCGCCGGATTTTCGGTCGCGGCGCGGAGCAGCGAGCCGAGCTTGGTCTTCTCGATCAGCATCCAGGTCGCGATGCACACGACCAGCGCCGCGACGATCACCCAGCCGCGATAGATCGGCAGAAACATGAAGCCGAGATTGACCGCGCCGCTGAGCACCGCCGGGATCTGATAGGGCATGCCCGAACTGCCATAGCCGTTGCGGAACAAGCCCTCGAGAACCAAGGCGAGGCCGAAGGTGAGCAGGAGCCCATAGAGATGATCGAGCTTGTAGAGGCGGCTGATGATGGTTTTTTCCAGAACGAAGCCGAAGGCGCCGACGATGAGCGGTGCGAGCAGCAGCGCGAACCAGTAGTTTATGCCGAGATAATTGAGCAGCATCCAGGCAACGAAAGCGCCCATCATGAACACCGCGCCATGGGCGAAATTGATGATGTTCAGCATGCCGAAGATCACCGCGAGACCGAGCGAAAGCATCGCGTAGAATCCGCCATTGATCAGACCGAGCAGGAGCTGGCCGAACAACAGGGGGGCGGGAACACCGAAAAGACTGAACATCTCTCTGCTCGTCGCTCAGGCGTGGATCAGCGGGCAATTGCCGTCCGCGAGGGGGCGGAACGCCTCGGCGCCAGGGGTCGTTACCAGAAGTTTGTAGTAATCCCAAGGCTCCTTGCTTTCCGATGGGCTCTTGACCTCGAAAAGATAGGCGGGAACGAGAACCCGGCCATCCTCGCGGATATGGCAGGTGCCGAAGGCGTCATCCTCGGTCGGCATCGCCTTCATCCGCGCGATGGTCGCGGCCCCGCTCGCCTTCGCCGCCGCAACGCCCATATCGGCGACCGCTTTCAGATAATGGATGGTGCCGGCATAGCAGCCGGCCTGCACCATGTTCGGCATGTTGTTCGGCGTCTTGTCCTTGATGCGCATGGCGAAAGCGCGGGTTTTCTCGTTCATGTTCCAATAGAAGCTCTCGGTCAGCACGAGGCCCTGCGCGGTTGCGAGACCGAGCGCGTGGACATCGGTGATGAACATCAGGAGGGCGGCGATGCGGGTCTTGTCGGTCAAGCCGAATTCATGCGCCTGCTTGATGCTGTTGACGGTATCGGCGCCGGCATTGGCGAGGCCGAGCACTTTCGCCCCGGTCGCCTGCGCCTGCAAAAGGAAGGAGGAGAAATCGGTCGTGCTCGGGAACGGGTAGGTCGAGTGGCCGAGCACCTTGCCGCCGGCCGCGGTCACGAAACCCGTCGTCTGGCGTTCGAGATCATGGCCGAAGACATAATCGGCGGTGAGGAAATACCAGGTGTCGCCGCCGGCCTTCACCGTCGCGCCCCCGGTGGAGTGCGCGAGCATCCAGGTGTCGTAGGCCCAGTGGATGGTGGTCGGCGCGCATTGCTTGCCGGTGAGTTCGGCGGTGCCGGCGCCGACATTGATATAGGCGCGGTTCTTCTCGCGGCAGACGCTGGCGACGGCGAGCCCGACCGAGGAGGTGGGGACATCGATGATCATGTCGACACCATCGCGGTCGAACCATTGCCGCGCGATGCCGGCGCCGACATCCGGTTTGTTCTGATGGTCGGCGGACAGCACTTCGACGGTCATTCCCCTGGTGGCGGCGCCGTAATCCTGGAGCGCCTGCCTGACGCACGCGACCGAGTTGAGCCCGCTGACATCACGATAGGGCCCGGATTGATCGTTGAGCACGCCGATCCGGACCACACCGTCGGCGGCGCGAGCCGGCCTCGCCCAGGGTACGACGGCACCGGCGGCGGTGGCACCGAGCAGGGTGCGGCGCGAAATCTTCATGGCGATGTCCTCCTGTTGCGGCCGTCAAGCCGGAATGAGCGGGCAATGCCCGTCCTTGAGCGGGCGGAAGGCTTCATCCGCCGGTGTCGTTGCCAGCAGCTTGTAGTAATCCCAAGGTGCCTTGCTCTCGGCCGGAGATTTGACCTCGAACAGATAGGCGGGATGCAGCGCCCGGCCGTCGGCGCGGATGCTGCCGGGGCCGAAGGCATCGTCATCGGTGGGCATCGCCTTCATCTGTGCGACCGTGGCCGCGCCGCTCGCCTTCGCCGCCGCGACGCCGATTTTTTCGACCGCCTTGAGATACTGCAAGACACCGCCATAAACCCCGGCCTGGCCCATGCCGGGGCGGGCGCCGCCGGTATTGGGGAGAACGCGCTGGGTGAAAGCGCGGGTGCGCTCGTTCAGATCCCAATAGAAGGTCTCGGTCAGCACCAGGCCCTGTGCGTTCTGCAAACCGAGGGCGTGAACGTCACTGATGAAGACGAGGAGTCCTGCGAGGCGGGCGGATTTGTTGACACCGAATTCGGCCGCCTGCTTGATGCAGTTCACGGTGTCGGAGCCAGCATTGGCGAGCCCGATCACCTTCGCCCCCGTCGATTGCGCTTGCAGCAGGAACGACGAGAAATCGGTGGTGCCGGGGAAGGGGGTATCGACATTGCCGAGCACCTTGCCGCCCGCTTCTTTCACGAAATTCGCCGTATCACGCTGCATCGCATGGCCGAAGGCATAATCGGCGGTGATGAAGAACCAGGTATCGCCGCCGGCTTTCACCATCGCGCCGCCAGTGGAATGGGCCAGCATCCAGGTATCGAACGACCAGTGGATGGTGTTCGGGGTGCATTGCGGGCCGGTGAGATCGGCGGTGCCGGGGCCGCAGGCGATCACCACCTTGTTCTTGAGATGCCCGACATTGGAGACCGCGAGCGCGACCGAGGAATTGGGCACATCGACGACGAGATCGACGCCATCGCGATCAAACCACTGCCCGGCGACGCCGGCGCCGATATCGGGCTTGTTCTGATGATCGCCGACCAGGATCTCGACTGGAATCCCCTTGCCGGCAGCCCCGAAATCGGCAACCGCCTGTTTCGCGCAAGCGACCGAGACCGGGCCGGAAAGATCACGATACATCCCCGACATGTCGCCGAGCACGCCGATCTTGATCGGCGCATCCGCCGCCCGCGCGCGCGCGAGGGGCAGCAGCGAGGTGGCGGCGGCGGTGCCGAGTAGTCCGCGTCGTGTCAATGTCATCGGGCGTGCTCCCTGAGGTTATGCGTTATGATGCGCGTGCCGGGCGGCGAGAGAGGGGCATCGGTCCCGATCCCGCCCGTCGCCCTAGACACCAAGGTACGTGTGCAGCTTGTTCATGTTCGCGTCCAACCGATCGTTTTCGATCATGTCGATCACGCGACCATGTTCGACGACGTAGTGGCGATCGGCGACGGTCGCCGCGAAGCGGAAATTTTGTTCGACGAGAAGAACGGTGAAGCCGCGCTTCTTGATCTCGCGAATGGTGCGGCCGATCTGCTGCACGATCACCGGCGCCAGCCCCTCGGTCGGCTCATCGAGCAGCAACAGCCGGGCGCCGGTGCGAAGAATGCGGGCGATCGCCAGCATCTGCTGTTCGCCGCCCGAGAGCTTGGTGCCCTGGCTCGATGCCCGCTCGCGAAGATTGGGGAACAGCGTGTAGATCGTTTCGGTGTCCATTCCGCCCGGCGCGATCACCGGCGGCAGAACGAGATTTTCGGTGACGTTGAGGGAGGCGAAGATGCCGCGCTCCTCGGGACAGAAGGCGATGCCGCGGCGGGCGATGAGATCGGGGCGGAGCCCGACCAGCTCCTCGGCGCGAAAGCGCACGCTGCCGGCACGCCGCGGGACAAGCCCTATGATCGCTTTCATCGTCGTCGTCTTGCCGGCGCCGTTGCGGCCCAGCAACGTCACCACCTCACCCTCGCGCACCGAAAAATCGATGCCGTGCAGAACATGGCTTTCGCCGTACCAGGCGTTGAGACCGCTGACCTCAAGCATGACCGGTCTCGGTCTCGTTGGTGCCGAGATAGGCGGACATCACGTCCGGGTTCCGCGAGACCGTGGCATAATCGCCCTCGGCGACCACCCGACCGCGCGTCAGCACGGTGATGGTGTCGCACAGGCCTTCCACGACCGAGAGATTATGCTCGACCATGAGGATGGTCCGCCCGGCGCGCACCCTCCGGATCAGGGCGACGATCCGCTCGACATCGTCATGGGTCATGCCCGCTGTCGGCTCGTCGAGCAGCATCATTTTCGGATCGAGCGCCAGGGTGGTTGCGATCTCCAGCGCCCGCTTGCGGCCATAGGGCAGAAGCGCTGCCTCGGTTTCGGCGAATTCGGCGAGGCCGACATCCGCGAGCAGCGCCCGCGCGCGGTCGTCGAATTTGTGCAAGACCCGCTCGGAACGCCAGAAATCATAGGAATTGCCGCGCGCGCGCTGGAGTGCCAAACGCACATTCACCAACGTCGAAAGATGCGGGAACACCGCCGAGATCTGAAAGCTGCGCACGAGGCCGAGTCGCGCCACCGCCGCCGGCGAATAGCCGGTGATGTCGTGCCCGGCAAACCGAATGCCGCCGCGTGTCGGGGCGAGGAATTTCGTCAACAGGTTGAAACACGTGGTCTTGCCGGCGCCATTCGGTCCGATCAGGGCATGAATGGTGCCCTCACGCACCGCGATATCGACGCCGGCGACGGCAACGAAACCGCGGAATTCGCGCACCAGCCCCTTCGTCTCCAGGATGATATCGACCACGCGAGACGCCCCCACTTTATTTAGCCCAGGCGGTCATTTGCATATTGCGCGGGGGCGCGCAAGATTGTCGCCTTGGTCTGACGCAGGGTCTTGGGGGAAGTGTCACCGATGGCGGGGCTTTATTTCGAGGAATTGCACGAAGGACGAGTGATCGATGCGGAATGGACCCGCACCATTACCGAATCCGACAACGTCCTTTTCTGCGGCATGACGATGAATGTGCAGAAACTTCATCTCGATGCGCATTTCGCGGCGACGACGGAATTCGGCCGCCCGTTGGTCAATTCGCTGCTCACGCTCGGCCTGATGATCGGCATGAGCGTGCATAATTCGACGCAGGGCACCACCATCGCCAATCTCGGCATGCGCGAGACGCGGTTTCCCGCCCCGGTTTTCGCCGGCGATACCCTCCGCGTCCAATCGACGGTGATCACGGCGCGCCCCTCGGCGTCGCGGCCCGATGCCGGGATCGTGATTTTTCGCCATGAGGCTTTCAACCAGGACGGCAAGATGGTTGCTGTTTGCGAGCGTTCCGCGCTCATGCGCCGCCGGCCGCGCGTCGAGGAACAGGCATGACCATGCCGCCCACGGCACCTCCCGCGCGCCTGCGCACGCCATCTTCCGCGCGCCTCCGCACGCCGCTCTTCGCGCCCGGCGATCAACCGCGCAAGGTCGAGAAAGCGTTGGCGAGCGCGGCCGATGCGGTCATTCTCGACCTCGAGGACGCGGTGGTCGCGGCGAACAAAGCGGCGGCGCGGGAGGCTGTCGCCGCGCTTTTGCCGCGGCTCTCGCGCCCGCGGGTTTTCGTCCGCGTCAACCCGCGCGACAGCGAAGAGTATCTCGCCGATCTCGCCGCGATCGTGCCGGGCCGGCCGGCCGGGGTCATGCTGCCGAAATGCGCCGGGCCGGAGGATCTCATCGCCCTCGATCACCATCTCGAAAGCCTCGAGGCGAGCGCCGGATCGCCGATCGGCGGCCTCGCCGTGCTCGCGCTGGTCACCGAGACCGCCGCCTCGGTGCGCCGGCTCGACGATTATGGCGCGCTGCCGGCGCGGGTGCTCGCCTTCTGCTTCGCCGCCGAAGACCTCTCCGCCGATCTCGGCATTTCGCCGCGCGACGCCGAGGGGCGTTTGCGCGCGCCGCTCGCGCAAGCCCGTGCCCGGATGCTGATCGCGGCCGGCGCCTTGGGCGTGCTCGCGCTCGACACGCCCTTCCCCGACCCGCGCGACCCGGCGGGGCTCCAGCGCGAGGCGGAGATGGCCGCCGAGGACGGGTTTTCCGGCAAGATCCTCATCCACCCCGGGCAGATCGCCGCGACCGAAGCCGCCTTCACCCCGCCCCGCGCGCGCATCCAATGGGCCGAAGCGGTGATCGCCGGCTTCGCCGCCCACCCCGGCGCCGGCGCCTTCGCGCTGGACGGCAAAATGATCGACCGCCCGCACCTCAAACTCGCGCGGCGCATCCTCGCCGCCGCCGGCCTCGCGGACGAGGCCGGGGCGGATTAAGACAATGGCTCAGTAATGCTCGTCGCTGGAGATATCGCGGTTGGTGTAGTCCTTGAGCATCAACGTCGCGACCACCGAAATCACCCCGCAGATGAAGATGTACCAGGCGATCGCGTAGCCTGAATGGTAGGAGGCGAAGAGCGCGGTCGCGATCAGCGGCGCCGGCCCGCCGGCGAAGATCGAGGCGAGCTGATAGCCGAGCGAGGCGCCGCTATAGCGCAGCCGGCCGGTGAAGCTCTCGGCGATCAGCGCCGCTTGCGGCCCATACATGATGTCATGCGGGATCAGCGACACCACGACGGCGATGAAAATCCAGAACGGCATCATGGTATCGAGCAGCGTGAAATAGAGGAAGCCATATAGCCCGGTCAGCACCGCGCCGATGATGTAAACCCGCCGCCGCCCGAAACGATCGGACAGATAGCCCGAAAGCGGCACGGTGACGAGCGACACCAGTGATCCCGCCAGCATCGAGAACAGCAGGAGATCGCGCGACACCTTGAGCGTCGCGACGCCATAGGAAAAGACGAACGCGGTGAAGATGTAAAACGGCGCGTTTTCGGCCATGCGGGCAAACGAGCTGAGCAGGATTTCCTTGGGATGGCGGCGCAAAACCTCGAGCATCGGCGCGCGCTCGATCCGGTTTTCCTCGATGAGGCGGCGGAAGATCGGGGTTTCCAGAATGCCGAGCCGGATCCAGAGCCCGAGCCCGACCAGGAAAATGCTGAGCAGGAACGGCACCCGCCAGCCCCAGGTGAGGAACTGATCGCCCGAGATGGCGCTGAACGCCAGCACCGCGAGATTGGCGAGAAAGAGGCCCGCCGGCACGCCGAGCTGCGGCCAGGACGCGGCGAAGCCGCGATGGGCGTTGGTGCGGGTCCACTCCATCGCCAGCAGAACCGACCCACCCCACTCGCCGCCGACGCCGATCCCCTGGATGAACCGCACCAGCGTCAGCAAAATCGCCCCCCAGATGCCGATACTGGCGTAAGTCGGCACCAGGGCGACCAGGAAGGTCGCGACCCCCATCAGCAGCAAGGTCGCGATCAGCGTCGATTTGCGGCCGATGCGATCGCCGTAATGGCCGAAAATCGCCGCCCCCACCGGGCGCGCGACGAAGCCGACGGCATAAATCAGAAACGCCTGCAAGGTGCCGACCAGGGGATCGGATTGCGGGAAATAGAGTTTGGCGAAAACCAGCCCGGTCACGGTGCTGTAGAGAAAGAAATCATACCACTCGATGGTGGTGCCGATCGTGCTGGCGACGATCGCGCGGCGCAACTGCCGGGCATGGTCTGCCGCCGAGAGTTCGTTTCCGGACATGGGCTTCTCCCCTTTTCCTCGATATCGAGGTTGATCACCACCGTAGCGACTTTGTCCGGCGTTGCCTATCGGCCGGCGCCGCGGCGGGCGGCGGCGACATGGTCGCGCAGGATGGGATAGAGATGCGGGTTGGCGGCGACGATCTGATGGGTGGCGCGCGGGTCGCCGCCCTCGGCGTCGGTCGCGAAGCCGCCGGCCTCGCGCACCAGGAGGATGCCGGCGGTGACATCCCAGGGGTGGAGGCCGAACTCCCAGAACCCGTCGAACCTTCCCGCCGCGACCCAGGCGAGATCGAGGGCGGCGGCGCCGAAGCGGCGGACGCCGGCGATCTGCGGCATCAGCGCGCCAAGGGCGCGGGCAAAGGCGAGGCGGTCGGCGGCCTCTGTCTTGGCAAAGGGGATGCCGGTCGCGAACACCGCGTCTTTCAGCTCACGCCGCGCCGAGACCCTGAGGCGGTGCTCGTTGAGAAACGCGCCGCCGCCTTTTTCCGCCCAGAACATCTCGTTCAAGGCCGGGGCGTAGACCAGGCCGGCGGCGATTTCCGAGCCGCCATCGGCGAGGCGATGCTCGAGCCCGATGCTGATCGCCCATTGCGGAATGCCGTGGAGGAAATTCGTCGTGCCGTCCAGCGGATCGACCACCCAGCGCCAGGCCCAATTCTCGGCGCCATGGGCGCCCGATTCCTCCATCAGGAAGGCGTAGCCCGGCCGCGCCTTGCCGAGTTCCTCGCGCAATGTCGCTTCCGAGCGGAGATCGGCCTGGGAGACGAAATCGGAGGGGCCCTTGACGCTGACCTGAAGCTGCTCGACCTCGTTAAAATCCCGCAACAGACGCCGCGCCGCCTTCTGGGCGGCGTTGGCCATGATCGTCAGATGCGGAGACAGCGCGTGTGCCATCAGGTCTTGGCGCGCTCGACATAGGAGCCATCCTCGGTGCGGACGACGATCTTCTCGCCGGTCTCGATGAAGGGCGGCACCATGGTGCGCGCGCCATTGGCGAGTTTCGCCGGCTTATAGCTCGACGTCGCGGTCTGACCCTTGACCACCGGATCGGCCTCGACGATTTCGAGCACGACGGAGGCCGGCAGATGGATGGCCACCGGCTCCCCCTCCACGAGATCGACGGTGACCGGCATGTTGTCTTGCAGGAACGGCGCGGCATCGCCGAGCAGATCGGCCGGCACCATCGCCTGCTCGAAGGACTCGTTATCCATCAGCACCAGGTTGGCGCCGTCGGTGTAGGAATAGGTGTATTCCTTTTCCTCGGTCAGCAGACGCTCGACGGTATCGGCGGTGCGCCAGCGCTCGTTGGTTTTGTTGCCGGTCTTGAGGTCGCGCATTTCGACCTGGATGAAGGCGCCGCCTTTGCCGGGGCTGATGATCTGCTGCTTGAGCACGGTCCAGCGCCGGCCCGCATGCTCGATCACCTGGCCGGCGCGGATTTGGTTTGCCTGCTGCTTCATCGTCTCTCGATCTCTGGTTGGGCGGTCTCGGGTCGCATAGGATGGGGCGCATGGGAAGGCGGCTCTCTAGACCGAAGCGCCGCCGGGGGCAAGGCGATGGCGTTGGCCCCAGGGATCGCGCACCTCGTTTTCGCCGGTCAGATAGTCCGGCCCGAGCGGCACTTTGCCGAACCCGCCGGGAATGTCGAGGATATAGGTCGGCAGCGCCAAGCCGCTGACCCGCCCGCGCAAACCCGCCAGCAGCCGCTGCCCCTCCTCGATCGGGACACGAAACCGCGCCGTGCCCGGCGCCGGATCGAGCTGGTGCAGGTAATAGGGCTTGATGCGCGCGGCGAGCATGGCGCGAAACAGCGCTGCCAGGGCCTCGGCGCTGTCGTTGACGCCGCGGAGCAGCACCGATTGGCCGAGGAGCGGGATACCGTGGCGCTGAAACCGCCGCAGCGCGGCGCGGGCCTCGGCGCCGAATTCGCGCGCGTGATTGGCGTGGATGACGAGAAACAGTGGTTTTTCGGTCGCCAGCGCCGCCGCCAGCGCCTTGGTCACGCGCTCGGGGCAGGCGATCGGGAAACGGGAATGGAGGCGGAGCGTCTCGACATGCGGGATCGAAGCCAGCGCCGCCAGCATCTCGCGCAGCCGGCGCGGGGCGAGCATCAAAGGTTCGCCGCCGGTGAGGATGACCTCGCTTATCGCCGGGTGGGCTTCGATCCAGCCGATCGCGGCGGCGAGTTCGGCCTCGCTGAGGACGCCGCCCTCCGGCCCGACCTGCTCGCGGCGGAAACAGAACCGGCAATAGACCGGGCAGGCGAGAAGGGGTTTCAGCAGCACCCGGTCGGGGTAGCGATGGACGATCCCCTTGATCGGCGAGAGCGCTTCATCACCGATCGGGTCCGGCCGCTCATGCGGGGCGGTCGCAAGCTCGGCGGCGCTCGGGATGAACTGGCGGCCGATGGGGTCGTCGGGAAGCTCGATCAAGGCGGCAAGCGTTGGCGGAATGGCGATCGCGTAGGTGGCGCCGACCGCTTCGATGGTCTCGGCCTCGCGCGCCGGCACCAGCCCGGCGGCGATCAGGGCGGCGGTGTCGCGAAGCGTATGGGGGCGAAGTGTATGGGGGCGAAGCGTGCGGTGGGTGTGATCGGGCATCGGCGAGGGTCCGGACCAGGAACATGCCCAAGGCGGGCGCGGGGAGGGATGCGCCAATCGGCCGGCGCTGTCGAGCCAGCGCTGTCGAGATCAGCGCTGTCGAGATCAGCGAAGGGGCGGCTCATCCAGGGGGTGGCGCTTTTGCAACGCGCGAACGGCAACCGCGCGCGCCCACCCTTGCCGCGCGACGCGCGCTCTTGCGCGCAAGCTTTGTATCTATATAAATATATCGACGCGCTTTATCGTCACTCTGCTTATCTCTTTTTCTTCGCTTCGGCAATCTCTCAAAAGGCAAATCCATGCTCCATTGGCACAACACCCCGCGCCACGGCGTGGCCGCTTGGGTCGGCACGGCCGTGATCGCGGTTCTGGCGCTGGGCGCGGCCCGCCACGCCCACGCCCAGTCCGCTTATATGCACGCGCTGGAGGCGGCAGAGAACGATCACGACCAGCCGTTACAGATTGCGCAGGAGGGCTCCCAGGCCCCGGCCGGCACCGCGGCGCCGGCGGTGGCCGAGCCGGATGGCTATCTGTTCAATCTCCAGGTCGCGACCTCGCTCGGCCAGGCGCTCGCCGATAAAGGCATCTATATCGACGGCAGCTATACCAACATCACCCTCGACAATACCTCCGGCGGCGCGCGCACCGGCGCCATTCCCAATGGCGACGCGGTTTTTGGCATCAACCTGGACATGGGCAAGATCGCCGACATCCAGGGCGCGCAGATCCATTTCTACATGGATGACCGCCAGGGCTCCAATTTTGGCGATTATACCGCAACCGGCCTGGTCGACACCAACCAGACCTTCGGCCCCAACGCCGCCTTCCGCCTACAGGAACTGACCTGGGATCAAAGTCTGCTCAACGATCATATCCGCTTCATCATCGGGCGGATCGACGACATGAACGACTTCGACACCTTCGATTTCGCCTGCAACTTCACCGATTTCACTTGCGCCAACACGGGGTTTTTCTACAACAACGACGCCAATTCGGCGGCGCCGGTCTCGGCCTGGGGCGGGCGCGTCACCTTCAAGCCGACGCTGGAAACCTATTTCCGGATCGCCGCCGAAGCGGCGGATGGCGATGGCTTCTATAACCGCGCCAATGAGGGCTGGAACCTCTCGATGACGCATGACAACGGCGTCTTCCTTCCCCTCGAAGTCGGCTACAAGACTGATTTCTCCTCGTCTTCCTATCCCAGCCAGTATGATGTCGGCGGCTTCTACGACAATACCGGCTATAATTATTCCGGCCAGATGTTCGCCAAAACCGGCGCGCTGGTGCCGCTGGCGAGCATCGCGACCACCGCGCCGCGCGAGGGCGTCTGGGCGCAGGCGGCGCAGATGGTCTGGCGCCCGGATAGGGACAGCAAGCGCGGCATCACCCTGTTCGGTGAGGTCGAGGCGATGGTCAACGGCTATACGCCGATCCAGGACGAAATCGACGCCGGCCTGGTCTGGCAGGGGCCGTTTGCCCAACGGCCGCATGACAATCTCAACCTCATCGGCGAATACTACAAAATGGGCAACGCGCTGGTGAACTACCAGACCGGCACCATCATCGCCGGCAATGCGCACATGGCGTCCGACATGGAAGTGTTCGAATTGGTCTATAACGCGGCGCTGGCGCCGGGCCTCACCCTCGGCCCGGTGGTGGAATACATCGTCAACCCGAACGATGCCGGGCCCGAAACCGCGCGGGTCAAGAACGCGACCCAGTTCGGCGGCCAACTCGTGTTGACCCTGCCCGATCTGCTGGGTCTCCCGACCCTCGCCCGCGTCAACTAACTCGGCCAGCGCCCTGTTGCCGAAATGCGACACCCGCCTTGCGGGGCAAGGCGGGTGTCGCATTTCGGCAACAGGGCGCGGCCTTCTCGCCGCAACTCCCCCCGATTCTCGCGCGCTTGTGATTTCGGCCCCTTCAAATTTATCGCCATTCGATATCTAATCACGGGTGCGATAGGTGGCGTTATTACCATAACAGCTACGGATCGTTCCGCGATGAGAAGGGCGAGGAAGGCCCGGATCGGCGCGGAGGGTTTTTTCGATCAACCCGAGGGAAGGGGAATAGATGTTCAACCGAAACACAATGCGCGGGCGCGCGCCGGCCTGGGTCGGCGCGGTCACGGTCGCGGTGCTGGCGCTTGGCGCGGCACACCAGGCGCAGGCGCAATCCGCTTATCTCAACGCGCTGCTGAACGCGCGCAACGACAACGACCAGCCGATGCAGACCGCGCAGGATAGCTCCCAGGCGCCGGCCGGCAGCGCTGTCGCGAGCGCGCCGCAGCCGGATGGCTATCTGTTCAATCTCCAGGTCGGCAAGTCGTTCGGCCAGGCGCTCGCCAATCAGGGCATCTATATCGACGGCAGCTACATCAACATCACCAACTCGGTCGTCGGCGGCGGTGTCCATACCGGCACCTATTCGGATGGTGACGCGACGCTCGGCATCAACCTCGACATGGGCAAGATCGCCGGCATCCAGGGCGCCCAGGTCCATTTCTATGTCGATGACCGGCAAGGGCCGAACGGGTATGCCGCTACCGGCAACGGGCTCGACAACAACTTCGTCTATGGCCCGAACGATGCCTTCCGCCTGACGGAACTGGACTGGGACCAGAGCCTCCTCAACGACCATATCCGGATCCTGGTCGGGCGCATCAACGATCTCGGTGACTTCGACACCTTCGATTTCGCTTGTAACTTCGTGGATTACACGTGCGCCAACACGTCGTTCTTCTACTTCAACAACGCCAACTCGGCGGACCCGGTCTCGGCCTGGGGCGGGCGCGTCACCTTCAAGCCGACGCTCCAGACCTATTTCCGCATCGCGGCGGAAGCGGCGGATGGCTCCGGCTTCTACAATGCCTCGAACGAGGGCTGGAACCTCTCGATGACGCATGACAACGGCGTCTTCGTCCCGCTCGAAGTCGGCTACAAGACCGATTTCTCGTCGTCCAAATACCCCAGCCAGTATGACGTCGGCGGCTTCTACGACAATACCGGCTATAACTACTCCGGCCAGATGTTCGCCAAAACCGGCGCGTTGACGCCGCTGGCGAGCATCGCGACCACCGCGCCGCGCGAGGGCGTCTGGGCGCAGGCCTCGCAAATGGTCTATCGCCCGGATATGAACAGCAAGCGCGGCATCACCCTGTTCGGTGAGGTCGAGGCGATGGTCAACGGCTATACGCCGATCCAGGACGAAATCGACGCCGGCATGGTCTGGCAGGGCCCGTTCGCCCAACGGCCGCATGACAACCTCAACATCGTCGGCGAATACTACAAGCTCGGCAACGAGCTGGTGAACTACCAGACCGGCACGGTGATCGCCGGCAATTCCCATGCCGCGAACAGCATGGAAATTCTCCAGGTCACCTATAACGCCGCGATCGCGCCGGGCATCAGCATCGGCCCGTTCTGGGAATACATCGTCAACCCCGATGGCGGCGGCGCCGATCCCAACGGCCGCGTGAAAAACGCGACCCAGGTGGGTGGCATGCTGCAAGTGGCGCTCCCCGATCTGCTCGGCTTGCCGACCCTCGCCCGCGTCAACTGACGCGCGCCTGATCTGACGACGAACCCGGCTTCCCCGGACATGGGGAAGCCGGCCGCGCCTAATCCCTCCCTGTGGCATTTTTGCCACGGGGCGGGAGTTTTTGTCGCACTCGGCAAATGTTCCTGTTTTGTCCAAAATCTCCCCCTTCAAATTTCCTCGTCACCGCTCTCTAATCACATTCGTGAGAGAGGGCGCCCTGGGAAGGCGCCGGCTTTCGCGCCGCGCGGCCAGGAGAGGCGAAATCGCCCGGTTCTGACTTCGCGGATGTCAGGTTTCCGAAACACCCGAGGGAAGGGGAATAGATGTTCAACCGAAACACAATGCGCCGTGGCGTGTCGACCTGGGTCGGCGCGGTCACGGTCGCGGTGCTGGCGCTCGGTGCCGCGCACCAGGCGCAGGCGCAATCCGCCTATCTCAACGCGCTCCTGAACGCGCGCAACGACCACGACCAGCCGCTGCAAACCGCGCAGGATAACTCCCAGGCGCCGGTCGGCACCGCGGCGCCGGCGGCACCGCAGCCGGATGGGTTCCTGTTCAACCTCCAGGTCGGCAAGTCGTTCGGTCAGGCGCTCGCCGACAAGGGCATCTATATCGACGGCAGCTACATCAACATCACCGACTATAACGCCGGCGGCGGCCTCAATAACGGCGCCTATTCGGACGGTGACGCGAGCCTCGGCATCAACCTCGACATGAACAAGATCGCCGGCATCCAGGGCGCGCAGGTCCATTTCTACGTCGATGACCGGCAAGGGCCGAACGCCTATGGCAAGGGCGCCGGCGTCGGGATCGACAATTCCTTCGTCTTCGGCCCGAACGACGCCTTCCGCCTGACGGAACTGGACTGGGATCAGAGCCTCCTCAACGACCATATCCGCGTCCTGGTCGGGCGCATCAACGATCTCGGTGATTTCGACACCTTCGATTTCTCCTGCAACTTCGTAGATTACACGTGCGCCAACACGTCGTTCTTCTACTTCAACAACGCCAACTCGGCGGACCCGGTCTCGGCCTGGGGCGGGCGCATCAGCTTCAAGCCGACGCTCCAGACCTATTTCCGGATCGCGGCCGAAGCGGCGGATGGCAGTGGCTACTACAATGGCCCGACCGAGGGCTGGAACCTCTCGATGACGCATGACAACGGCGTCTTCGTGCCGGTCGAAATCGGCTACAAGACCGATTTCTCCTCGTCTTCCTATCCCAGCCAGTATGACGTCGGCGGCTTCTACGACAATACCGGCTATAACTACTCCGGCCAGATGTTCGCCAAAACCGGCGCGCTGGAGCCGATGGCGAGCATCGCCACCACCGCGCCGCGTGAAGGCGTGTGGGCGCAGGCGGCGCAGATGGTCTGGCGCCCGGATATGAACAGCAAGCGCGGCATCACCCTCTTTGGTGAGGTCGAGGCGATGGTCAATGGCTACGTGCCGATCCAGGACGAAGTCGATGCCGGCATGGTCTGGCGCGGCCCGTTCGCGCAACGGCCCAACGACAGCCTGAACTTCGTCAGCGAATACTACAAGCTCGGCAACGAACTGGTGAACTATCAGACCGGAACGGTGATCGCCGGCAATTCGCACATGGCGAACAGCATGGAGATCGAACAGGTCACCTATAACGCGGTGATCGCCCCCGGTCTCGTGCTGGCGCCGTTCTTCGAATACATCATCAACCCGAATGGCGGCGGCGCCGCGCCGACCGTCAAGACCAAGAGCGCGACCCAGGTCGGCGGCATGCTCGTCGTCGCCCTCCCCGATCTGCTCGGCTTGCCGACCCTCGCCCGCGTCAACTGACGCCGGCGCAGGCTTGACGACGCGGCCCGATCCGGCAACGGATCGGGCCGTTTTTCGTCTCGCCGCCGTCTTGCCCGCCCCCCCGTCATCGTCCACAACGGCGCCGGATGATCACGGATGATCGGAGCCATGTCGGAGCTTTTCCTGCACAACAGCCTGACCCGCCGCAAGGAGCGGTTCACCCCGCTCGATCCCCTCCATGTGCGGATGTATGTCTGCGGCCCGACGGTCTATGACCGGCCGCATATCGGCAATGCCCGCCCGGCGGTGGTGTTCGACGTGCTCGCGCGACTTCTCCGCCGGCTTTACGGCCATCTCACCTATGTCCGCAACGTCACCGACGTCGACGACAAGATCAACGCCCGCGCCGCCGAGAACGACGAGCCGATCGCGGCGCTGACCGCGCGGACGCTCGCGCTTTACCATCAGGACATGGCGTCCCTCGGCGTTGCCCCGCCCGATGTCGAGCCGCGCGCGACGATGCATATCGCCGAGATGATCACCCTGATCGAGCGCCTGATCGAAGGTGGCCACGCTTATGAAGCCGAGGGCCATGTCCTGTTCGCGGTCGCGAGTTTTCCCGACTATGGCCGGCTTTCCGGCCGCAGCGCCGCCGAACTCCGCGCCGGCGCCCGCATCGAGGTTGCCCCCTATAAGCGCGATCCCGGCGATTTCGTGCTGTGGAAGCCCTCGCCTCCGGAATTGCCGGGCTGGGAGAGCCCCTGGGGATGCGGGCGGCCGGGCTGGCATATCGAATGCTCGGCGATGTCGTGGCGCTATCTCGGCACCGATTTCGACATCCATGGCGGCGGCGGCGATCTCTTGTTCCCGCACCACGAAAACGAAGTGGCGCAGAGCCGTTGCGCCTTTCCCGGAAGCCATTTCGCCCGCATGTGGGTGCATAACGGCATGCTGCTGGTGAACGGCGAGAAAATGTCGAAAAGCCTCGGCAATATCATCACCGTCGAGGAATTGCTCGCCCGCGCCCCGGGCGAGGCGGTGCGGTTTGCCCTGTTGCGCACGCAGTACCGGGGGGTGTTGGATTTTTCCGATGCGGCGTTGACTGCAGCCCACGACGAGCTGAGCCGTTTCTACCGCGCTTTGCAGAAAGACCGCGTGCGCCACGACGAGAACACCGAAACTCCCGCCGCCGTGATGGCGGCGCTTTGCGATGATCTCAATACGCCGCGCGCGATCGCCGAGATGCACAAGCTCGCCGACGCCGCGCTCGCCGGCGATCATGATGCCGCGCGGGGGTTACGCGCCAGCGGGCGACAACTCGGCATCTTATGGCTCGAAAATCCCGATGATTGGTTTCAGAGGCCGTTTCTCGGCGCCGCGCTCGATGCGGCGGCGATCGCGGCCAGAATCGTCGAGCGCGAGCAAGCGCGGCAGGAGAAGAACTTCGCCCGCGCCGATGAGATCCGCAAACAGCTTGCCGCCGCCGGTATCATCCTCGAAGACACGCCTTCCGGCACCACTTGGCGGCGGGGGTGATGGAAAAAATGACCGGGCGCGATGACGGGGCGGCCTTGGTGCCGATCGAACCCTCGCCGGTGGTCATTCTCGTCCGCCCGCAACTGGCCGAAAATATCGGCGCCGTCGCCCGCGCCATGGCCAATGGCGGGGTTTTTCATCTCCGCCTGGTCGCCCCGCGCGACGGCTGGCCGCAGGAGCGCGCCTGGCGCACCGCCTCCGGCGCCGATCGCATTCTCGACGCCGCAAAGATCTTCCCCGATGTCGCCGGCGCGGTCGCCGATCTCCACCGCGTCCTCGCCACCTGCCCGCGCCCGCGCCATGTCATAAAACCGTTGTTGACCGCGCGTGGCGCCGCCGCCGAACTCCACGCCATCGGCGCGCGCGGGCTTCGCGCCGGCATCCTCTTCGGCCCCGAGCGCGCCGGGCTCGACAATGACGATCTCGCCCAGGCCGACACCTTGGTCCGTTATCCGCTCAACCCCGCTTTCCTCTCGCTCAATCTCGCCCAGGCGGTGATGGTGCTGGCCTATGAATGGTGGCTGGCGGCCGAGGAGGCGCCGGCACGCGCGCTGATGACCAACGAGACGCGGGTGGCGACCAAGGGCGAACTCGAAAATTTCCTCGGCCATCTGGTGCGCGAACTCGATGCCTCCGGCTTTCTCCGCAACCCCCAGAAACGCCCCGGCATGATCCGCAACCTCCGGCATTTCTTTCAGCGCGGCGAGGTCACCGAGCAGGAATTGCGCACGCTCCACGGGGTCGTCACCGAGCTTGCGAAAAAAACCTGAGGGGCGGTTTCAGCCGCGCGCGGTGGCGCGGAGGAGGACGCTTGGCGCCGGCGAGATCCGTGGCGCGAGCGGCCGCCGGCAGCCATCGCCATCGCGCCGCCACGCGAAATCGGCTCGTTCCTGGGTGCAAAGCGGGCTGTAGAACGGGTCGCCGGCGGCGATTTCCGGCCAGCGGGCGAGAAACCGCGCCGCGAGCGCGGCGGGGAGGGGGCTTTCTTTCGGGCCGTGATGGGTGAGGGGATGAAGCCCCGAGGCGAGGACGCGCAAGCCCCGCGCGCGGGCGCGGAGGGTGAAATCGGCGGCGGCGAGGGGGCCGAGATCGCGGTCGAAGCCGCCCAGCTCGGCGAACACCTCGCGCCGCACGAGAAGCGCCGCGGCCGAGGCGCAAGCGACGTCGCGAACCAGCGTCAGGCGCCCGCCGGGGCCCGGATTGCGGCGCGGGCCCTCGTCGCCGGGAAGAAACGCCTCGTCGCCGGCGAGCGCGGGCGAGGCGACGGCGTCACCCCCGAGCACCAGACCCATCTCCCGCACCTGCCCGGAAGCGGTGAGCAGAAGCGGCGCGACGGCGCCGATATCGCGCCGCGCCGCGAGCGACAGCAGATGCGAAAGCCACGCCCCGCCCGAGGGCGGCGCGATCCCCGCATCGAGAAACAGCAGAAAACCCGGCCCCGGCCCGGAAGGCGGGCGCGCCGCGACCCGGCATGACAGCGCCGAGAGCGCCGCCCGCAGCGCCGCCTCGCGCCCCGATCCGTCGCGCCCCAGGCTGTCACGCCCCAGGCTGCCACGCCGGATCACCGCGATCACCGCCGCCACCGGCGCCGGCCAATCGAGCCGGCATTGCTCATCGACAAGGCCGGGCAGAACCCGGGCGGGAAGGGCGAGCGCCGCGAGATGGCGCGCGACCGCTTGCCGTCGCGCCGCCTCGATGTGGTGCGCGCCGAGCACCGCCGCCCGGCCGAGGCCATGGCGGCGGGCGCGATAGAGAACCCGCGGGAGATGGGCGATGGTCTCGGCGCTCGCGATGGCGCGGAGGACGAAATCGAACTCCTCCGCCCCTTCGAGCGCGGCCTCCGGCGGCGCGAGCGCGCAAGCGAGGCGGCGTTCGATCGCGAGCGGGCGCGGGAGTGCGGCGCGGGCGAGGAAAGCGTCGTGGGAGAAGGCGCCGCCGATCTCGACCGCCTCGATCTCCTCGAGCGTCTCGGCCGAGAACGCGGCATCGGCGAAAATCAGATCGGCGCCGCTCTCGCGCGCGGCCCGCAGCAACTGAAACACCGCATCCGGGGCGAGCGCGTCGTCGTGATCGAGGAAGGCGATATGGCTCCCTTGCGCTTTCCCGATCCCGCGCGCGAGCGCCCGCGCCACCCCCTCGTTCTTGCGCGAACGCAGCACCCGGATGCGTGGATCGGCCGCCGCCTCGCGCAATCGCGCCGCGATCGCGGGATCGGTCGAACCGTCATCGACCGCGATCAGCTCGAACGCATCGCAGCGCTGGGCGCGAACGCTCGCCAGCGCGTCTTCGAGCCAAGCCAGGCGCGGATTGAACACCGGCATCACCAGCGAGAGTGTCAGCCCGGCGATCTGCCGCGCCCGGCGGGATTTGAAGCGGGCGGCGAGGGCTGCCGGCAGGGGGACGCGGCCGGCGGCAAGAAAGGCGGTGATCGCCGGGTTGGGTTTGGCCTCGCGGGGCGAGCCTGCGAGGACCGCATCGGTTCCGGCGAGCCGCGCGAGGAACGGGCTTTGCGCCAACGCCGCCTGATTGAGGGGGAGGGGGAGGCGAAACCCAGAGGCGCCGCCGCCGGGCAGGCCGGCGGCGATGACGTCGGGGCGGGGGAGATCGGCGCGCCCGGCGGCGATGACGCGCCCGTCCTGGACGATCTCGACGGTGAGCGGGCTCGCGGGATCGACGAGGTTGAGCGCCCAGCCGCGGGCGACGGCGTTGTCGATGCCATCGAAATGCCCGGCGAATCCCGGCCGCGTCGGCGCCGCACGCGGGCTGCCGACCAGCGCGAGCCCGCTCTCGTCCAGCACGACGCTCAGCTCCGGCGGCGCGGCGCCCGGGGCGAGCGGGCGCGCGACGTAGGGCAGCCGGAACCCGGCCCGGCCTTCGCCGATCCCGACCGCGGCGAGATCGGGCCGCGCGCCATCGGCCAAGGCGCGGGCGATCTCCCGGCCATCCTCGCGGAGAATGACCGTCAACACCCGCCCCGGCGTGGCGAGATCGGCCGCCCAGCCACGAATTTCCTCCGCCGCCACCGCTTCGACATAGCCGGCGAGGCCGAGATCGGCGGCACTGACCGCAAGGCCTGCTGCAACCGGCGCGCCGGCGATGGTGAAGGCGAGTTCGCTTGCCGGGCCGAGCGGCAAGAGCCGGGTCAGCTTCAGGGAAAACCGGTAAACCCCGGTCGCGTCCCGCCGCGCGAACCCGCGCGCGCACATCTCCCCCGCCGCCGCCACCGCGACATAAAGCGCGGGATCGAGCGCGACGGCGAGGGTGAACGCGCCGGCGAGCGCGCGCCCCTCCCGCGCCAGATCGCGCCAGGTGACGCGGTAAAACCCGGCGAGCGATAAGGGGCTCGCCAGCACACTCGCGCCGGTATCCAGCCGCAGCAGATCCAGCCACCGGGCCAGCCGGTGTCCCGGCAGCGGCAGGGAAAGCCGCCATGCCGCGGCGGTTTCGCCGGGTTCGAGGGCGATGGTGCCGATCATCGCCTCGTCGAGCAACACGCCGAGCCTCGGCGCGCGCTGATCGCCGAGCAGCGCCGCCGGCACCTCCCCGATCAGACGGCGATCGCCGCCGAGGCGCAAAACCACCGTGCTCATCCGGTGTTTTTACCTGCTTTCCGCGCTGTCGCGGCGACCGCGAAACTCGCCAGCAGGTCACCGAGATGGCCGATCTCCGTGAGTTGCAGCCCTTCCGGCGGGGCCAGGCGCTTGCCGCCGCGCGCCAGCCGCAAAGGCAGGCAGGCGCTGGCGAAACCGAGCTTCGCCGCCTCGCGGAGACGCGCTTCCGCCTGCGCCACCTGGCGAATTTCGCCGGAAAGCCCGACCTCGCCGAAATACACCGTATCCGGGCGGGTCGGCGTTTCGCTCGCCGCCGAGACCAGGGCCGCGGCGACGGCGAGATCGGCCGCCGGCTCGCTGATCCTGAGGCCGCCGGCGATGTTGAGATGCACGTCATTGCCGGAGAGTCTGAGGCCGCAGCGGGTCTCCAAAACCGCGAGCAGCATCGCGAGCCGCCCGGCATCCCAGCCTAGAACCGCCCGCCGTGGCGTGCCGCCGGCATTGGGGGCGAGCAGCGCCTGGACTTCGAGCAGCACCGGGCGCGTGCCCTCGATCCCGGCGAACACCGCCGAGCCGGCGATATGGCCGCGGCGCTCGGCGAGAAACAGCGCCGAGGGGTTGGCGACCTCGGCGAGGCCGTGATCGGTCATTTCGAAAACGCCGATCTCGTCGGTGGCGCCGAAGCGGTTCTTGACCCCGCGCAGGATGCGGAACTGATGGCCGCGCTCGCCCTCGAAGTAGAGCACCGCGTCGACCATGTGTTCGAGCACGCGCGGCCCGGCGATCGCCCCGTCCTTGGTGACATGCCCGACCAGGACGAGGGCGAAGCCGAGCGTTTTGGCGAGCCGCACCAGCTCGAACCCGGCGGCGCGGACCTGGGTCAGGGTTCCCGGCACGGCGTCGAAATTATCGAGCCACATGGTCTGGATCGAATCGATGACCACGAGGCCGATCCCCGGCCGCGCCTCCAGCGTCGCCGCGATGTCGGGCAGATGGCTCGCCGCCGCGAGTTCGACCGGCGCCTCGGCGAGGCCGAGCCGGCGCGCGCGAAGCCGCACCTGCTCGACCGATTCCTCGCCCGTGATGTAGACGACGCTCTGCCCGCTCGCCGCCAGGCGCGCCGCCGCTTGCAGCATCAGCGTCGATTTGCCGATCCCCGGATCACCCCCGACCAGTATCGCCGAACCCGCCACCAGCCCGCCGCCGAGCACCCGGTCGAACTCGGCGATGCCGCTCGCAAGCCGCGCCGGCGGCGGCGTCGTGCCGGCGAGCCCGACCAGATCGACCCCGCGTGCCGCCCCGCGCGCCGGCCGCGCGAGAGCCCCGGGCCGCGGCGCCGCCACCTCCTCGACGAGGCTGTTCCAGGCGCCACAAGCCTCACACCGCCCGGCCCATTTCACCGCAACCGCGCCACATGCCTGGCACACGAATCGTGCTTTGTCCCGCCCCGCCATCACGCCGCCATATCACGGCCCGATCGGAGCGGCGAGACGGGAAGAGAAGCCAAGGCCCAGGGCTCTGCCCTGGACCTGCTGGGGCCTGAGGCCCCAGACCCCCATCCTGTGGAGGGTTTCTGGGAGGGGCGC
>JAJZBV010000004.1:130119-153999 GCA_021851785.1 Pseudomonadota bacterium
CGCCATATCACGGCCCGATCGGAGCGGCGAGACGGGAAGAGAAGCCAAGGCCCAGGGCTCTGCCCTGGACCTGCTGGGGCCTGAGGCCCCAGACCCCCATCCTGTGGAGGGTTTCTGGGAGGGGCGCGGCGAGGAATTGGCAAGCGCACGACAGCGCCCCTCCCAGAAACCCTCATCAAAATAGGGTCCAGGGACTTTGGTCCCTGGCGGGGTCGAGGGGCAGCGCCCCTCGCCTTCCCTTCCCTTTTCTTTCTTACGGCCCGGTCAGACCGTGAATTGTTCGGCGATGATGCGTTCGGAGAGGGCCTGGTCGGGGTCGAAGAGGACGTGCGTCGCGACGTTGCGGTATTCGCTGACGGCGACGGAGACGACGTTGCGTACCTCGGTGAAGTCGGCGACGGCGGCGACCGGGCGTTTTTCCGCTTCCAGCACCTCGAACACCACTTCCGCGGCCCCCGGCAGCAGGGCGCCGCGCCAGCGCCTTGGGCGAAAGGCGCTGATTGGGGTGAGCGGCAGGAGGTTGGCCGAGAGCGGCACGATCGGGCCGTGGGCGGAGAGATTATAGGCGGTCGAGCCGGCCGGGGTCGAGATCAGCACGCCGTCGCAGATCAATTCCGCGAGCCGCTCGCGTCCGTCGATCGAGATGCGGATTTTCGCCGCCTGGCGGAGTTGGCGGAGCAGCGAGACCTCGTTGAAGGCCAGCGCCTCCTCGGTCGCGCCGGTCATGGTGACGGCGTGCATGCGCAAAGGATAGAGAATGGCGGCCTGGGCGTGGGCGAGGCGGGCGGGGAGATCGTCTTCGGCGTAGGCGTTCATCAGGAACCCGACCGAGCCGCAATTCATGCCATAGACCGGGCGGGGGTGGGTGATCAGGTGGTGCAGGGTTTCGAGCATGAAGCCATCGCCGCCGAGCGAGACGACGAAATCGGCCTGCGCGGGCGGGCAATCGCCATAGCGGGCGGCGAGGCGGGCGCGGCTTTCCTGGGCCAGCCGCGCCGACGAGGCGAGGAAGGCGATGCGGGGCGTGCTCACGCGAGGCGTCGATGCAGGAGGACGGGCATGTCGCTCCGGATGCGCTCGGTCCGCGCCGGTTCGATGCGGGCGGTGGCGAAGCCCGCCCCGTCCGGCGCCATCGCCACCACCTGTCCCCAGGGATCGGCGATCAGGGAGTGGCCGTAGGTGAAGCGCCCCTCACCACGTTCCTCATGGCGGCCGGAGGTGGCGGCGGCGATGATCCAGCATTGCGTCTCGATGGCGCGGGCGCGGAGCAGAACCTCCCAATGATCTTTCCCGGTTTGCAGCGTGAAGGCGGAGGGGACGAAGATCATCTCCGCCCCCGCGCGGCGGAGCGCGAGATAGAGTTCGGGAAAGCGGACGTCATAGCAAATCGAGAGCCCGGCGGTGAGCGGGCCGAGTGCCGCGGTGACGATCTCCGTGCCATGGCCGTAGGTCGCGCTTTCGCGATAGCCGGTGCCGTCCGGGGTCTGGATGTCGAAGAGGTGGAGTTTGCGGTAGCGGGCGATTTCCGCCCCTTCGCGGTCAAAAACGACGGTGGTGTTGAAAAGCCTTCCTTCCGCCGCCTCGGCGAGCGAGCCGCCATGGACGAAAATCCGATGACGGCGGGCGAGCGCGCGGAGCGCCTCATAGGCCGCGCCGCCGGTCCCGCCGGGCGCGGGCAGGGCCTCGGCGTTCCGATGCCGCGTCTCGCGCGAGCCCCCGAGCGAGGTCCACATTTCCGGCAGGCTCACGAGATCGGGCCGGTCCTCGGCGACGGCGGCGCCGATCAGGCGCTCGGCGGCGGCGATATTGGCGGCCTTATCGTCGCCGGGATTCATCTGCACCACGCTGATCCGCATCTTGGGCTCCCTGAGCGGCGGCGGTGTGGTCAGCGCGGCCAGTCGAGCCGGGGCTCGGCCCGGGGCTCGGCCCTGGGCTCGGCGCGGGCCGGGCGGCCGGGCGAGGCGAATTGGCCACGCGGCTCGGCGCCGGGTTCGGCGGCGCGGAGCGGCGGCGGCGCGCTCGCCGGGTTCGGTGGCGGCGGGTTATGGGCGGCGCGGGCGGGCGGGATCGGCGGCGCCGACGATGGCGGCGGCTCTCGGCGCGCCGCCGGTCCGGCATAGAGCGAGAACTCCTCCACGCCAGGGCCCCGCGCCGGCTCGGGGAGCCGCAGAGTCAGGCTGCGCAATTCGCCCTGCAACTCGTCGAGCCGCGCTTCCAGCGCATCGAGGCGGGATTTCACGCCGATGACGCTGAACGGCATGAAGAGGAAGGCCAGCCCATAGAGGATGGCCGGCACCAGCAGGGCGATCGGCACCCAGCCGGGCATCCAGTCGGGCAAGGGGAGAGCGAAGGACATAAAAACAACTCTAAGCCCGATCGCGCCGGCGCGGAAGACCGCTCGCGCGGCGGGTGGCTTGACGGATGGTGGCGCGGCTCGCACATGCGGGCGATGCCGGATGATCCTTTCGTCGCCCCCGAGGAAGTGAGCGCCGCCGCCGCCATTGCCGCGATCGGCGAGGAGTTGGCGGTGTTCGATGACTGGATGGAGCGTTATCACCACATCATCGATCTCGGGCGCAAGCTGCCGCCCTTCCCCTTTTCCTGGCAGGACGAGGGGCATCGCGTCCAGGGCTGCCAGAGCAAGGTGTGGCTGGCGGCGGAGATGCGGGCGGGGCGGCTTTTTCTTGCCGGCGCTTCGGATGCGGCGATCGTCGCCGGGCTCGTTGCGTTGCTACTCCGCGTCTATTCCGGGCGGATGCCGGCGGAAATCCTCGCGACCGGCGCCGATTTTCTCCAGGAATGGGGGCTGATCGGGGCGCTTTCGACCAATCGCGGCAATGGTGTCGCGGCGATGGCGCGGCGGATCCGGGCGCTATCAGCACCTGAAGGTTAAAAAGTAACTTCTTTTGGCTTCCGAAAAATAAGCAAAAAAACTTTTGCCCTGTTTTAAGAAATGGGCAGTGCCGCAGGCACTGCCCAACAGAAGGAAAAGTTTTTGGTTCTTTTTTCAAAAAGAACCCATTTTTGCTCGATTTACTGAGATTCCGCCTTCTTCTTGAGGTCGGCGAGCGCGCCTTCATAGATTCCGGTCACGGCCTTGATCGCCGCAGCGTCGTCCATACCGGCGGGGGGATTGGCGTCGGCCGAGCCGCGGCTGAAATGCCCTACCCAGACGACGGTGGAGCCGCCGCCCTTGGCCGGCTTGACGGTGATGGTGGAGCGGTAATGGCTGACCGGGACGACCTTGACGTTGCCGGGATCGTTGGTGATCCGGTAGGTGTAGGTCATCTTGGCGGCGTTATATTTTTCCAGCCGCTCGATCAGCACCGGGCCGCCGAGGTCGAGATGGCGCACCGAGCCGGGGGTGTTACCCTTGTCGGCGTTCGAGGTTTTCACGGCGCTGAACCAGGTGAGATCGCCGAAATTCTGAATGATGTTCCACACTTTCGCCGGCGGCGCGGCGATCGTGATGCTGCGCTGGACGGTGTGTTTCGGCAGATCCGTCGCGCCCGCCGGGACGAGCGGCACGAGAAGGCCCGCGAGCCCGAAAAGCGCGCCGAGAAGAAGATGTTTCAAGGTGTTTCCCTTTTCGCTTCTGGATGGTGACGAGGCCATCGTCACTATCAGGCGGGGCGCGGCTTTGCCAAGGTTTTTCCGATGCTTCGCGGATTTTCCCGGCGGCGCGGCCACTCGGGACGCGATATATCAATGTCTAAAAGAAACAATACATCGAATAGCAGATAACGACGGAGTTTTGTTTTATAACGGATTGAGGTCTGTTTAGTTTCACTATGAAGGCAGTTTTATTTCATTATCATGAACACGAATATGTGATGAGGCTGTCACATTTCTGTGCGCGTTGCGGACGTTTCCGCCCGGTAATCCTGCGGCCAGAAATCGATCTGGCTCTCACCCGAAGCAGGAAAAACGATCATGCAGGTATCCCGGGCTTTGGCGCGCCGCGCGCCTTCCGTTCTACTCATGGCCTCGACCCTGCTCGCCGGCCATGGCGCATGGGCGCAGGTTGTCACCGGCACGATCAGTAGCGGCGGCAACGCGGCACCGCTGCCGCTGATCTCGGACGATACCGCGCCGCAGCTCGCGCAGAATGCGCCGGGTGTCGGCGGCGTGGTCAATGCCGGTTCGGTCAATGCGGCGGGTGAGGGCGGGACCAGCGCGGCGCCGGTGCCGGGCGCCAATGTGCCGCCGACCCAGCAGCAGCTTTTCCAGTCCGGCCAGGACACCCGGGTTCTCGATCAGCAGCAACTGCAATCGGTCGGGCCGATGGGCGGCGGCGCGCAGGCGATCGGGATGGCGCCGGGCGCCAACATCGTCGGCTACGGCAACACGGGTGCGACCAAATACACCGTTTCCCTTGATGGTCTCGCGAACGGTTGGGGCGGGTTCGGCGGCTATACCGGCAACACCAATCTGATGATGACCTTCGACGGCATTCCGATGAACAATGTCGCGACCGGGGCCTGGGCCTCGGCCTCGATCCCGCAGATCGGCATGATCCAGAACATGAATGTCACCTACGGCCCCGGCGACGCCGCCGATCGCTGGTACGATTCGACCGGCGGCACCGTCGAGTTCACGCCGATCCAGCCGACCCAGAAGGCCGGCGGCGATATCTATATGAGCTACGGCAGCTATAACACCCAGAACCTGAATTTCGACATCCGCACCGGCAATGTCGGCGGCTGGTCCACGGTGATCGCCGGCGGGCTCGGCCAGGGCAATGATTTCCGCTCCTCGGCGAACGGCTTCGACGCTCCGGCCGAGGATTATGCCATCTATGCCAAGACGATCAAACAATTCTCCAACGGCGATATTTCCTTCGGCGCTTACATGGCGCAATCCGGGGGCTACCGGCCGAACGTGATACCGCTAGAGCCGACGCCGGGCATCGGGATTAATGGCCTCGGCTCGTCGCCGCTTTACAACGAAAAACTTAATATGTTGGCCGCGCTCGACCCTCAAATCTGGGCGAAATTCGATCAGGTTCAATTCACCACCCTCTACGCCAAGCAAAATTTTAGCCTGGACGATTACAATACCTTCCATAATGTTTCCTGGTACAGCGACGAGCAGCGCCTGCACTCTGATTTCAACAATTTCCAGCCGAACTACAATCAGTTGAACGAATATAATAATCCTGATAACTGGACACTCGGCGATAAAATTTGGATGACGACAACTCTTCCCTACAATACATTCAATTATGGTGGCTATTACATTCATGCCTATTATCAGACAATGAATTCGTTCTGGAGCCCGCTATCACCGTATTCCGGCAGCCTGCTGCAACCCAACGGCAATTATCGCAATGGGATTTTCAACAGCGATGACATGGCGCTGTTCATTCAGGACGATATCCATCCCTTCTCGCGCCTGCACATCACGCCAAGCCTGCGGATCGTGAACGATAACATCCAATACGCCAACGGGGCCTATACTGCGGGGAATTATAGCGGCACGACGAATGGGCAATTCGGCACCGCCTTCAATGGCGCGAGCGGCCACAACCAGGGGCAATTCGGCGCGCAAAGCGCGAGCTATGTCGGTGTCGAGCCGGGCGTTGACGCCAATTTCCAGGCGCTCAAATGGCTCGCTTTCAATGCCAGCTATGAACAATCCTATCAGACGCCGACGGTCGGCGGCGGCGGCGGCTATTTCCAGGCCATTCCGGTCACGTCCAACAGCACGTCGCTCGAACTCGCCGAGGATTACCAGGTCGGCTTCAAGCTGAATTTCGACGAGCCTGACAATTATCTCAAGAATTTCCTGCTCCAGACCAATTTCTTCGATCTCCGCCTCGGCAAGCAGGTCGCCAACGCCGTCTTCGCCAATGGCAGCGAAGCCACGACCTTCGGCACCTCGGATTATCGCGGCGTCAATTTCTCCATCGACGATACCCCGTTCGCGACGGTGCATACCTTCCTCAATGCCTCGGTGATGAACGCGATCTATTCGAGCTATTTCAACGGCACCAACAGCTTCAACGGCTCGCACGTGCCCTATGTGCCGGATGCGACGCTGAATATCGGCGTCGATTATACCTATTTGCTGGACAACGTCGCGCTCAAGCCGAGCTTCTGGTACCAGTACACTGGCGCGCAATACTATTTCAACAACGCGACCGTCGCGCCGTCGAATACCACCATGTCGGCGTACGGCACGCTCAACGCCTCGCTCGATGCCCAGATCCCGTTCACTGTCGCCGGCTTCGGCAAGAAGCTCGATATCTCGCTGGCGATCCTGAATTTCACCAACAACAAGTTCAACATCTATGAATACATGTCGGCGGGCGGATATTTCGGCAACGGCGTCCCGACCGCGCTCGGCTATCCCGGCGCGCCGATGACGCTCTATGGCCAGGTCGGCATCAGCTTCTGAGCGAGGCTCACGAAATCGCGACCAAATCGTCATTTTTCGGCAATAGAACTGCCATCAATCGATCACCCACTCGTTGCCGAAGAGTCGCTAGAAGGCACCCGAACGCATATGCGCGTTCGGGTGCCGCGGCAACCTGGGCGCGGTTTCGTCATGGCAGGCAGCGAAGGCAAGGATCATGAATCTCGACTATCTTATCCACATCGCCAACTACTCCGACGGCGTGATCTACGCCCTCGCGGCACTTCTCCTGGTCGAACTCGCGGTGATCATCGATCGCTTCTGGTATCTGCGCCGCACGCTGATCGGCGGCACGCGCGTCGTGCTCGCGGTCGCGCGCACCGGCGCGCTGACCCCGCCCGAGCTTGAAATGCTGCGCCGAAGCGCCGGCAAACTGCCCGAGGCGGTGCTTTTGGAAACCGCGCTCCGTCACGCCGACAAGGCCAAGGGCGAGGCACTCGCCAGCCGACTCGACGAGGCGATTTTGCTGATGGCGCCGCAATTCGACCGCCGCCTCTGGGTTCTCGACACCATCATCACGCTGGCGCCGCTCCTTGGCCTGTTCGGCACCATCCTCGGCATGTTCCACGCCTTCGGCGTGCTCGCGACGCCGGGTTCGGCGCCGACCGCGGTGACCGGCGGCGTCGCCGACGCGCTGGTCGCGACCGCGTCCGGTATCTTCATCGCCATGCTTGGCCTCCTCACCTATAACGGCCTCAACAGCCAGATCCGCATGATCATGCATCAGCTCGATTCGCTGAAGACGATGATCATGAACCGGCTCGACGGCGCGCCGATGGTCCCGCTCGGCCAGACGGTGCAGAAAACCGTGCTCAAGCCCGCCTTGCAGAGCGCGTAAGGAGAGCGGCAATGTCGCGCAGGCTCCGCTATTTCGAGGAACGGCGTGGGCGCGTCGAGATCATTCCGATGATCGACGTGATGCTGTTCCTCCTGGTCTTCTTCATCATCGTCACCCTGCAGATGATCCCCGATGCCGGAGAGAAGCTGCAACTGCCGACCTCGAGCGAATCGGAGCATCTGCCGCATCCCGAATTCACCGTGAATGTGCAGCAGGATGGCTCGGTCATGGTGAAGGGACAGGCGATGACGCTCGATCAGCTCACCGACATGATCAAGGGCGACGGCGATCCGGCGAAAACCGTGATCACCATCGCGAGCGACAAAGCGGCGCCGTTCGAGGCTTTCGTCCACGTCATGGATGCCGCGCGCAAGGCCGGCGTTAGCAGCATCGGCGTCGCGACGCAGCCGACGGCGCCGGCCGCGGCGGGAAAATAAGTGAGCGCGCATATGAAGGTTGTCGGCGCCATGGATGTGCCCGCGCCCACGGGGTGGGCGAGCTACGCCTCGCTGCCGTTTCTCCCCGATAGCGGCCGGCGCGGGCGCTTCGTGCTCGCCCTCGCCCTCGCCGCCGCCTGCGAGATCGCGGTCGTGCTCTGGCTCGGCGCCCGGCCGGTGGAAATTTCTCCCGAGCCGAACAACCCGCATCCGATGGAGGTCCACGCCGTCACCCTGCCGGCGCCGCTGCCCGAATTGCAGGCGGTGCCGGAAGTGACACCGCCCGATACCACCCCCCCGCCGCCGCCCCCGCCCGAGGCGGTGACGCCGCCGCAGACCCTGACCCCGCCGCAGCCCGAGGCCGAGGTCGCGCCGCCGCCGCCGGCGCCCGATGAGCCGCCGCCGCCGCAAGCCGCGAGCCCGTTCTTCGTGCCGCCACCACCGCCCATCGTCGCGCGCCAGCCGCCGCCGCCGCACCCGGTTAAGACGGTGCCGAAAGCGGCACCACCGCCGCCCAAAACCGAAACCGCCAAGACGGAAGAGCCGAGCAAACCGCCGCCGCCGCCCTCAGCACCCGCCTCCGCCGGCCAGAACCTCACCGCGCTGCAACACTACGCCGCCGATCTTCGCAATCGGGTGCAAAATAATCTGCACGTGACGGCGGCGATCAGCGCGCTCAACCTCTCCGGCGACACCACGGTCGCGATCACGATTACCCCGGACGGGCACATGGAGAACGTGGTGGTCAACAAGGCGAGCGGCATCAGCCTGATCGACAAACTCGCCCTGGAGACCGTGCGGGCGACCGGTTTCGCCCCGTTCAGCGCGGAGATGCCGAGGAATACGCTGACCTTCCTGCTCAAAGTACACGTCGAAGGCTGAGCGGGAGGGTTCGCGTCAGGGGTTGGCCGCCTTGTGCTGCGCGCGCCAGGCGGCGGCCTTGGCCTCGGCCGCGCTGATCTGCGCCGTCGTCAGGCGCTCGGCGAGGATCTGAAGCGCGCGGGTCGCGCGAAAATAGGTATCACTCCCCTCCTCCGCGCCGGATTGCGCGATCGCATACCATTGATAGGCGGCCGCATCGTCCTCGGGCACGCCATGACCGCGGGCATAGGCGATGCCGAGCGCCGAAGCGGCGTCCAGATCGCCTTGATCGGCCGCCTTGCGGAACCAGTCCAGCGCCTCCGCGTAATCCTGCGGCTCGCCGCGGCCACGGGCATAGGCGAGGCCGAGATTGAATTCGGCCTCTGGGTCGCCATGCGTCGCGGCTTTGGCGAACCAGGCGGCGGCCTTCGCGTCATCGGCGTCGACACCGCGGCCATGGGCATAGGCGATACCGAGGTTGAACTCCGCCTTGGCGTCGTCCCGCGCCGCCGCTTTCTCGAACCATTTGACGGCTTCCGCATCGTCCTCCGCGACCCCGCGCCCGTTGGCATAGGCGACGCCGAGCGCGGTTTCCGCCGGGGCATAGCCTTGCGCCGCGGATTTCTCGAACCATTCCGCCGCCTTGGCGTCATCCGGCGCCACCCCCCGGCCATATTCATAGGCGATGCCGGCATCGAATTGCGCCATCGGATCGCTGATCCGCGCATCGGGGATAGTGTATTGCGCGCGCGCCGGCCCGCCCATCATGATGGCGGCGAGAGCGAACAGGGCGAGGGCCGGGCGCATGGCGTCTCCTCTTGCGGTTTGGCGCGATCTGTGGCCCGAATTCAGGCCAAGTCCGGCTCAGGCGCAAGAGCGGGCCGCAACGGGGAGGCGGCGGATGGATTTCGCGGGGTTTCATCTCGAATGGCGGGAGGTTCCGGGCGGGCGGCTGCGGCTTCGCCGGGGCGGCGGCGGACCGCCCTTGCTCATGCTTCACGGCAACCCGCAAACCCATATGATGTGGGCGAAGATCGCGCCCGCGCTCGCCGCGCGGTTCGAGGTGATCTGCCCCGATCTCCGCGGCTATGGCGGCAGCTTCAAGCCGCCGGCGAGCGCCGATCACGCCGCTTACGCCAAGCGAGAAATGGCGCGCGACATGGTCGAACTCATGGCCGCGCTCGGGCATGAGCGGTTCCAGATCGCAAGCCACGACCGCGGCGCCCGCGTCGCCCATCGCCTCGCGCTCGATTTTCCCGCAAGCGTCGCGCGCCTCGCGGTGCTCGACATCATCCCGACGCTCGCCCATTTCGAACGCGCCGAGATGCGTTTCGCGCTCGGCTACTACCACTGGTTCTGGTTCGCGCAGCCGCATCCGTTTCCGGAAACTCTGATCAACGCCGCGCCCGAACTCTGGTTCAAGGCCCATGTGACGCGCAGCGGCGACCGGATGCCGGCGTTTTTTCTGCCCGAGGCGGCGGCCGATTATCTCGCCGCGGCGCGCGATCCGGCGATGATCACCGGCATGTGCGAGGATTACCGCGCCGCCGCGACCATCGATCTCGTGCATGATCGCGAAAGCCGCGCCGCCGGGGAGAAAATCCGCTGCCCGCTGCTCGCGCTGTGGGGGGCGCGCAACCTCGTCGGGCGGCTCTATGATCCGCTCGCGGTGTGGCGCGAGTTTGCCGCCGCCGAGGTGAGCGGCGGGCCGATCGATTGCGGCCATTACCTCGCCGAGGAGGCGCCGGAGGCGGTGCGGGAGGCGTTTTTGCGGTTTTTTGAGTGAGGGAGATATAAAAATCGTTCTTTTTGAAAAAAGAACCAAAAAACTTTCCCTGGGCAGTGCCTGCGGCACTGCCGCTTCGGGAAACCGGGGACAAGTCCTTCAGGCTTCCTTCCAGAAAAACAGCGCATCGCATGACATGCCCCGGGCGGTGACGGTGAAGCCCGGGATACGTCCGCCCTCGCGCCAGCCGAGGCCGCGCGCCAGCGCCTCCGCCGGGCCGCCGGCGATGGCGTTCAGCGTCAAAAGCCGCCGCCCATGCCGGCGCGCGGCGGTTTCCACCGCCCGCATCAGCGCCTCCGCAAGGCCGCCGGCGCGATAGGCGGGCAGTATCAGGAGATGCTGCACCTCGGCGCGGTGGTCCTGATAGGGCGGGGTGTTGATGTCGAGCTGCACCGAGCCGGCGAGCACACCATCGACCCAGCCGGCGATCAGCACCCTCTGGCCGCCGGCGACCTCGGCCGAAACGCCGCGCCAATAGCGCCGCGCCTCGGCCGGTGAGGCCAGCGGCACCGCCTCGTCCTCGGCCGCCGTCGCGGACAAGATGTCACCGAGCCGGCGATCCGCCGAGGCAGCGGCGGCAGCGTCGAGGGCCGCGACCGCGATGCCGGCGCACGGCTTGGCATAGCCGAAAGCGAGGCCCTGCGCGGCATCGACGCGGATCGGGCCATCGCGCAGGAAACTGTGCTTCTCGAAAAACCGCTGCCCGGCGTCGGCCCGTGTGTCGCACCAGAGGACGAGGCGCCGCGCCTCCGGCGCCGAAGATTCGGCGGCCGCCAGCAGCCGCCCTGCCAGACCCCGCCCGCGCGCCTCCCGCGCCACCAGGAGATGGCTGATCTCGAACCCGCCCTCGGCGTCATGCGGCGCAATGGCGGCGAGCCCGACCATCCGCCGCCCTTCGACGGCGACGAAAACACCCCCCTCGCGCAAGGCGGGAAGCGGGCGCGGCGGCGGCGCGGCGCCCGGCAATTCCGCCGCCCCCGCCGCTTGCAGCGCCACGATCCCGGCGGCATCGTCGTCATGGGCCGGACGGATGCGCAATTCGGCACGGGGTTCGGCCCGGGTCAGCGCAGGCTCTGACAAAAGCTGATGATGCGCCGCCCCGCCGCCTCGAGCGCCGCCTCCGAGGTGGCATAGCTCAGGCGGAGATAGGGGCTCATGCCGAACGCCGCCCCCTGCACCACCGCGACATGCTGTTCTTCGAGGAGGGCGACAGCAAAATCGGTATCGGTCGCGATCTCCCGCCCGCCGGCGCTCTGGCGGCCGAGACAGCCGGCGATGTTGGGAAAGAGGTAGAACGCGCCTTCCGGCCTGTGACAGGAAACGCCCGGCGCCGCGGCCAGGAGATCGAGGAGCAGATCGCGGCGGCGGCGATAGACGGCGAGGCGCTCGGCGAGAAACTCCTGCGGCCCGTCGAGGGCGGCGGCGGCGGCGGCCTGGCCGATGCTGGAGACCCCCGCCGTCGCCTGGCCCTGCATATTGACCATGGCGCGGATCAGATCGCGCGGCCCGGCGCAGAAGCCGATCCGCCAGCCGGTCATGGCATAGGTTTTTGAGGCACCGGAGACCGTCACCACCCGCTCGCGAAGCCGCGGCTCGGCGGCGGCCAGCGTGACATAGCGGAACCCGTCATAGAGCAGATGCTCGTAAATATCGTCGGCGAGCACCCAGATATCGGGATGATCGAGCAAAACCCGCCCGATCGCCGCCATCTCCTCGGGTCCGCAGGCGGCGCCGGTCGGGTTGTTGGGGAAATTCAGGATCAGAAGCCGGGTGCGCGCGGTGATCGCGCCCGCGAGATCCTCGGTGCGGAGATGGAACCCGGCCGATTCCGGACACGGGACGGGGACGACGCGGCCGCCCGCGAGTTCGGCGAGCAGCGAATAGGAAGCCCAGTAGGGGGCCGGGATGATGATCTCCGCGCCCGGATCGACGGCCGCCATCAGGGCGTTGAAGATCACCTGCTTGCCGCCATTGGCGACCATGATCTCATCGAGGGCGTAATCGAGCCCCTGGTCGCGCTGGAATTTGCGCTGCACCGCCTCTTTCAGCGCCCGCGTGCCATCCTGCGGCGGATATTTCGTCTCGCCGCGCCGCGCCGCCGCCAGCGCCGCCTCGATCGCGTGCGGCGGCGTCGGGAAATCGGGCTCGCCGATCGAGAGCGCGATGACATCGGCCCCGCCCTCGCGCAGGGCCCGCGCCCGCGCCGTCATCGCGACCGTCGCCGCCGGCGGGATCCGTCTCAGGCGCTCGGCGAGCGGCAGCATCGCCGTCAGGACAGGCCCTGGCAGAAGCGCTGGATGCGCGCGCAGGCCTCGCGCAGCGCCGTGGTCGAGGTCGCGTAGCTGATGCGGATATAGCCGGGATACATGAAGGCCGCGCCATGCACCGCCGCGACCCCTTCTTCCTCCAGAAGGGCGGTGACGAAATCCTCGTCATTGTTGATCGCGATCCCGCTCCGGGTTGTCTTGCCGAGGCAGCCATGGATCGCGGGGTAGACGTAGAACGCGCCCTCCGGCTTGTGGCAGGAGATGCCCGGCGCTGCATTGAGCATGGCGACCACGAGATCGCGCCGCTCCTGATAGATTTTCACCATCGCCGCGATCGACTCCTGCGGCCCGGAAAGCGCCTCCAGCGCCGCCGCCTGGCTGATCGAGGAAGGGTTGGAGGTGGATTGGCTTTGCAGCGTGTCCATCGCCTTGATGAGTTCGCGCGGCGCCCCGGCATAGCCGATGCGCCAGCCGGTCATGGCATAGGCTTTCGAGCAGCCGTTCATCGTCACCGTGCGCGCTTTCAACCGCGGCTCGACGGCGGCGATGGTCGCCGGTTGGAACCCGTCATAGGCGAGTTTTTCGTAGATGTCGTCGGTGAACACCCAGACATTCGGGTGGCGCAGCAGAACCTCGCAGATCGGCCGCAACTCCTCCGCCGAATAGGCGGCGCCGGTCGGGTTGCAGGGGCTGTTGAGAAAGAACCATTTGGTCCGCTTGGTGATCGCCTGTTCGAGATCCTCGGCGCGGAGCTTGAAGCCGCTGTTCTGGCTGCACGGCACCGGAACCGGCGTGCCGTCGGCGAGGGCGACGATATCGGGATAGCTCACCCAGCACGGGGTCGGGATGATCGCCTCGTCGCCGGGGTTCAGCGTCGCGACCATGGCGTTATAGATCACCTGCTTGCCGCCGGTGCCGACGATGATCTCCTCCGGCGCATACTCGAGCCCGGAATCGGCGCGGAACTTGGCGGCGATCGCGGCGCGCAAGGCGGGGGTGCCGGCAACGTCGGTGTATTTCGTCTCGCCCGCCTCGATCGCGCGGATGGCGGCGGCCTTGATGTTTTGCGGGGTGTCGAAATCGGGCTCGCCGGCGGAGAGGCTGATGATATCGCGCCCGGCGGCTTTCAGCGCGCGCGCCTTGGTGGAGATGGCGATGGTCTGGCTCGGGCTGATGCGGCCTAGGCGTTCGGCGATGAAACTCATGGAACCCTACATTCGTGCAAGAGGGATCGTCTCTCGGGATCGTCTCTCGGGACGGAAAAAACCGCGCGACCCTAGCCAAGGCGCGGCGCGGCGGCAAGCGCAGCCGCCGCAGGGGAGATTTCCCGCCCGCGCGGGCCGCGTCGGGAGCCGCCGGCCTGACGCGGCCATTGCCGGACCAACCGCGCGCACCCATAACCACGAGGATCAGGCAAGCGCGATCGAGGACCGCCGTGGAACCGATGCCGCAAGCCGTCATCCTGAACGGTGTCGGAAGCGTCGGGAAGAGTTCGACGGCGCGGGCTTTGCCAGCGATCATCACCAGGCCGTTCCTGCGCGTCACGATGGCCGATTGCCAGTCGGCACTGCCCAATCTTGCTGCTCTTGCCGCGGTCTCCCCCGCCGGATAGAGTTCCATCCGGTGTCTCGCTAACCGAGGGCGGTATCGTGGGGGTTGACGCCACACCTTGCATCTCGATGAGGATCCGCGATGGAACAACAATATGGCGCAAGGCAGTATGGGGCCGAGTTCTTCGGCACATTCTGGCTGGTACTGGGCGGCTGCGGCAGTGCGGTTCTGTCAGCGGCGTTTCCCCAACTGGGCATCGGCTTCGCCGGGGTGGCGTTGGCATTCGGCCTCACGGTGTTGACCATGGTTTACGCCGTCGGGCCGATTTCCGGCGGACATTTCAATCCGGCCGTGTCGGTGGGCCTGTGGGCGGGCAATCGTCTGCCTGGCGCCCAGCTACTGCCGTATGTGGTCTCACAGGTACTTGGCGCAGTCGCCGCTGCAGGTGTTCTATATGTGATTGCCAGCGGCAAGGCCGGATTCAGCCTATCCAATGGCTTTGCCACCAACGGCTACGGCATCCGTTCGCCCGGCGGATATTCGATGCTGTCAGCACTGGTGACTGAAATCGTGCTCACCGCGATGTTTGTGTTGGTGATTCTCGGCTCTACCGCCAAGCGGGCGCCGCAAGGCTTCGCGGGCATCGCCATCGGTTTGTGTCTGACCCTCATCCATCTCATCAGCATTCCGGTGGACAACACTTCGGTCAACCCGGCGCGCAGTACCGGCGTCGCGGTGTACGTCGGCGGCGGGGCGATCGAGCAACTCTGGCTGTTCTGGGTTGCGCCGATCATCGGTGGGCTGCTCGGTGCGGTCATCTACCGCTCCGTCCTCAACGACGACCTGAACTGAGGCCGCGGAACAGGACGGCAATCCGCCCGCGCGAGAGCCTGCATCCCGCCGCGTCCCCGCTCCGGCCGCGCGCTCGGCGGGTCAACCGTCCGCTGCCCCTTCAAGTCAGTCGCAACGGCGCCACTGCCAACTTAATTTCCCCGGCGCCTGGTCTTCATCATGGGGTCCATTTCAGTTATCGACCGGCCCCGCCATTGGCTTGCCGTGGCGCTAAATCCAGCCGCGGATCAGCGAACACGGCGCGGGTCGCCGCGTCCACGGCGGCATCGCAGATGATGCTGTCGAACGCCGACAAGGGGGCGAAGAAGGCGGGCTTGGCGCGTCCGAACTTGGTGTGATCGATGACCAGATGGCGGCGCTGCGCCGCCGCCAGGGCGGCCTGCTTGATCGGCACCTCGTGGAAGTTCCAGCAGCTCGCGCCGCGCCCCGGATCGACCCCGCCGGCTGAGAAGAAGCCGCGCGTGATGCCGAGCCGGCGGAGATGATCCGGCCCCTCCTCGGCCGAGAACGTGGCCGAGGAGGGGTGAAACACGCCGCCCAGCAGCACGACCTGGGTGTGCGGCCGCCGGCAGGCGAGATTGGCGATGTTGAGGGCGTAGCACACCACGGTGAGCGCGATGCCCTCCGGCAGCGCCGCGACCAGATAGGGGAGGGTGGTGCCGCAATCGATGAACAGCGTGTCGCCTTCGCGCACCAGCCGCGCCGCGTGGTGCGCCGCCGCCCGCTTCGCCGCCGCCTGGCTTTCCTGCTCGCGATCCAGGACATAGCGGCCGGCGCGCGGCGCGAGCGGTCCGGCGGAAGACGCCAGCGTCACATGGCCGCCGAGCAGCGCGAGATCCCGCGCCGCCGAAGCGTCGCCAGCGAGGTCGCGCCGCAACGTCATCGGCGAGACGTCGAGCGCCCGCGCCGCATCGGTCAGCCGCAGCGCACCCTGGGCCTGCACCAGCCGGCCAAGCGCCTGCAGGCGCCGATCGCGCCGCGTGGCGCTCCCCCCGTCCATCGAACGCCGCTCCGTTGTCCCGACCATCGGCCTCGCTTGACTCGCCCGCCGCCTGATGTGAAGCTTATCACAAATGTGACACCTGTCACGCAAACACGCCGGCCCCGCCGGCAATCCAGGGAGGGGTTTCAGGCCCGCATGAACGACGCGCTTGCCCCCGCTGCGCTTGCCCCGGCCGCGCTCGCCGCGCTGATCGACCACACCCTCCTCCGCCCCGACGCGACCGCGGTGGAGGTGCGCCAACTCTGTGAGGAAGCGGCCGCTTTCGGGTTCCATGCGGTCTGCGTCAACCCGCTCTGGGTCGCCGAGGCGCGCCGGGCGCTGGCGGCGGCGCCGGTTGCGGTGTGTTCGGTGGTCGCCTTCCCCTTCGGCGCGACACCGGCGGCCAACAAGGCGGCCGAGGCGGCGCGGGCGGTGGCCGACGGCGCCGCCGAGATCGACATGGTGATCGCGATCGGCGCGTTGAAAGCGGGCGATCACGATGCCGTCCGCGCCGACATCGCGGCGGTGCGGCGGGCGGTGCCGGCGGCGCTGCTCAAGGTCATCATCGAGGCGGCGCTGCTGACGGAAGCGGAGAAGATCGCCGCCTGCACGCTGGCCGTCGCCGCCGGCGCGGATTTCGTCAAAACCTCGACCGGCTATGGCGGCGGCGGCGCGACCATCGCCGATGTCGCGCTGATGCGCGGCATCGTCGGGCCGAGGATCGGGGTCAAGGCGTCGGGCGGCATCCGCACCGCCGCCGCCGCGAACGCCATGATCGCCGCCGGCGCGAACCGCCTCGGCGTCAGCGCCAGCCTCACCCTCATCGGCGTCGCCTCGGTGGCGGCCGGCATCCATTAAAAATCAACGGGAGGAAAAAACCATGGTCACACGCCGCGATTTCAACACGCTCTCGCTCGCCGCCCTGGCCGGCGCCGGTCTCGGAGCGGGCCTCGGGATGCCGCGCGCCTTCGCCGCCTCCGGCCCGGTCGATACCGCGAAGGTATCGCCGGCGATCACCGCCAAGGCGGTCGGCAAGAAATTCTCGATGGCGACCGTCGTCAAGGTCGATGGCATCGCCTGGTTCGACCGGATGCGCGAAGGCGTCAAGCAGTTCAAGGCCGATACCGGCCACGACACCTGGATGGTCGGGCCGAGCCAGGCCGACGCCGCGGCGCAGGTCCAGATCGTCGAGAGCCTGATCGCCCAGGGCGTCGATGCCATCTGCATCGTTCCCTTCTCGGTGGAGGCGGTCGAGCCGGTGCTGAAGAAGGCCCGTGCCCAGGGCATCGTGGTGATCTCGCACGAGGCCTCCAACCTCATGAACACCGATTACGACATCGAGGCCTTCGACAACCGTGCCTATGGCGCCAAGCTGATGGAAGTCCTCGGCGGCCAGATGGGCGGCGAGGGCGGTTATGTCTGCACCGTCGGCAGCCTCACCTCGCAATCGCAGAACGAATGGATCGACGGCGGCATCGCCTATCAGAAGCAGCATTTCCCGAAAATGTTCGAGGTGACGAAGCGCATCGAGACCTATGACGACGCCAATACCGACTACAACAAGCTCAAGGAGGTGCTGACCGCCTATCCCAACCTCAAGGGCATTCTCGGCGGCCCGATGCCGACCTCCGCTGGCGCCGGCCGGCTGATCGCCGAGCGCGGCCTCGCCGGCAAACTGTTCTTCTCCGGCACCGGCCTCGTCTCCGTCGCCGGCCAGTACCTCAAGAACGGCGATATCGACTATATCCAGTTCTGGGATCCGGCGGTCGCCGGCTACGCCATGAACATCCTCGCGGTGATGACGCTCGCCAAGCAGCGCGCCGCGATCAAGGCCGGCCTCGATCTCGGCCTGAGCGGATACACCAACCTCACCACGCCGAATGCGGCGCGGCCCAATCTGCTCTACGGCGCCGGCTGGGTCGGCGTGACCAAAGAGAATATGAACCAGTATAATTTCTGATCCCGCGCCGCGCGGGGGCACCCCCTCCGCGCGGTTCCGGCCATGACCGCGCCTCTCATCGAGCTTCGCGACGTGAGCAAGAGTTTCGGCGGCGTGCGCGCGCTCGCCGGGGTTTCGTTCGCGATCGGGCGGGGCGAAATCCATTGCCTCGCCGGCGAGAACGGCTCGGGCAAATCGACGCTGATCAAGATCATCGCCGGCGTCCATCGCCCTGACGCGGGCACGCTCCGCATCGACGGGCGCGCCGTCGCGACCCTCGATCCGATCACCGCGATCGGCCATGGCGTGCAGGTCATCTATCAGGATTTTTCGCTGTTTCCGGCGCTGACGGTGGCCGAAAACCTGGCGTTGCCGAGCGAAGTGCGGGCCCGCCGCCGCCTCGTCTCGTGGTCCGGCGTGCGGAAGCTCGCGCGGGCGGCCCTCGCGCGGCTCGGCGTCGCGATCGATCTCGCGGCGACGGTGGAGACGCTCACCACCGCCGAGCGCCAGCTCGTCGCCATCGCCCGCGCCCTGATGTCGGCGCCGCGTCTCCTGATCATGGACGAGCCGACCACGGCGCTCACCGGTCGCGAGGTCGCGCGGCTGTTCGCGATCGTGCGCGATATCCAGGCCCAGGGCATCGCCGTGCTCTTCGTCAGTCACAAACTGCGCGAGATGCTGGAGATCAGCGAGCGCATCACGGTGCTGCGCAACGGCGCCGTCGCCGCCGCGGGCGCGGCCGACGGGTTCGACGAGGTGGCGCTGACCCGCGCCATGACCGGTCAGGATTTCGCGGCCCAATCCTATCGCTGGATGCCGCACGCTGGCCGCGCGGCGCGGCTCGAACTCCGCGGCCTCGCTTTGCCCGGGGTGCTGGCGCCGATCGACACCACGGTCGAGGCCGGCGAGATCGTCGGCATCACCGGCCTGCTCGGCTCCGGCCGCACCGATCTCGCGCTGACCCTCTTTGGCATGCGCCCGCATTATCACGGCGAGATCCGCATCGATGGCACGCCGGTCGCCTTGCGCAGCGTTGCCGCCGCGATCAATGCCGGCCTCGCCTATGTGCCGGAAGACCGGCTGACCGAGGGCCTGTTCCTGACCCAGAGCATCCACCGCAACCTGCTCGCGACCTCCTATGACGCGATGACCCGGCATTTCTTCATCGATTTCGCCCGCGCCCGCGCGGCGGCGGATGCGATGATGGCGGAGATGCAGATCACCACCCGAAACGGCGATCTGCCGGTGGCGGCGCTCTCCGGCGGCAATCAGCAGCGGGTGTTGATCGGGCGCTGGCTGATGGGCAAGGCGCGCATCCTGATCCTCAATGGCCCGACCGTCGGCGTCGATGTCGGCTCCAAGGCCGGCATCCATGAGCGCATCCGCGAACTCGCGCGCGAAGGCGATCTCGCGGTGCTGCTGATTTCCGATGATCTCCCGGAGATCGTCCAGACCTGCAACCGCGTTCTCGTCATGCATCGCGGGCGGCTGGTCGAGGAATGCGACGCGGCGGCGCTGACCGATACCGCCTTGGCCGAAAAGCTCAAGGCCCTGGCATGAGTTTTCTTTCCCTTCGCCGCTCGGAGACGGTGATCGCGCTGGTGCTGATCGCGGCGATGGTGCTGATCGGCCTGATCAACCCGGCCTTCTGGAGCCTCTCCAACCTGTTCAGCCTGGCGCGGAGCAACGTCATCGTCGGCCTCATGGCGCTCGGCGTCCTGGTGGTGATGATTTCGGGCGGCATCGACGTCTCCTTCCCCGCTTTCGCCGTCGCCGCGATGTATCTCACCATCCAGGCGATGCTCGCCTGGGATTGGCACGGCGTCATCGGCCCCTTCGCGCTGGCGAGCGCGATCGGGCTCGCGCTCGGGCTGGTCAATGCGTTTTTCGTAAGCGGCCTGCGCATGATTCCGCTGATCGTGACGCTCGGCACCGCGGCCGCGGTGCGCGGCGCGCTGCTCGGCCTCGTCGGCACCAGCCAGATCAATATCGACCGCATGCCGAAGGAGTTGATCGCGTTCGGCAACACCACGCTGATCGACCTTGCCGGCCCGGGTGGCACGCATTTCGGCCTCTCGGCGATGATCGTCGCCTATCTGCTCGCGGCCGTTCTCGTGCATCTGTTCCTGACCCGCACCCTGCTCGGCCGCGGCGTCTTCGCGCTCGGCAGCGCCGCCGAGGCGGCGCGGCGCGTCGGCTTCAATCCGACGACGATCGTCTTCGCGGTCTATGGCCTCGCCGGCGCGCTCGCCGGTTTCGCCGGATTACTGCACGGGTCGATGATCTGGCTCGCCAATCCGCGCGATTTCGTCGGCGTCGAACTCGACGTGATCGCCGCCGTCGTGCTCGGCGGCGCCAGCATCTTCGGCGGCCGCGGCAGCGTGCTCGGCACGATGCTCGGGGTGTTCATGCTGGTCATGGTGTCGAACAGCCTGATCCTCATGCATATCGCGACGACGTGGCAGCGGATCGTGGTCGGCGGTATCATCATCACCGCGACCACCGTCACCGCGCTCCGCGACCGCCGGCAAATCGCCCAATAAAACGTCCAGCAACACGAGCCCCGATGCTAAAACCGATCCGCCGCGCCCTCGCCATCGATGCCAATCTGCTGCAGCTCGTGCTGCTCGTGCTGCTGATTTTCGCGCTGATGACGGCGTTGGTCCCCGACAAATTCCTGCGTCCCTACAATCTCATTTCCATCACCTATATCGCGCCCGAACTCGGTCTCCTCGCGATCGCGATGATGGTTGCGATGCTGACCGGCGGGATCGACCTCTCGGTGATCGGCATCGCCAATCTCGGCGGCATCCTCGCCGGGTTGTTCTTTCATGCCTATGGCGGCACGCGCGGGTCGGGTCTGGCCGCGATGGGCGCGCTCCCGGTCGGCGCCGGCATCGCCATCGCCGTCGCGACCGGCCTGGTCGCCGGCGCGGCCAACGGGTTGCTGATTTCGCGGCTCCGCATCACGCCGATCCTCGCGACCCTCGGCTCCGGCCAGGTGTTCACCGGCATCGCGCTGGTATTGACCGGCGGGCCGGCGATCGTCGGCTTTCCCGATGGCTGGACGATGATCGGCAACGGCGCCATCGCCGGCGTCGCGGTGCCGCTCCTCGTCCTGCTCGCCCTCGCCGGCGCGGTCGCGTTGCTGCTCGGGCGGACGGCGTTCGGCATCAGCCTCGTCCTCATCGGCACCAATCCCAAGGCCGCGGTGTTCGCCGGGCTCCGCACGCGGCGCGCGCTGCTGCTGACCTATGTGCTGACCGGCGGCCTCGCCAGCGTCGCCGGCATCCTCCTCTCCGGCCGCACCAACGCCGCCAAATCCGATTACGGCATTTCCTATCTGTTGCAGGCGGTGTTGATCGCGGTGCTCGGCGGCACCGATCCGGCGGGCGGACGCGGCTCGGTCGCCGGGGTGATCGTCGCCCTCCTCGCGCTGATGCTGCTCGCCAGCGGGATGCAGCTCATGCGGTTCAGCAATTTCCTGGTCGATGCGGTGTGGGGCGTGTTCCTGCTCGCCTCGATCGCCCTCAACGCCTGGCGCACCCGGCCACGATGAAGGGAGAACGGCCATGACCGAGACGCGGATCGCGCTGCCGCGCGCGGTGTTCACCGCGGAGGAACGGACGCTGGTCAGCTTCGGCGCGCTCCGCGCCAGCGTCTTCCGCTACCCGAGCGGGATCGAGGCGGTCCGCCTCGCCAATGCGCGCGGCGCGGTCGTGGTGCTGCCGTTTTTCGGCCAGATGATCTGGCGGGCCGGTTTCGACGGGGTCGATCTCACCATGCAAAGCATGTTCCCGACCCCGCGCGCGAGCGCCGACATCACCGGCACCTATGGGTGTTTTGCGTTCCATAGCGGGCTGCTCGCCAATGGCGTGCCGGGCGCCGGCGATTCCCACCCCGTGCATGGCGAATTCCCCTGCCTCGCGCTCGACGACGCGGCGCTGGAAGCGGGCGAGGGGGAGGAGGGGCCGTATCTCCGGCTGGTGAGCACGGTCGATCATGCCCGCGGCTTCGGCCCGCATTATCGCGCGACGCCGACCGTCACCCTCACCGCCGAGACGCGGTTCACGATCGCCATGGCGGTCGAAAATCTCTCCTACCGACCGATGCCGCTCATGTATATGTGCCACATCAATTTCGCCTTCGTCCCCGGGGGTGAGATCCTGCAACCCCTGGCCTATGCGCCCGAGCGGACCACCGTCCGCCGCGCCGTGCCCGCGCATGTCACGCCGACCCCCGCCTATCTCGCCCGGATCGAGGCGCTGGCCGCCGATCCGGCCCGCATGGCAAAGCTCGATCAGCCCGGCGACTACGACCCCGAGCAGGTCTTTTATCTCCGCGGCCTCGGCATGGACGCCGAGGGCCTGACCCATCTCATGCTGCGCCGGCCGCAAGGGGACGGATTCACGATCGCTTATCGGACGGCGGTCTTCCCGAAAACGGTGCGCTGGATCCTGGCCAATCCCGATCAATCGGTCGCCGCCTTCGCCCTGCCCGCGACCGCTGAGCCGGAGGGCTTCACGGCGGAGAGCCGGAAGGGCAATGTGCGCACCCTGGCGCCGGGCGCGCGGGCCGCGTTTTCGGTGCGCGCCGGCTACGTCGATCACCAAGCCGCCGCCGCCCTCGTCGGCACGATCGCGGCGATGCAAGCTTGAGGGAGGACAGGATGGCGGGCCGGATCGCGGTGATCGGAAGCTGCATGATCGATCTCGTGACCTATGTCACGCGGATGCCGGAAGCCGGTGAGACGCTGGTGGCGCCGAGCTTCGAGATGGGTTTCGGCGGCAAGGGCGCGAACCAGGCGGTGGCCTGCGCGCGGCTGGGCAGCGAGGTGATGATGCTCGCCAAGGTCGGCGATGACGATTTCGGCGCCAACACGCTCCGCAATTTCGCCGCCGAAGGCATCGATTGCCGCTTCGTCGAGCGGGTGAGCGGGGTTTCGAGCGGGGTCGCGCCGATCTTCGTCGAGCCCGACGGGCAGAACCGCATCCTCATCGTCACCGGCGCCAATGACCGGCTGCTGCCCGCCGATATCGACCGCGCGGCGGCGGCGCTCAGCGGCTCCGCCCTGATCCTGCTCCAGCTCGAGGTGCCGCTGGAGACGGTGTATCACGCCATCGCCTGGGCCAAGCGGCACGAGATTCCGGTGCTGCTGAACCCGGCGCCGGCCAACCCCGCGCTGGCGCTCGAACACCTCCGCGAGGCACGGTTTTTCGTCCCCAACCAGAGCGAACTCAGCCTTCTCACCGGCTTGCCGACCGACACCGCCGAGGCGGCGGCAGCGGCGGCGCGGACGCTGCTTGCCGCGGGCCTCGCGAGCGTCATCGTGACCCTCGGCGGCGAGGGCGCGCTCTGGGTCAGCGGCGATGAGACGCGGCTGATCCCGCCGCTCGCGGTCACGGCGGTCGATACCACCGGCGCCGGCGATGCCTTCATCGGCGGTTTCGCCCATCACTACGTGGAAACCGGTGATATCGACGCCGCCCTGATCGCCGCGTCACGCTATGCCGCGCAATCGATCACCGCGCGCGGCACCCAGCGGAGCTTCCCGAGCGCCACCGCCTTCGCCGCGTTCTGCGCCCAGATCCCGGCATCCCCGCCGGCCTGATCGCCCGATCCGGTTTTCGGTCAGCGGAGGGACGGAGACTTTGGCGGCGTGGCAAATCCTATTCGCAGGATCTTCGAGAGCGTGTCTTCGCCGCCGCGGACGACGGTGAGCCGGTCGGCCGGATCGCGACCCTGCTGACCCATCGAGGCTCGTTTCATTGATGAAAGCTCGCTGAAGACCAACATGACGCGGCGCTATGGTCGGGCAAAGTATGGCCATCGTCTGGTCGCTGCCGTGCCGCATGGGCATTGGAAGACGACAACTTTGTCGGCGCGCTGCGCTGCGACGGCTTGACCGCCCCGCTGGTCATCGACGGTGCGATCAATGGAGAATTGTTTC
>JAJZBV010000057.1 GCA_021851785.1 Pseudomonadota bacterium
CGGCCAAGGGCGCGGCACCGGCCAAGGGCGCGGCACCGGCCAAGGGCGCCGCACCGGCCAAGGCGGCGCCGGCCAAGGCCGCCCCGGCCAAGCCGGCCGGCGGCAAGAAGGGCTGATCGCGCCCGGATTTGTCGCGTGCTGCTTTGGGTCGGGCTCGGCAATCCCGAGCCGCGGATGTGCCGCAACCGCCATAATATCGGCTTCATGGCGCTCGACGTGATCGCTGAGCGCCACGGGTTCGGCCCGTGGCGGCAGCGTTTCAAGGGGCTGATCGCCGAGGGCATGATCGGCGGCGCGCGCGTGCTGGCGCTGAAGCCCCTGACCTACATGAATGCCTCCGGCGAAAGCGTCGTGCCGGCGGCTTCGTTCTACAAGATCGAACCGGCGGCGATCACGGTGTTTCACGACGATCTCGATCTCGCCCCCGGCAGACTGCGCCTCAAGCGCGGGGGCGGCGCCGCCGGGCATAACGGCTTGCGCAGCCTGGACCGTTTGTTGGGGACGGAGGATTACTGGCGGGTTCGCCTCGGCATCGGCCATCCCGGCGACAAGGAGCGGGTGCTCGGCCATGTGCTCGGCGATTTTGGCCGCGAGGACGAGGTCTGGCTGGTCCCGCTGCTCGCCGCCATCGCCGAGGCGGCGCCGTTGCTCGCCGAGGGAAAGGGCGAGGCGTTCATGACCAAGGTTGCGCTTTTGCAGCGGGAGCAGGGCTGATGGGGTTCAATTGCGGCATCGTCGGGCTGCCCAATGTCGGCAAATCGACTCTGTTCAACGCGCTCACCGCGACTGCGGCGGCGCAGGCGGCGAATTATCCGTTCTGCACCATCGAGCCCAATATCGGCCGCGTCGCGGTGCCGGATGCGCGGCTCGCGACCCTGGCGCGGATCGCGAAATCGGCCCGCGTGGTGCCGACCTCCCTCGAATTCGTCGATATCGCCGGGCTCGTGCGCGGGGCGGCGAAGGGGGAGGGGCTCGGCAACCAGTTCCTCGCCAATATCCGCGAGGTCGACGCCATCATCCATGTGCTGCGCTGCTTCGAGGATGACGATATCGCCCATGTCGAGGGCAGCATCGATCCGTTGCGCGACGCCGAGACGGTGGAGACCGAATTGATGCTCGCCGATCTCGAAAGCCTGGAAAAGCGCCTGCCGAATGTGCAGAAGAAGGGGCGCGGCGGCGATCGCGAGGCGCAAGCGCAGGCGATTCTGATCGCGCCGCTGCTCGACGCCTTGCAGGCCGGCAAACCGGTGCGCCACGCGATCCCGCCGGGCGAGCAGGAAGCGGTGCGGCGGCTCAATCTGTTGACCGCGAAACCGGTGCTCTATGTCTGCAATGTCGCCGAGGCCGAGGCGGCGTCCGGCAATGCCGCGAGCGCGCGTGTCGCCGCGCGGGCGCGCGCCGAGGGGGCGGGGGTGGTCATCGTCTCGGCGGCGATCGAGGCCGAGGTCGCGCAATTGCCGGAAGCCGAGCGCGGCGAGTTTCTCGCCGGGATCGGTCTCGCGGAAAGCGGGCTCGAGCGGGTGATCCGCGCCGGCTATGATCTCCTCGCTCTCATCACCTATTTCACCGCCGGCCCCAAGGAGACCCGGGCCTGGACGATCACGCGCGGCACCCGCGCCCCGCAAGCCGCCGGCGTCATCCATGGCGATTTCGAACGCGGTTTCATCGCCGCCGAAGCCATCGCCTATGACGATTATATCGCCGGCAATGGCGAGGCGGGGGCGCGCGAGGCGGGGAAATTGCGCATCGAGGGCCGCGACTACGTGGTCCAGGATGGCGACGTGCTGCTGTTTCGCTTCAACGTGTGATCAGCTTTCGCCCGCCTCGGGCAGACCTTTCAGCCGCTGCGCATAGACATTGATGATCAGGGCGGCGAGCAGGATCAGGCCGCGGATCAGAATCTTCAGGAAACTGTCGATATTGACGTGATCGAGGCCGTTATTGAGCACGCCGAGCACGAAGAGACCGACCAGCGTGTTGCCGATCCCGCCCTGGCCGCCGAACAGGCTGGTGCCGCCGACCACCACCGCGGAAATCGAATCGAGCAGGTAATTATCGAACTCATCCTGCTGCGCGCTGCCGAAATGGGCGACGCCCAACATCCCGGCGAGCCCCGAGCAGAGCGCCGAGATGATCATCACCGCGGCGATCACGGCGCGCACATTGACGCCGGAATACTCCGCCGCCTCGCGGTTGCCGCCGACCATGTACACATAGCGGCCAAAGCGGGTGTAGGTGAGCACGATATGGGCAAGCGCAAGGACGATTGCCGCGACGATGACAATCCACGGCACCGGGCCGAGCCCGCCATTGCCGAGCACGGCGATCACCTTCGGCACCGCGTAGGCGATCTGCCCGCGCACCAGCATCGCGCAAATGCCAGCCCCGATCTGCAACATCGCCAGAGTCATGATGAACGAGGGAATGCCGATCCAGGTGATGCCGAAGGCGTTCACCGCGCCGAGGCAAAAACTGCCGAATACCGCGAGCACGATGGCGGCGAGGCCCGGCAGCGGCAGATTGGCGATGTTCACGCTCGCATCTTGCGCGGTGAAATAGGCGAGGATGATGCCGGTCGCGTTGGCGACGCTGGCGACGCCGAGATCGATCTCGGCGCAGAGAATGACGAAGGTGAGCCCGACCGCCATGATCCCGGTCACCGAAATCTGCTGCAGGATATTGGCGAGATTATCGAGGGTGAGGAACGACGGGCTGGCGGCGGAAAACAGCGCGACCAGGAACAGCAGGGTCGCGAACGGCGCGATATTGCGGAGCCGGAGACGCAGCCATTGGCCGCGCCGCGACGCGCGAGCGGCCGGCGCGGGCTCCGAGGCCGGGGCGGCGGCGCGTTCCTTGCTCATGCGGCGGCGAGAAGCCGGTCCTTGCTGACCGTTTCATTGGCGAATTCGCGGGCGATCCTACCTTTGCGCATCACCAGGATGCGATCGGCGAGCGCCAGCACCGTCTCCGGCTCGGCCGAGGCGACGATGATTGCGAGTCCCTCGTTTCGGAGCCGGCGCACGATGCGCACCACGTCCTCCTTGGCGCCGACATCCATCCCGCGGGTCGGCTCGGAGAGGAGCAGCACTTTCGGCGCAAACGTGAGCCATTTCGCCAGCGCCACTTTCTGCTGATTGCCGCCCGAGAGCGTCCCGAGCGGGCGATCGGGCTGGGCTGGACGAATGCTGAGCTGGGCGATGTGGCGGCGCGCGATCTCGCGCTCCCGCTTTGGTTTGAGCCAGAGCCGGGCGAGGCGGTCGAGCACGCTGATCGACATGTTCTTGTAAAGCGGTTCCAGCGCGAACAGCATGCTGCGCCGGCTTTCGGGCACGAAAGCGAGACCGGCGCGGCGCGCGCGGGTGGTGTTGCGAAGCCGCACCGCGCGGCCTTCGATGCGCAGGATGCCGCGCTCGGGCGGGGTTTTGCCGAACAGGGCGCGGGCGAGATCGAGCTGGCCCGAGCCCATGAAACCATAAATCCCGAGCACCTCGCCGGCGCGAACGGTGAGCGAGACGTCCTGGAACGACGTGCCGCGGCCGAGCCCCTCCGCCGCCAGCACCACCGCCGCATCCGCCGCCCCCTCCGGGCCGCGGAGCTGGATCTCCCCGAGATAGCTTTCCTCGAGTTCGTGATGCCCGGCGCCGATCATGCGTTCGATCAGCCACGCCTTGTCGATATCGCCGACCCGCGCCGCGCCGGCCTTGGCGCCGTTGCGGAACACCGTCACGCGGTCGCAGATCGCCAGCACGTCATCGAGGAAATGGGAGATGAAAATGAAGCTCCTGCCCTCGGCGCGGAGCCGCTTGAGCAGCGCGAACAGGCGGGTGATCTCGGGCGGCGAGAGCGCCGAGGTCGGCTCGTCGAGAATGATCAGGCGGGCGCCGGAAAACAGCACCCGCGCGATCTCGATCAATTGCTGCATGCCGAGCGGCAGGCTCGCCATCTCGGCGCGCGGATCGACGACGAGGCCGAGATTTTCGAGATGCCGCTTGGCGATCGCGATCATCGCCGGCCAGTCGATGAAGCCGAGGCGGTTGCGCGGCTGCATGCCGAGCAGCACGTTCTCGGCGACCGAGAGCGTCGGCACGATGGCGAGTTCCTGATGCACCATGCCGATCCCGGCGGCGCGCGCATCGCGAGCGGAGCGGAACCGCACGACATCGCCGGCGAGCCGCATCTCGCCCTGATCGCCGGCATGAACGCCGGCGATGATTTTCATCAGCGTCGATTTGCCGGCGCCGTTTTCGCCGACCAGACCATGGATCTCGCCGGCATCGAGGGTGAAATCGACCCCCTTGAGGGCCGCGACGCCGCCGAAGGATTTGGCGACGGCGCGGAGTTCGAGGAGCGGCGCGGGCGGCATGTGACGCGGCTTCGGATGCGCGAGGTTCAGATCAGATAGTGCTTTTCCATCCACAACATGCCCGGCGCGTTGGCCTTGGTGACCACCGGGCCGTCGGTGACGACGCTTTGCGGAATGCCGCCCGGCCCGGTCTTCTCGCCACCGACCACGGCGGCGACGCCGGCGACGATCGCCCCGCCGTGGATGCGACAGGACGGGTTGCGCACGGTTGCGTGCATGCGTCCATCCAGCACCGCCTCCAGCGCCGGCGGCATCGCATCGCAGCCGCCGATCAGGATATTGGTGCGATTATGCGCCTTCATGACGTTGTAGGCGGCGAGCGCCATGTCGTCGTTATGGAAATAGGCGGCGCTGATTTTGGGATATTTGGTGAGCAGCGTCTCCCAGATCCGCGCCGTCTTGGCGACGTCCCAGTCCGCCGGGGTGGTGTCGAGCACTTCGAGCTTCGGGTATTTCTTGACCACCGAAGTGAAACCGCGGGCGCGGCCCTGGGCGCCGGTATGGCCGAGCGCGCCCTGGGTCATGACGATGGTGCCCTCGCCATTGATCGCATCGACCAGGGATTGCGTCACCGAGGCGCCCATGAATTCATTGTCGGGGGCGAGGAAGCTATGCACCTTGATCTGATCGAGCGGCGCGATCAGCGTGTCCATGTCGATCACCGGCGTGCCGGCGGCGATCATCTTGTTGACCGGCGCCGTCAGCGTGCCGATGCCGAAGGCCTGGATCGCGACGAAATCCCATTTCTGCGAGGCCATGTCGTCCACCGCCGCGCGCTGCTTGGGCGCCGAGAGTTCGCCGTCGAACCAGGTGACCTCGACATTGAACAATTTGCCCCAGTATTCCGCCGCCCGCTTGCCCTGCGCGCACCAGGTCGCCTGCAGCCCGGCATTGGAGAACGCGGCGCGGAGCGGCTTTGACGACCGCCCGGCGACTTCCCCCATCTCGGCGGCTAGCGCGGGGGCAATCCCGAACAGCGCCGCGCCCGCCGCCGCGGCCTGCATGAAGCCCCGGCGATTTTGGTTTAACCTCTTGTCATTTTTCGGCATTTTTCCCCCGCGTGATGGCCCCGCCGGCGCTTCGCCGGCCGATTTGTTTCTTGGACCCGGGTACTCTGCCCGAAAATCGGGCGCCTTGGCAATGCCGCGAAAGCGGTGATCGCTCGGCCACGGCGCGAAATCAGCGCCGCTCCCCTCCCCAGGCGGCACCGAAATCACTATCCTTCCTCGGGCATGGACGCCGTTCCCCATATCCTCGTCGTTGACGATGACCACGAGATCCGTGATCTGCTGGCGCGGTTTCTCGAACGCAGCGGGCTTCGTGTCAGCGTCGCCCGCGATGGCCGCGAGGCGCGGCGGCTCTGGGGACAGGGGCATTATCACCTCGTCGTGCTCGATCTCATGCTGCCCGGCGAGAGCGGGCTCGATCTCGCGCGCTGGCTGCGCGGCCAGGCGAATGTGCCGATCGTCATGCTCACCGCGATGGGCGAGGAAATCGATCGCATCATCGGTCTTGAGATGGGCGCCGACGATTATCTCGCGAAGCCGTTCAATCCGCGCGAATTGCTCGCCCGCATCCGCGCCGTCCTGCGCCGGAGCGGCGAGGGCGAGGCGGATGACGCAGCGGCGCGCCGGACGTTCCATTTCAGCGGCTGGCGGCTGGAGACCGCGCGCCGACGGCTGCTCGACCCGGAGGGGGCGGAGGTGGCGCTGACCGGGGGCGAATATGATCTGCTGCTCGTCCTCCTCGAACGCCCGAACCGGGTGCTGACGCGCGACATGCTGCTCGATCTTTTGCGCGGGCGTCAGACGGGGCCGTTCGACCGGGCGATCGATGTCGCGATCAGCCGGCTGCGCCGCAAGCTCGACGATGACGGCCGCAACGCCCAGCTCATCAAAACGGTGCGCGGCGGCGGCTATGTCCTGACCTGTGACGTCGTGCGGCGATGATCCGGGGCATGCAGGCGGATCACGCGGGATGAAAATCTGGCCGCGCAGCCTGCTCGCGCGCGCTCTGCCGGTCTTGCTGATCGGGCTCGTTGCGGCGCAGGGCGGCGGGGTTTACCTGCACATGATCGACCGTGGCGATCTCGCCCGTCTCGGCCAGGCGCGCGATGTCGCGGCGCGGGTGATGGCGGTCTACCGCGCGGTGGTGATGAGCGCGCCGGATGGCGGGCGGGTGGCGCTGCTCCGCGCGATCGAACTGCCGCCCGGCACCCGAGCGGCGCTGCTCGAGGCGCCACCGGCGGAGATGCTGCCGGCGCCGCTCAGCCTCACGCGGCTGATCCAGGCCGATCTCACGCTCTCTTCGGTGCCCTATCACCTGCGCCCGCACGATGTCGTGGTGCTCGGCTCGCTCTATGATCGGCTGGTGGAGGTCGGGCTCGCTCTCCCCGATCATGGCTGGCTCGCGGTGACGGTGCGGGTGCCGGCGCCGGAGCTTTGGCATTCGCCGCTCGATTTGGGCCTGTTTCTCGGCCTCACCGCCCTCGCCGCGGTGCTGTTCCTGATCGTCGTGCGCCGGCTGATCGCGCCGATCACCGCGCTGACCGCCGCCGCCGAGGCGCTCGGGCGCGATGTCGATGCGCCACCGCTGCCCGAGGCGGGGCCGCGCGAAATTGCCGCCGCCGCCGCCGCCTTCAACCGCATGGCCGGGCGCATCCGCCGCTTCGTGCAGGATCGCACTTTTCTCCTGACCGCGATCGGGCATGATCTTCGCACCCCGATCACCCGCCTCAAGCTGCGCGCCGAGTTTCTCGAAGATGACGAGATGCGGCGCAAGATCCTCGCCGACCTCGACGAGATGGAGGCCATGCTTGCGGCGACGCTGATGTTCGGGCGCGACGCGGCGGCGAGCGAGCAGGCGACCACGCTCGATCTCGTCGCCCTGATCCGCACCGTGCTCGACGAGGCCGCCGATGCCGCGCCCGACGTCGCCGAACATCTCACCTATGCCGGCCCCGAACGTCTGCTCCTCGCCGCCCGGCCGCTCGCGTTGAAGCGGGCGCTCGCTAATTTGATCGCCAACGCGGTGAAATACGGCGACGGCGCCGCCGTCAGGCTGCGTCCGCCAGAGGGGAGGATGGCGGCGGGCGGGATGGCGGTGATCGAGATCGAGGATGGCGGCCCCGGCGTCGCGGAGGCCGATATCGAGCGGATATTCCAGCCGTTTCAGCGCCTGGAGGCGAGCCGCAACCGCGAGACCGGGGGCAGCGGGCTCGGCCTGCCGATCGCGCGCAACATTCTCCGCGCCCATGGCGGCGATGTGACGCTGACCAACCGGCCGAGCGGCGGGCTGCGCGCCACGGTTTCTTTACCGGTGTAAAAGCATTGCCGCCTATGCTAGGCTCCGACGCGTCGCCGCGTGTCGAGCGGAGGACAGAGTGCGAAGCAAGCGGGCTGTCATTTTCGGCTGTGGCTTGGCGTTGCTGATGCTGGCCGGGTGCTCGTCTGGCGCGAACCAGCAGCGCCTGGCGCGGCCCACTTGGCCGCCGGGCGCCTATATCGGCCCGAGTTGGCCGGTCGCGACCTATGTGTTCCTGAGTTCGCCGAACCCCGGCGGGGATGTCCGCGCCGTCTCCGCCGATGCCGACGCGGTGATCGGCGCCGCCGGCCGCTATCTGCCGACGCGGGATTTCGCGCTGCTGCTTCCCGATCAGCGCAACGATCAATTGGTCGTCAATCCGACCATCCGCATGCTGCGCCTTCTCGCCTATGCCCGGGCGCGGAGCCCGGCGCCGGTCTGGCTGGTCGGCACCATGCAGGATATCGACCTCGTGCTGCACGGGATGCCGGCGGTCTCGCCGCGCGCCTTCGCGGGCTTTGTCCTGCTTCCGATGAGCGTGGAGGGATGTGGCACGCCGGCGCAAATGCAGGAGCAGGGGCTGGATGGCATGCCGACGGTGGTGGTCGGGATGGGCAGTGCCGCCTGCCTGAGCGCGCCGCGCCCGATGGCGACGCTGCCGCCGCCGGCGCCGATCACGGCACCCTATCACCCGCCGCTTGGCGTCATGCCGGTTCTGCCGCCCGGCCTGCGGGCGACGGCGCCGCCCGGGATTGCGCCACCTGGGATTGCGCCACCTGCGGCCGAGCCACCGCTATCGCCGCCCGACGCCGCGCCCGGCATCGCCCCGCCCGAGGCGTCGGCGCCCGATCAGGCCGGCACGAACGCGCTGCCGCTGCCGCCGCTGCCGCCGGCCGCGACCACG
>JAJZBV010000026.1 GCA_021851785.1 Pseudomonadota bacterium
AGGCGATCCGGACTGCCGAGGTGCTCTGGAAGGCGCTGGGAGACCTATGCGACAGCTTCAGTCCGGGGAGTGCGCCAACCACCTCCGCCACGATGGCTATTTCCAGTCAACGTGAAAACGCGCTAGCTGCACTTCGACCAGCCACAGTGGAAACATGAGAGACAGCCCGCCTCCTTGACCAATCCCGGCTGGTTGCATTTCGGACAGATCGGGCCGACCAGCTCGCCACGCGGCGGCGGGGCGGTGTCGTCCGACAAGCCATCGCTCAGCAGCGGCATGTCGAGAAACCCGGTCGAGATCATATGGCGCTCGATGACGTCGCCGATCGCCGCGACCAGCGAGGGCACATAGCGGCCATTATGCCAATGCCCGCCGCGCGGGTCGAAAACCTGCTTCAGTTCCTCGGCGACGAAGGCAACCTCGCCACCGCGGCGGAACACGGCGCTGATCATCCGGGTAAGCGCGACCACCCAGGCGTAGTGTTCGAGATTTTTCGAGTTCACGAACACCTCGAAGGGCCGCCGCGCGCCGTCCTGTTCGCTATCGTTGATGGTGACGTAGAGCGCGTGTTCGCTGTCCGGCCAGCGTAATTTGTAGGTGGCGCCAGTGAGTTTTTCGGCGCGCAGCAGGAGTTCGGGCCCGGTCTCCGGGCGCGCGGCAGGTATCGCCGGTGTGACCTCGAGCACCGAGCCGGTGATCGCGTTCGGGCGATAGGTCGTGCAGCCCTTGCAGCCGGAGCGATAGGCGTCGCGATAGACCTCCTGAAAATCCGCGAAGGAAATATCCTCCGGCACGTTGACGGTTTTCGAAATCGCGCTGTCGACGTGGCGCTGCACCGCCGCCTGCATGCGTACATGCTCGGCCGGGGTCAGATCCTGCGCGGTGACGAAATGCGCCGGCAGCGGCGCCTCGGGCCCGAACATATCGCGATAGAGCCTGACCGCGTGATCCGAGACCTTCTCCTCGCGGAGCGACCCGTCGGGCTCGCGCACCTTGCGGGTGTAGCCATGCGCGAACACCGGTTCGATGCCGCTCGAGATGTTGTCGGCGAGGAGCGAGATGGTGCCGGTCGGCGCGATCGAGGTGAGGAGGGCGTTCCTGATGCCGTTCTCGGCGATCAGCGCGCGCACATCCCCGTCCAGCTCGCGCACACTCTCGCCGGCGAGATAGGCCTCGCGATCGAAGAGCGGGAAGGCCCCCTTTTCGGCGGCGAGATGGGCCGAGGTGAGGTAGGCCGCGCGGTTGACGCGGCGCGCCCATTCGCCCGCGACCGCCGCCCCGCTCAGCGAGCCATAGCGTTCGCCGCACATCATCAGGGCATCGGCGAGGCCGGTGACGCCGAGGCCGATGCGCCGCTTGGTCATCGCCTCGATGCGCTGTGCCTCCAGGGGAAAACCGGAAACGTCGATGGTGTTGTCCATCATCCGCACCGCCGCCGCGACCAACTCGTCGAGCATCGCGGTATCGAGGCGGGCGCGCTCGGTGAAGGGGTCGCGGATCAGCCGCGCGAGATTGATCGAGCCGAGCAGACAGGCGCCATAAGGCGGCAAAGGCTGCTCGGCACAGGGGTTGGTCGCGTGGATGGTTTCGCAATAGGCGAGGTTGTTGCGGGCGTTGATGCGATCGATGAACAGAACGCCGGGCTCGGCGTAGTCATAGGTCGCGCGGGTGATGCTGTCCCAGAGCGCGCGGGCGCGCACGCTGCGATAGGTCTTGCCCTCGAAGCGGAGCGGCCAGTCGGCATCGGCATCGACCGCCGCCATGAAATCATCGGTGACCAGAACCGAAAGATTGAAATTGCGCAGCCGTCCGGGTTCGCGCTTGGCGGCGATGAACGCCTCGATATCGGGATGATCGCAGCGCAACGTCGCCATCATCGCGCCGCGCCTGGCTCCGGCCGACATGATGGTGCGGCACATCGCATCCCACACATCCATGAACGAGAGCGGGCCGGAGGCATCGGCGCCGACGCCCTTGACCACCGCCCCCTTGGGCCGGAGCGTCGAAAAATCATAGCCGATGCCGCCGCCCTGCTGCATGGTCAGGGCGGCCTCGCGCAAATGTTCGAAAATGCCGCCGAGATCGTCCGGGATATCGCCCATGACGAAGCAGTTGAACAGGGTCACCCGCCGCCCGCTGCCGGCGCCCGAGAGAATCCGCCCGGCGGGGAGAAAACGGAAATCCTCGAGGGCGGCGTAAAACCGTTCCTCGCACAGGACCGGCTCGCGCTCGGGCGCGGCGAGAGCGCGGGCAACCCGCCGCCAGCTTTCCTCGATGCCGCGATCGAGCGGCGTGCCATCGAGGGCTTTCAGGCGATATTTGGCATCCCAGACCTGGCGCGAAATCGGCGCGATGCGCGCGGCGGCGCCGGCTTCGGCTAGCGGGATATCCATCTCACCCCTCCTCGATCAAGACCGGCGAAACCCGGCGCCCCCGCTGATCGTCCGGGTCTGACAGACGCGGACCGACAGGCGGGCGGCCCGACTCCGGTAGTGGGCGAGTATAAGGTTTTCTCGCAGGAAGGGCGAGAGCGGCCTAGCGCCTGATCGTTTTAGCTGGGATCGCCACTGGTGATCCCAGCTAAAACGTGAATCGCGCTCTAAGGCGCGCGGGCGACGATGACCGCTTCCCGGCCATCGGCGAAGAGATGCGTCTCCGCGTTCCGGAAGCCGGAGGCGAGCAAGGCGGCGGTGATTTCCTCGGCGCCGAGCAGGTGATTGCCCTGGACATGCTCGGTGAGATTCTGAAACGCGAGGCGCGCCCCGCCCGGCTGGCGCAGCATCGCGCGCGGCCCCGGCCAGTTCGGCTCCCAGATCACCACCGCGCCGCCGGGCTTGATCTGGCCGCGAAGGCGGTCGAGGAAGCGGGCTATACCCCCCTCCCAGACATGGTGCAGCGCCCGGTTCATGGCGATCAGATCGGCGGGCTCGGGCAAGGCGAGAGCATGCGCGTCACCGACCGCGAAGGTGAGCCGCGCGCCGAGCCCCGCCGCCCGCGCCATGGCCGTCGCCTGCGCGATGTTTTCGGCGAATCCGTCGATCCCGTGGCCGCGGAGATGCGGATAGCGCCGCGCGAGCCCCCGCAGATACCAGCCATTGCCGCAGCCGAGATCGACGGCGAGCCCGCCAAGCCGGTCGATCTCGCCGAAGACCGGGATGGCCGGGCTGATGGTGGTCTCGAAAACCGGGGCGTAGCTCGCTTCCAGCATCGGCCCGAACCACGGCAGGAGGGTCTCGCGCTCGGCCAGAACCTGCTCGCCAGGCCGCGCCCCGCTCGCCATCAAGCCCGCCGCGCGCTCGGCCATGTGCGCCGAGATCATCGTCTGCACCGCGATCGGCATCAGGCTTTCGGGCGCTTGTGGGCGCATCGCCTCGCCGATCGCGCTCAGGCGGAAACGCTCGCCATCGGCCTCCTCGAGATAGCCGGTGGCATAGGCGGCATCGCACCAGCGGCGGACATAGCCGGCATCCATCCCGGCGGCCGCGGCCAGCGCCGCGCTATCGGCGGCGCCGAGGCCGGCGAGGGCCTCGAAGAGCCGGTTCACGACCCCGATATAGCCGAGATAGAGGACCATCGCGCCTTGCGCCTGGGCGTGGAAACGCGCCTTGAGATCTGCCGTCGTGGTCATGAGGGGCTCCCGTTGCCGCCATTTCGCGTGCCCGAGGGATAGCGCCGGCTTCGCTTCCGGCGCAACCCGGCGCGGCTCGAACCGAGGATTGCGCCCGAAGGGGACATCTGCCAAGACTGCGCGGGCGGATCTCACAATTTCGCGAGGCCGCGGGGGGCGCGAGGATGCGCCAAACCGGGAGGGACGCGCGATGCGCGCGGCGCTGACGCCCGCCGAGGCCACGCCCCTGATCGGCGGGGTCGCGGCTGGGCGCGTGGTGCTGCTCTTCGGCCTGCCGCGTTCGGGCACCACCTGGCTTGCCAAGGTTTTCGACAGCCACCCCGATGTTCTCTATCGTCACGAGCCGGATACGGTGTGGCGCGGCCGCCATTTGCCGGTTTGGCCGCCCGCCATGCCCTCGGCGGCGGCGCTGGCCGAGGCGCGGGTCTATCTCGATCAGCTTTTGACGACGCGGACGCTGAAAACCATGGGCTCGCGGCCGATCTTTCCGAAGGCCTATCGCGGTGCCGTGGTCGAGCGGGTTCGCGCCGCGCTGATCCAGGTGGTGCGGCTCGCGGAGCGGTTGGGCGGCCCGCGTCTCGCCGCCCCGAGTCTCGCCCGCCACGTCACCATCCCCGATTGGGTCGCGGCCGGGGCGTGGGGGCGGATCACCCTGGTTCTCAAATCGGTCAGCTCGCCGACCCGGCTCGGGCTTTTCGCCCAGGCGCTGCCAGGCTGTCGGGTGATCTACACCCTCCGCCACCCGTGCGGGCAGGTGGCGTCGATGCGCCGTGGCGAGCGGCTCGGCCTGTTCGAGCACGCGCTCGATCTCGACTGGCTGCTCGCCGGGCCGGAGGCCAAGGCGCACGGGCTCGATCCGGCCGATTTCGCGCGCTGGCCGCTGCTGGAGCGGCTCGCCTGGCAATGGGTGCTTCTGAACGAGCGGGCGCTCGCCGATCTCGCGCATCACCCGGCGACGCGCATCGTGCGCCACGCCGATCTCGCGCTTGCGCCGCTGGCGAAGGCGGGCGAGCTTCTCGCCTTCGCCGGGCTCTCCGTGCCGCCCGCAACCGCCGCCTTCATCCGCCGCAGCACCGAGCACGTCGGCGCCACGGGCTATTATCGGGTGTTCCGCGATGCCGCGGCCGAGATCGACAAATGGCGGAGCGAACTGAGCGCGGAGGAGCAGGCGCGCATCTGGGCGGTGGCACGGCGCTCCCATCTCGCCGCGCTCTGGCCGGAGATGGCGGAAGTGTGATGGCCGTGGGGCAGGGCCTTTCCCGGCGGCATCAGTTCACGAAGACATCTCCCTCCGTCACGCCGTGGCCGGCGCCTCATGTTTGGGTGGGCGCCGTTCCGCCCACGGGGCGGCGCGCTCGAAGGCGCGCGACATCTGCAAAACGCCGAGGTCATCGAAACGTTGCCCGACGATCTGCAACCCGACCGGCAAGCCGTCGGCGGTGAAGCCGGCCGGCACCGATGCCGCCGGATGGCCCGAGAGGTCGAAGGGGTAGGAGAATTCCGCCCAGCCGAGCCAGTCCCAGGGATGTTCCGGCCAGCCCTCTGGCGCCAGGCGTTCGGAGGGAAAGGCCGCGACCGAGGCGGCGGGTGAGAGCAGGAAGTCCCAATCGTCGAAGAAGATATTGATATCGCGGATATAAGCGTATTTGCGCTCGCGCATGAGCTGATAATCGGCCATGCCGATGCGCGTCCCCTCCTCGATGCAGGCGACGAAGCCCGGATCCATCACCGCGCGCCAATCGGCGAGTTTCGGCGCATGCACGGCCCAGTGCGCGGGCCAGAAGAAGCGGATCAGGTCCGGCCCGGCCTTGCCCCAGGGCGGCGTGACCTCATGGAGTTCCGCGCCCAGCGCGTCCGCCAGGCGCGCGGCGCCGGCGCGGGCCAGCGCCGCGATCTCGGGGTCGACGCGGGCGTGGCCGAAATCAGCGCTATAGGCGAGACGCAAGCGGCGCGGCGGCTGATCGAGCCGGGCGGGGTAATCCGCCGGCGGTGCCTCGAGACTGGTATGGTCCCAAGGGTGTGGTCCGGCCATCACCTTCAGCATCAGCGCCGCATCGGCGACGCTGCGCGTCAACGGGCCGAGATGAGAGGAATAATCCGTGTTCGAGACCGGGTGGATGGGAACCCGCCCGAAGCTCGGCTTCAAGCCGAAGACGCCGCAGAAATGCGCCGGCAGCCGGATCGAGCCGGCGGCATCGCTGCCCTGATGGAGCGGCCCGAAGCCGGCGGCGGCGGCGGCGCCGGCGCCGGCCGAGGAGCCGCCGGCGGTGAGCCCGATGCGCCAGGGGGTGTGGGTCAAGCCGGAAAGCGGGCTCCGTCCGGTGCCGATCCAGCCGAATTCGGGGGTGGTGGTCTTGCCGATGATGATGGCGCCGGCCGCGCGCAGCCTGGTCACGATCGGCGCGTCGAGATCGGGGACGAAGCCGCGCCGCGTCTTCGAGCCATATTGCGTCGGGATGCCCTTGGTCAGCGTCAGATCCTTGACCGTCACCGGGACGCCATCGAGCGCGCCGAGCGGGGTTCCGGCGGCGAAGCGGCGCTCGGCAGCCGCCGCCTCTTCCATCGCCTGATCGCCGAGGCGGGTGACAAAGGCGTTGATGGCGCCATCCTGGGCGGCGATCCGGGCCAGCACCGCCGCCATCACCGTGCGCGGCGAGAGCGCGCCGGCGCGATAGAGGCGGGCGAGTTCGGTCGCCGGCGTGAAACAGAGATCGTCCTCGGTCATGCCGCCCGCCTCACGCCGGCGCGGTGGCCGCGACCGGGTGGGCCCAGCCATGCGGATCGGGGCCGGTCGCGTATTGGATGCCGACGATCGCGTCATAGAGGCGCTGGGTCAACGCGCCGATCCGCCCGCCATTGATGACGTGGCGCGCGGTTTTGTGGCCGAGTTCGCCGACCGGCGAGATCACCGCCGCCGTCCCCGTGCCCCACATCTCCTCCAGCCGGTTGGCGGCGATCGCGGCGATCACCTCGTCGATGGCGATCGGCCGCTCCTCGACCCGGATCCCCCAATCGCGGAGCAAGGTCAGCACCGAATCGCGGGTGACGCCGGCGAGGATCGAGCCGGCGAGCGGCGGGGTGATCACCGTGCCATCGATTTTCAGCATGATGTTCATGGTGCCGACCTCTTCGAGGAAGCGGTGTTCGGCGCCGTCGAGATAGAGCACCTGGGTGAAGCCGAGATGATGCGCCTCCTCCGCAGGAAAAAGGCTGGCGGCGTAATTGCCCGCCGTCTTGGCGGCGCCGAGGCCGCCGGGCAAAGCGCGGACATGGCGATCGCTGGCGAGGATCTTCACCGGGTTCATCCCCTCCGGATAATAGGCGCCGACCGGGCTCAGGATGACGTAATAGAGATAGGTTGCGGCCGGGCGGACGCCGAGGAAAGGCTCGGTCGCGATCACCGTCGGGCGGATATAGAGCGCGGTGCCGGGCAGTTTCGGCACCCAGCGCTGTTCGAGGCCGACCAGGGCGTGAAAGGACCGCTCGACCAGGGCCGGGTCGAGGGCGGGGATGCAGAGCCGCTCGCAGGAATGGTTGAGCCGGGCGGCGTGGCGGTCGGGACGGAAGAGGCGGATCACGCCATCGGCGCCGCGGAACGCCTTCAGCCCGTCGAACACCGCCTGGGCATAATGCAAAACGCAGGTCGCGGGATCGAGGCTGAGCGCGTGATAGGGCTCGATGCGCGGATCGGTCCAGCCGCGTCCCTCCGCATACTCCATCAAAAACATATGGTCGGTGAAGACGGTGCCGAATTTCAGGCTGGCATCGGGCGGCGGCGCCTTCAGCGCGGTGGCGCGGGTGATGGGAAACGCGGTCATGGCGCAGCACTCCTTCTTGCCCGCCGGGTCGCCTGCCCGGATGCGTGCGGCGGGGATATTGGGACAGCGACATATTGCCCGGCTTCGCCGCCGCTGTCTTGCCCCCCGCCATGCAATTCCCGCATGATAGCATCGGCGCGGCGATCTGGACCGCGCGCAGAGAGGAAACCGACGATGATCCATGAGATGCGGGTCTATCATTGCCTGCCCGGGCGGCTGCCGGCGCTGCTCAAGCGCTTCGAGACCATCACACTGGAGATCTGGCAGCGCCACGGCATCCGCCAGGCGGGGTTCTGGACGGTGCTGGTCGGGGAATCGAACCAGGATCTGGTCTATCTGCTCGCCTGGGAGTCGATGGCCGAGCGCGAACGTATCTGGAACGGTTTCATGAATGATCCGGAATGGATCGCCAAACGCGCCGAAACCGAGCGCGACGGCCAGATCGTCGCCTCGATCACCAATAGTTTCCTCCAGCCGACCGGTTTTTCGGCGGTGCGCTGAGCGGGGAAAAGCTGAGCGGGGAAAACCTGAGCGGGGAAAAGCCAAACGCCACCGCGCGCCGAGGCTTGCGGTGGCGTTCTGGGGCTTGCGGTGGCGTTCTCGATTTGTATCGGGACGACGAATCAGTCGGCGGCGAGGGAGAGATGCCGCCCGACCATCTTCTTGCCGACATGATCCTCCACCGCCGCGGCGATCGCTTCGGCGTGATTGGCCATGACATGGTCGGCGCCGGCGAGAATCCGGTAATCGACGGCGACGCCCTTTTGCGTATTCAGTTTGTCCACCAGCTTCCTGACCGAAGGCTCGGGCACCAGATCGTCGGCGTCGCCATGGACCATCAGCCCGCCGCAGGGGCAAGGCGCGAGGAAGCCGAAATCATAATGGCTCGCCGGCGGGGCGATGCTGATCCAGCCGGAGATCTCCGGCCGGCGCATCAGCAACTGCATGCTGACGAAAGCGCCGAAGGAATAGCCCGCGATCCACAGGCCGCCGGCGTTCGGATTGACCGCCTGCAACCAGTCGAGCGCCGCGGCGGCGTCGCCGATTTCGCCGATACCGCCATCGTAGCGCCCCTGGCTGCGCCCGACGCCGCGGAAATTGAAGCGCATGGTGGAAAACCCCAGCCGCTGGAACGACTGATAGACCGTATAGGTGATCCGGTTATTCATCGTCCCGCCATGCAGCGGGTGCGGGTGCAAGACCAGCGCCACCGGGGCGCCGGTTTCTTTCGAATGATGGTAACGACCTTCCAACCGCCCATCAGGGCCGGCGAACATCACCTCGGGCATGATCTCTGCATTCCGTTCCTGTTCACTACGATCTTCGGCGACCACATCGACGACAATCGTACCGACGATACAAGTATTATCATTCAGATATAGGCGTTTCCAAACCTTCCCGCGAAGCCGGCGCGCAACACGCCGTGATCTTTTTCCACGGTCCCACGATTTCCGACGATATCGACCCTTTCGTTGCTCCCTTTCGTTGACTAAGTCTCCCCAAGGCGGGTCGGAAAACGGGGGGAGGAGCCATCGATGACCGATACATGGGTTCTCGCGGGTGCGAGGTGCGACGGGATGGGCGGCGGCGCGGCGTCCAGGCGGGGTTGGTCTTACGCGCGAGGCTCCAGGCTTAGGCTCCTTCATGGCTCGAACCGCCGGCTTGCGGCATGGATTCAGGGGTTGACATCGACCCCGCGGCGCCAAAGGGTCACTGATCACCCGTTCAGTCGCCGCCACATAATCGCAATATAGGTCGGAACGGGCGCTCAGTGATAACGGAATTGTCGCATGGCATTCATTTTTTTGCGTGAAACCATCCACGCCTATCGCGAGAAGGACCCGGCGGCACGATCCGGCCTCGAAGTGCTGCTCTGCTATCCCGGTCTGCATGCCCTGATGTGGCACTCTCTCGCCCATAATCTGTGGCGCGCGGGGTTTCGCGTCACTGGCCGGCTGGTGTCCTATCTCAGCCGCTGGCTCACCGGCATCGAGATCCATCCCGGCGCCCGAATCGGCCGGCGGGTGATCATCGATCACGGCATGGGGGTGGTCATCGGCGAGACCGCCGAGGTCGGCGATGACGTTTATATGTACCACCAGGTGACCCTCGGCGGCACCACCTCGGAGCGCGGCAAGCGCCATCCGACGATCGGCAACGGCGTCATCATCGGCGCCGGGGCGAAGATTCTCGGCGCCATCACGGTGGGCGACAATGCCCGGGTCGGGGCCAATGCGGTGGTGGTGCAGCCGGTGCCGGCCGGCGTCACCGTGGTCGGCATCCCCGCCCGCTCGATCGACCGCAAGCGCCGCGATCCCTGCTTTGACCCGTATGGCACGCCCGCCGAGGCGGCGCTCGACCCCTTGCTGCGCGACGTCGAAAGCCTGCGCGCCGAATTGACCGAGGTCGAGGCCCGACTCGCTCGCCTCGCCGCCGAAACCAAAACCAGCGAACAGGCCGGGGATTAGGCGATGCAGCTCTCGACGCGCGGGCGTTATGCGGTGATGGCGCTGGTCGATCTCGCCGCGCGCGAACCGGAGGGCGCGCCGCGTCGCGTGAGCCTCGCCGAAATCGCCGCCCGCCAGGGCATCAGCCCGGCCTATCTCGAACAGCTTTTCGCGCGGCTGCGGCGGGCCGGGCTGGTGGTTTCGGCGCGCGGCCCGAGCGGCGGCTATGGGCTCGCGCGCCGGGCGGACGAGGTCTCGATCGCGACCGTGATCCGCGCCGTCGACGAGGGTGGCGCGCCGGGGGAATGCTGTCTCGATGCCGGCGAGGCCGGCGAGGCCGCCGGCTGCCCGACCGCCGCCCTGTGGCAGGCGCTTTGTCTTCATATCCACCATTTCCTCGACGCCATCACCCTGGCCGATGTCGTGGCCGGGCGCCTCGACGGCACGCGCACCCCGCGCCAGCCACGCGAGGCGGCCTGAATGCCCGTCCACGTCTATCTCGACGCCAACGCGACCGAGCCGCTCCGCCCCGAGGCGCGGGCGGCGGCACTCGCGGCGCTCGATCTCACCGGCAACCCGGCCTCGGTGCATGGCTTCGGCCGCGCCGCGCGGGCCATGCTGGAGGGCGCGCGCGAGACGATCGCCGCCCGCTTCGGCACCCGTCCCGCCGATCTCGTTTTCACCTCCGGCGGGACCGAGGCCAATACGCTGGCGATCAGCGGCCTCGGCGCCGGGCGGCGGCGGATCGCGAGCGCGATCGAACATGCCGCGGTGCGCGAGGCGGCGCCGGACGCGACGATCCTGCCGGTCGATCGCCAGGGGGTCGCCGATCTCGCGCGCCTCGCGGCGCTGCTCGCCGAAGGCCCGCCGGCGTTCGTTGCCCTCATGCTGGCCAATAACGAAACCGGGGTGATCCAGCCGGTCGCCGAGGCCGCTTCGCTCTGCCGCCGCTTCGGCGCCCATCTCCATGTCGATGCGGTGCAGGCGGCCGGGCGCATGCCGTGCGACCGTGCCGCGCTCGGCGCCGACAGCTTAGCACTTTCCGGGCACAAACTCGGCGGCCCGGCCGGGGCGGGGGCGCTCCTGCTGGCGCCGGAAGCCGCTGCGCGCCTTGCCCCGCTGATCATCGGCGGCGGCCAGGAGCGCGGCCGGCGCGGCGGCACGCCGCCGCTTCCCGCGATCGCCGGACTGGCCGCCGCCGCCACCGCCACCGCCAGCACCATCGATCTCGCCCCGTTGCGCGATGCCGCCGAGGCCGCCGCGATCGAAGCCGGCGCCATCGTCTGCGGCGCCGGCGCGGGGCGGCTGCCCAACACCACCTGCCTCGCCCTCCCCGGCGTCAAGGCCGAAATCCAGGTGATCGCGCTCGATCTCGCCGGCATCGCGGTCTCCGCCGGCGCGGCGTGCAGTTCCGGCAAGATCGCGCGAAGCCACGTGCTGGCGGCGATGGGACTTGGCGACCTTGCCGGCCAGGCGATCCGCGTCTCGTTGCCGTGGAACGCGACGGAGGCCGATATCACCGCTTTCGCCCGCGCCTACCAGGACATGGCGGCGCGGCTTTGCCGCCGCGCCGCCTGAGCCTAAATCTCCTCCATGCAGCGCAACCGGCCGATCTATCTCGACAACCAGGCGACCACGCCGTGCGATCCGCGCGTCGTTGCCGCCATGCTGCCCTATTTCAGCGAAGCCTTCGGCAACCCGCACAGCGTCGAGCACGCCCTCGGGCGCGAGGCGGAAGCGGCGGTGGCGCGCGCCCGCGCCGAGGTCGCGGCGCTGATCGGCGCGACCCCGCGCGAGATCGTTTTCACCTCCGGCGCGACCGAGAGCAACAACCTCGCGATCAAGGGCGCTGCCCGCTTCGCCGCCCGCATGGAAAACCCGCGCCGGCGCCTGATCACCCTCGCGACCGAGCATAAATGCGTGCTGCAAGCGACGGCCGATCTCGCCGAGGAGGGGTTCGAGCCGGTGTTCCTGCCGGTCCGGCCCGATGGTCGGCTCGACCCCGAGGCGTTGCGCATGGCACTCGCCACCCCGACCCTCCTGGTCTCGGTCATGGCGGCGAATAACGAGACCGGGGTGTTGCAGGACATCACCGCGCTCGCAGCACTCGCCCATGAGGCCGGCGCCCTGTTTCACACTGACGCCGCGCAGGCGGTGGGCAAGATCGCGCTCGATGTCGCCGCGCAAGGGATCGATCTGCTTTCGATCAGCGGCCACAAGCTTTACGGGCCGAAAGGGGTCGGCGCGCTCTATGTCCGCCATCGTCCGCGCATCCGCCTCGCGCCGCTCATTTCCGGCGGCGGCCAAGAGCGGGGTTTGCGTTCCGGGACTCTGCCGGCGCCGCTCATTGTCGGCTTCGGTGCGGCCTGCCGTATCGCCGGCGCCGAAATGGCCGCCGAGGCCGAGCGGCTCGCCGGGCTTCGCGAACGCCTGCTCGCGCGCCTCGGCGACGCCATCCCCGGGCTTGCCGTCAATGGCAGCCGCGAACACCGTCTCGCCGGCAATCTCAACCTCGCCTTCCCCGCGGTGCGCGCCGAAACCCTGCTCGCCGATCTCCCCGATCTCTGCCTCTCCACCGGCTCGGCGTGCTCATCGGCGGCGGTCGAGCCCTCCTATGTGCTCGGCGCCATGGGGGTGCCGGCCGAGGTCGCCGCGCGCAGCTTGCGCATCGGGATCGGACGTTTTACCTCGGCGGCTGAAATCGACCTCGCGGCCGCCATGCTGATTGCCGCCCACGCCCGAAACAGCGAGCCCCAAAGCGAGCCCCAGAATGCCTAAAATGACTTTCATCGAACGCGATGGCACGCGCCGCGAAGTTGACGCCCCGCTCGGCCTCTCGGTCCTCGAAATCGCCCATCGCCATGGCATCGATATCGAGGGCGCGTGCGAGGGATCGCTCGCCTGCTCGACCTGCCATGTCATCGTCGATGCCGCCTGGTTCGGCAAACTTTCGTCCCCGACCGAAGACGAGGAGGACATGCTCGATCTCGCCTTCGGCCTCGAAAAAACCTCCCGCCTCGGCTGCCAGATCGTCATGACCGAGACGCTCGACGGCCTCACCGTCCGCCTCCCCGCCAGCACCCGCAACCTGCTCGACACGTGATGCCGGCTTGTGCTCCGAAGAAGGGCAAGGCCAGAGGCTCCGCCTCTGGACTCCGCTGGGGCCTCAGGCCCCAGACCCCCATCCTTGAGGATTGTCTGGGAGGGGCGCGTTCGTGGGCCGGCCAATGCCTCGCAGCGCCCCTCCCAGACAATCCTCAACAGAAAGGGTCCAGGGACTTTGGTCCCTGGCGGGGTCGAGGGGCAGCGCCCCTCGCCTTGCCTTGCTCGGAACACCAGCCGGTCATGCGCGTGTCATGAGGGTGGTCGCGGCGATGTCGGGTGGGGTGGACAGTTCGGTGGTGGCCGGGCTGTTGGCCGAGGCCGGGCATGAGGTGGTCGGGATCACGCTCCAGCTTTATGACCACGGCGCGGCGAGTGGGCGCAAGGGGGCGTGCTGCGCCGGCCAGGACATTCATGACGCGAAGCGGGTGGCCGATCATCTCGGCATCGTGCATTACGTGATCGATGCCGAGGCGCGGTTTCGTCGCGCGGTGATCGAGGATTTCGCTGCCTCCTACGCCGTCGGCGAAACGCCGGTGCCCTGTGTCCGCTGCAATCAGAGCGTGAAATTCGGCGATTTGCTGACGCTCGCCCGCGATCTCGGAGCAGAGGCGCTGGCGACCGGGCATTACGTGCGAAGGATCGCGGGCGCGGCGGGGGTGGAGCTGCATCGCGCCGCCGATCCGGAGCGCGACCAGAGCTGGTTCCTGTTCGCAACGACAACCGAGCAGCTCGCCTTCTGCCGCTTTCCGCTCGGCGGGATGGCGAGCAAGGCTCTGGTCCGCGCCGAGGCGGCGCGCCTTGGCCTGCCGGTGGCGGCCAAGGCCGACAGTCAGGATATCTGCTTCGTCCCCGATGGGCGCTATGCCGATCTGGTCGCCCGGCTGCGGCCGGACGCGGACGCGCCGGGCGAGATCGTCACGCGCGATGGGGTTGTGCTGGGCCGGCATCAGGGGGTCGCGCGTTATACGGTCGGCCAGGCCAAGCGCCTCGGCGCGGCGGCGCTCGAGGGCGGCGAGCGGCAGGTGGTGGTGGCGTTGGATGCGGCGCGGCGGCGCGTGGTGGTTGGCCCGCGCGCCGGCGCCGGGGTGGAAACGGTGCGTCTGCGCGAGGTGAATTGGCTCGTTCCGCCGCCGCCGGCGCCGATCGCCTGCACGGTGAAGCTCCGCGCCCGCGAGGCGCCGCAGCCGGCGGAAATGCGGGCGCTGCCGGAGGGTGGGGCGGAAGTGAAATTGGCGACCCCCGCGCTGGCCGCGCCCGGACAGGCTTGCGTTTTTTACGATGACAGCCGGGTTCTCGGCGGTGGCTTCATCGTCATCCCCCAGGTTGACGGCGGGGCGGCGGCGGCGGTATCTGGGGCCGACCGTGGCGGCGTAGCTCAGCGGTAGAGCAGGGGAATCATAATCCCTTGGTCGGTGGTTCAAATCCGCCCGCCGCTACCATGTTTCCGATGGCGCGAGCGCTTGCGCCAGGATCTGCACCGAATGCACCGCGCGGCGCCCGGCGAGATCGGCGATCTGGTGGCGGCAGGACGTGCCATCGGCGACGATGACATCCGCCGCCGCCGCGAGCCGCACCGCCGGCAACAGCCCCGCCTCCGCCATCGCCCGTGACATCCCGGCGGTTTCCGCCTGATAGCCGAAACTCCCGGCCATGCCGCAGCAGGACGACGCGATCGGCGCGACGGTGAGCCCCGGGACGCGCCCCAGCATCGCGAGCGTCGCCGGCCAGGCGCCATGCGCCTTCTGATGACAATGGCCATGGACATGCGCCGTCGCCTCCCGCCGGCCGAGCGCCAGCGCCGGGCGGGTTTCCTCCAGAAACTCCGGCAATAGCCGCGCCCGCGCCGCGAGATCGCGTGCCGCCGCGCCCGGCAGCAGGGCCGGAAACTCGTCGCGGAGCGTGAGCAGGCAGGAAGGCTCGAGGCCGATCACCGGCCCGTCGCCGGCACAGGCGGCGATGACGCGGGACGCCGCAAGCCGCGCCGCCTCCAGCCGCCCGGCGGCCAGTTCCGTCCGCCCGCAGCAGAGCGCCCCGCCTGGCGCCCGCGCGACCGCCGGCCGAAATCCCGCCGCGGTCAGGACACGCACCGCCGCGCGCAGGTTTTCCGGCTCGAAATAGCGGTTGAAGGTATCGGCGAGGAGCAAAACTTTCGGCCCATCCCCGGCCGGCGCCTCGCCATCGCGGAACGCATCGCGGCGAAAGGCGGGAAGCTTGCGATCGGGCGCGAAGCCGAGAAGGCGCCGGATCGCGGGGAGCCCGGCCAGCGTGTTCGCCAGCGGCGCCGCCCGTGCGGCGAGCGGGGCGAGACGCGGCAGCGCCGCGAGCAGCCGGGCGCGGAGCGGAATCCCATGACGCGCGGCGCGCGCGGCGAGCACTTCGAGCTTCATCCGCGCCATGTCGACCCCGGTCGGGCATTCGCGCCGGCAGGCCTTGCACGAGACGCAGAGCGCCATCGCCTCGGCCAGCGCGTCGGACGCCATGGCATCGGCGCCGAGCTGGCCGGAGAGGGCGAGGCGCAGCGTGTTGGCGCGCCCGCGCGTCAGATGCTGCTCATCGCGGGTGGCGCGATAGCTCGGACACATGGCGCCGGCATCGAAGCCACGGCAGGTGCCGTTGTTGTTGCACATCTCGGCGGCGCCGAGGAGGCCGCCGGGGTGATCGGACCAGTCGAGCCGCGGCGTGAAGCCGGGATCGGGGCCATAGCCGGGGGGCGTACGAAACAGGCTCCGGTCATCCATGCGTGGCGCGCGGACGATGCGGCCGGGGTTGAGGAGACCCTTGGGGTCGAATGCGTCCTTCACCGCCTCGAAAGCGCGGACGAGGCGCGGGCCGAACATCGCTTCGTGGAACTCGGAGCGGACGATGCCATCGCCATGCTCGCCGCTATGCGAGCCGCGATAGGCGCGCACCAGGGCGAAACATTCCTCGGCGATCGCGCGCAGGCGCCGGACGTCGCCCAAATCCTTCATGCTCAGGACCGGGCGAACATGGAGACACCCGACCGAGGCATGCGCGTACCAGGTGCCGCGCGTGCCGTGGCGGACGAGGATTTCGTTCAGCCGCTCGGTGTAATCGGCGAGATCGGCGAGATCGACGGCGGTGTCCTCGATGACCGAAACCGGTTTCCGATCCCCCTTCATCGACATCATGATATTGAGCCCGGCTTCGCGGACCTCGGCGATCGCCGCCTGGAAGGCCGGCTTGGTTGCCGCGACCACCGCGCCGGGATGGCCGAGATCGGCCATCATCGTCTCGAGATCGGCGAGTTTGGCCAATAGCGGCGCTTCCTCGTGGCCGTGGAATTCGACGATGAGGAGGCAATCCGTCCGTGGCGCCACCATCCGCTCGATGGTCGCGCGATAGATCGCGATCGAGCGGCCGAGATCGATCATCGTGCGATCGACCAGCTCGACCGCTTCGGGGTCCAGCGTCACCAGGTGCTTTGTCGCCGCCATCGCCGCGCGGAAATCCGGGAACTGGCAGAGGCCGAGTATTTTGCGCGGCTTGATCGGCGAAAGCTTGAGCGTCAGCGCGGCTGAAAACGCGAGCGTCCCCTCCGAGCCGACCAGGAGGCGGGCGAGATTGCCGCGGCCTCGCGCGTCGGCCGCCGGCGTCAGCGCATCGATGTTATAGCCGCCGACGCGGCGGAGCTGGCGCGGGAAACGGGCGGCGATCTCGCTGGCCTCGGCCGCCCCGAGCGCCCGCAGGCTTGCGATCAGGGCGGCCGGCGCGGTGGTGTCCTCGGCAAAGCGGGCGCGCGTGCCATCGGCGAGGATGGCCTCGATCGCGAGCACGTTGTCGGCCATCAGCCCGTAGCGGATGGATTTGGCGCCGCAGGAATTATTCCCCGCCATGCCGCCGATCGTCGCGCGGGCGTGGGTCGAGGGATCGACCGGGAAAAACAGGCCGTGTTCGCGCAACGCGGCGTTGAGATGGCTGAGGACCAGCCCGGGCTCGACGATCGCCGTCGCCGCTTCCGGGTCGATCGCGAGGATGCGGCGGAGATATTTGCTGCAATCAAGCACCAGCGCCCGGTTCACCGTCTGCCCGCACTGGCTGGTGCCGGCGCCGCGCGCGAGCACGGGCACGCCCCCCTCGCGCGCGATCGCCATCGCCGCCTCGACATCGGCGATATCGCGCGGGACGACGACGCCGACCGGCATGACCTGATAGATCGAGGCATCGGTCGCGTAGCGGCCGCGGCTCGCGGCATCGAACAGAACCTCGCCGGCGATCTCGGCGGTGAGCCGCGCGGCGAGGCGGGACGTCTCCCAGCCGGCCTCGCGAGAGAGCGGCGCGTTCATGCGGCGATCCTGCAAGCGGAGATTTTCCGGACCATGGATCGCTTCACCCTGAAGCGATCATCGTCCAAGACTAAAAAGCGACCTTGTCGCCGCCTTTGAGCGCGAGGATTTCGCGGGCCTCGGCCGGGGTCGCGATCGCGAGACCGAGGCCTTCGAGGATCTGGCGCGCCCGCCGGACCTGCTGGGCGTTGCTTTCGGCGAGCTGGCCGGGGCCGATCCAGAGACTGTCCTCGAGCCCGACCCGCACATTCGCCCCCATCGCCGCCGCCATCGCCGCGATCGGCAATTGATTGCGTCCGGCGCCGAGCACCGACCAGCGGTAATGGGCGCCGAACAGGCGGTCGGCGGTGCGCTTCATGTGCAGGACATCCTCGGGGTGAGGGCCGATGCCGCCGAGAATGCCGAACACGGTTTGCACGAAAAGCGGCGGCGTCACCAGCTTGCGGTCGAGGAAATGGGCGAGGTTGTAGAGATGCCCGACATCGTAGCATTCGAACTCGAAGCGGGTGCCGCTCTCGGAGAGGCTGCGCAGCGCGAATTCGATATCGGCGAAGGTGTTGCGGAAGATCAGATCGCGCGAACCCTCCAGATGCTGGCGTTCCCAGTCATGCGTGAAGCTCTTGAACCGCTCCAGCATCGGGAACAGGCCGAAATTCATCGAGCCCATGTTGAGCGAGGCGACTTCCGGCTTGAAGGTCAGCGAGGGCTGGATGCGCTCCTTGATCAGCATGTTGGGCGCGCCGCCGCTGGTGAGATTGATCACCGCGTCGGTTGCCTGCTTGATCCGCGGCAGAAAGGCGGCGAAGGCTTCCGGGCTCTGGTCGGGTTTTCCGGTCTCGGGGTTACGGGCGTGGAGATGGACGATCGCGGCACCCGCCTCGGCGGCGGCGATGGCGGCGCTCGCGATCTCGTCCGGCGTCACCGGCAGATGCGGCGACATCGAAGGCGTGTGGATCGCCCCGGTGACCGCGCAGGTGATGATGACTTTTCTTCCCGACATTTATCCTCTCCCTTCGAGCCCAATTCTCCCGCCCATTCTGACCCGGCCCGGCTGGAAAGCCCAGAGGGAAAGCCCAGAGGGGAAAGCCCAGAGGGAAAGCCCGAAGGGGAAAGCCCAAGGGGGCCATCGCCGCCGCTCAGGCGTGGCGGATTTTGGCGCCGCCGGCGTTTTTCCGTGGCGACCCCGGGGGCGACCCCGGGGACGAGGTCTCGGGCATGGCGAGTGCCGCGATCAGGGCAGCGCCGGCGCCGGCGGCGGCGAGGCCGAAAAACGCGTAAGCCGTGCCCCATTGGTCGGCCATCTCCCCGGCCACCGCGGTGCTGATCGCGGCCCCGACCCCGCCGGCGAGGCCGATGATCCCCATCGCGAGGTTGAACCGCCCGGAATCGCCGCTGATATCGGCGGCGATGATCGGCGTCAGCACGCCGAAGACCGCGCCGGCCACGCCATCGAGCACCTGAAGCGGCAGAACCAGCTCCGGCACCGAGGTCGCGGCGAAAGCCAGCGCACGAAGCGGGAGCGCGACAAATCCGGCGACGAGCAGGATCCGCCGCCCGGTGACCCCGGCGAGCCGCCCGATCAGCGGTGAAAACAGCGCGACGACGATCTGCGGCACGACGATGGCGATCGCGATGATCAGGGACGCCCTTGTGCCGTCGCGCTCGGTCATCTCGGCGGCGACGAGCGGCAGCATGGCGGCATTGGCGAGCTGGAAAAAGAGGGCACACGCGGCATAGACGACCAGGCCACGATGGCGGAACAGCGCGCCGAGCGGCAAACGCCGGGCGCGGTGGGCGTGATGCTCGTGGCGCGGCGTCGCGGGCGGCAATAGACCGAGCGCCGCGACCGCCGGCAGCGCGAGCATGGCCGCGAGCACGAACACCGCGCGATAGGAGAGGGAATAGCCGATCCAGCCCATCGCCGCCGCCGCCAGGGCATTGCCGATCGAGCCCCAACGCGCGTTGCGGCCCATGCGCTCGCCGATCTCGCGCCGCCCGACGACGGCGAGGCTCAAGGCGGCGATGGCCGGCACGCTCATGCTGGTCGCGAAGCTGTGCAGAATCTGTGAGACCAGAACCACCGGCAGCGTCGGCGCCAGCGCCATCATCAGCGCCCCGAGCAGCAGCCCGACGGTCGCCAGCGCCAGCGCGAAGCGACGGCTGCGCATGGCATCGATCATCGCCCCGGCCGGTACCTGACTCACCATCAGCGCGATGGTGCCGACCGAGAGCGCGAAGCCGATATCCTTCTGTGTCCAATGCGCGGCGGTGAGATAGACCGAAATGAACGGCCCGAAGCCCGATTGCACCGCGGCTTGCAGAAAGTTGATCAGATCGAGGGCACGCCCGCGCGCCGCGGCGCCATGGGCGGGAAACTGGCGCGCCGATGCCATCTCCCGTGGGGTCACGAGGGCGGCGGTTTGGCGGCGGGAACGGCTTGGGGCGTATGGTTCGGCGCCGCGACCGCCGCCGGCGTGCCCGGGGCTTCGTGGTATTCCGGCGTCGCCTTGATCTGGTCCGGCGTCAGGTCACAGATCACCGCGCTGTCGGGCTGGCCGGTCGAAAAATGCAGGCTTTTCCAATCGACGGCGATCTTGCGGTTGCCGATCCCCATGAAACCGCCGAAATCGATCACCGCGGCGCGCGGATGCCCGGCCTGATCGACGATGACATCGATGATCCGGCCGAGTTCTTCCCCCTTGGTGCCGACCACCTTGGCGCCGAGCACCCCGGCCGCCTCGCCGGGCGCGAGGTGATGGATGGCGGCGGCCGGCGCTGGCGGCGCGGCGGGGGGCGGCGGCGCCGGGGATTGCCCGCCGAGCAGCCAAACCGCCCCCAGCAGCGCGAGACGCCGCCCGGAGACCTTGCCGAATAGTCTTTCCACCTGCTCACCCCGGCCGATTCTGTACCAGATCATCGACCACCGCCGGGTCGGCCAGCGTCGAGGTATCGCCGAGCGCATCCACCTCGTTCGCCGCGATTTTGCGCAGGATCCGGCGCATGATCTTGCCGCTGCGGGTTTTCGGCAGGCCCGGCGCCCATTGGATCACGTCCGGCGTCGCGATCGGACCGATTTCCTGCCGCACCCAGCCGATCAATTCGCGCCGCAAGGCCTCGTTCGGCTCCACCCCGAGCTTGAGCGTGACATAGGCGTAGATTCCCTGCCCCTTGATGTCGTGCGGGAAACCGACCACCGCCGCCTCGGCCACGTGGGCGTGCGCGACCAGCGCGCTTTCGACCTCGGCGGTGCCCATGCGGTGGCCGGAGACGTTGATGACATCGTCCACCCGGCCGGTGATCCAGTAATACCCGTCGGCGTCGCGCCGCGCCCCGTCGCCGGTGAAATAATAGCCGGGATAGGTGCTGAAATAGGTCTGCACGAAGCGCTCATGGTCGCCATAGACGGTGCGCATCTGCCCCGGCCAACTATCGGCGAGGCAGAGATTGCCCTCCGCCGCGCCCTCCAGCACCCGCCCCTCGGCATCGACCAGCACCGGCATGACCCCGGGCAGCGGCCGCGTCGCCGAGCCCGGCTTGAGCGCCGTCGCGCCCGGGAGCGGGCTGATCAGGATGCCGCCGGTCTCGGTCTGCCACCAGGTATCGACGATCGGGCAGCGCGCCTCGCCGACGACGCGGTAATACCAGAGCCAGGCCTCGGGGTTGATCGGCTCGCCGACGCTGCCGAGGATGCGGAGACTCTGGCGGCTGGCGCGGCGTACCGGGGCTTCGCCCTCGCGCATCAGGGCGCGGATCGCGGTCGGCGCGGTGTAGAAGATGTTGACCCGGTGCTTGTCGACCACCTCCCAGAACCGTCCGGCATCGGGATAATTCGGCACCCCCTCGAACATCAGCGTCACCGCGCCGTTGGCGAGCGGGCCGTAGATGATATAGGTGTGCCCGGTCACCCAGCCGATATCGGCGGTGCACCAGTAGATCTCGCCGGGGCGATAATCGAACACCAGATCATGGGTGTAGGCGGCCCACACCATATAGCCGCCGGTGGTGTGGAGCACCCCTTTCGGCCGCCCGGTGCTGCCCGAGGTATAGAGGATGAACAGCGGATCCTCGGCCGCCATCGGCGCCGGCGGGCAATCGGGAGACGCGGCGGCGAGCAGGGCGCGGTACTCGTGATCGCGCCCGGCCTGCATCGCAACCGAAGCGCCGGTGACCGGAACGACGATGACATGATCGACGCCGGGGCAGGTTTTCAGCGCCGCGTCGGCATTGGCCTTGAGCGCGACGCGCCGCCCGCCGCGCCGCCCCTCATCGGCGGTGATGAGGACGCGCGAGGCGCAATCCTGGAGGCGCCCGGCGAGGCTGTCGGGAGAAAATCCGCCGAAGACGACCGAGTGGATGGCGCCGATGCGGGCACAAGCGAGCATCGCCACCGCCGCCTCGACCACCATCGGGAGGTAAATCGTCACCCGGTCACCCTTCTCGACCCCGAGCGTTTTCAGCGCGTTGGCGAGGCGGCAGACCTCGGCGTGCAATTCGCGATAGGTGACGCGGCGTGATTGCGCGGGATCATCCCCCTCCCAGATGATCGCGGTCTGATCGCCGCGCGTTGCCAGATGGGCATCGAGGCAGCAGGCGGAGGCATTGAGCACGCCGTCCTCGAACCAGCGGATCGCGACATCGCCGTCGAAACGCGCGTTCTTGATTTTGCTCGGCGGCTCGATCCAGGCGATCCGCCGCGCCTCCTCCGCCCAATAGCCGTCGGGGTCGGCGGCGGCGCGCGCGTAATGGGCGCGATACCCCTCCGCCGTGAGATGCGCGCGACCCGCGATTTCCGGTTTCACCGGGATGGTTTCGGACATAGCGTGTTTCTCCCGTCCTGGCCCGGAGACCGGACCCTTCCGGGCAATTCTGCACGTCTCGCGGGGCGATGTTAAGAGGCCGCGAAGGCTTCCGGGCGATGGGCGGTGACCTCGATCTCGATGCGGAGACGCGGATCGATGAGGCCGGCGACGACGAGCATGGTCGCGGCCGGGCGGGCGGCGCCGAAATGCGCGCGCAAAAGCGGCGCCAGGGCGGAAAACTCGCCGGCATCGAGAAGGTAATAACGCACCCGCACGACGTCGTCGCAACTGGCGCCGGCTTGCGCCAGGGCGGCGGCGATATTGGCCAAAGCCTGCCGGCACTGGCCGATGACATCCTCGGGCAGGGTCATCGTTTCGTAATCGAAGCCGGTGGTGCCGGACACATGGATCCACGCGCCATCGACGACGGCGCGGGCGTAGGCGAATTCCGCCTCGAACGCGCTTCCCTGGCTGATCCAGCGCCTCATGCGCCGGGATACCAGGCCGGTTTGCGGCGCTCACGGAACGCCGCCGTGCCCTCGCGCCCCTCGGCGGAATTGCGCTGCATCCAGCTTTCATGGGCGAGGAGCGCCATCGCCCGCGCGTCCAGCGTGAGGCCATTGGCGCCGAGAAAAGAGCGTTTGGTCGCCGTGATCGCCCCCGGCGCGCCGAGCAGAATGGCCTCGAGAATCGCCTCGATGCGCGCCTCCAGCGCCGTTTCCGCGACGATTTCGTGGACGAGACCGATCCTGAGCGCCTCTTCGGCGTCGAAACGCTCCCCGGTCAGGGCATAGCGGCGGGTGTGGCGGAGGCCGATCGCGTGGACCATATGGGTCGAGATCGGGCTCGGCGCGACACCGACCCTGACCTCGGTCAAGCCAAACACCGAAGCCGGCGTCGCCAAGGCGACATCGGCGCAGCAGACGAGGCCGCAGCCGCCGCCGAAACAGGCGCCATGCACGACCGCCAGCGTCGGGTGGGGGAATTCGTTCAGCATCTGCATCGCCCGCGTCGTCGCCATCGAGGCGGCGAAGGCCGGCTCGGGCGGGTAGGCGCTGGCGCGGGCCAGCCAGTCGATATCGGCGCCGGCCTGGAAATGCTTCCCGGCGCCGCGGATCACCACCGCGCGGAGATCAGGGCGCGCGGCGAGCGCCGCGAGCCCCTCGATCAGGGCGGCGAGTAGATCCTCGTCATAGGCATTGCCGCGCTCGGGACGGTTCAGCGTCACCGTCGCGATGCCGCGCGGATCGATCGCCAAAAGCACGGGGGCCGAAAGCACGGGGGCCGAAAGCACGGGCGGCGCCATGGTCGTATCCCCCTTCCGATTTCGCTTGGGGAGAAATAGCCCCGCCCACCTTGCAACGGCAAGTCGCTTCACGTGGACGCGAAAAAGCGCCACACTGTCTGACTATGGCCTTCGCTGGACAAATTCATGGCAGTTGTGTCGCGCGGGATGGCGCGGGGGTGCTGCTCCTTGGGCCGAGCGGGTCTGGCAAATCCGACCTCGCCTTGCGGCTGATCGATCGCGGCTTCGTCCTCGTCGCCGATGACCGGGTGGAGATCGCGGCCGGCATCGCCCGCCCGCCGCCGGAATTGGCCGGGCTGATCGAGATTCGCGGTCTCGGCATTGCCCGCCTCTCCCACGCGCCGGACGCGCGGCTCGCGCTGGTGGTCGAACTCGGCGCTGCCGAGCGCCTGCCGGCGCCGGCGGACGACGCCCGTTTCGTTCTGCCGCGGATCACCCTCGATGCCCGCACGGCCTCGGCGGCGCAGCGCGTTGCCCTCGCGCTCGAGGCCGCGTGCGAGCGGATGATCTTCGTCGCCGGCGCCTTCACCGCCCATGAACGCCGCGTCGCGCCGCCATGAGCCGGCCCCCAGCGTCATCCCCCCCAGCGTCATCCCCCCCGGCGTCACCCCCCCCGGCGCCGCCCCCGACGCCGCTTGCCGGGGATCGGCCGCCGCCGCGGCGGGTGGTGCTGGTCAGCGGCCTCTCCGGGGCGGGAAAATCCTCGATCCTGCACACGCTCGAGGATCTCGGCTACGAGGCGGTGGACAATCCGCCGCTGGCGATGCTCGCCGAGCTGGTGGCGCGCAGCGAACGCCCGCTCGCCATCGGCGTCGATGCCCGCACCAGCGGCTTTCGCGCGGCTTCGGTTCTGCGCACGCTGGAGACGCTCCAGCGCAACCCTGCCCTGCGAATCGAGCTGGTCTTCGCGACCGCCGAGGAAGGTGTTCTTCTTCGCCGCTATACCGAAACCCGAAGACGCCATCCCTTGGCCCCCGAGGGCCGGGTCAGCGACGGCATCGCCGCCGAAACCGCGCTGCTCGCGCCGCTTCGGGCCAGCGCCGATTTGCTGATCGATACCAGCGATCTCCCGCCAGGGGCTCTCCGCACGCTGATCGAGGAACGCTTCGCCGCCGAGACCGATCTCGGGCGCGGGCTGGTGGTCTCGCTGATTTCCTTTGCCTATCCGGCCGGCCTGCCGCGCGAGGCCGATCTCGTCTTCGACGCACGGTTTCTGCGCAACCCCCATTACGACCCGGCGCTCCGCCCGCTGACCGGGCTCGATCCGGCGGTCAAGGCGCATATTGAAGCCGACCCCGATCATGCCACATTCCTGCAACAGGTGAACGCGATGCTCGCGCTGCTGCTCCCCCGCTTCGTCGCGGAGGGAAAAAAATACGCGACCATCGCCGTCGGATGCACGGGTGGACGGCACCGCTCGGTTCATCTAATCGAGACAATCGCCGCCTATCTTGGTGAGCAAGGCTGGAGCGTCACGCGCACGCATCGGGAGTTGGCTCGCGCCGAGGCCACAGGTGGCCGGACCACCCGACCACCCGCCGGCCGTGCCAGCCCGGCTGATTTTTCCAGGCGCAGGAGGCCTGAACACGATCATGGGTAGAGTGTTATGATCGGCTTGGTGCTGGTCACGCACGGCCGTCTGGCCGAGGAATTCCGCGCCGCCATGGAACACGTGGTCGGGCCGCAGAAAAACGTCGCGACGATTTGCATCGGCCCCGACGATGACATGGAGCATTGTCGCGGCGATATCCGGCACGCGATCGAGACGGTGGATCAGGGCGACGGCGTCGTCATGCTGACCGACATGTTCGGCTCGACGCCATGCAACCTCGCGCTCTCGATGCTCGACCGGCAGCGCCTGGAAGTGCTCTCGGGCATGAATCTGCCGATGCTGGTCAAACTCGCGCAGCTCCGCGATCAGCAGCCCTTGCCCGAGCTGGTCGTCGGTGCCCAGGAGGCCGGGCGGAAATATATCACCGCGGCCCCTCATGCGACGCTCGCGGCGGTGGCTCCCGTGCCCGCCGTCCCGGCTCGTCTCACCGTCCCCGCCGCTTCCAATGGTCACGACGCGGTGCCTCATATCAGCGATGATCTCCCCGGCTGACGATCCCGACGCCGCGCCGGATGAGACGGCACGCGGCGGCGATGATGGCTCTTCGCCGGTTCCGGTGCTGACCCGCGGCGTCGTGATCCGCAACCGCCGGGGTCTCCATGCCCGCGCCGCCGCCCGCTTCGTCACCCTGGCCGAGCGCTTCGGCGCTTCTGTCGAGGTCGTGAAGAATGGCCAGGCGGTTTCCGCGCGCTCGATCATGGGGCTGATGATGCTCGGCGCCGGGATCGGTGCGTCGCTGGAGCTGCGCGCCGAGGGCTGGGACGCGAAGGAAGCGCTTGACGCTTTGGCCGCCCTGGTCGAAGCCGGATTTGATGAACAGGACTAAACCCCCGCCCGCGGCCGCGCCCGCCAAACCCCCGCCCGCCAAGCCGGTCTCCGGCGCCGGCCGCTCCGGCGCGCCCAAGCCCCAGGGCGTGTCCAAGCCCCAGGGCGTGTCCAAGTCCCAGGGCACGCCCAGATCCCAGGGCACCAAACCGGGCGGCGCCACATCGGCAAGCCCCGCCGAGCGGCGGCTCAGCGGCATCGCCATTTCGGAAGGGGTCGCGATCGGCGCCGTCTTCGGCGCCGTCGAGCCCGAGATCGAGCCGCCGCGGCGGCGGATCCAGGCCGCCGACATCGAGGCCGAGCGCAGCCGGCTGGACGCCGCCATCACGCAATCGAAGAAGCAGCTCGTCAAGCTCCGCGCCCGCCTCGACATGCTGCCCGAGGAGAGCCAGGCGGAAATCGCGCCGCTGATCGATGCCTACCTCCAGATGCTCGGCCCCTCGCGGCTGACCCGCACTATGCGCCAGCGTATCGAGGAGGGGCTGGTCGCGGCGGAAACCGCGGTGCATGACACGGGTGACGCGATGGCGGCGGCGATCACGGCGATGGCCGACGAAGACGGCAAGGGCGGCGAGCAGCGCGCGAGCGCACGGCGCCACGCCGACGAGGTGCGCGAGATCAGTCGCCGCCTGATCCGCAATCTCACCCGCCAGCCCTTTCGCAGCTTCACCGCTTTGCCGGCGGGGGCGGTCTTGGTGTGCGAATATCTCCGCCCCGCCGATGTCGCGCTGCTCGATCCGGCGCGTCTTGCCGCCGTCGCCGCCGATGAAGGCGGGGCGGACGGCCACACCGCGATCATGCTGCGCGCGCTCGGCGTGCCGGCGGTGCTCGGGGTCGCCGATCTGACCGCCGCGGCGCCGCCCGGAACCCTCGCTGTCGTCGATGGCGGCAAGGGCGAGGTGATCCTCAATCCGACCCCGGCCACGCTCGCCGAGGCGCGCCGCGCCGTCACCGGCTTTGCCCGCCAGCGCCAGCAATGGGCGCGGCTCAAACGCCTGCCGGCCATCACCACCGATAACCAGGCGGTGGAACTCCAGGCCAATCTCGAACTCCCCGCCGAATTGCCGCTGATCGCCCAGGCGGGCGCCGCGGGGATCGGGCTTTTACGCTCCGAATTCCTGTTCATGAACCGTGAGCGCATGCCCAACGAGGATCAGCAGGCCGAGATCTATCGCGGCATCATCGAGGCGATGGGCGGCGATCCGGTGACCATCCGGGTGCTCGATTGGAGCGGCGAAAAAGAGATCGACGCGCTCGTCGCCGAAGGGCTGGTGCCCGATCTGCCGCCGGTTAATCCGGCGCTATCGGTGCGCGGGCTCCGGCTTTTGCTGCGCCAGCCGGAGCTGTTCGAAACCCAGCTCGCCGCCATCCTGCGCGCCGCCAATGCCGGGCCGGTGCGCGTTCTTTTGCCGATGGTGACGACGATCGGCGAGCTTCGTCGCGCCCGCGAGGTGTTCGAGCGCGTGGTGCGGCGTCTGCGCCGGCGCGGCGAGCGGCTGCCCGAGCCCTTGCCGCCGCTCGGCATCATGATCGAGACCCCGGCGGCGGCGCTTTCCGCGGATGCGCTGGCGCTGGAAGCGGATTTCTTCGCCATCGGCAGCAATGATCTCACCATGTACACCCTCGCCGTCGATCGCGGCGAGGCGATCGTTGCCTCGCTCTATGATCCCCTGCATCCGGCGGTGCTGCGGCTGATGCAATTCGCGATCGAGGCGGCGCTGTTGCTCAGAAAGCCGGTTTCGGTGTGTGGCGAGCTGGCGGCGAACCCGAAATTCACGCCGCTGTTGCTCGGCCTGGGTCTGCGCAGTTTCAGCATGAATTCGAGCGCCGTGCCGCGTGTCAAGCAGGCGGTCCGCGGGGTGAGCGCCGAGGCCTGCGCCCGCTTCGCGCGGCGCGTGATGGAGCAGAACGATTCCTCGCTGATCGACGAACTGCTCTCGGAATTCGCCGAGGCCAACGAATAGGCCGGCCGGCGGTGCCGGTTCGTCACGCTCGCGCCTTCCGCCCGCATACCTTCCGCCTTGGGCCGGCGCCGCCTATATAGCCGGCATGCAGACGTCGTTCGTGAAGATGCACGGGCTCGGGAATGATTTCGTCGTCATCGACCGGCGCGCTCGAAGCCTCGCCCAGCCCTTCTCCCTTGGGTCAGACGCGGCGCGGCGGATCGCCGACCGCCATCGCGGCGTCGGCTGCGACCAGATCATCCTCCTCGATCGCGCCGAGGGCGCCGATCTCTTCATGCGCATCGTCAACGCCGATGGCTCCGAGGCCGGCGCCTGCGGCAACGCCACGCGCTGCGTCGCCGAGCTTTTGTTTCGTGAAACCGCCAATCCGGCGGCGGTGATCCGCACGCGCGCCGGCGATCTGCCCACCCGGCGCGAGGCCGATGGCCGGATCACCGTCGATATGGGCGCGCCGGCGCTGACATGGGAGCAAATCCCGCTCGCCCGCCCGCTCGATACGCTGCACCTGCCGCTGGCGCTCGGCCCGCTCGCCGATCCCGCCGCCTGCGGCATGGGCAACCCGCACGCGACGTTTTTCGCGCGCGACATCACGGCGCTGCCGATCGCCGCACTCGGCCCGGCGCTGGAACACGACCCCCTGTTTCCCGAGCGCGCCAATATCGGCATCGCCGAGATCCTGGCGCCCGATCGCCTCCGCCTGATCGTCTGGGAGCGGGGGGCGGGGCGCACCCTCGCCTGCGGCTCGGGTGCCTGCGCGGCCCTCGTCAACGCGCATCGCCGCGGCTTGGCGGCGCGCCGCGCGACGCTGGTGCTGGATGGCGGTGAGATCGGGATCGCCTGGCGCGAAGACGACGATCACGTGCTGATGACCGGCCCCGCCGCCATCGCCTTCCACGGCACGATCGATCTCGCCGCCGCATGAGCGCCGACATCCTCACCTTCGGCTGCCGCCTCAACGCCTATGAGAGCGAGGTGATGCGCGGCCACGCCAGCGGGCTCGCGGATACCGTCATCGTCAATACCTGCGCCGTCACCGCCGAGGCCGAGCGCCAGGCGCGCCAGGCGATCCGGCGTCTTGCGCGCACCCGGCCCGAGGCGCGCATCATCGTCACCGGCTGCGCGGTGCAGACCGACCCCGCCGCCTGGGCCGCCCTGCCGGGGGTTGCCAAGGTGCTCGGCAATCTCGACAAACTGCGCCCCGAGAGCTTCGCCGAGACGGCGCCGGGCACGGTCTCCGACATCATGGCGGCGCGCGAGACGGCGGCGCATCTGATCACCGATTTCGCCGGCCGCACCCGCGCCTTCCTCCAGATGCAGCAGGGCTGCGATCACCGCTGCACCTTCTGCATCATTCCTTTTGGTCGCGGGCCGAGCCGGAGTGTGGCGCTCGGCGAACTGGTCGCCGAGGCGCGGGCGCAAGTCGCGGCGGGGTTTCAGGAAATCGTCCTCACCGGGGTCGATCTCGCGAGCTTCGGCGGCGATCTGCCGGGGCGGCCGAGCCTCGGCCAGGCGGTCAGGCGGCTGCTCGCTTTGGTGCCGGAATTGCCCCGGCTCCGGCTCTCCTCGCTCGACCCGGCGGCGATCGATGACGATCTCTGGCATCTCCTCGCCGAGGAGCCACGGCTGATGCCGCATCTCCATCTCTCGCTGCAAGCGGCGAGCGATCTGATCTTAAAGCGCATGAAGCGCCGCCACTCGCGCGCCGGGGCCGAAGCGGTGATCGCGCGGGCACGCTCGCTCCGCCCCGGAATCGCGATCGGCGCCGATCTCATCGCCGGCTTCCCGACCGAGGACGAGGCGTTGTTCGCCGAGACCCTCGCTTTCGTCGAGGAGACGGAGATCCCCTTCCTCCATGTTTTCCCCTTCAGCGCCCGCCGCGGCACGCCGGCGGCGCGCATGCCGGCGACGCCGAAGCCGCTCCGGCGCGAGCGGGCGGCACGGCTCCGCGCCGCCGGCGAGGCCGCGCTGGCGCGATTTCTCGCCGCCAAAATCGGAACCCGGACGGAAATCCTGATGGAAACCGACAGAGACGGCCTCTCCGAGCATTTCGCCCGCGTCCGGCTTACCGCGCCAGGCCGGGCGGGAACGCGGGTCGCGGCGCGGATCGTCGGCGCCGATCACGGCCATCTCCTGGCCGAGGCGCTCTGATGGCGCTCGGTTTCTTCTCGCGCCTCAAGGATGGCCTCGCGCGGAGCACCCAGAAGCTCACCTTCGGCCTCGCCGGCGTGCTGACCCGGCGCAAGCTCGATGACGAGGCGCTGGCCGAACTCGAGGATCTGCTGATCGCCGCCGATCTCGGCCCGCAAGCGGCGCGGCGGGTGATCGCCGCCTTCCGCCGCACCCGCTTCGGGAAAGACATCACCGAGGCCGAGATCAAGACGGCGCTGGCCGAGGAAATCGCCGCCATCCTCGCCCCGGTCGCGCGCCCGCTCGCGCCTGATCCCGCGCATCGCCCGCATGTCGTCCTGGTGGTCGGGGTCAACGGCACCGGCAAGACGACGACCATCGGCAAGCTCGCGCTCGCCTGGCGGGACGCCGGCTTGCGGCCGATGCTGGTCGCCGGCGACACGTTCCGCGCCGCCGCCGTCGAGCAGTTGCAGATCTGGGGCGAACGGGTCGGGGCGCCGGTGATCGCAGGATCTGCGAATGCCGATGCCGCCGGCCTCGCCTTCGATGCCCTGACCCGGGCGCGACAGGAAGAAAGCGACGTCCTGCTCATCGATACCGCCGGGCGGCTGCACAATAAATCGGCGCTGATGGAGGAATTGCGCAAGATCATCCGCGTTCTGCGCAAGCAGGACGAGACCGCGCCGCATGCGGTGGTGCTGGTCCTCGACGCCACCACCGGCCAGAACGCCATCGAGCAGGTGCGGGTGTTCAAGGAGATGGTCGATGTCAGCGGCCTGATCGTCACCAAGCTCGATGGCAGCGCGCGCGGTGGCGTCGTGGTCGCGCTCGCGGAAAGCTTCGGCTTGCCGGTGTTCGCGGTCGGCGTCGGCGAGCAGGCCGGCGATCTCCGCCCCTTCGACGCCCAGGCCTTCGCCGCCGGGCTGGTCGGTCTCTGACGCGATCCGGTTTTTTTTCTTCTCCCGCCCCCTTCCCGCGCGCCCCGGCCTCGGGCAGAGTTTCGGCGCCATCCGCCCGGCCCGTCAGATCGCAAGGATTCGCCGATAAATGTTCGCTTTCTTCCCCCCGGACGTGAATTTTGCCGCGAAGGCCGATTTTGCCCCCGGGGCCGGAGATCTCCTCGATTTCACTAAGGCGCAGCCTCTCGGGGCGGGGTTTCATCCCCTTTTGTATCCGCTCTATCATCTCCACGCCGATACCCTCGCCGCCTGGCGCCTGCTTTCGCGCGGCGCCAGCACGCTGCTCCGTCCCCTCGCCGGGATCGCGCCCGGAACCCTGCCGCTCGGCGTTCTCGCCGGCGCCTTCGACGTGCTCGGCCATAGCGAGACCACCCACGCCCGGCCGCATTTCGATATCACCTCGACCCGCCTCGATGGCGAGGAAGTCACCGTCATCGAGGAGGAGACGCTGCGCACGCCGTTCGCGACCCTGCTCCATTTCCGCAAGGAAATGGGCCGCAGTCAGCCGCGTGTGCTCCTGGTCGCGCCGATGTCCGGCCATTTCTCGACCCTGCTCCGCAACACCGTCGAAACCCTGCTCCCCGATCACGACGTCTTCATCACCGATTGGATCAACGCGCGTGACGTGCCGGTTGCCGCCGGCGGCTTCGACCTTTCCGATTTCATCGATCACGTCATCGATTTTCTCATCGCGATCGGCCCCGGCGCGCATGTCGTCGCGGTCTGTCAGCCAGCCGTGCCGGCGCTCGCCGCCGTCGCCGTGATGGCCGAAGAAAGGCATCCGGCGCTGCCGCGCAGCCTCACGATGATGGCCGGGCCGATCGATACCCGCATCAACCCGACAAGGGTCAACGACCTCGCGAAAGCGCGCCCGCTCGCCTGGTTCGAACAGAATCTCATCGCCCGCGTCCCCTGGCGCCACCGCGGCGCCGGGCGGCGCGTCTATCCCGGCTTCGTGCAGCTCTCGGCGTTCGTTTCGATGAATTTCGACCGCCACGTCGCCGCCCATTGGCGGCAATGGCGCAACGTCGCCATCGGCGATCTCGCCAAGGCCGAGGCGCATCGCGAATTCTACAGCGAATATCTCGCGATCATGGACCTGCCGGCGGAGTTCTATCTCGAAACCGTGCGCAACGTGTTCCAGGAACACCGCCTGCCGCGGGGTCAGCTCACCTGGCATGACCACAAAATCGATCTCGCCGCGATCGAAACCACCCATCTTCTCGCCATCGAGGCGGAGCGTGACGATATCTGCGGCATCGGCCAGACGAGGGCGGCGCTCGAACTCTGCGCCAACCTTCCCGATGGCCGTAAAACCTATCATCTCCAGCACGGCATCGGCCATTACGGCGTCTTCAGCGGCAAACGCTGGCGGAATGAAATCTATCCCCGCCTCCAGGCGACCATCGCCGCGCGCGAGCAGGATTAGGGAAAGGCGGGGGCTCCGCCCCTCGACCCCGCCAGGGACGATGTCCCTGGACCCGATCCCTGTCGCGGGGTTGCAATTCGCGGCGCGGTGGCTGAGATTCCGATGATGGCGGATTTTTCGTCGCGCGTGAAATGCGTGCTCGGCCCCACCAATACGGGCAAGACACATTTGGCGATGGAGCGGATGCTCGCGCATGGCTCGGGCATCATCGGCTTTCCGCTCCGGCTCTTGGCGCGCGAGAATTACGAGCGCATGGTGGCGATCAAGGGGGTGAGCCGCGTCGCCCTGATCACCGGCGAGGAGAAGATCGTGCCGCCCGAGGCGCGGTGGTTTTCCTGCACCGTGGAGGCGATGCCGCTCGCGCGCCCGGTCGAGTTTCTCGCCGTCGATGAAATCCAGCTCTGCGCCGATCCCGATCGCGGCCATATCTTCACCGCCCGGCTGTTATCGGCGCGCGGCCTCGTCGAGACGATGTTTCTCGGCGCCGAAACCATCCGCCCGCTGGTGCGCCGGCTGGTGGCGGAGGCCGAGATCGAAACCCGGCCGCGGCTCTCGCGCCTCGCGCATGAAGGGGCGGTGAAGCTCACCCATCTCGCGCCGCGCTCCGCCATCGTCGCCTTCAGCGCCGAGGAGGTCTATGCCATCGCCGAGGCGATCCGTCGCCGGCGCGGCGGCTGCGCGGTGGTGATGGGGCGGATGGCGCCGCGCACCCGCAATGCGCAGGTCGCGCTCTATCAGAACCGCGAGGTCGATTTCCTGGTGGCGACGGATGCCATCGGCATGGGGCTGAACATGGATGTCGACCATGTCGCCTTCGCCGGGCTCGGCAAATTCGACGGAAGCCGGCCGCGGCGTCTCAGCGCGCCGGAATTGGCCCAGATCGCCGGGCGGGCCGGGCGCGGGCTGCGCGATGGGAGTTTCGGCACCACCGCCCGCTGCCCGCCGCTCGACGAGGCGCTGGTGGCGGCGATCGAGGGGCATCGTTTCGAGCCGCTGGCGCAGCTTTACTGGCGCAACCCGGCGCTCGATTTCTCCTCGCCGGAGGCGCTCCTGCAGAGTTTGCAAGCGCCGCCGCCGGGGCCGGGTCTTGCGCGCGGCAATGAGGCGAGCGATGTGGCGACGCTCGCGACCCTCGCGCGCGACCCCGAACTGCGCGCCCTCGCCGACCGGCCGGGGCGGGTCGCGCTGCTGTGGGAGGCGGCGTCGATCCCGGATTTCCGCAAGCTCGGCGATGACACCCATGCCCGCTTCGCTGCCCGCGTCTTCGCCCATCTCGTGCGCGGCGAGCCTCTGCCGGCCGATTGGATCGCCGGGCAGATCGAGGCGTTGAGCCGCCCCGAGGGCGATATCGATACCCTCATGCAGCGCCTCGCCGGCATTCGCATCTGGGCCTATATCGCGGCGCGCCCGGATTGGCTGGCCGACGCGGCGCATTGGCGGGGGCGCGCCCGCGCGGTCGAGGATCTGCTCTCGGATGCGCTGCACGAGCGGCTCGCGGCGCGGTTCGTCGATCGCCGGGCGACGCAGCTTCTGCGCCGGCTCGATGCCGGCGCCGACGAGGCGCTGCTCTCGGCGGTGACCGCCGCTGGCGAGGTGGTGGTCGAGGGGCACGCGGTCGGGCGCATGACGGGGCTCCGCTTCGCCCCCGATCCGCGCGCGCTCGGCGATCAGCGGCGGCTGGTGGAGCGCGCCGCGCGGCGGTCGCTGGCGACCGAGATCGGGCGGCGCGTCGCGCGGCTCGCGGCGCTGCCCGATAGCGCCTTCACCCTGACCGCCGATCATCACCTGACCTGGGAAGGGGCGCCGCTGGCGCGGCTGCTCGCCGGGGCCAGCCTCGCCCGGCCGCGCATCGTGGTCGCCGAAAATGATTTCGTCTCGGGCGGCCTCGCCCTTCGCGTGCGCGAGCGCGTGGCGCTCTATCTCGAACGGCGGATCGCCGCCGATTTCGCGCCTTTGCACGCCTTCATCGCCGCCGCCGACGCGCCGGCGCTGCGCGGTATCGCGCATCTGCTCGGCGAAGGCCTCGGCGTCGTGCCCAGGGAGCAGATACCGGGAGCGGAGATCGCAGAGGAACGGATGCCGGCGCGGGTGCGCGCCCTGCTCGCGAGGAACGGCGTCGTGGCCGGACGTTACGCGGCCTGGCTCGCGGGGATGCTGAAGCCGCGGGCGATGGCGCTCCGGGCGCAGCTTCTGGCGCTGGCGCGCGGGATCGAGACGCCGCCTTTGCCGCCGCCGGCGGCGATCGCCATCACAGCGCCCGCACCCTGGCCGGAGGATTTTTCGCTGGCCCTCGGCTGGCTGCCGGCGGGGCCGGTTTTGCTGCGGCTCGATATCGCCGAGCCTGTCATCGCCGATCTCGCGCGCGCGACACGAGGCGGGCAATGTCCGCTGCCGGCCGCGCTCGCCGCGCGGCTCGGCGTCAAGGCGGCGCTGCTGCCGGCGGTGGTGCGGGCGCTGGGCTTTCGCGTCATCCCCGCCGCCGGTCTTCCGACCGGTTGCGCCGGGCCGCCGGCGCCGCCCTTCATTGCCGCCCGAAGACCGCGCCCGTCACGTCCGCCGGCGCCGACGCGCCTGCGTCCGGCCACGGCTGGCGGCCCGTTCGCGGCGCTCGCCGCACTCCGCCATGGCTGAACCCGCCGCCATTCCTTGGCAGCGGCTGGATAAATGGCTGTTCTGCGCGCGCGTGCGCCGCAGCCGGAGCGATTGCGCGCGGCTGGTCGCGGAGGGATGGGTCCGGGTCAATCGCCAGCTTGTGGAAAAGCCCGATTTCCGCCTGCGTATCGGCGATGTGCTGACGCTGGCGCTCAGACACGAGGTCCGGGTGCTGCGGGTGGCGCAGCTCGCGGCGCGGCGGCTCGGGCCGGAGCAGGCGCGGGCGCTCTATGACGAGATCGGCGAGGCACGGCCGGTCTCTTGCGCCGACCGGGATAAGGCGGCATATCGCGGCCCATGACCTTGCCGCCGCGCAACCGGCGGCCGCCGATCGATCGAGGAGAGCGCAATGACCTACGTGGTCACGGAAAACTGCATTCGCTGCAAATACATGGACTGTGTCGAGGTGTGCCCGGTCGATTGTTTTTACGTCGGCGCGAATATGCTGGTCATCCATCCGGACGAGTGCATCGATTGCGGTGTTTGCGAGCCGGAATGTCCGGCCGAGGCGATCGTCCCCGACAGCGACGACCGTGCTAGTGCCTGGCTCGAGGCCAATCGCAACTATGCCGGACAGTGGCCGAACATCACCCGCAAAGGCACCCCGCCCGAGGATGCCGATGAGTGGAAGGACAAGCCGGGCAAGGGAGAGTTGTTCTCGCCCGATCCTGGCCAGCCCTGACCCTGCCTCTCGCCCGCCCCCGACGCAGGGCGTGACCGGCGGCGCGAATTGTGGTAGTAGAGTGGTTAGGTGTAATTAAGCTGCCACGAACGCCCATGGTGACCGCGCTCCCGGGGGGGCCATCTTTCCGGTGCCTGCCAAACCAGGTGGGTGCCGGCCAGGATGCGCTCTTATCCAGGTGTACTCAACGGACGTTCAATGGCATCACGGTTAGGGATCGGGTGACCGCGGCTGCGGCGCGAGTCGCGGGCGGGGTTTGCTCGGTCCTATGGCTTGGCGTCGATGCGGTGCCGGCTGTGCGGCTTGGCCGCCGGCTCCGGGATCGCCCAGAACAACGAGGTTGGATGAATGAAACCTGCCGCGGTGGTTGCCGCTTCTCTTGAGAGTGATGGCGCGGTGGCGCGTGAGGTCGTGGCGGAGACGTCCGACACCGGCGCCAAGGTCGCCCCCGTCAGGTCCGCGCCCGCGGCCCGCAACGATGGCGGCGGCAAGCCGATGCTGCTGGCCCGGGCGCCGGCCAAGGCGGAGAAATTCGTCGCCGGCGATCATGTCGTTTATCCGACGCATGGGGTCGGCAAGGTGGAGCGCATCGCGGTCGAGGAGATCGCCGGGCACAAGCTGGAGCTGATCCACATCACCTTCGAGGAAAACCGCATGACGCTCCGCGTGCCGGTGGCGAAGGCGCGGAGTGCTGGGCTGCGCAAGCTCGCGACGCGCAAGCTGTTCGACGAAGCCCTGGCGATGCTCAAGGGGCGGGCGCGGATCAAGCGCACGATGTGGTCGCGCCGGGCGCAGGAATATGAGGCGAAGATCAATTCCGGTGATCCGCTGGCGGTGGCCGAGGTGGTGCGGGATCTTCGCCGCAATGCTGGCCAGCCGGATCAGAGCTTCAGCGAGCGGCAGATTTTCGAGGCGGCGCTGGAACGTCTGGCGGCGGAGCTGGCGGCGCTCGACAAGACCGACAAGCCGGCGGCGCTGGCCAAGCTTCTCACTATTCTGGAGATCACCGATACCAGGCCGCCGATCTGATTTCTCGCCCTCGGGAGGGTTTCCAAAGGCATTGCCTTTGGTGGGGGTGCAGGGGGCAAAGCCCCCTGCTCTTTCTTTCGTCGCATATTTCAGAGAGATTTCCCCGGAATCCGGTGGCGGAAGGCGAGGGCTTCGGCGATGTGCTCGCGCCGGACGATCGCCGCGCCGGCGAGGTCGGCGATGCTGCGCCCGATGCGCAGGATGCGGGTGAAACCGCGCGCGGAGAGGCGCAGCTTTTCCGCCGCCTGCTCGGCGAAGGCGCGCGCTTCGGCGGCGAGGGCGATGGCGCCGGGTTCGATTTCGGCGTTGATCGCGGCGCCGCGTTCGCGCTGACGGCGACGCGCCTCGGCGATCCGCGCGGCGACGGCGGCCGACCCTTCGCCGGCCGGGGCGCGCGAAAGTTCGGCCGGCGAAACCGGCTGGACCATGACGGTGAGATCGATGCGGTCGAGCAGCGGGCCGCTGATGCGGCTCAGATACTCCTCCCCACAGCGTGGCGCGCGGGTGCATTCGCGGGTGACGTCGCCGAGATGGCCGCAGCGGCAGGGGTTCATCGCGGCGACGAGCTGGAACCGCGCGGGGTAGGTGATATGCGCGCTGGCGCGTGAGACGGTGGTGCGTCCGGCCTCCATCGGCTGGCGCAGCGCCTCCAGCGCCGGGCGGGGAAATTCCGGCAATTCGTCGAGGAACAGGACGCCGCGATGGGCGAGCGAGACCTCGCCCGGCCGCGCCCGCTGACCGCCGCCGGTGAGCGCCGCCATGGAGGCGGAATGGTGCGGCTCGCGATAGGGCGGGCGCATGAGGAGGCGCCCCTCCTCGAGCATCCCGGCGACGGAATGGATCATGCTGACTTCCAGCGCCTCCTCCGGGGTGAGATCGGGAAGAAGGCCGGGAAGCCGCGCCGCGAGCATCGATTTGCCGCCGCCCGGCGGGCCGATGAGGAGCAGATTATGCGCCCCGGCGGCGGCGATTTCGAGGGCGCGGCGGGCGCTTTCCATCCCCTTCACCTCGGCGAGATCGGGGCCGCCGATGGCGGGCGGCGGCATCGCGGGCGCCGGCGGGCCGAGCATTTGCGTGCCGCGGAAATGGTTGATCAGGGAGAGGAGATCGGCCGGCGCGACGATATCGATGTGTCCCGCCCAGGCGGCCTCGCCGCCTTGCGCCCCCGGACAGATCAGGCCGAGGTCGAGCGCCACCGCCGCGATCGCCGCCGGCAGCACCCCGGCGACGGGGTTGAGCCGGCCATCGAGCGATAGCTCGCCGAGCGCCGCGAATTGCGCCATTTCCTCGCCCGGCAGCACCTCCATCGCGGCGAGCACGCCAAGCGCGATGGGGAGGTCGAAATGGCTGCCCTCCTTGAGGAGGTCGGCGGGCGCGAGATTGACGATCACCCGCTTGGGCGGCAGCGCGAGACCCATGGCGGTGAGGGCGGCGCGCACCCGCTCGCGCGCCTCGCCGACCGCCTTGTCGGGCAGGCCGACGACCAGGATAGTATATATAATTATATCCGATTGAGTCAACGACCAGCCGAGTTCGGTACAATCTTCCCCAGCTTGAAGCGACCGAACCAAATGCCCCGCGATATCAGTCAAGGATGAAACATCCAGCCGGTCGTGTGCCTATGCCTGCTCCCCGGTAACTCTGGTCGAAAAACCTCGCAAAATCTGCGAGTGGTTGCGCCAGCAAGGCGATCGTGATTCTCTCGTTGTCACGCCAACCATCATTCGGTCGGGGTGGAGCTGTCGAAGCGGGTGTTTTGCTGTGGAATCCTGGAGACGCAATGAGGGCTGCGGCGTGGGCGTACGGCGCATGGATGATAGATCGAGGCGGCTCCGAGTCTGGTGAAGAAATAAGAGCTATCAAGCAGGTACGCTCCTTTATAGAAATGCATGGTGAGTCACGTTTTACGCCAATAGGAGCAAATAATTTTGTTAGAACAAACAACATAGTCGGGTGGAGCCGACAATATGACGGAATCACCGAATATTTGATAATGCCGGAGGTTTGGAAAAGCGAAATATGCAAAAATTTAAACCCAATGTTCGTAGCAAAAACGCTTATTGAATATGGGTTTTTAATTAATGTCAGCAACAATTTGGTTACAACACGGATTTCTGTATCAGAAAACCTAATAGCTAGGGTATATAGGGTGACTAGTAAGATTTTGGAAAAATAATAAAATAAGAATTACCGCATATTAAACGACGGTATATCTTCCTCTTCTGGCTGCGTCGGTTGCTGACTGTTGTTATTTTTAAGTAATTCCGGTTTTATAGATTCAATCTTTTTTCCGATCTTGCCGGACGGCATGTGGATTCTAACTTTCGGCTCAGGCTGTTTATTTTCTATCTTCATATCTGGTGTTTCAGGTTGAACTCCGCTCTGTGGCATGATCGTATTTATCGATATCCCCATGGCATCAAGCGCATTTCTCGGCTCGTCGGCGCGCGCCAGGGCTTTGGCCAGGTGGGCGACGATTTCGTCGCGCGACCTCAAATCCCGCGCCTCCGCCTCGATTAATCCGGCGCGTCCGATTTTCATTTCCGCGTCCGGGAAGCCTTTCACCGCCTCGCGGGCGACGAAAATTTGCAGATCCTCCCGGTGGCGGGTGGCCGCGACATAGGCGGCTCGCCGGCTTTCAGCCGTCGGCATCCACA
>JAJZBV010000027.1:0-20211 GCA_021851785.1 Pseudomonadota bacterium
GGACCGCCGTCGCCGGCGCCCCGCCGCGTCCCGCGCAGCCGGTCTATGCCGAGCCGCCGGCGGCGATCGCGGCGCCGGCGCGCCCGCCGCCGGCATGAGAGACGCCGGCAAGAAAGATAGGGGCGCGATCACAACGCCCTTCGCGATCCAAGCCGCGTCCCTTGCCCATGCCGAAGCCCTCGCCGCCATCCACGCGGCGTGTTTTCCGCCCGGCGCGCGCTGGGATGCCGCGGCCTTCGCGGCGCAGCTCAGCCTTCCCGGCACCTTCGCCGAAATCGCGCCGGAAGGCGGCATGAGCCTCCTCCGCGCCGTCGCCGGCGAGGCCGAGATCCTGACGCTCGCCGTCGCCCCGCCCTTTCGCCGCCGCGGGCTTGGCCGCGCCTTGCTCGACGCCGCCATCAGCGCGGCGGCGCGGCACGGCGCGCGGGTTCTGTTCCTTGAGGTCGCGGCCGATAATATCGCCGCGCGCGCGCTTTATACCGCGGCCGGATTTCACCCGCTCGGCCGCCGCCGCCACTACTACCCGGACGGCGGCGACGCACTCACCATGGCGCGGGATTTGTCAGGAAAATAAGAAATTGTTTTTTTTGGAAAAAAGAACCAAAAAAATTTTCCCCTGGGGGCAGCGCCTCCGGCACTGCCCCCCGAGGGAGACGAGAAAAGCTTTACTCAGTGGCCGAGGGCGATTTTGATGACCGCGAACAGGGCCATGCCAACCGCCACCACCAAATAGAGGCGCAATACCCCCATCCACAGCCGGGCGGCCGGCGGCAGCCGCAGCGGCGGCAGCTCGGCGAGCGGCCGCATGCGCCACGTCTCGCGATCAAGGACGTCCACCTCGCCTCTCTCCGGCGCCAGGCCGCGCTTCGTCACCAGGCGGGTGGCGAGAAAGCCGATGACGCCGAGCGCCGCGCCACCGCCGAGGGTCGCGATGATCTCGCCATCGGTGATGTCCGGAAACACCACCGCCGCGGTGAGAATGACCGAAAGAATCACCAGCACGCCGACGATCGTCCCGGCGAGAAGATTCTGCCACTTGCCGTTCACCCACGGGCCGAGCACCGCCTTGTCGTTGCACAGCAGCAGCAGGAACACGGTCGCGCTCGGCAGCAATATGCCGGCCAGCACCTGCACCGCCTCGGTGATCAGCCCGAGCGGCGAGCCCGGGATCAGCACGATCGCCGCAGAGAGAGCGATCAGCGCGCCATAGACCAGATAAAAGCCGAGCGCATCGTTCGGCTTGCGATGCAGGGAATGGCGCAGCGACAAGGTATCGCCGAACGCGTAAGCCGTGGAGAGCCCGACCGCCGCGGCGCCGAGCAGCGCGGCATCGACGAGGCCGATCGCGAACAGACCGCCCGCCCAGCGCCCGACATATTTGGCGAGCCCCGCGGCAACCCCGCCGGCATCGGTGAAATTGCCGAATTCCGGCTTTCCCGCGAAGGCCGCGGCGGCCATGGCGATCATCACGATGGCGCCGATTTGCGTGAACAACATGCCCAGCGCCATGTCCGCCTTCTCATAGGCCATGAAGCGCGGCCGCAGGCGCTTGTCGACGACATAGCTCTGCTGGAAAAACAACTGCCAGGGCGCGACCGTGGTGCCGACCAGGCCGATGATCAGCAGCATGATGTCGGAAAGCTTGCCCGGCGGCAGGCCCGGCACCACCAGATCATGCACCATGACGCCAAGCGGCGGATGGGCGACGATGACGATCGGCACGATCGCCAGGCTGCCAAAGCACAGCAGCACCGCGAAACGCTCGAAGCGCCGGAAACTGCCGGTGCTGACGGCGGCGATGGTGAGCCCCGCCGCGACCAGGACGCCGAGCGGCTTCGAGAGGCCGAAATACTCCATCGCCAGGCTGACGCCGATGAATTCGGTGACGATGGTCAGCCCATTCAGGAGGAACAGGTCGATGATGCTGAACGCCCCCCAGAAGCGGCCGAAGCGCTCGAAAATCAGCCGCGCATGGCCAACCCCGGTGACCGCGCCGAGGCGCGCCACCATCTCCTGGCAGACATAGAGCACCGGAATCAGCAGCACCATGGTCCACAAGAGCGTGCTGCCATAGGTCTGGCCGGCCTGGGTGTAGGTCGCGAAGGCGCCGGCGTCATTGTCGCCGACCATGACGATGAGGCCGGGGCCGATGACCGCGAGCAGGGTCGCGAGACGCGCGCCGAGGCCGCGCCGGGGCCGGTTATCGTCGCGCCTTATGGTGCCGAGGGCACCGGTGATGTCGCCGACATGGGCGGAATCGAGCGCCGCCTCAGAGGTCAGATGATCGAGCTTATCGATATGGGTCATGGTTTTAGATCCGTTCTGCGCCAAGCCAGCGCCTGGCTGAGGGGAACGAGTGGCGGCAGAGCCGGCGGCGGACGCCGTGTCGCATCGCCCCCCCGACGCGGCAGGTGCGGGGGGCGGGGCGGGATGCGGCAAGGCGGTCGCTCGCGGCCGATCAACCCGGCAATGACGCCCGCGATTGTGGGGCGGCGAGGCCCCATTGGGCGCGCAACCGGCCTTCGCCATCGCGCCGCCAGCAGAGGTCGAGCGCGGGGCGCGCGGCGCGCCCACGGGGAAGCGCCGCGGCGGCGGCAAAGCGATGCATCACGGCCAGGCGATCGCCGGGCGCGCAGGAAAGACGAGGAAAGATAAAGACGGCCATTGCGGCCTCCTCTGGCTCAAGTGGAAACTCGAGCCCGGGAGGCCTGGCCGTTTGACGTCAGCAGAACAGCGCTGGCGCCTCAACGGTCACATGCGGATCCCGGGCGGTGGACCAACCCGACGGCGGCAAAGCAGGCGCGATGCGCCGACTATGGCTCTCCGTGGGCTGGCTGCTAGATCGCGGGTTCATGTGATCCCTGACAAAAAGTTGACACAACCGGCCCAAGGCGAGTGGTCTGAGCCGGGGCACAAGCGCACATATATGGTTCGGCGCGCCTCTCCGCCGCGTAGATAGGACTCCTCCCCCCGCCGCGGCAAGAAAAAAATCGCCGGGCACGGAAAAAACCGCCCGCCCACCGACACCCGCCGGGGAGCGACGCGCTGCCGCGTGATGTGCTATCATATATTGCAGCGCAATATGTTATAGGATGCCGCCATGTCCTGGCTGCCGCGCGCCTCCCGTCATCGCTTCCACTCCGAGCGGCTGTTCCGCCCCGCGAGCGTCGCGGTGCTCGGCGCCGAGACCGCGGAGGGAGCGATGATGCTCGCCAATCTCCGCGCCGGCGGCTTCGCCGGCACCATCGAGACGCTCGACCGCGGCGCCCTCGCCACGCCGCCGCTCCAACCCGATGCCGCTCCCCCGGATATCACCCCGCCCGATATCGCGATTCTGGCGGCGCCGCTCGATGACCCGCGCGCGGTGCTCGGCGCCCTCGCCGCGCGCGGCTGCTTTGCCGCGATCGCGACCGCGATGATGCCGGGGTTGCGCCAAGCGGCGCGGGCGAGCGGGGTGCGGGTGCTCGGCCCCGGTTCGTTCGGGCTCGCCATCCCCGCGCTCGGGCTGAACGCGACCCTCGGCCATCTCCCGGTGCCGGCAGGACGCACCGCGCTGGTGTCGCAATCCGCCGCCCTCTGCCGCGCCGTGCTCGACTGGGCGGGGCCGAACGGGGTCGGCTTCTCGCATATCGTCGGCATCGGCGGCAATGCCGATATCGGCTTCGGCCTGACGCTGGACTGGCTCGCGCGCGACCCCGCAACCGGCGCCATCCTGCTCGATATCCGCCGGCTCAAGAGCCCGCGCGCCTTCATCTCCGCCGCCCGCGCGGCGTCCCGCCTGCGGCCGGTGGTGGCACTTTGCGCCGGCGGCAAGCTGCGCGATGCCGAGAGCGAAGCCCTCGCCGTGCCCGGGGCCGGCGCCGAAGCCGCTTTCGCCGCCGCCGGGCGACGCGCCGGCCTCCTCGTCGTCAACCGGCTCGAGGATCTGCTCGCCGCCGCCGAAACCCTGAGCCGCGCGCCCCCCCTCACCCGCGAGCCGCTCGCCATCGTCACCACCGCCATCGCCCCCGGCGAAATGGCGGCGGACGAGGCGCTTCGCCTCGGCATTCCGCTGTATCGTCTGCCGCCCGCCACCCGGGCGGCGCTGGAGCGGAAACTGCCGCGCGAACTCGCCGGCCAGGGCGGCGCCCATGAGCCGCTCTATATCGGCCTCGACCAACCGGCGCGATTCGCCGCCGCGGTGGAACGCCTCGCCGCCGCCCCCGAGATCGGCGGCGTCCTCGCCGTTTTTACCCCGCCGCAGCAGCGCCAGAGCCCGGCCGAGGCCGAGGCCTGGGCCACCCACATCGCAGCCAGCGCGCGCGCCATCAAGCGGCCGCTCCTGGTCGCGGCGATGGGCGAAACCACCGCCGCTCCGCTCCGCCGCCGCCTCGCCGATGCCGGATTGCCGGTGTTCGCGACGCCGGAGCAGGCGGTGCACGGGTTTCACCATCTCCTCCAGCATCGTCGCAATCGCCAAGCGGCGCGCGAATTGCCGCCGAGCACCGTGCTCCGCCTGCTCCCCGACCGGGCCGCGGCGAAGCGGGTTTTCGCCAAGGCGCGCCAGGCCGGACGCCTCGCCTTGCTGCAAGACGAGGCGATGGCGATGCTCTCCGCCTATGATGTGCCGGTGGTGCCGACGCGGGCGACGGCAAGCCCCGAGGATGCCGGGGTGGCGGCGACGATGCTCGGCTTTCCGATCGCGCTCAAGCTCCGCCGCACGGCAAAGCCCGGCGCGCCGAGCGTCGTTCTCGATCTCGCCGATGCCGCCGCCGTGACCCGCGCCGCCGAGCGGATGGCCGCGAGGCAGGAGCGCGGGCATGGTTTTCTCGTCCAGCGCCAGATCCGCCGCGCCCGCGAATTTTCGATCACCCTCGGCGATGACGCGGTGTTCGGCCCGATGCTCGGCTTCGGCCTCGGCGGCAGCGCCGGCGCCCTGCTCGACGAAAGCGTGGTCGATCTTCCGCCGCTCAACCTGCCGCTCGCGCATGCGCTGATCGCGCGCTCGCGCCTCGCCCTTATGCTCGGCGCGTTTCGGGAATTTTCTCCGGCGAACAGCGACGCCATCGCCGAAACCCTGGTGCGGGTCTCGCAATTGGTGGTCGATTTTCCCGAGATCGCGACATTGCGCATCGATCCCCTGTTCGTCGATGGCGAGGGGGTCATGGTCGGCGACGCCGGGCTCACGCTGCGCCCGGCCGGAAGCGCCGCACAGCTCGCCATTCCGCCTTACCCCGCCGAACTCGAGGAGACCTGGACGGCCGGCGGCGAGACGCTGCTGATCCGCCCGATCCGCCCCGAGGACGCCGAGGCGCATGGCGCGTTCTTCCAGCGCCTCTCCCCGGAAGACATCCGCTATCGCTTCTTCTCGCCGATGCGCGCCCTCGCGGCCGAGCAGATGGCCCGCATGACGCAAGTCGACTACCAGCGCGAAATCGCCTTCATCGCCGTCCGCCAAACCACCGGCGAGACCGTCGCGGTCGCCCGGCTGGTGCGCGAACTCGATGAAAACAGCAGCGAATTCGCGATCATCGCGCAGCCGGACATGAAGGGCAAGGGACTCGCCTCGCATCTCATGCGCCGCCTCATCGACTGGGCGCGCGGGCAGGGCATGACCGAGATCATCGGCCAGATCCTGGCCGATAACGCGCCGATGCTCGCCTTCGTCCGCCATCTCGGCTTTTCGCTCCATCGCCTGCCGGGCGAGGACGACGTGCTCGAAGCAAGGCTTTCCCTCTCCCCGCCGGCAAATGCCGAAAACGCGGTGCCCTGACGGGATTTTATGCGTTTTTGATGCGCCGTTGCGAAAAGCCATATCGCTTTTTGACGTCTATTTTCACTAGGCTGGCACGCTCGCGAAACAAGCCCAAGGAGGGGTGCGTGTTGGATGTTGTGTTCATCGTTCTCGGCGCCGGCGGCATCCTGCTGATGATCGCCTATGCCGATTTCTGCGCGCGGATCTGAGCGATGCTCGATCTCGTTCTCGGCGGCGCCGTCGCGCTCGCATTGTTCATCTATCTGCTCTGGGCGCTGATCCGGCCAGAGGACCTGATCTAAAGACCTGATCTGAGGGGCATTTTCCATGACAATCAGTGGCTGGGCCGAGATTTGTCTCGTGCTCGCTCTCATCGTGCTCGCCGCCTGGCCGGTGGGGCTCTATATCGCCCGCATCGCCGACGGCGAGCGGAGCTTTCTCCATCCCGTTCTCGGCCCGATCGAGCGCGGATTTTATGCGCTGGCCGGCGTCGATCCGGCGCGCGGCATGGCCTGGCGGGGCTATGCCGTCGCGCTCATTCTGCTCAACACGCTCCATTTCCTGATGCTGTACGCGATGCTGCGGCTGCAATTCTATCTTCCGCTCAATCCCGATCATCTCGCGGGGATGTCGCCGCGGCTCGCCTTCAACACCGCGATGAGCTTCGTCACCAACACCAACTGGCAGGCCTATGGCGGCGAGACGACGCTTTCGCCCGGCAGCCAGATGTGGGGGCTCACCTCGCATATGTTCGTCTCGGCGGCGACCGGCATCGCCGCCGCCCTCGCCATCTCGCGCGCCTTCGCCGCGGGCGGGATGAAAACGCTCGGCAATTTCTGGGCCGACATGACGCGCATCGTGCTCTATCTCCTGCTGCCGATCGCGGTCGTCGGGGCGATCGTGCTGGTCGCGCTCGGCGTGCCGCAGACGCTCGCGACCCACGCCGACGCGACGACGCTGGAAGGGATGAAGCAGACCATTTCGCTGGGTCCGGTCGCGTTCATGGAGGTGATCAAGGAACTCGGCACCAATGGCGGCGGCTACTTCAACGCGAACTCCGCCCATCCGTTCGAAAATCCCAACGCCTGGTCCACAATGTTCGAAGCCTGGCTGGTGTTCCTCATTCCGATCGCGCTCACCTTCACGTTCGGGCGCATCGTCAAGGATGCGCGCCAGGGGTATGCGCTGCTCGCGGTGATCGGCATTTTCGTCATCGCCGCGATCGCCATCGCCTATGCGGCGGAAGCCGGGGGCAATCCGCTGCTCACGGCACTCGGCGTCGATCCCGCGCAAGGCAACATGGAGGGGAAGGAACTCCGTTTCGGCATTCCGCTCTCGGTCCTCTTCAACGTCATCACCACCGCGAGTTCCTGCGGCGCGGTGAACGCGATGCTGGACAGCTACATGCCGCTCGGCGGCATGACCTCGATGTTCCTGATCCAGCTTGGCGAGATCGTGCCCGGTGGGGTCGGCTCGGGGCTGTACGGCCTGCTGGTCTTCGCCCTCATCGCGGTGTTCGTCGCCGGGCTCATGGTCGGGCGGACGCCGGAATATCTCGGCAAGAAGATCCAGGCAAAGGAAGTCAAACTCGCGATGCTCGCGGTGCTGATCCTGCCGCTCGCGATCCTCGGCTTCGCGGCGCTCTCGCTGGTCGTGCCTGCGGCCACCGCTTCCCTCGGCAATGCCGGGCCGCACGGGCTTTCCGAAATGCTCTATGCCTTCACGTCGGCGACCGGCAATAACGGCAGCGCTTTTGCAGGGCTCACCGCCGACACCCCCTGGCTCGATACCACGATCGGCATCGCCATGCTGCTCGGCCGCTTTGCCTTTCTCATCCCGGTGCTGGCGATCGCCGGCTCGCTTGCGGAAAAAGTGAAAGTGCCGGCCTCGTCGGGCACGTTTCCGACCCACGGGCCGCTTTTCGTCGGGCTGCTCTGCGGCGTCATCGTGATCATGGGCGGATTACAGTTCATGCCCGCGCTCTCGCTCGGCCCGCTCGCCGAGCACTTCACGCTGCTCGCCGGCAAGACGTTCTGAGGAGATCAACGATGGCCACCCACGCCAAAGCCGCCGCACCCGCCCTGTTCGAAGGGTCCATTCTCTCCCGCGCCGCCGGCGATTCGTTCCGCAAGCTCAATCCCGTGCAACTGATCCGCAACCCGGTGATCTTCGTCACCGAGGTGATCTCGGCCCTCGTCACCGTGCTCGGTCTCCGCAATCTCGCGACCGGCGCGCCTTGGGGCTTTGCCATCGCGATCGCTTTTTTCCTGTGGCTCACGGTATTGTTCGCGACCTTCGCCGAGGCGGTGGCGGAAGGGCGCGGGCGCGCGCGGGCGGAGAGCTTGCGCCGCGCCCGCACCGAGACGATGGCCAAACGCCTGCCCAACCAAGCCGACCGCGCTATTTTCCAGCCGGTCCCGGCGAGCGATCTCACCGTCGGCGATCACGTCCTGGTCGAGGCCGGTGATCTCATTCCTTCCGATGGCGATGTCGTCCAAGGGATGGCGAGCGTCAACGAAAGCGCGATCACCGGCGAATCGGCGCCGGTGATCCGCGAATCCGGCGGCGATCGCAGCGCCGTCACCGGGGGGACGCAGATCGTCTCCGACTGGCTCGTCGTGCGCATCACCGCGGCTCCCGGCTCGACCTTTCTCGACCGCATGATCCGCCTCGTCGAAGGCGCCGAGCGGCGCAAGACGCCGAACGAGATCGCGCTCGATATTCTTCTCGCGGGCCTCACGCTGATCTTTCTCATCGCCGTCACGACCCTGGTCGGCTTCGCCCAGTATTCCGGCACCGTTCTTGGCGTGCCGGTGCTCGCGGCCCTCCTCGTCTGCCTGATCCCGACGACGATCGGCGGCCTCCTGTCGGCGATCGGCATCGCCGGGATGGACCGGCTGGTGCGTTTCAACGTGCTCGCGACCTCGGGGCGCGCGGTGGAGGCGGCGGGCGATGTCGATACGCTGCTGCTCGACAAGACCGGCACCATCACCCTCGGCAACCGCATGGCGAGCGCCTTCATCCCCGCCCCCGGCGTCAATGAACGCGATCTCGCGAGCGCGATCGCGCTTGCGACCCTCGGCGACGAGACCCCGGAGGGGCGCTCGATCCTCGCCTTCGCGCGCGACCGCCACGGCATCGCGCCCGAGCGGCCGGAGGGTGCCACGGTGGTGCCGTTCACCGCCCAGACGCGGCTTTCCGGCCTCGATCACAACGGGCAGAGCTTTCGCAAGGGCGCTGTTGATTCCGTGCTCGCCTGGCTCAAGTTGCAGACGCCGCCAGCGGAGTTCACCGCCGCCGTCGAACGCATCGCGCGCGCCGGCGGAACCCCGCTCGCGGTCGCCAGGGATGGGCGGCTGATGGGCGCGATCGAACTCAAGGACATCGTCAAACCCGGCATTCGCGAGCGCTTCGCCGAGCTTCGCCGCATGGGCATCCGCACCGTGATGGTGACCGGCGACAACCGCATCACCGCCGCCGCCATCGCGACCGAGGCCGGCGTCGATGATTTCATCGCCGAGGCGACCCCGCAGGACAAGCTCGATTACATCCGCAAAACCCAAGCCGATGGCCGGCTCGTCGCGATGGCGGGAGACGGCACCAACGACGCGCCGGCGCTCGCCCAAGCCGATGTCGGCGTTGCCATGCAGACCGGAACCCAGGCGGCGCGCGAGGCCGGCAACATGGTCGATCTCGACAGCGATCCGACCAAGCTGATCGAGATCGTCGAGATCGGCAAGCAATTGCTGATCACCCGCGGCTCGCTCACCACGTTTTCGATCGCCAACGACATCTCGAAATATTTCGCGATCCTGCCGGCGATTTTTGTCGCAGCCTACCCCGAACTCGGGGCGCTGAACGTGATGCGCCTCGCCTCGCCGCAATCGGCGATCCTCTCGGCGGTGATTTTTAATGCGCTGATCATCGTCGCCCTGGTGCCGCTGGCGCTCCGCGGCGTGCGTTTCCGCGCCATCGGCGCCTCGGCGCTGCTGCGGCGCAATCTGCTGATCTATGGCATAGGCGGCATCGTCGCGCCGTTCATCGGCATCAAGCTGATCGACATGCTGCTCGCCCTCGCCGGGCTCGCCTGAAGGAGACCCTCCATGGCCAACGCTTTCCGCCCCGCTTTCGTCCTCGTCGTGCTGCTGACACTGCTCACCGGCCTCGTGGCACCGCTCGCCATGACCGGCCTCGCCGGCCTCGCTTTTCCCTTCGAGGCTGGGGGAAGTCTCATCGAGGATCACGGCAGGATCATCGGCTCGGCGCTGATCGGGCAGAATTTCACGGGAGCGGGCTATTTCCACCCGCGCCCCTCGGCGACCACCGAGCCCGATCCCAAGGACGCGAGCAAGACCGTGCCGGTGCCCTACGCCGCCGATAACTCCAACGCCTCCAACCTCGCGCCGACGGCGAAGGCGCTGATCGACCGCGTCAAGGGCGATCTCGCCTCGGCGGGGCCGGCGCCGGTGCCGGCGGACGCCGTCACCACCTCCGCCTCCGGCCTCGACCCCGACATCTCGCCCGAGAACGCGCGCCGGCAGATCGCCCGCGTCGCCAGCGCCCGGCATTGGCCGGAGGACCGCGTCGCCGCCATCGTCGCCGCGCATACCGAGGCGCCGTTCCTCGGCTTCCTCGGCGAGACGCGGGTGAACGTGCTGGCGCTGAACCACGCCCTCGATCGGATGCAAGCGCCGTGATCGTCGGCTATACTCGGCCGCATGCCGCGCGCCCCCGACGATGACCGCCGCCCCGATCCCGATACGCTCGCGCTCGCCGCGTCGCGCGAGGGCAAGGGGCGGCTCAAGATCTTTCTCGGCATGGCGCCAGGGGTGGGCAAGACCTGGGAGATGCTGGCGGCGGCGCGGCGCAAGCGCGAGGAAGGCGTCGACGTCGTCGCCGGGCTGATCGAAACCCATGGCCGCGCCGAGACCATCGCGCAAATCGGTGATCTCCCGGTGCTGGCGCGGCGCAAACTCGCCTATCGCGGGCGCGAGATCGAGGAATTCGACCTCGATGGCGCGCTCGCCCGCCACCCGCGCTTGCTGCTGCTCGACGAACTCGCCCACACCAATGTCCCCGGCAGCCGCCATGCCAAGCGCTGGGAGGACGCGGTGGAAGTGCTGGAGGCCGGGATCGATGTCTGGTCCACTCTCAATATCCAGCATCTGGAGAGCCTGAACGACGCCGTCGCCCGCATCACCGGCGTGCGCGTCGCCGAAACCATCCCCGATCGCGTGCTGTCGCTCGCCAATGACATCGAGGTGATCGATCTGCCGCCGGCGGAACTGCGCGCGCGGCTCACCGAGGGGCGCGTCTATCCGCCGGAGACGGCGCGGCGGGCGCTCGGCGGGTTTTTCCGCGAGGGCAATCTCGCCGCCTTGCGCGAGATGGCGCTGCGCCGCGCGGCGCAGCATGTCGATGCCGATATCGCGAGCTACATGCGCGCGAAAGCGATCGCCGGGCCGTGGCCGGCGAGCGAGCGGGTGATGGCGCTGCTCGGCGCGGACGGCATCGACGCCGAGGCGGTGGTGCGGCACGCGGCCAGGCTCGCCGAGGCGCTCAGGGCGCCGTGGTTTGCGGTGCATGTCGAGCGGCCGGGGGCGATCGCCGATCTCCGGGAGGCGTTTTCACTCGCGATCCAGCTCGGCGCCGAGACCGAGACCCTCACCGGCGGCGATATCGTCGGGCTGGTGCTGGCCGAGTCGGCGCGGCGCAACGTGACCCAGATCGTGCTCGGCCGCGGCCGGCCCGCCTGGTGGCGGCGCCTCACCCGGCGCGGGCTCGCCGAGGTTCTGGCGCGGCGGGCGGACGCCTTCGCCCTCCATATCACCCCGCGCCCGATCGGCGCCGCCAAGCCGGCGCGCCGGCCGCGCCCGCCGCTCGGCCTTTGGCCGTGGCTCGCCGGCACGGCGCTGGTCGCCCTGGTCACCGGCATCGGCGAAGTGGTGCGCACCATCCCGGAAGAGGCGATGGGCATGCTGTTCCTCGCCGTCGTCGTCGTCGCCGCCAGCCTGCATGGCCTGCGCGTCGCCCTGTTCGCCGCCGTGCTCGGCTTTCTCTGCTGGAACTTCTTTTTCATCCCGCCGCTTTATGTCCTCACCATCAGCGACACCAAGGACGTCATCGCGATCTTCGTCTTTCTCGGTGTCGCCGCGATCACCGGGGCGATGGCCAGCCGGGTGCGCAACGAGGCGCGGGCGGCGCAGGCCCGGATCGAGAGTCTCCGCCGCATCGCCGGCTTCAGCCGCGCCCTGGGGGCGGCGCGGACCGAGCCCGAATTGCTCGCCGAGCTGGCACACCAGGGGGCCGAAATCGCAGCAAAGGCGGTGGTGCTGACGAGGACCGGCGACGATCTTCTGATCCGCGCCAGCGCCCCCGCCGCGACGGGGGCGCCCGGCACGCCGCCAACGCCGATCGGGCTCGATGAGGCGGCGCTGGCGGCGGCGCGCTTTGCGACGGAGAAGGGCGAGCCGGCCGGCGCCGGCACCGCGACCATGCCCTCCGCCGCCTGGCGCTTCCTGCCGCTCGCAACCCCGCAGGGCACGCTCGGCGTGCTCGGCATCAGCGCGAACTCTCCCCTCACCGAGCCGGAGCAGCAGGCGCTCGATGCCCTCGCCGACCGCGCCGCGGTCACCCTCGAGCGCCTGCGCCTGGCCCGCGAGGCCGCGCAAAGCGCCGCCCAATCCGAAACCCAGCGTCTGCGGACGGCGCTGCTCTCCTCGCTCTCGCACGATCTCCGCACGCCGCTCACCGCCATCCGCGGCGCCGCCGAGACGCTGCGCAGCGCCTGGGCGCAGCTCTCGCCGGAGACCCGCAGCGATCTCCTCAGCAGCATCGAGCACGACACCGCGCGCATGCACCGCTTTCTCGCCAATATCACCGACATGACGCGCATCGAAAGTGGCGAAATCACGCCGCACCTCACCGCGACCGAGCTTGGCGAGGTGGTCGAGGCGGCGGTCGCGCGGCAGGAGAACGGGCTCCTGATTCTGGTCAATATTCCGCCCGGGATCCCGCCGGTGATCGCCGATCCGGTGCTGCTCGAACAGGTTCTGGTCAACCTGCTCGACAACGCGGTGAAGTATTCGCCGGCGAACGGCACCGTCGCGGTCGCGGCGCGGCGCGAGGGGGCGGAGATCGCGATCAGCGTCAGCGATGAAGGGATCGGCATCGCGCCCGAGGATTTGCCGCATGTCTTCGATAGCTTCTATCGCGCCGGGCGCGGCGACCGGGTGGCGCCGGGCACCGGGCTCGGCCTTGCCATCGCCCGCGGCTTCACCGTCGCGATGGGCGGGCGGATCGAAGCGGCGAGCCCGCGCCCCGATGCGCCGCCGCTCGGCTTCCCCGGCACCGTCATCACCCTCCATCTCCCGGCGCCGCCATGAGCGGGGGCGACATGAGCGGGGCGGCACGCATCCTGGTGATCGACGACGAGCCGCAAATCCACCGCTTCCTGCGCCCGGCACTGGAAGCGGCGGGCTTCGCCGTGACCCGGGCGGAGACCGCGGCCGAGGGGTTGCGGCTGATCGCAGCACAAGCGCCCGATCTCGTGCTGCTCGATCTCGGGCTCCCTGATCTCGACGGGCAGGAGGTGTTGCGGCGCCTCCGCGGCTTCAGCGCGGTGCCGGTGATCGTGCTTTCGGCGCGCGAGCGCGAGGCCGAAAAGATCGCGGCGCTCGACAACGGCGCCGACGATTATGTCGAAAAACCCTTCGCGCTCGGCGAATTGCTGGCCCGCGCCCGGGCGGCGTTGCGGCGGGTCGCGGTGACGCCCGATCCGGCGGAAATCATCCGCGCCGGCGGCATCGAAATCGACCTCGCCCGCCACGAGGCCCGGCGCGACGGCGTGCCGATCGCTCTCACACGGCGGGAATTCGCCCTCCTCGCGCTCCTCGCCCGCCATCATGGCCGGGTTCTGACGCATCGCCAGATGCTCACCACCCTCTGGGGCCCGGCGCATGCCGAGGATATCGCCTATCTCCGGGTCTCGGTCTGGCAGTTGCGGCGCAAACTCGGCGCCGGCGCGGATCGGCTTCTGGTCAACGAGCCCGGTATCGGCTACCGCCTCCGGGACGACGACGCCTGACGCGGCCCAAGGGCGATCGGGCCACGGGAGAGCAGACGGAAAGGACGGTCAGCATGGCTTATGACGAGTACATCGGTCGCGGCGAGGAACACCAGGACCAGGTCTCGGCGGCGGCCATCGCCGGGCTCGCCGCGACCCTCGATCTCGCGCCGGAGAGTGTGGCGCCGGATGGTTTCCTGCCACCGCTCTGGCATTGGATGCTGTTTCAGACCTGGGTTCCGGCCTCGGCGCTGGGACCGGACGGGCATCCGCGGCGCGGCGGCTTCCTGCCCCCGATCCATGAGCTGACGCGGCGGATGTGGGCCGGCGGGCGGCTGGTTTTCCGCGCCCCGCTCGCCGCCGGAACGGCGATCCGGCGCACCAGCACCATCCTCGCCATTCGCGAGACCAGCGGCGGCTCCGGGCGGCTGGTCTTCGTCACCGTCCGCCACGTCATCGCCGGTGCCGACGGCCCGGCGATCGAGGAGGAGCAGGATATCGTCTATCGCGGCGCGGACGGCGCGGCGGTACGCGCGGCAAACGCCGAGCCGCCGCCGCCGGCCGGCGCCTTCAGCCGCACCGTGACGCCCGACGCGGTGATGCTGTTCCGCTATTCGGCGCTGACCGGCAACGGCCATCGCATCCATTATGATCTCGATTACGTGACCAAGGTGGAGGGGTATCCCGGCCTGATCGTGCATGGGCCGCTGCAGGCGACGCTGCTCGCCGATCTTCTCCGCCGCCACGCCCCGGCGCGGGCGAAACTCGCCAAAATCAGTTTCCGCGGCCAGCGCCCGGCGTTTCACGACCGCCCCCTGACCCTCGTCGGCTGGCCGGATGGCGCGCGGTATCGCCTCGAATCCCGCGACCCGGACGGGGCGTGCTGCATGCGGGCGGAGGCGGAATTGGCATGACCCTGGCACATGGCAATAGAGGCGATTATGTGTAGAGTGGTTGGCTGAGGAGACATCATGGCGTTTTTGACCGAACCCGAGCCGCGGCGCGGCATCGCCGCACCGGTGCTGCCCGGCATCCGCCGCGTCGTCGCCGCCAATCCCGGGCCGATGACCTATCATGGCACCAATACCTACCTGATCGAGACCCCGGATGGCCTGGTGCTGCTCGACCCCGGCCCCGATGACGCCGCCCATGTCGCGGCACTGCTGGCGGCGATCCGGGCGGCGAGCGATGGCGGCCATCTGGCGATGATCCTGCTCAGCCACACCCATATCGACCATGTCGGCGCGACGGCGGCGCTCAGGGCCGCGACCGGAGCCCCGGTCGCCGCCTACAAAACCAGCCCGCATCCCGATTTCTCGCCCGATATCCCGCTCGACGACGGCGACGCGGTGGCCGGCTTCACCGCCGTCTACACCCCCGGCCATGCCGCCGATCATCTCTGTTTCGCCTGGCGGGATGGCGTTCTGTTCAGTGCCGATCACGTGATGGGGTGGTCAACCAGCGTCGTGAGCCCGCCCGGGGGCGATATGGCGGCGTATTTCGCCAGCCTCCGGCGCCTGCTCACCCGTGCCGACCGGGTCTATCTCCCGGGCCATGGCCCCGCCCTGCCGGCGCCGCATTCTTACGTCCGCGATCTTCTCGCCCATCGCATCGCGCGCGAAAACGCCATCGCCGAGGCGCTCGAGAAGGGCCCGGCGAATACAAGCGAGCTGATGGCGGCGCTCTATTCCAAGCTCGATCCCATGCTGCGCCGCGCCGCCGAGCGCAACGTCCTCGCCCATCTCCTCAAGCTCGAGGGCGAGGGGCGAGCGCGGCGTGAGGGCGAACATTGGCAGGCCGAAGCGGCCGCGGCCGCCGTCAATGCCGGCGCCTGACGAGGGCGCCCATGGGGAACGTCCGATGACACTCTCGGTCACGCTGGTGCCGGTCACCGCCTTTCAGCAGAATTGCGCCATCCTGCACGACCCCGAAAGCCGCCGCGGCGCGGTGATCGACCCCGGCGGCGATGTCCCGCGCATCCTCGCCGCGATCGAGAAACTCGACGTCACCATCGAGAGCATCCTGCTGACGCACGGCCATCTCGACCATGCCGGCGGCGCGAGCGCGCTGGCGCGGGCGCTGATGGCCGTGCTGCCAGGGCAGAGCGTGCCGATCCTCGGGCCCGAGGCGCGTGATCGCTTCCTGCTCGAGGGCATCGCGCGCCAGGCGACGGCGTTCGGGCTCGCGGGCATGGAAGATGTGACGCCGGACCGCTTCCTCGCCGAGGGCGACGAGGTTCGCATCGCCGATGTGCCGTTCGCGGTTCTCCACTGCCCCGGCCATACGCCCGGCCATATCGTCTTCGTCGATCACGCCAACCGCTTCGCGGTGCTCGGCGACGTCCTGTTTCAGGGCTCGATCGGGCGCACCGATTTCCCTTATGGCGATCACCAGCAATTGCTCGCCGCGATCGCCGGGAAAATCCTCCCGCTCGGCGACGACATGCGCTTCATCTGTGGCCACGGGCCGGCCTCCAGCATCGGCGCCGAACGCCGCCACAATCCTTTCTTGCGCGGACTCTGACGTTTCCGCCCTGGGTCGGCGCGGCTGGGCGCCGCGCGTCGGGGCCTGGGCAAATTGAGGCCTGGGCAAAAAAAATGGCGGCGCTTGTGGCGCCGCCAAGTTTAGGGAGGAAACGTCCAAGAAAGCAGCAGCGCGGCGGTGCCGCATTGCTGCGACGCACAATCTAGCTATTCGCGGGCTCCGCCGCAAGCATTTTTTTGCATTGCAGCATCGCATGGCTCGCACGCCTGCCGCGGGCGCCGGCCGGGTGGTGACGCTTCAATGATTTGCTAAGATTTTTCCGGCAGTCTTGCCGCCATGCGGCAGCGGATCTGGGCATTGGGGCTGATGTTGAGCGCGCTTTTGGCGCCGGCCGCGCGTGCCGACATGCTGGCGCCGATGCTGCGGCCGCTGATCGCGCCGGCGCTCGGCCTGCTCTGCCGGCAGGCGGTTGACGCGGCGGAGCGCGGCCACGCCATCCCGCAGCATCTCCTGAGCGCCATCGCCCTGGTCGAAAGCGGCCGCAAGGATCCCGAAACCGGCAGCTTCTCGCCCTGGCCGTGGACGGTGAACGCCGAGGGCGAAGGGCATTTCTACGCGACCAAAGCCGAAGCCATCGCCGCCGTCCGCGCGATGCAGGCGCGCGGCGTCAGTTCCATCGATGTCGGCTGCCTGCAAGTCAATCTGATGCATCACCCGCACGCCTTCGCCAGCCTCGACCAGGCCTTCGACCCCAACGCCAATGCCGATTACGCGGCGCAATTCCTGACCCAACTCCACGCCCAAACCGGGGATTGGACACGGGCGGCGGCGCAATATCATTCCATGACCCCGGAACTCGCCCTTGCCTATCAGCGCAAGGTGATGGCGGCGTGGAGCACCGAGCAGCAGGGGTTGCCGGTGCAGCCGGCGAGTCTCTTGCTGGCCGCGTCCGATGCGTCGGCCATGCGCCCGGCCGGCGGCCTGCGCGGTGCCTTGCCGCGGATCCAGATGAGCAACGCCCCGTCGCCGCATATCATCCCGATGGCCACCGCGCGATCGGGCATGCTCGGGCACGCGGCCGGCGCCGGCGCCGCCGCGACCGTCGCCCCCCCTGGCCGCGGGCTCGCGTCCTACCGCGCGCACCCGGTTGCCATGATCAACGCCGTGCGGGCGGCCTTGCATTAACAGGCCGGGGAAAACTCACTGCCTCTTCTCCTCGCCCAGCGGCAATTCGGTTTGCACCGGGCGGGTGCGGTCGGTGGTCGCGGCGATGGCGCCGTCGCGCAACTCGATGGTGATCCGGCTGCCCGGGCGGATGGCGGCGGCGCTGGTCAGCGCTTGACCTCTCTCGCCCCGCACCAGCGCATAGCCGCGCGCGAGAACCGCGCGATGTGAGACCGATTCGAGCCGCGCGGCGAGCCCGGCGAGATGGGCCCGGTGCTCGCGGAGGCTGGCGGTGAGCGGCGCCGGGGTGAGGCGGGCGAGAATGCGCAGCGCCCGCGCTCGGCGCACGGCGGCGAGATGGCGGAGCGCGGTCACGAGCCGGGTCGCGAGCCGGTCGAACCCGCTCCGGCGCTGGACGAGATAGGTCGGCAGAGCCCGCGAAAGCCGCAAGGCGCGGTCATCGAGCCGCTGCCGCGCGGCGCCGAACAGCCCCGGCAGATCCGGGAGCTTCGCCGCTGCACGCTCGAGGCGAAGCCGCGCCGCCTGCACGAGCTGGGTCAGCGCGCCGCCGAGCCGCGCCGCCTTGTTGGCGAGATCGGCGAGCAATTCGGCCCGCGCCGGCACCGCAAGCTCGGCGGCGGCGGTCGGGGTCGGGGCGCGGCGATCGGCGGCGAAATCGATCAGCGTCGTGTCGGTCTCGTGCCCCACGGCGGCAATCAGCGGGATCGGCGAGGCCGCCGCGGCGCGCACCACGGCCTCGTCATTGAACGCCATCAGGTCTTCGAGGCTGCCGCCGCCGCGCGCGACGATCAACACATCCGGGCGCGGGATCGGCCCCGCCGCGGGCAGGGCGCCGAAGCCTTCGATCGCGCTCGCGATGCGCCGCGCCGCGCCCTCGCCCTGCACCGCGACCGGCCAGAGCAGGATCGGGCGGGGAAAACGGCGCGCGATGGTGGTGCGGATGTCCTGGAGCACCGCCCCCTGTTCGGACGTGACGACGCCGATGACGCGCGGCAGCAGCGGCAGCGCCCGCTTGCGCTCGGGGTCGAACACCCCCTCCGCCTGGAGCCGCACACGCAGCGCCTCGATCCGCGCGAGCAGCGCCCCGATCCCGGCATAATCGAGCCGCTCGACGATGAGCTGATAGGAGGAGCGGTCAGCATAGGCGGAAATCCGCCCGGTCGCGATCACCTCGACGCCGTTTTCCGGCTTGAGATCGAGTTTTTGCGCGGTGAATTTCCAGATCACCCCGGCGAGCTTGGCGCCCTCGTCCTTGAGCGCGAAATAGATGTGGCCGGAGGGATAGCGCTTGCACTCGGTGATCTCGCCGCGCACCCGCACGCGGCCGAAATTGCCCTCGAGCGTGCGCTTCACCGCGCCCGAGATTTCCGAGACGGTGTATTCCGGGATGTTGGAGACCGGGCTAAGGAGAGGCGGGGTTTCATCGCTCATGGCGGCGAGAGTAGCGATTTCGCGCCGGACGTGAAGCAAGCGACGCGGGTTTTCGCGAAGGAGAGCGGATGCGGGTTCTGGTGGTCGGCGCGGGCGGGCGGGAGCACGCGCTTCTATGGCGTCTCGCAGCGAGCCCGATGGTCGAAAAACTCTGGTGCGCGCCGGGCAATGCCGGAACCGCGGAAATCGCCGAAAACCTGCCGATCAAGGCCGATGACATCGACGCCCTGGTCGCGTTCGCCGTCGCGGCCGGGATCGATCTCGTGGTGCCGGGCTCGGAAGCGTCGCTGGTCGCCGGGATCGCCGATCTCCTCGCCGCGCGCGGCATTCGCTGCTGCGGCCCGAGTGCCGCGGCGGCGCGGCTGGAAGGCTCGAAAACCTTCACCAAGGAAATCGCCGGGCAAGCCGCCATCCCGACCGCCGCCTGGGCAAGCTTCGACGATCCCGCCGCCGCCCGCGCCTATCTCCACCGGCATGGCGCGCCGATCGTGATCAAGGCCGATGGCCTCGCCGCCGGCAAGGGGGTGGTGGTGGCGACCGACATGGCCGAGGCCGAGGCGGCGATCACCGATTTCATGGAGGCGGGCAAGCTCGGCGCCGCCGGCGCGCGGGTGGTGATCGAGGAATGTCTGATCGGCGAGGAAGTCTCGCTGTTCGCGCTCGCAGATGGCGAGGAAGCGATTTTCCTCGGCGCGGCGCAGGATCACAAGCGCGTCGGCGACGGCGACACCGGGCCCAATACCGGCGGCATGGGCGCCTATTCGCCGCCGCCGGCACTCACGCCCGAGATCCAAGAGGCGGCGATGACACGCATCATCCGCCCGGCGTTGGCGGCGCTCGCCCGCCGCGGCACGCCGTTTCGCGGCATCCTCTTCGCCGGGCTGATGCTGACCGCGGAGGGTCCGAAGCTGATCGAATTCAATGTCCGCTTCGGCGACCCCGAGTGCCAGGCGCTGCTGCCACGCCTCAAATCCGATCTCTTGCCGGCGCTGCTCGCCGCGTGCGATGGCGAATTGGCGGCGTTCGATCTCCGCTGGCACGACCAGGCCGCGATCACCGTCGCGCTGGCGGCGCGCGGCTATCCGGGAAAGCCGGCGCTGGGCGGGGAAATCCGGGGCCTTGCGGCAGCGGGCGCGGTGCCGGGGGTGCGGATTTTCCACGCCGGCACGGCGCGAAACGCCGATGGCCGGCTGATCGCCGCCGGCGGGCGCGTCCTCTCCGTCACCGCGACCGGCGAGACGCTGCGCGCGGCGCGGGACGCCGCCTATGCGGCGATCGCGCGCATCGATTTTCCCGACGGCTTCTGCCGCCG
>JAJZBV010000027.1:20311-38887 GCA_021851785.1 Pseudomonadota bacterium
GCCGGCTGATCGCCGCCGGCGGGCGCGTCCTCTCCGTCACCGCGACCGGCGAGACGCTGCGCGCGGCGCGGGACGCCGCCTATGCGGCGATCGCGCGCATCGATTTTCCCGACGGCTTCTGCCGCCGCGATATCGGCTGGCGGGCGCTCGCCGGCGACGGGTAGAAAAGAAAGTTGTTCTTTTTTGAAAAAAAGAACTTTTTCCCCCTGGGCAGGGCCTGCGGTGCTGCTACTCCGAGAAACCGGGATAAAAGTCTTTTTGCTTCTTTTTCTTCAGAAAAAGAAGTTTATTTCTATGCCTGTCGCCGCTTGTCGGCCATCGTCCTTCGGTTGTTCGTTGCGCTGGCGCTGCTGGCGGCGATGATCGCCCGCGCCGCCGACCCGCTCGCCTATACCGTCGAGATCAAGCCGACCGGTCAGGCCGATCTCGATAGCGTCATCCGCCAATCCTCGACCCTGATCTCACTCCGCGGCAAATCGGCGATCGGGCCCTTCGCCCTGATCGCCCGCGCCCGCCAGGATATCGTCCGCTTCCAGAGCGCGCTCGAAAGCCAAGGCTATTATCTTGGGAAGGCGTCGGTCAGCATCCTCGGGCACGATCTCGACGATCCCACTTTGCTCGCGACCCTCGATGCCCTGCCGGCCAAGGCGACGGCGCCGGTGGTGGTCACGATCACGAAAGGGCCGCTCTATCACCTCGGCAAGATCGATATCCTCGGCGAGGTGATGGAAGCCGAGCGCGCGGCGACCGGCCTCGCGCCGGGGCAGCCGGCGGTCGCGGCGGATGTCCTCGCCGGGCAGGGCAAACTGCTCAAGGCGCTGAAGCACGACGGCCACGCCTTCGCGAAAGTCTCGCCCCCGGAGGCGATCGCGCATGACGACAGCCACACGCTCGATGTCAGCTTCCGCGCCGATCCCGGCCCGCGCGTCGATCTCGGCGCGATCACGCTCAAGGGGCTGAAGATGGTCGATCCCACCTATCCCCAGGGGCTGATCACCTTGAAACAGGGAATGCCCTATGACGCCGATCAGATCGAGCAGCAGCGCCAGACGCTCGCCGGCCTGCCGGTTTTCGCCGGCGTGCGGGCAGAGACGCCGGATCAGCTCGACGCCGCCGGCGAGCTGCCGCTCGATTTCACCTTCAACGAAGCGCCGCGCCACGCGATCACCTTCGATGGCTCGTACTCCACCGATCTCGGCGCCGCGCTGACCGCGTCCTGGACCGATCGCAACGTCTTCGGCAATGGCGAGAGTCTGACGCTTTCGGCCAGCGCCGATGAAATCGGCGGCCTCGATGCCCAGTATCCCGGCTATGATCTGAGCGGCACCTACACCATTCCGCAATGGCTGCGCCGCGATCAGAGCTTGTCCTTCAACGTCACCGCCTTGCAGCAATATCTCTATACGTACACCCAGACCGCGCTTTACGCGACCTCGACGGTGACGCGCCAGATCACCCCGGCGCTTTCCGTCAATGTCGGCGTCGGGCTGGAGCAGGAGGTGATCGCGCAGAACAACAGCAGCGATTTCTATGCCCTGTTCAGCACCCCCGTCGGGCTGAAATACGACGACACCAACAACCTGCTGGAGCCGACGCGCGGCTTCCGCGCGACCGCCCAGGCGACACCGACCGCCTCCTTGGGCGGCTATGACGGCCACGCTTTCTTTATCATCGGCCAGGGCCAGGCCTCGACCTATCTCGATCTCGCCGGCAATGGGCGGACGGTGCTCGCGCTCCGCGCCATGGTCGGCGACACCTGGGGCGCGAGCGAATTCCAGGTTCCCGCCGATCAGCGCTTCTATGGCGGCGGCAGCGCCAATATGCGCGGCTACCGCTATCAATGGGCGAGCCCGCAATTCGCCGACCAATTGCCGGCCGGCGGCCTCGCGATGGATGCCGGGACGGTGGAACTGCGCCAGCGGATCGGCGCCAACTGGGGCGCGGTGACGTTTTTCGATGTCGGCCAGGTGAGCGAGCAACCCGCCCCCTTCACCGGCCAGACCTATCCCAGCGTCGGCATCGGCGCCCGCTATTTCACCGGCTTCGGGCCAATCCGGGTGGATTTCGCGGTGCCCCTGGTGCAGGTTCCGGGGGATTTCCCGTTCGAGGTCTATATCGGGCTCGGGGAGGCATTCTGATGCGGCGCGCGGCACGGCGTCTCGCGATCGGACTGGCGCTGGCGCTGGCGGGCGTCGTGCTCGCGGTCGCGCTCGCCGGCCTCACCCTCAATACCGGCCCCGGACGGCGCGCGGTCGAGCGCTATCTGCCTACGCTCACCGGCGGCACGCTGCGGCTCACCGGCCTCGCCGGGCGCTTCCCCGACCGGCTGCGGCTCGGCACCCTCGAACTCCGTGATCCGAGCGGCGTCTGGCTTCGGATCGAGGGGGCGGCGCTCGATCTCGATCTCGCCGCGCTCGGCGGGCGCGAATTGCGGATCACCCGTCTGGCGGCGCGACGGGTCGCGGTCGCGCGCTTGCCCGAGCCCACGCCCTCGCCCCAATCCACGCCGGCGCGAAGCGGTGGGGGCCTGTTTGCGCTTCCGGTGACCGTGGTGCTCGCGCGGCTGGAGATCGCGCGGCTCGATCTCGCAGCCCCGGTCGCGGGAGAGGCGCTGGCGCTCGCGGCCAGCGGCGCGGGCCGATTTCGTGCCCTGGATGACGCGCGGGCCGAACTCGCCGTCACCTCCCTCGATGACCACCCCGGGCGCTATGACGCGACGCTCGCGCTCAGCGGCGGCGACGTCACGGCGCGGGTGACAGTGGCCGAGCCGGCTTCGGGTCTTCTCGCGACCCTCGCCGAGATGCCGAGCCTCGGCGCCATCGCCGCGTCGGCAACCCTCGCCGGGCCGCGCGCGGCGGCGGTGCTCGGCCTCGATCTCGCCGCCGGCCCGCTTCAGGCCCATCTCGCCGGCCGGGTCGATCTCGATCATCTCACCGGAGATCTGCAACTCACCGCGACCGCGCCGGCGATGGCACCGGCGCCCGGGGTGTCCTGGCGCGCGATCACCCTTGCGGCAACCGCAACGGGGAAGTTTTCAGCACCCCGGGCGACGGGCCATCTCCGTATCGACGATCTCGCCGCCGACGGGGCGCGGATCGCGACGATCACCGCCGAACTCGGCGGCGATCCCGACACCGCCGAACTCACCGCCCGCGCCGAGACGATCCGTCTCCCTGGCCATCTTCCCGGCCCGGCGCCCGATCTTCTGGCCGGGACGCCGCTGGCGCTCGCCGCCAAGCTCGCGCTCGGCGCGCCGACGCGGCCGCTGACCTTGTCCCTCGATCACCCGCTTCTCCATCTCGGCGCGCAGGTGACGACCGCGGGGGCGATGGGCGGAAAGGCGACCCTTGATCTTCCCGATCTCGCCCCGCTCGCCGCGATCGGCAAGGTCGATCTCGCGGGTCACGCCCATCTCGCGCTGACCGCGGCACTTCCCGCAACCGGCCTCGCCAGCGCCGATCTCACCGGCGATATCGCGGTCGAACGCGGGATGGCGCCGGTCCCGGCGCTGCTCGGCGAGCGCGCGCATCTCGCGGCGGCAGCGCGCTTCGCGCGTGATTTTAGCGACGTGCCGGCGGCCGCGCTCACCCTCGATGGCCAGGCGCTGTCGCTCGCCGCCGCCGGCGGGTTGACCGGCGGGCGGCTCGCACTCGACTGGCATCTCGCGCTCGCCGATCTCCGGGCGATCAACGCCGCCCTCGCCGGCGCGATCGCGGGTGATGGCCACGCCGCCGGCAGGCTAGACGATCTCGCGCTCGATACCCTGCTCAGCGGTCGCCTTGCCGCCGCCCCGCTGCCGGCGACCCCGTTCAGCCTCGCGCTCACCGCCCAGTCCCTCCCCGCCGCGCCCCGCGCCCATCTCCAGCTTACCGCGACCCTCGATCGCGCGCCGCTGCGGCTCAAGCTCGATGCCGCCCGCGACACCGACGGGACGGCGCGCCTTACCCTCGGCGACCTCGCCTGGAAGAGCCTTGCCGGCAGCGGCAGCCTCACCCTCGCCCGGCAAGCGACGCTGCCGGCGGGGACACTCGCACTCCGCCTCGCCCGGCTCGGCGATCTCGATCCGATCATCGGACCGCTCATTGGGCAAAAACTCGCCGGCAGCCTCGCCCTGGCCGCCAGCGTCGCGCCGGACACCGTGAAGCTCGATCTGACGGCGGCGGCGGCCGGGATCGCCGGCGGCGCCCGCATCGCCCAGGCCCGGCTCGCGGCCAGCGTCGCCGCGCCGATGACCGCGCCCGAGATCTCGGCGCGGCTGGCCTTGGTCGGGATCACCGCCGGCAGCCTCGCCGGCGATGCCAGCCTCTCTGTCGCCGGCAAGCCGAACGCGCTCGCCGCCAGGCTCGATGCCAGCCTCGAAAACCTCGCCGGCGCGCCGGCCAGCGCCTCCGCCAGCGCGACCCTCGATGCCGGGGCCAAGCGCCTCGCCCTCACCGCGCTCGCGGCGTCATGGCATGGCGAGTCGCTCCGGCTGCTTTCGCCGATGCATCTCGCTTTCGCCGACGGCGTCGCGCTCGACCGCCTCGCGCTCGGCCTCGGCGCCGCGCGTCTCACCTTGGCCGGCCGGCTCACCCCGCGTCTCGATGCGACCGCGAGCCTCGAAAACGCGACCCCGGCGCTCGCCGCGCCGTTTTTCCCCGCCCTCGCCAACAGCGCCGGGGTCGCGAGCCTCACCGCCCATCTCAGCGGCGCGCCGGCGCGACCCGCCGGCCTGGTGACGCTGACCGCAACCGGGCTCCACGCCGCGAGCGGGCCGGCCAGCGCGATGCCGCCGGCCAATCTCCGCGCCAAGGCCCGTCTCGACGGCGACAAAATTCAGCTCGACAGCGCCCTCGATGCCGGGCGCCATGTCCATCTCACGGTCGCCGGGGCGGTGCCGATGGCCCCGGACGGGGCGTTTTCGCTCTCCGCGCGCGGGCGGCTCGATCTCGCCCTCCTCGATCCGATTCTGACCGCCGGCGGGCAGCGCGTCACCGGCGCGCTCACCCTCGACGCGGGGATTTCCGGCACCCGCGCCGCCCCCTCCCTCAGCGGCGGCGCGACGCTCGCCGATGCCGAGGCGCGGGATTTCGCGCAAGGTCTCGATCTCCGCGCCATCGCCGCCCGGCTGGAGGCAAGCGGCCAGACGCTCCGCATCGCGAGCCTCACCGCCAAGGCCGGGCAGGGGACGATCACCGCTGCGGGCAAGATCGGCGTGCTCGCGCCCGGTCTCCCGCTCGATCTCACCATCGCCGCCCAGAACGCGAGCCCGATCGTCACCGACCAGCTCAATGAACGGCTGGATAGCGACCTCCATCTCTCCGGCGCGGCGGCGGGGGCGATGTCGCTCGGCGGCACGCTCACCCTCAAGCGCGCCGAAATCACCATCCCCGATTCGCTGCCGCCCTCGGTTGCGACGCTCGCTGTCCGCCGCGCCGGCACACCAACGCCACCGCCCACGGCGTCGGCGGCGCGTGGGCCGGAGGTCACGCTCGCGCTCGCCGTCATCGCGCCGGAGGCGGTGTTCATCCATGGCCGCGGCATCGATGCCGAACTCGGCGGGCGCCTCGATGTCAGCGGCGATGCCGCCGCGCCGGTAATGAAGGGTGGGCTCAAGCTGATCCGCGGCACCGTCGCTCTCGGCGGCACCTCGCTCAATTTCACCTCCGGCGAGATCGGTTTCGCGGGCGGGCACCGGATCGACCCGGCGCTCAACCTCGTCGCCACCAGCTCGAACGGCAATGTCTCGGCGACACTCACCGTCGGCGGCTTCGCCTCGGCGCCGAAAATCACCCTCGCCAGCACCCCGGAACTGCCGCAGGACGATATTCTCGCCCATCTCCTGTTCGGGCAATCGGCGTCCCAGCTCAGCGCCCTGCAATTGGCCGAGATCGCCGCCGGGGTCGCGCAGCTCTCCGGCGCGGCGGGGCCGAGCAGCACGATGAACAGCATCCGGAGCTACCTCGGCCTCGACCGGCTGACGGTCGGCACCCCGACCAGTCAGACGCCGGGGCCGGGCGGCGCCGGCGGGCCGGGGGCGGCGCAGGCGGTGCCGACACTGGAGGCCGGGCGCTACGTCGCCCCCGGCGTCTATCTCGGCGCGAAGCAGGGCACCACCGGCACCAACGACACCCAGGCGGAGCTACAGGTCAATCTCGGGCGCGGCGTCAAGCTCAATACCACCGCCGGCAGCGGCTACGGCGCCAACAGCGTCGGCCTGAGTTATCAGCTCCAATATTAATATAATTAATAAACTTAATGAAATGGTCCTGATTCTTGCCTGATCACGAGACGTTCACATAATCCGTCTGTCATGAAAGTTTTTAGAACGCCCGTTTCGTTCTTGCGTTTGCGCTGAAATTAATCTACATGAAAGGGAAGTCGCAAACCATGGCTGGTGTGCCCAGAGGTGGTGAAGTGGCTATCGTTGCGGAGGGTGTGCGCATGAAAATCTCGGTTCTGGCCCGGATGCGGATCTCGCTGGCGGGCCCGGCACGCGCGGCAACGGCCTTGGCGGCGACGGCCGTGGCGGCATTCCCGTTCCTCGTGGTTGCCACGCCGACGCTGGCGGGAACGATCACCGGTTCCGCCGTTTTGTCCACCCCCACCGTCAGCCCCTCCCAGGCCGGAGCGGATCTGTTTTCCCTCATCGCGGCCGGGCGCGGCGTGGTTCTTTCGGGCGGATACGTGTATGTACCGGGCTATGGGGAACTCCCCACATCGGTCTCCTGGGCGCAGGGAACCGGTTCCTTGACCCCGATGGGTCGGGACGGAAATTCCGCCATCACCGCCTCTTCGGGCACTTCGAACCTGCCCAGCAGCGTCAACCTCAATTTCGGCACGCTCGATAGGTTCACCCTGGGCTCCGCGCTCGGCACTTTTACTGGGGCGAGTTCGATCACCATCAATGGCCAGCAATATCATTCGGAGATCCTCAACGAGACCGGAAGTGCTGCTTCGGGCAGCGAATCGGTGACGGTTTACGAAGTCGGCAATTTCGTCGCCGCCAATCCCGGCTCGGGGGCGAATATTCTCAGCTATAATGGGGTTTCCTCGCTCGATCAGACGATGAGCATCACCCTCGCCTTCAGCGAGACCGGGATCCAGGCCTCTGGCACGACCATCATCACTAATGGCAGTATCTCGGGGAGCGGCACGATCTCGACCCCCGGCCTGGTGCCGCCCACCAACTCGGGTAACCCGATTCCCGTGCCTGAGCCGGCCTCGCTGGTTCTGTTCGGAACCGCCCTGTTCGGCCTTGGCGCAGCGCGGCTGCGCCGGCGCTGAGCGGCGCGCAACGGCCGCCGGAGAAGAGCGGGCATCTGCCCGGCTTTGGCTCAGGACGCCGGTCGGCAGCGCATCAAATTCATCGCCGAGAGCGACATCACCACGGTTTCGTGCTGGTTGACGATCTCGATCGCGCTCCGGATCATGCCGCGATCGGGTTTCGAGCGCGAGATCTGGGCTTCCGTCACCCGCACCCGCACGCGCAAGGCATCGCCCGGCCGCACCGGCGCCCGCCAGCGTAGTTCATCGATGCCGGGAGAGGCGATGCTGGCGACCGGCGAGAGAAAATGGACCGCGAGCAGCCGCATCATCAGCCCGGCGGTGTGCCAGCCGCTGGCGATCAACCCGCCGAACGGGCCGGACGCGGCGGCTTCCGGATCGGTATGGATCGATTGCGGGTCGAATTGGCGGGCGAAGGCGATGATCTCGGCCTCGGTCACGCTGACCGGGCCGTATTCACATACCGAACCGAGCGGGTAATCCTCGAAATAGCGCGCCGCGACCGGGGTTGGCAGATCCTGGGTCATGGCGCCCGCCGTTCCCCGGCAGGACGCCGTCCCCTCCCCCGCGCGGGCTTCAGAATCCTTCGCGCTCCAGGCGCTTGCGCTCCATCTTGCGGGCCCGGCGCACCGCTTCGGCGGCTTCGCGGGCGCGGCGTTCGGAGGGTTTCTCGTAATGACGCCGCAGCTTCATCTCGCGGAACACGCCTTCGCGCTGCAGCTTTTTCTTGAGCGCTTTGAGCGCCTGATCGACATTATTGTCACGAACAACGACTTGCACTTGGCGGCTTTCTCCTCTCGCTGAGACGTGGCCAGGCCCATCCCGGCCGCGAACAAAAGACACCCGGGGGCGGAAGCGGCCGTCCGGGCGAGGCGCTATAGCACGCGCCGGCCTCTCGCCAAAGCTTTTTCCAGCGCCTATGTGAGGGACATGGCCATTTTGAAGATCGCCCGCATGGGCCATCCCGTGCTGCTCCAGAAAGCCGCCCCGGTTCCCGACCCGACGGCGCCGGAAATCCGCCGCCTGATCGCCGACATGATGGAGACGATGATGGATGCCCCCGGCGTCGGCCTTGCCGCGCCGCAAATCCACGTGCCGCTCCGGCTCTTCGTCTATCGCGTCCCCGAAGCGCGCGGCGGTGACGACGCGGAGGATGCGCCGCTCGCCCCGAGCGTCCTCATCAACCCCGAAATCGAGCCGCTCGGCGATGACATTCGCCTCCGCTGGGAGGGGTGTCTTTCCATCCCTGGCCTCCGCGGCGCCGTGCCGCGGCCGTGGCGGATCCGCTATCGCGGCCTCGATGGCGAGGGGGCGCCCATCGAGCGCGTCGCCGCCGGGTTCCATGCCGGCGTCGTGCAGCACGAGACCGATCATCTCGACGGTATTCTCTATCCCATGCGCATGACCGATTTTCGCCTGTTCGGCTTCGAGCCGGAATTGAGCCGCGCGGCGGAGCGGGCGGCATGATCGATGAACTGACCGATGCCCTGGCCGAGGCGCGTGACGCGGCGCTCGCTCTCCTGCTCGCCGAGCCGGAATTTCCCGGCTGGTCGCTGCCCGCGCTCGCCGCCGTGCTCCGCCGCCATGGCCAGGCGGAGGCCGAGGCGGCGCGGCTTTTCCCCGGCGGCGCGCTCGCTATGATCGCGGCCTTCTCCGCCCGCGCCGACCGCCTCATGGCGACGCGCGCCGATCTCGCCGGGCGCGGCCTGACCGGGCGGGTGCGGGCGCTGATCGCGGCGCGGCTTGCCGTCATGCGGCCAGAGAAGACGGCGGTGCGCCGGGCCCTTGGCCGCCTTGCGAGGCGGCGGAACGCCCCCGTGGCTGCCCGCCTCCTCGCCGCGACCGTGGACGCGATCTGGCACGCGGCCGGCGATCAGGCTGCCGATTTTTCCTGGTACACCAAACGCGCGACGCTCGCCGGCATTTATGGCGCGACGCTGCTTTACTGGCTCACCGATGCCAGCGCCGATGACGCAGCAACCCTCGCCTTTCTCGATCGGCGCCTCGCCGGGCTGAAAACTCTGGGCCAGATGCGCGCCCGCTTGCAAGCCCGTCTGCCATTCGCACGGTGCCTCCCCGCCCCCTCTTGAGACCCTCCCCCCGATCGCCCAGATGACTCCCGAAAACATCCCGCCGGCCGCCGCGACCGGGGTCGGCGGGAGGTCGCCTACGTCACGAGGGACAGAGACATGGACATCGAAAAATTCACCGAGCGGGCACGCGGTTTTCTTCAGGCCGCGCAAACCATCGCCATCCGCGAATTCCACCAGCGCCTCGGCGCCGAGCATCTGCTGAAGGCGCTGCTCGATGATGAGGAAGGCGCCGCCTCGGGCCTGATTCGCGCCGCCGGCGGGCGCCCGGAAGCGGCCAAGGCGGCGGTGGACGCGGAACTCGCGAAACTCCCGAAAGTGCAAGGAAGCGGCGCCGGCCAGCCGCAAGCCGCGCCCGATCTGGTGCGCGTGCTCGACGCCGCCGAACAGGCGGCGCGCAAGGCCGGCGACGAGTTCGTGGCCCAAGACCGGGTCTTGCTTGCGCTCGCCATGGTCGAAAGCCCGGCGGCGCGCGCCCTCGCGAGCGCCGGGGCCACACCGCAGGCACTGGACAAGGCGCTGACCGACATCCGCAAGGGCCGCCGCGTCACCAGCGCCAATGCCGAGGCGAATTTCGACGCGCTCAAGAAATACGCCCGCGATGTCACCCAGCTCGCCCGTGACGGCAAGCTCGACCCGGTGATCGGGCGGGATGAGGAAATCCGCCGCGCGATCCAGGTGCTCGCCCGCCGCACCAAGAACAACCCGGTGCTGATCGGCGAGCCCGGGGTCGGCAAAACCGCGATCGTCGAGGGCCTGGCGCTCCGCATCATCAATGGCGATGTGCCCGAGGCGCTGAAGGGTAAGCGTCTGCTCGCGCTCGATCTCGGCGCGATGGTCGCCGGCGCCAAGTTCCGTGGCGAGTTCGAGGAACGCCTCAAAGCGGTGCTCAAGGAAATCGAGGAAGCCGGCGGCGAGATCATCCTGTTCATCGACGAGATGCACACTTTGGTCGGCGCCGGCCGCGCCGAGGGCGCGATGGACGCCTCCAATCTTCTGAAACCGGAACTGGCGCGCGGCGCGCTGCATTGCGTCGGCGCGACAACGCTCGATGAATATCGGAAGCACGTCGAGAAGGACGCGGCGCTGGCGCGGCGCTTCCAGCCGGTCTTCGTCGATGAGCCGAGCATCGAGGATACGATCAGCATCCTCCGCGGCATCAAGGAGAAATACGAGCTGCATCACGGCGTCCGCATCACCGATGGCGCCATCGTCGCCGCCGCCACACTCTCCAACCGCTACATCACCGACCGTTTCCTGCCCGACAAGGCGATCGATTTGATCGACGAGGCGGCGAGCCGGCTCCGCATGCAGGTCGACAGCAAACCCGAGGAACTGGACGAACTCGACCGCCGCATCCTCCAGCTCAAGATCGAGCGCGAGGCGCTGAAGCGCGAGGAGGATGCCGCCTCGCGCGAGCGACTGGAGAAGCTGGAGCACGAGCTTGCCGAACTCGAGGAAAAATCGGCGGCCAAAAGCGCCGACTGGATCGCCGAAAAAGCCCAGCTCGCCTCCTCGCAAAAGCTCAAGGAAAAACTCGACCAGGCGCGGAGCGAGGTCGAAATCGCGCAGCGGCGCGGCGATCTCACCCGCGCCTCGGAACTGCTCTACGGCGTCATCCCCGATCTCGAAAAGAAACTGACCGCCTCCCATCAGGAAGGCAAACTCGTCAACGAGGCGGTGACCGAGGAGCAGATCGCCGGCGTCGTGTCGCGCTGGACCGGCGTGCCGGTGGATCGCATGCTGGCCGGCGAACGCGCCAAGCTCATGCGCATGGAAGATGAATTGCGCAAACGCGTGATCGGTCAGGAGGACGCGCTCCGCGCCGTCGCCAATGCCGTCCGCCGCGCCCGCGCAGGCCTTCAGGATCCGAACCGGCCGATCGGCAGCTTCCTGTTCCTCGGCCCGACCGGCGTCGGCAAGACCGAAACCTGCAAGGCTTTGGCCGAATTCCTGTTCGATGACGAGCGCGCCATGGTGCGCATCGACATGAGCGAGTTCATGGAAAAGCACAGCGTCTCGCGCCTGATCGGCGCCCCGCCCGGCTATGTCGGCTATGACGAGGGCGGCGTGTTGACGGAAGCGGTGCGGCGGCGGCCGTATCAGGTGATCCTGTTCGACGAGGTCGAGAAAGCGCATGAGGATGTCTTCAACGTCCTCCTCCAGGTGCTCGATGACGGGCGGCTGACCGACGGTCAGGGGCGGACGGTGGATTTCAAGAACACCATCATCGTGCTCACCAGCAATCTCGGCAGCGACATCCTCGCCGCGCAACCCGAGAATGAGACCACGGCGATGGTGCATGGTCAGGTGATGGCGGTGGTGCGGGCGCATTTCCGGCCCGAATTCCTGAACCGCATCGACGAGATCATCCTCTTCCGCCGGCTCCAGCGCGCCGATATGGCGGCGATCGTCGAAATCCAGCTCGGCGCCCTGGCGCGGCTGCTCGCCGATCGGCATATCGCGCTGATCGTCGATCAAAGCGCGATCGAGTGGCTGGCGCGCGAAGGCTTTGATCCGGTCTATGGCGCGCGGCCGCTCAAGCGGGTGATCCAGCGCAACCTGCAAAACCCGCTCGCCGGGCATATCCTCGAGGGTTCGATCAAGGACGGCGATACCGTGCGGATCAGCGCCGGAAGCAGCGGCCTCTTGATCAACGGCGAACTGGAAGCCGCCGCCTGACAGCAGAAAGAGAGGAAGCGCCGTTCCCAGTCCGGCCCGGCGCCCGCCAGTGATCAGTCCAGCACCGCCGGGTGATCATCGGCGGGTGCCGCCATGTGGGTCGGGCGCCGCATGAGGAAGAGCAGCAGCAGCGCCGGCAGGGTGGTCAGCGTCATGAACACGAAATCATCGACATAGGAGATGATCTCCGCCTGCTGGTTGATCATCTGGTCGAGCAGGACGGCGCCATGGCGCGTCAGCGGATCGAGCCGGTGAAAAATCGACGGGTTGGATTGCAGCGCGCGGTTGAACGGCGTGATCCGCGCCGCCAAGCCGGCATGGGCGACCTGGATGTTATGCGCGAGCAGCGCCGAGGTGAGCGAGACGCCGATCGCGCTGCCGACATTGCGGAACAGGCTGAGCATGGCGGCGGCGTCGGTGCGCATCGCCATCGGCAGGGTCGCGAACGCGATGACCTGTAGCGGCGTGAAGACGAAGCCGAGACCCATGCCCTGGACGATGATGGTGATCACCTGCACCTCGACCGCGACATCGGGCGTCCAGCCGGTCATGCTGTAGCTCGATCCGATCAGCAATGTGACCCCGACGAACATCAGCTTGCGCGGATCGATCCGGCTGGCGAGACGCCCCGAGATCATCATCGCGAGCATGGTGCCGATGCCGCGCGGCGCCATGACGAGGCCAGCGGTCGCCACCGGATAATTGCCGAGACTTTGCAGATAGGGCGCCATCAGCGCCGAACTCGCGACCAGGATCTGCCCGATCGCGAACATCATCAGGAGGGATGCGGATAAATTGCGATCGCGGAAAATCACCGGGCGGATGAACGGGCGCTCGGCGGTGAGAAGATGGGTGAGAAAAAGATAGATGCCCAATCCCGCCAGCACCGCCTCGGTGATGATCTCGCGCGAGGAGAACCAGTCCTGATCCTGGCCACGATCGAGCATCATCTGCAACGAGCCGAGGCCGAGCGCGAGCACCCCAAAGCCGGTCCAGTCGAAGCGCATGCCCTCCTCTGTCGGCGCGCGCGGCATGAAGATGACCATGCCGAGAATGGCGAGGAGACCAAAGGGAAGATTGACGTAGAAGACCCAGCGCCAGTTATAGAGTTCGGTGAGATAGCCGCCGAGAGTGGGGCCGAGGATGGGCCCGATCATGACGCCGATGCCCCAGATCGCCATCGCCGAGCCGCGCCGCTCGACCGGATAGATATCGAGCATGGTGGCTTGCGAGAGCGGCACCAGGGCGGCGCCGAACATGCCCTGGAGCAGGCGGAACCCGACCATCTGCGGCAAGGTCTGCGCGACGCCGCACAGCATCGAGGCGGCGGTGAAGCCGGCGAGGCAGAGAATGAACAGATTCTTGCGCCCAAACCGCGTCGCCAGCCAGCCGACCGGCGCCGTCATGATCGCGGCGGCGGTGATGTAGCTGGTCAGAACCCAGGTGATCTCATCCGAGGTCGCGGAGAGACTGCCTTGCATGTAAGGGAGCGCGACATTGGCGATGGTCGCGTCCAGCGCCTGCATGAGCGTCGCCACCATCGCGCAGACGGTGATGATGCCGCGATGGGGAACGCCGATCCCAGCACTCGCGCTCACGGCTCAGAACAGATCCTTGAGGGTACGATGGTGGCCGGTGTCGATCTCGGTCTCGACGCTCATGCCGGTCCGGAGCGCCGGATCGCCGGGCGCGCGGTCGACCCGCACCCGCACCCGGATGCGCTGCACCACCTTGACCCAGTTGCCGGAAGAGTTCTGTGCCGGGAGGAGGGAAAACTGTGAATCGGCGCTCGGCGCGATGCTTTCGACGACGCCGTGCCAGACACGGCCGGGATAGGTATCGACGGTGACGTCGACGGGATCGCCGGGCTTGACCCAGGTCAGCTCGGTCTCCTTGGGCTGCGCCTCGACCCAGACATGCTCATCGGAGACCAGGCCGAAGGCGCCGGTGGAAGCGGCGAGATACTGGCCGGGCTGGAGGTGATCGACTTCTGTCACGACGCCCGAGAACGGCGCGCGCACCACCGCGTGATCGAGTTCGCGCCGCGCTTCATCGACCCGCGCCGCGGCTTCGAGATATTGCGGCGTTTGGGTGACATCGATATCGGGGTTGCCGGCCAGACGCGCGAGCTGCGCCTCGGCCTGGGCGCGCAGACTCTCGAGCGCCTGCTGATCGGCGGCGAGCCGGTAGCGCGCATCGTCGTATTCTGCGCGGGTGACACCGCCGGCTTTCACCAGATTGGCGAAGCGGCCGAGATTGGCCTGATCATCGGCGACCTGCGCCGCCTTGGCGTCGATATCATGGAGCATGCGGCGGTAATCGTGCTTCATCGCCGCCATCGCGAGGGCGGTTTCGGCGAGATTGGCCTTGGCGCCGGCGAGCGCGATATCGAACTGGCGCGGGTCGAGGCGAAACAGCATTTGCCCCTTGGCGACATGCTCGCCCTCATGCACCGCGACCTCGCCGACGAGGCCGGAAACATCGGTCGAAACCGAGAGCAGGGCGGCCTCGACATAGGCGTCGTCGGTATAGGCATAGCGCCCGCCCATCAGCCATGCCTCCAACGCGCCGACGGCGACGACGGCGATGCCCCCCAGCATCAACACGGCGCGTAAGGCGCGGGATTTTTGCCGTGGCCGCGCCGCGACCTCGACATCACGCGCCGACATCGTGGCGCTGGCTTGCGACATCAGGCAACCTCCTCGGTGGTTTCGTCGTCTTCGGCGAGCAGCCGCACATGATCGGCGCGGCGCTGGCAGCGGAGTTCGCCACAAAGCGTGGCTTTCATCGTCTTGAGTGCCTCGACCACCGTCGCCATCGCCTCGGGAGAAATTCCCTGGCGGATCATGCGCCCGATCTGGTCGCGCTCGGCCTCGATCTCGCCGATCAAAGGCGCGGCGTCGGGCAGGAGATGCAGCCGCCAGATCCGGCGGTCATGGGGATCGGCGCGCCGCTCCACCATCCGCCGCTGCTCCAGCCGGTCAACCAGCCGGGCGACGGTGATCGGCTCGACTTCCAGCAATTCGGCCAGCTCCTTTTGCGACATGCCGGGCTGGTGGTGCAGACGAAGCAGGATCAGCCACTGCGCCCGGGTCATGTCATGCATCCGCGCGCGTTTATCGACCATGATGCGCAGGAGATGCGCGACATCGTGGAGATAGAACATGAAATCGGGTTGCGAATGGGGCATCGGATTTCTCCTCCGGTTATTATAAGCAAGATTATGGTTATCACAAACAGGGCGAGCCATGCAATATCCGCAAGGCCGATTTGAAATTTCTCCGAGACGGCCCATGCAAACCAATTGGCAGGAATTCGCGCGCACTCTCAGACGATGCCGCGGCCAACCCAGGAGAGCCTATGAACCGCTTCCGCTTCGAAAACGCGCCTTGTCTCAGGCTTTTTGCCTTGATCGGCGGCCTCACGCTGCTGCTTGCCGCCTGCGCGTCCCCGCCGCCCCCGCCGCAGCCCTATTACCATTACGGCTGGTATTATTACTGATTGGTTATTTATAACGATATCAATAAATTACGCCTTGATCATGTAGCCGCCATCGACCGGCAGGCCAGCGCCGGTGACGAAATCGGACGCCGGACTGGCGAGGAAAACCGCGGCGCCGGCGAGATCACCGGGCTCGCCCCAGCGCGAAGCCGGGGTGCGGGCAAGCACGTGCTCGTGGAGCCCGGTGACGACCTTGCGCGCCGTCTGGGTCATGTCGGTATCGATCCAGCCGGGCAGGATGGCGTTGACCTGGATATTGTCCGCCGCCCACGCCGTCGCCAGCGCCTTCGTCAGTTGCAGAACCCCACCCTTGCTCGCGGCATACGGCGCGCTATAGGGCGCGGCGAGGACCGACATCACCGAGCCGATATTGATGATCTTCCCGCCGCCGCCGCGCTTCATCACCGGGTGCGCCGCTTGGGACGCGAAAAACACGCTGGAAAGGTTGGTCTCGAGGATGGTGCGCCATTCATCCTCGGTATAGGTCTCCGGCGCCTTGCGGAGCGAGACGCCGGCATTGTTGACGAGGATGTCGAGCCGGCCGAATTTTTCCACCGCCGCCGCGACCAGGGCCTCGCATTCGCTTTTGCGGGTGACATCGGCGGCGTGGAAGGCGGCCCGCCCGGGGCCGAATTCGGCCACCGCCGCCGCGCCCTTTTCCTGATTGCGCCCGACCAGCAGGACGCGCGCGCCGGCGGCGCTCAGCCCGCGCGCGATGCCAAGCCCGATGCCGCCATTGCCGCCGGTGACGACGGCGACCTTTCCCGAAAGATCGAAGGCGTTCATGGCTGGGATCCTTTCTCGGCTTGCGCGCGGAGGGTGAATTTCTGGATTTTGCCCGTCGAGGTCTTGGGCAGCGGGCCGAAGGTGACATGGCGCGGACATTTGAAATGGGCGAGCCGGGCGCGGCAGAAGGCGATGATCTCCTCGGCCGAAACGGCGCCGGCGTCCTCGCGCAAAGTGACGAAGGCATGCGGCACCTCGCCCCATGTCACATCCTGATGCGCAACCACGGCGGCTTCGAGCACGGCGGGGTGGCGAAACAGCGTCTCCTCCACTTCCAGCGAGCTGATATTCTCGCCACCAGAGATGATGATGTCCTTGGCGCGGTCCTTGATCTCGGCATAGCCGTCCGGGTGCAGGACGGCGAGGTCGCCGGTGTGGAACCAGCCGCCGGCGAAGGCGGCCTCGGTCGCCGCGGGGTTTTTCAGATAGCCCTTCATCACCGTATTGCCGCGCAGCATCAGCTCGCCAAGCGTCCGGCCATCGGCGGGGACGCTTGCCATCGTCGCCGGATCGAGCACCGCCATGTCGGCCGCCAGCGGGTGCGGCACCCCCTGGCGGGCCATGAACAGCGCCTTTTCGGCGAGCGGCAGCGCCGCGCGCTCGGGCTGCCAGGCATTCACCGTCGCCGGGCCATAGGTTTCGGTGAGGCCGTAGAGATGATGGACCTCAAACCCGAGCGCTTCCATGCGTTCGATGACGATGGAAGGCGGGGCGGCGCCGCCGGTCATGATGTGGACCGGGCGATCGAAGCGGCGGCGCACCGTCTCCGGCGCGTGGATCAGCATGTTGAGCACCACCGGCGCGCCGCAGAGATGGGTTGCGCCGTGCTCGGCGATCAGCGGGAAAATCAACGCCGGATCGACGCGGCGGAGACACACATGCGTGCCCCCGGCCAGCGTCACGCTCCAGGTGAAGGTCCAGCCATTGCAATGGAACATCGGCAGCGTCCAGAGATAGACGCTCTCCGGCGTCAAGCCGAATTCGAGGGCCATGGCGGTGGCGTTGAGATAGGCGCCGCGATGATGCGTCACCACCCCCTTGGGGTCGGCGGTGGTGCCGGAGGTATAGCCAAGCCCGATCGCCGCCCATTCATCCTCGGGGAGATGGAGCGCGAAGGCGGGATCGCCGCCGGCGAGGAAATCCTCGTATTCGATCTCCCCGATCGCTTGCCCGGCGGGCGCCAGCGCATCGGCGATATCCACCACCTTGGGCGGCGCCGCGAGCATGGCCAGCGCCGGGGCGACCGTTCCGGCCAGTTCGCGGTCGGCGAGCAGCACCTTGCTTTCGGAATGGCGGAGGATGAAGGCGATGGCCGCGGCATCGAGCCGGGTGTTGATCGGGCAAAGCACGGCGCCGAGCCCCGGCACCGCATAATGCGCCTCCAGGAGCGCCGGCACGTTGGGCGCGATGACGGCGACGGTATCGCCCGGTCCCGCCCCCGCGCGCGCCAGCGCCGAGGCGAGGCGGCGGCAGCGCGCCAGCATCTCGGCATAGGTGATGCGCCGCGCGCCGTGGATGATGGCGGTGCGCCGGCCCCAGATCCGTGCCGTGCGCAAAAGGAAAGAGAGCGGCGAGAGCGGCACGTAATTGGCCGGGTTGCGCGGCGGATCACGATCATCCATGGCGGGCATACATACTGGGCACGTTCCTCCCGGGTGATTAGAACCGGTTATGCGCTTTGGGTAAAGGACGGGACGGAGGAAGCGCCGCGTCATGTCGCGGTTTCAACTTGGGTTGACCTGCCCCTGTTTCTTCGGACCACGGTTAACTTGAGAGCCCGGCTCCTTGCTGCCGTTGCCCCAGGCGGGGCGGTGATGCAGTGGTGTTGAAGGCCCATTGAAGGCCCATCGCCCGGCATCTCCAGAAATTCAGGGGGTATAGTGGCTTAAATCTTTGATTTCATTGGTGCCGACGGTCAGGATTGAACTGACGACCTACTGATTACGAATCAGTTGCTCTACCACTGAGCTACGTCGGCCCCCTCTGTCGGAGAACCAGTGACGGGCCTCTCGCAGGGCAGAGGCTATAGCCGGGCGGCGGAAGGGGCGCAATCGCTGCAAAGCGTTACAAAAGAGTACCACACGCCGAGAACGTCTCGGCGTGTGGCAGGATCGGGCTGAAAAGCGTTCAGGCGGCGAAGGGGTGGGCGACGCTGTTCCGCTGCTGCACCACCTGCGAGGCCCTGGGCTCGCCGCGGACGGCGCGGGCGATCGCCTCCTTGGTGGCGCGGTAGTTGAAATCCTGGATCTTC
>JAJZBV010000005.1 GCA_021851785.1 Pseudomonadota bacterium
TTCCGCCCGCGCCGCCGCCGTGCGTGCCGCCTCGGCGCGCCCGCCAACCACCACTTCCGCCGCCGCCAGCGCCGCCCGCGCGGTGCCGCGCGCGGCGCTGGCGCGCTGGTGCTGGATCGCGAGCCATTCGGTCTCGGCGGTGCGGATGGCGCCGGAAAGATTGCGATAGCGATTGGCCTGACGCGCCTGGCGCTTCAAACCTTGCCACTGGGCATCGAGAGTGACGCGCAATTCCTCGGCGCGGGCGAGGTTGGCCTCGGCCGCGCGCAGCTTCAGCTCCGCCTCGTGGCGGCGGGCGTGCAGACCGCTGATGCCGGCGGCTTCCTCGAGGATCGAGCGACGCTCATCGGGGCGGGCATTGACCAGCGCCGCGACCCGCCCCTGGCTCACCATCGCCGAGGCGCGCGCGCCGGAGGCGAGGTCGGCGAACAGGGTTTGCACGTCGCGCGCCCGCGCCTCGCGCCCGTTGATGCGATAGGAACTCCCCGCCTCGCGCTCGATGCGGCGGGTGATTTCCATCTCCGCCTGCTCATGCCAGGGCGGCGGCGCGCGTCCCCCGGCATCCTCCAGCATCAGCCCCACCTCGGCGAAATTGCGCGACGGACGATGGGCGGTGCCGGCGAAGATGACATCGTCCATCTCGCCGCCGCGCAGGCTGCGCGCCGAGCTTTCCCCCATCGCCCAGCGCAGCGCCTCGACGATGTTCGACTTGCCGCAGCCATTGGGCCCGACGATGCCGGTGAGGCCGGGGAGAATGACGAGCGTCGTCGGCTCGGCGAAGCTCTTGAAGCCCGCGATCCTGAGCCTGGCGAAGCTGACCGGCACGTGGCGATCCCGCCCTAGCCGGTGGTCGCGCCGATGAAGGCGCTGAAGGCGGGATAGGTCATCTCGCCGGCATGGGGGCGGCCATTGGCGACGAAGGTCGGCGTCGAATCGACGTGGTATTCGTCCTCCGCCTTCTGCTGGCCGGCGAGGATGAATTGCTCCAGCGCCTTATCCGCGATGGCGGCGTCGAACGCCGGGCGCGAGAGACCGGCGAGCCCGGCCATCTTGGCGAGTTCCTCGCGCGGGTCGCTCTGGCGGTTGAAGGCCCAGCGATCCTGGCTCGCGAAGAGGGCGGAGACGAACGGCTCATAGCGGTCGGGGGGCAGCGTGCGCGCGACCATCGCCGCCATCAGGGCGACCCGGTCGAGCGGGAAATCGCGGTAGATCATCTGCACCTTGCCGGTCTCGATCAGATCCGCCTTCACCTCGGGCATGGTCTCGCGCGAGAAGGCGGCGCAATGGGTGCAGGTCAAGGAGAAGAATTCGATCACCTTGATCGGCGCCTGATCCGAGCCAAACGTGCGGGGCGCGAAACGGGGATCGCCGCCGGTCTCATCGGCGCGCGCCGTGGAAGCGGCGAGAAAAGGCAGCGCGGCCATCTGGCCTGCCACAAGAGCTAGTAGGGGACGACGCTGGATCAGCATGGTTTCCTCAATATGTTGTAGACTACCGTGTCGGCGGAGAAAAAGTCGAGCCCCTTATCTACCGGCGCTGTTTACCGGCGCGCGGCGGCCTGGACGGCGCGGCCGAGGGCGGCGAGGGCATCGCGTAGCGCAGAGGCGGGAAGCCCGTCCAGGCGCCGCTCGACCGCCGCCGCGATCGCGGGGTCGGCGGGGGGGGCGGCGCAAGCGAGCGGCGGCAGGAGGTTTTGCGCGAAGCGCAGCCGCTCGACCGCCTTGCGGCCGAGATGGGTGTTGATCCGCTCGATCAGCGCCGGCGCCGTGTGCTGCAATTCGAGCGCGACCGGGCCGGCGCAGGCGAGCGTCAGCGAGCCGGCGGCGAGCCGGCGCGGCGTCGTCACCTCGGCGAGGCGCGGGCCGACGATCGCCGGCCAGTCGGCGGCGAGCTGGGCGATGGCCGGAGCGCGCTTGGCGAAAGCCGGGCGCAGCAGAGGGGCGAGCAGGGCGCCGAGGGGGCGCGGGCCGAAGCCGCGGCGCAGCATCTCCGGCGCCGCGCCGCCACCGGCTCGAGCGGCCGGGCTCGGCTTGCCGTCCGCTGATCGCCCATGCATAGGAGTCTTCGTGCCCGCCATCATGCCCTCTTCCACGCCCCGCTCTCCGCCCGGTGGCGCCGCGCTCGACTGGTCGGCGCTGCTCGCCTGGTACGACCGCGCGCGGCGATGCTTGCCCTGGCGCGCGGGGCCGGGCGAGACCGCCGATCCCTATCGGGTCTGGCTCAGCGAGGTCATGCTGCAACAGACCACGGTCGCGGCAGTGATACCCTATTTCGTCCGATTTACCCAGCGCTTCCCGACCCTGGCAACCCTTGCCGTCGCGCCCGAGGAAGAGGTTTTGCGGCTCTGGGCCGGGCTTGGCTATTACGCCCGCGCCCGCAACCTCCATCGCGCGGCCCGGGCACTCGCGGCGAGCGGCGCCTTCCCGCGCACGCAAGCGGCCTTACGGCAATTGCCGGGGATCGGCCCCTATACCGCCGCCGCCATCGCCGCCATCGCCTTCGGCGTGCCGGGGCTGGCCGTTGACGGCAATGTCGCGCGAGTGCTGGCGCGGCTTCTCGCCATCATGACGCCGCTCCCGGGGGCGATGGCGGAAATCGCCGGCGCGGCCGAAAATCTCGCCGAAGCGACGGCGTTTCGGGCCCGCCCCGGGGACGCGACGCAGGCGCTGTTCGATCTCGGCGCCGGGATTTGCGTCAAATCGGCGCCGCGCTGCCCGGATTGTCCGCTCCAGGACGGCTGCGAAGCCCGGCGTCGTGGCCTCGCCAGCGCCTTGCCGCGCCGGGCGGCGAAAGCGCCGCGGCCGGAACGTTTCGGGGCGCAATTCTGGCTCACCGACGCGCAAGGGGCGGTTTTGCTCCGCCGCCGGCCGGAGCGCGGCCTTTTGGCCGGCATGGTCGAGCTACCCGGAACCGCCTGGCGCGAAGGCCGGGCCTGGGCCGAGGCGGAAGCGCTCGCCACGGCGCCGCTCAAAGCCGAGTGGCGCAAGATCGGCGCGGTGCGGCATGTCTTCACCCATTTCGTCGTGTCGCTCGATGTCTATGTCGGCGCGGTCGCGGCGTTTTCAGCCGCCGATCTCGGCGGGTTCGCGCGCCCGGCGGCGGCTTTGGCCGAGGAGGCGCTGCCCTCGGTGATGCGCAAATGCGTTCGCATGGCGACGGGGTCGGCTTGATGCGCGAGCGCAAGCCGGCGATCGGCTTCGCCCTCACCCTGCTCGCGATCGATGCGCTCGGCATCGGCCTCGTGATCCCGATCGTGCCGCAACTCGTGCTCGAACTCTCCGGCGGCGATGCCAGCCACGCCGCCTATTGGGTCGGGCTGCTCGCCACCAGCTTCTCGGCCATGCAGTTCATCTTCTCGCCGATCATCGGCGGTCTGTCGGACCGGTTCGGCCGCCGCCCGGTGATGCTGCTCTCGGTTCTCGGCCTCGGGATCGATTATCTCATCCTCGCCGCCGCCCCCACGCTCGGCTTCGTCCTGCTCGCGCGCCTGATCGCCGGGGTGACCACGGCCAATATCTCGGCGGTCACCGCCTATATCTCGGACGTGACCCCGCCCGAGCGGCGCGGCCAGCGTTTCGGGCTGATCGGGGCGATGTTCGGATTAGGCTTCGTGCTCGGCCCGGTGGTGGGCGGCGTGCTCGGCGGGATCTGGCTCCGGCTGCCGTTCCTGGCCGCCGCCGGGCTCGCGCTCTGCAACGCGCTCTATGGTTTTTTCGTGCTCCCGGAATCCCTGCCGAAAGAGCGCCGGCGGGATTTTTCCTGGCGCCGGGCCAACCCGATCGCGGCGCTCTCCGGCCTGCGCGCCAATCCCCGCGCGCTCCGCCTCGCTTGCGCCTGGAGTGCCACCTGGTTCGGCCTCGGCGCGCTGCAGAGCGCCTTCGTGCTCTCGACCGCGCTCCGCTTCGGCTGGCACACGATGGCGAACGGGTTCGCGCTGGCGCTGGCCGGGCTGTCGCAGGCGTTGGTGCAGAGCTTTCTCATGCGCCGCATCCTCGACCGGCTCGGCGAGACATGGACGGCGCTGCTCGGCTGCCTGTTCGCCGCCCTCGCGCAGAGCACCTACGCTTTCGCCGCCGCCGGCTGGATGATCTATCTCGGCGTCATGATCTCGGCGCTCGGCGCGATCAACACCCCGGCGATCCGCGCCCTGTTCTCCGCCGAGGCCAGCGCCGACCGCCAGGGCGAGGCGCAGGGGGTGCTCGCCTCGCTCCAGAGCCTGACCGCGATCTTCGCCCCGCTGCTCGGCGCAGCACTGTTCGCGCATTTCACCGCTCCGGGCACAATGGTGTTCTTCCCCGGCGCGCCGTTCCTGCTCGCCGCGCTCGCCTATCTGCTCGCCGGGGCGCTGCTCGCCGGGCTCGCGGCGGGGACGCGAATGACCCCGGAAATTTAAAGAATCTTAGCCTCGAACGGCGGCAGGAGATCGGGCGCCTCGAACTCGACCACCCAAAGATCGGGATCGAAAGCGACTTGGCGTGCGACATAGGCATCGGCGGCGGATTCCGCGACGGCGTCCGGGCCGGTCGCGCGGAGCCAGGCGCTGGTGCCATCGGCGGCGCGGATCTGCGACAGCACGCAAAGCCCGTCGCGCCCGCGGAGGACGAGGAGAATGCCGCCGGCATCACGATCGCCACGGCGCAGCAGCGCGCCTGGCCGGCCCGCCGCCGCGCCCCGGCGGAGCGCCATCTGCACCCAGAATTCCGCTTTGACCCGAGGCTCGCCCATCTTTCTCCTCTGGCCCGCCCTCTGCGCCACGCCGCTTCGCCTGGCAAGAGCGCCGCTTGACCGATCAGGGCGCATCGCCGATCAGGCTCCAGTCCCGAGGGAGAGCAAAACCGCATGATCGTGGCGCTGATCGTTGCCGCCGGCCGCGGCAGCCGCATGGCCGGGCCGACCCCGAAGCAATACCGCCTGCTTGGCGGCGCGGCCGTGCTGCGCCACACCGTGCTCGCTTTTCACCACCATCCGGCGATCGCCCTGACCCAGGTGGTGATCCATCCCGAGGACGCGCCGCTTTACGCCGAGGCGATGGCCGGGCTCGATCTGCCGCCGGCGGTGATCGGAGGGGCGACGCGCCAGGATTCGGTCCGCCGCGGGATCGAGGCGGTGGCGGCGCAGGGGCCGGCGCACATCCTCATCCATGACGCCGTCCGCCCCTTCGTCGCCGCGGAGACGATTGCGGCGGTGATCGCGGCGCTCTCGCGCCATCGCGCGGTGATCGCCGGCCTGCCGGTGGTCGACACGCTCAAGCGCTGTCGCGATGACATCGTCACCGAGACGCTGGACCGCGCCGGGGTGTGGCGGGCGCAGACGCCGCAGGGCTTTCGTTTCCCCGACATCCTCGCTGCCCATCGGGCGCTCGGCGCGAGCGCCGCCGATCTCACCGATGACAGCCTGGTCGCCGAACGGGCGGGAATCGCGGTCGCGATGGTTTTGGGGCATGAGGAGGCGTTCAAGATCACCACCGAACCCGATCTCGCGCGGGCCGAGGCGGTTCTGCGGCGCCGGCGAACAGAGCATGGGCAATGAGAACCGGCCGCGGAAATGGTGCTGCTGGTGAGGATTGAACTCACGGCCTCACCCTTACCAAGGGTGTGCTCTACCACTGAGCTACAGCAGCGCCGCCGATCCGGCCGTCTCCTAGACGCTTGCCGCCACCGGCGCAACCCTCCCGCGCGCGATGATCGCGATGGCAAGAAAGTGTGTCCCGCCGCCGGCACGGACGCGAAACGCGCAGCCGGCCGAGGGGCGCATCCTGAACGTGGGCGCTGCTCAGCGTATCTCCGATTCATAGTCATTTAGATTATCGTTGTAGACTTAAGCTAGATAAAGAAATTTACTTTTCCCGAATAAGTTGATATAGAGGCGCGCGCTGCAAGAGGCGCGAATCGCGCCGGGCCGGCGTACGGCTCAAGCCTGCATGCACCCCTGTCGGCACCCATCGGCAGCGGCGAATGGAGTTCGGGATGCCGGCCGGAACGAATGACGACTGGATCGGCGCGAGCGGCGCCTGGAGTGTCGCCGGAAATTGGAGCGGCGGGCCACCGGTTTCGGGTGACAACGCGGTTTTTAGCGCCGCGATCCCGATTTTCGTCACCTACGCCACCAGCGACGCGATCGCCGCGCTCAGCGACGCGAGCGATCCCTACGCGACCCTCGATCTCGTCGGCGGCGCGCTCAGCCTCACCGGCGGCGCCTGGCTCGGCGGCTTCGATCAGGCCGCCGGCAGCCTCGCGCTCGGCGCCGGCACCCTCACGCTGGGCGGCCCGGCGACGCTGGCCGGCGCGATCAGCGGGCCGGGCGTGATCGACATCACCGGCACCGCCGAGGCGCTGAGCGGACTTGCCGTCAGCGGCGGCGCGACGCTCGATGTCAGCGGCCGGCTCGAGACCTCGGGCGCGGTCACCCTCGGCGCGGCGAGTTCGGACGCGAGCGCGATCAGCGTCAGTGGCGGCGACCAGTTCGTCATCGCCAACCCGACGACGCTCGCGGGCGAGGGCACCGGCGGCCTCTTCAATCGCGGTCTGATCGAACAATTCACCAGCGGCACCAGCGACATCGCCGGCAATCTCACGAATAGCGGCACGCTCGCCGTCGCGCATGGCATGCTCGGCCTTTATGGCGGGGCAAGCGCGCTTGCCGGGACGATCAGCGGCGGCGGCGCGCTGGCGATGTTCGGCGGCGCCCAAGTCGCGGTCGGCGCCGGCGCCGTCGTCACCATCGCCACCTTGGAGGCGCTCAATGCCGGCACCACCCTGACCCTCGATGGCGGGCTCGGCTATGGCGGCGATTTCACCCTCGGGCCGGGCAGCGGCCTCGCCTTCGCGACCCCGAACGAGACCCTGACGCTTTCGGGCGCGGCCAGCCTCGGCGGGGTGGTCGCCGGCGCGAGTGCGTCGGCCGCCGACATCGTCAGCATCACCGGCGCCGGCGATCTCAATGGCCTGATCCTGAGCGACGCGACCCTCGCCGACGCCGCGAGCGTCACCATGGACGGGCCGATGACGCTGGAGGGCGGCGGCAAGATCGCCATCGCCGCCGGGGCGAATTTCACTATTCTCACCGACGCCGCGATCGGCGCCGCCGCCGGCCTGGGCGCGATCAGCAATGCCGGCGATTTCGCGAAAACCGGCGGCGATGGCACCAGCTACGTCACCGCCACCTTCAGCAATACCGGCACCCTCGCCGCCGACGCCGGAACCCTCGCGCTCGAAGGCGGCGCCGGCAGCCTCGGCGGCGCGCTCGAAGGCGCCGGCACGCTGCTTCTCGCCGGCGGCGGCAGCTTCACCCTCGATAGCGGCGTCGTCGTCACCGTCGCCGACCTCGCGGTGAGCGGCGCCGGCAGCGAACTCACCCTCGCGACCTCGCTCGCCGATGCCGGCGGTTTTTCCCTCGGACAGGGGACGACGATCGCGCTCGGCGGCGAAAGCCTGACCCTCGCGGGCAGCCAGATCGCGCTCGATGGCACCCTCGCCGGGCCGGGCACGCTGACGCTTGCGGGGAGCGCCGACCTTTCCGGCCTGGTCGCCGAAGGAGGCGCGACTCTCGCGGTTTCCGGCGCCGCTGCCGCCGACGGTCCGCTCACCCTCGGCACCGCGAGCGGCGGGACCGAGCTTCTCGTCGGTGCCGGCGGCTCGCTCACCATCGATGCCGCGGCGCTGATTTCGGGTTCCGGCACGCTGGTCAATGACGGCGTGATCACCGCCTGGAACGGCCTCGGCGCCGCCACCATCGCCGCGGCGCTGGTCAATCAGGGCACGCTCGCGCTCGAAGCCGGCACACTCGATCTCACCGGGGCGGTCAGCAATAGCGGCGAAATTTCGATTGGTGACGGCGCGCTCTCGGTCGCCGGCGGGCTCGCCGGCGGCGGCACGCTGAGCCTCGGCGCCGGGGCCTCCGCCATCCTCGGCGGCGCGGCGGCGGGGACGATCCATTTCGCCGCCGCCGGCGCCGCCCTCACCCTCGACGCCCTGGCGTCCGTCGCCGCGACGATCTCCGGCTTCGCCGCCGGCGACACCATCGACCTCGCCAATGTCCAGGCCAACGGATTTTCCTATGGCGGCGGCACGCTGACTCTGACCGACGCCAGCGATGGCGGGCCGGCGAGCGTGGTCGGCGCGCTCGCTCTGCCGGGGCTTGGCTCGTCTCCCGCGCTCGCCCTCGCCAATGATGGCGCGAACGGCACCGAGATCCTGCTCGCGCCGGCATCACCGGTGTTCAGCACCCCCTCGGCGGCGATCACGCTCGATAGCTGGAATTGGTCGAGCGGCTGGGCGACCCCGCCCGGAAGCACCGACGACGCGATCATTCCCAATGACGGCAGCACCGCCGAGACCATCACCTTCGTCAACAATACCACCGTCGCGGCACTCGCCGGCGGCGATCTGGTGACGCTGCTGCTCCACGCCGGCACGCTTGCCGTCGATAGCGGTCTCTCCTGGAACGGCGCCCTCACGGTCGATGGCGGCGCGCTCGATCTCCTCTCCGGCGGCACCATCGCAGGCTCGTTCTCGCTCGCCGCCGGCGATTCCGTGGCACTCGGCGCCAACGTCTTGCAGCTTGGCAGCGCCGACATCGCCGGCACCATCAGCGGCGGCGGCACCCTCGATTTCGCGTCGGGCGGGGGCACCATCGCCGCCGGCGCCGCGATCACCACCGGCGGTATCGACATCGCCGATGCGCTGACGCTGCAAACCCCGCTCGCCTATTCCGGCGATTTCTCCCTCGCCGCCGCCGGCCAGCTCGCGCTCGGCGGCGAGACGCCGACCCTGAGCGGCGAGGCGACGCTCGCCGGCACGCTCACCGGGGCGGGCAGCCTGATCGTCACCGGCACCGGCGACCTCGCGGGGGCCATCATCGGCGGCGATGCCAGCCTGATCGATAGCGGTACCCTGTTCGATGGCGGCGCGATCACGCTGGGCGCCGGCGGCGCCGGCGATCTCTCGATCACCGCAGGCGCATTGTTCGACAGCCTCGGCGACAATGCCATCGCCGCCGGCGCCACCGCCGAGATCACCAATGCCGGGATTTTCGAGAAAACCGGCGGCGCCGGGGTCGCGACGATCGCCGCGCCGATCACCAGCACCGGCACCATTCTCGCCGCCGATGGCGCGCTCCTGTTTACCGGCGCCGGGAGTTTCGCCGGCGAACTCGGCGGCGCCGGCACCATCGCGCTCGCCGGCAACGCGACGCTGGGGAGCGGGCTTTCCATCACCGCCGGCGCCTTCGCGCTGGACAACGGCGCCGTGGCGACGCTCGCCGGCGCGCTCGATCTCGCCGATAAATTCATCCTCGCCGCCGGTGCGACGCTCGCCAATGGGAGTGCGGCGCTGACCCTGGCCGGCAACGCGACGCTGGATGGAACGGTGAGCGGTGCCGGCACCATCGCCGTCACCGGCAGCGCCATCGCCGACGGCCTCGCCATCAGCGGCTCCGAGACCGTCGATCTCTCCGGCACCATCACCCAGGACGGCAATATCGAACTCGGCGCCGGGATCAACGATTCTCCGCTGCTCGATATCCAGTCGGGCGGCGTCTTCGCGATCAATGCCGACGCCAATATCAACACCGCCGGCACCGACGCCATCGACAATGCCGGATTGCTCGAAAAAACCGCCGGCAACGGCATCAGCTACCTCTATGGCAATCTCAGCAATACCGGCACCATCGCGGTCCAGCGCGGCACGCTCTCGCTCGCCGCCGGGGCGGCGACGCTGGGCGGCACGCTTGCCGGCGCCGGAACGCTGGCGCTTACCGCCGGCGCGGCGGCGACCAGTGGCAACGCGATCAGCTTCTACACGCTGACGCCCGGCGTCGCGCTCTCCGTCACCGGACTCGGCGTTCTCGGCGCCGCCGAACTCGTCGCCGCCGCCGGCGGCGGCTATGCCGGCGATTTCACGCTCGCCGGCGGCGGCACCTTGGCCCCGGACGGCGCCGTTTTCACCCTCTCCGGCGCCGCCTCGCTCGACGGCGCGATCAGCGGCGCCGGCACCGTCGCCGTCAGCGGCCAAGCCGAAGCGAGCGGGCTCGCCGTCTCGGGCGGCGCGGTGCTCAGCGACACCGGCACAATGCTGCTCGACGGCGCCGCCTCGATCGGGAGCGCGAGCAGCACCGGCCAGATCGTCGTCGCCTCGGCGGGGACGCTCGAGATCACCGCCGATGCCGCGCTCACCGGCTATAACGCGAATGCCATCAGCAATGCCGGCGTGGTCGAAAAACTCGCCGGGATCGGGGCCAGCACGCTCTCCGGCGGCATCACCAATACCGGAACGGTGCTCGCGGCGAGCGGCACCATCGACATCACCGGGACGCTCACCAACAACGCGCTGATCGAGGCGGCGGGCGGGACCATCGTTCTCGCCAACGCCATGGCCGCGAGCGGCGGCACGAGCGGCTTGGCCACGATCGGCGCCGGCGGCGGGCTGGTGCTCGATGGCGCCCTCGCCGGCTCGCAAGGCATCGATTTCACCGCCGCCTCCGGCGTGCTCGCCCTCGCCGATCCGGGGCAGTTCTTCGGCACCATCGAGGGGTTCGCGAGCGGCGATGTCATCGATCTCACCACCGCCGGCTTCACTCCCGGCGCGGATACGCTGACCTATGGCAACCACATGCTGAGCCTCAGCGACGCCGGCACGCCGATCGCCGCCCTCGCCATGCCCGGCACCTATGCGGCGAGCGCTTTCCAGCTCTCCAGCGACGGCGCGAGCGGCACCGATATCACCCTCACGCTACCCTGCTTCGCCGCCGGCACGCGCATCGAAACGCCCGCCGGCGCGGTCGCGGTCGAGGCGTTGGCGGTCGGGGAGGCGGTTTCGCTCGCGCGCGGGGGGAGCGCGCGGATCATCTGGATCGGCTGGCGCGACATCGATTGCCTGCGCCATAAATATCCGGCGCGCGAGCGCCCGATCCGCATCGCCGCCCATGCGTTTGCCGATGGCGTGCCGCGGCGCGATATCGTGCTCTCGCCCGATCACGCGGTGTTCGTCGACGGCGTGCTGGTCCCGGTCAAATTCCTCGTCAACGGCAGCACCATCCGTGAGGAGCCGGTGGCACGGGTGCGCTATTTCCATATCGAACTCGCCGGCCATGACGTGCTGCTGAGCGAGGGGCTGGCGGTGGAGAGCTATCTCGATACCGGCAACCGCGGTGATTTCGTCAATGCGCGCGAGGCACCGGTGAATGGCGCGCGCGGGGCGGCGGCACGCTGCGCGCCGCTCTGCCGATCGGGGAAAAAACTCGCCGCGATCCACGGCCGCCTCGCCCGCCGGGCGCTGGCCGCTCAGCCCGGCAAAACCTCGACGAAGCTGAGTCCGGCGGCGAGGACTGCGCGCAAATCCGGCAAAGCGAGCGCGATGCAGCCGGCGGTCGGCGCGAAATCCACAGTTGCGACATGGAGGAAAATCGCCGAGCCGCGTCCCGGGCGCGGTGGATCATCGTTCCAGCCGAGCACACCGATGATGTCATAGAGCCCATCCCGCCGCCACAATTCCTCGTGGCTTGCGGGATGGGGCAGGCGGATCATGCGGTTATAGGCGGGGTCGGCGGGATCGTCGCACCAGCCATCCGCGGGGGCGATCGGCTCGCGCGGGACCGCGACGCGCGGGATCGCGACGCGATCGGCGCGGTAGAGCACGCGGCGGAGCGGCAGCAATCCAACCGGCGTCGCGCCATCGCCCTCGCTTTTCTCGGCCCGCACGCCGGCGCGCCCGAGTGCGGCGCGATATCTCTCCCCCGCGAGCAGGAACACGCCATCAGGGCGGGCCGTCGCGATGCCGTCCGTCCCCGCCATCACGGCGCCTCCTCGTAGCGCCGGGCGCGAAGGGCCTGCGCCAGCGTGCCCTCGTCGAGCGTCTCCAGCGTGCCGCCCATCGGCACGCCTTGGGCGAGGCGGCTGACGGCAACCCCGCTCGGGCGCAGCCGGTCGGCGAGCCAATGCATGGTGGTCGCGCCCTCCACCGTCGCCGGCAAGGCGAGAATGACCTCCCGCACCCCGCCAGCCTCGAGGCGCGCGAGCAGCGGCGCGAGGTTCAAATCCTCCGGCCCGACGCCGCCGAGCGCCGAAAGCAACCCACCCAGCACGTGATAGCGCCCGCGAAAAAGCCCGCCCCGTTCCATCGCCCAGAGATCGCCCACCCCGTCCACGACGCAGACGAGGCCCGCCTCCCGCCCGGGATCGGCGCAGATCGCGCAGGGATCGACACTGTCGAGATTGCCGCACGCCCGGCATTGCCGGATCGCGGCGCCGGCGGCGGCGAGCGCGGTGGCAAGCGGCGCGAGACGCGCCTCCGGCTCGCGCAAGAGCCACAGCGCCGCCCGCCGCGCGCTGCGCGGGCCAAGCCCGGGAAGCCGCCCGAGCAGCGCGATCAGCCGCGCGATTTCCGGCCCACCCAAGGTCAGACTCCAGAAAATATTGGAAGAAAATCTTCTTTTTCTGAAGAAAAAGAAGCAAGAAGACTTTCTCCCCATTTCCTCGGCGCGGCAGTGCCGAAGGCACTGTCCAGCGGATAAAAGTTTTTTGGTTCTTTTTTTTCAAAAAAGAACATTTTTTCTGTTTTTTCTTTTTAGAACGGCAGCGTCATCCCCGGCGGCAGGTTGATGCCGCCGGTCAGCGCTTGCATCTCGCCGGCGGTGACGCTTTCCAGCCGGCGTTTGGCATCGGCGTGGGCGGCGATGATGAGATCCTCCAGAACCTCCATCTCGGCGGGGTCGGCGAGTTTGGGGTCGATTTTGATGCGTTTCATCTCGCCTTTGCCGGTGAGGGTTACGCGCACCATGCCGGCCCCGGATTCGCCCTCGATTTCCATCCCCTCCAGCCTTGCCTGCATTTCCTGCATTTTCTGCTGCATTTGCGAGGCCTGTTTCATCAGGCCGGCGAGATTTTTCATGCGTCGAACTCCTCGGGGAAACCCGCCGCGTCATCGCCGGCGGGGTTGGCGGGGTCGAAACCCGGGTCATCGGGATCAAAAACTGGCCTGGCTTCCCCGCCGCCGATGGCCGGCAGGCCGTAGGCGTCGAGACCGGCGGTATGCACCGCCTCCATGCGGGCGCCGGGAAACGCCGCCATGATCGCCTGGATCAGGGGATGGCGGATTGCTGCCTCGCGCCGCGCCGCATCCGCGGCCCGCCCCTGTTCGGCGAGCGTCGGCTCGCCCGCGGCCGTCGCGAGCGCGATCGTCCAGCGCCGGCCGCTGGCCTCGGCGAGCACGGCGGCGAAGCGGGCGGCGAGGTCGCGCGGGAGATCGGCCTCGGGGCGAAGCTCGATCACCGGCGGCGCATAGCGCACGAGATGGACGCCGTGCAGCAGATGGGCATGGAGGGTTGCCTCGCGCGCCGCCGCGACCAACGCCACCGCCTCGCGAAAGCTTCCCGGCAGCGGCGCCGAAACCGTGCCGCCGCCGATGACGGCGCGGGCGCCATCGCCGCCGGAGGGCGATGGCGGGAATGACGGGGCGGGCGGGGCGGCGGCGGGCGCGGTGGCCAGGCGTTGCAGAATTTCCCCCGGCGGCGGCAGATCGGCGACATGGCAGAGGCGGATCAGCACCATCTCCGCCGCCGCCCGCGCGTCCGGCGCTTGTTCGACCTCGGCGAGACCCTTGAGCAGCATCTGCCAGGCGCGCGCCAGCACCGGGATCGCAACGCGCACCGCGAGGGCCGCGCCACGCACCCGCTCGGCCTCGGTGAATTCGCTGCTCGCGCGCAATTCCGGGATCGTCTTGAGCCGGCTCAGCGTATGGACGAGGGCCAGCAGATCCTGCAAGAGCGTCGCGAAATCGGCGCCGAATTCATGGGCCCGGGCGGTGATCGCCAGCATCTCGGGAACCCGCCCGGCGAGCACCGCCTCGATGAGATCGAACACCATCTCGCGATCGGCGAGCCCCAGCATTTCGGCGACACTGGCGGCGCTGACCCGCCCGCCGGCCGGGGCCTCGGCGATCGCCTGGTCGAGGAGCGAAAGCCCGTCACGCACCGAGCCCTCGGCGGCGCGGGCGATCAGTGCCAGCGCCTCGGGCTCGGCGGTGAAGCCCTCCAGCCCAATGATGCGCGCAAAATGCGCCGCGAGATCGGCGGCCGCAACGCGCCGGAGATCGAAGCGCTGACAGCGCGACAGCACGGTGATCGGCACCTTGCGCAATTCGGTGGTGGCGAAGATGAATTTCACGTGCGGCGGCGGCTCCTCCAGGGTTTTGAGGAGCGCGTTGAAGGCGTTGCGCGACAGCATGTGGACTTCGTCGATGACGAACACCTTGGTGCGCGCCTGGAGCGGGCGAAACCGCGTCGCCTCGATGATCTCGCGCACGTCATCGACGCCGGTGCGCGAGGCCGCGTCCATTTCCATGACATCGGGATGGCGGTCGGCGAGAATGGCGCGGCAATCGGCGCATGCGCCGCACGGCGTCGCGGTCGGGCCGCCTTTGCCGTCGGGGCCGGTGCAGTTGAGGGCGCGGGCGATGATGCGGGCGGTCGTGGTCTTGCCCACACCACGCACGCCGGTCAGCATGAAGGCATGGGCGACGCGGTTTTGCGCGAACGCATTGCGCAACACCCGGACCATGGTTTCCTGGCCGATCAGATCCTCAAAGAGCGTCGGGCGGTATTTGCGCGCGAGCACCCGATAGGCGGCGGCCGCGGTGTCCACGGGCGGTGGCGCATCGCCGAACAGCCCCGGCCCCGGCGGGGTCGGCGACGCGGGCGGGGGGGAGGGGTCGAACAGGCCGGACATGCGCGGGGCGGACCGAGCCGCCGCGGCGGCTTCCCTGACAGGGTTTCGGGGTGGGAGGCCGGACCAACGACCCAAGCGGAAACTCGTTGCGGCTGCTTCCTTCCGGACCTGACCGGGTTGGCGAGGCGCCCGTCCGCCGCCGACCTCCCGGCACCCTTATCGCCCAGCGTCGCCGCCGCGGCAAGGGCTTCGGGGTGCGGCAGGTAGCGCCGCCTTGCCTCGCCCGGCGCGAGGCCGGATACTCACCGCCACCGGCCGGCGAGACCCCGATGGCGAGAAACGGCGGCCAGGAGAACCGAGGATGAGCATGAGCAAGAGCGGCTTTCGCGCCCTGGTCGCGCGTGAGAAAGGCGGGCAGCAGACGCTCGCCCTCGAAACCCTGACCGACGCCGATCTGCCGGCGGCGGACGTCACCGTCGATGTCGAATACTCGTCCTTCAACTACAAGGACGGGCTCGCGCTCGCCGGGCGGAACCGCATTCTGCGCCACTATCCGATCATTCCGGGGATCGATTTCGCGGGCACCGTCGCCGGCTCCGAAAACCCGCGCTTCCGGCCCGGCGAGCGTGTCGTGCTGACCGGCTTCGGGGTCGGCGAGAATTGGTCCGGCGGGTTTGCCGAACGCGCCCGGGTCAAGGGCGAGTGGCTGGTCAAGCTGCCCGAGGGCCTCGATTGCCGGCGAGCGATGGCGATCGGCACCGCCGGGTTCACGGCGATGCTCGCCGTCATGGCGCTGGAGCGCCACGGCATCGCCAAGGGCGGCAATGTCCTGGTGACCGGGGCGGCGGGCGGGGTTGGCAGCATCGCGGTGCGGCTGCTCTCGCGGCTCGGCTATCAGGTCACGGCGCTGACCGGGCGGGCCACCGAGCGGGCGTTCCTGGAAGGGCAGGGCGCTATCGCGATCCTCGAACGTGCCGCCTATCAGGCGCCGGGCAAGCCGCTCCAGGCCGAGCGCTGGCAGGGCGCGGTCGATACCGTCGGCGGCACGATCCTCGCCAATGTGCTGGCGGCGACCGCCTATGGCGGCGCGGTTGCCGCGTGCGGCCTGGCCGGCGGCGCCGATCTGCCGACCAGCGTGTTCCCCTTCATTCTGCGCGGCGCGGCCCTGCTCGGGATTGATTCCGTGCAATGCCCGCCCGCGCCGCGCGAGGAAGCCTGGCGGCGGCTGGCGCGAGAACTGACGGCGGCGGATCTGGCTGCGGTGACCGAAGAGATCGGTCTTGGCGATCTCCCCGCCCGCGCCGAGGCGATCCTCGCCGGGCGGGTGCGTGGGCGCAGCGTCGTCGATGTGCGGAAATGAGGTGAGGACGGCATGAGCAGCACCCTGGACCCCAACACCCTTCCCTTCGACACGGCGGCGATGCTCGCCGGTCTCAGGCCCTGGATCGAATGCGAATCGCCGACCTTCGATGCCGTCGCGGTCAATCGCATGATGGCGGTCGCGAGCCGTGATCTCGCGGTGATGGGGGCGAGGATCGAGCGCATCCCGGGACGGATGGGGTTCGGCGATTGCGTCCGCGCCCATCTGCCGCACCCGCGCGCCGGTGAGCCCGGCATCCTGGTGATGGGACATCTCGATACCGTCCACCCGATCGGAACCCTCGCCGACCTGCCCTGGCGCGAAACCGACGGGCGTTGCTACGGCCCCGGCATTCTCGACATGAAGGGCGGCAATTTCCTCGCCCTCGAAGCGCTCCGGCACTTGGCGAAGGCCGGCGTCACGACGCCGCTTCCGGTCACCGTGCTGCTGACCAGCGACGAGGAGGTGGGCAGCCCGAGTACCCGTGATCTCATCGAGGCCGAGGCCGCGCGTCACCGCTTCGTCCTGGTGCCGGAGCCGGGGCGGAGCGATGGCGCCGTGGTCACCGGCCGCTACGCCATCGCGCGGTTCCATCTCGAAGCGGTCGGGCGGCCGAGCCATGCCGGCGCGCGGCTCGCCGAGGGGCGTTCGGCGATCCGCCGCATGGCGCAGAAGCTCATCGAGATCGAGGGCATGACGAACGAGAACTGCACCTTCAGTGTCGGCGTCGTCCATGGTGGGCAGTGGGTGAATTGCGTCGCGACCCGTTGCCACGGCGAGGCGCTCAGCATGGCCAAGCGCCAGGCCGATCTGGACCACGCGGTCGGCCGCATGCTGGCGCTCTCCGACAGCGCCGATGGCGTCACGTTCACCGTGACACGCGGCGTCACGCGCCCGGTCTGGGAGCCGGATGACGCGACCCTCGCCCTCTATCGGACGGCGCGCGGCATCGCGCGATCGATCGGCTTTTCGATCGGCCATGAGAGCGCCGGCGGCGGCTCGGATGCCAATTTCACCGGCGCGCTCGGCATTCCCTCGCTCGACGGGCTCGGCGCGCTCGGGGACGGGCTCCATACCCTCGGCGAATATATCGAGATCGACAGTTTGGCCGCACGCGGGAAATTGATGGCCGGGCTGCTCGCGACCCTCTGCTGAGTCTTGGGTCACTGAGTCTCGGCGCGCGGCGATCGTTTCGTATTTTTTCACCATTGCCGGGCATTCTGGCGCGCATGCCCAGCCCGCCGCCAGAACTCCTCGTTTCCTATCGGCCAGCGAATTTCCAGGAACGCGGCCTCGCCGTGCCGTTCACCGCGCCGGCGCTCGCCGGGGCGCGGGTGCGCCTCGGCGGGCGGGAGGCCGGCGGGTTCGAGGTCATCCTTCCCAACCCCTCCGGCAGCCGCGGCGTTTACATCATGCCCTGGGCGGCGGCGCGGGACACGTTCCGGCCGAGCGTGCATGACCATCTGCTCGCGACCGCGCTCGGCGCGATGGCGGATTTCACCCCCGCCTCGCTTCGTCGCGCGGCGCATGCCGTCGCCGCTGGCGGGGCGGCGGGGCGGGTCGCGCGGCGGGCGGCGGAAGCGGCGATGGCGGCCGAGCGCAAGCACGTGCTGCAAACCCATTTCCATCTCCTGCTCGGCTTGATCCGTGCGACCGAGCCGCCCGGTGCCCATCCCCTGCCCCCGGAACGGGAGGAGCAGGCAAAGCTCGAGCGCCGTGCCGGCGCCGCCGTCCTCCACCTCGCGCGGACGCTCGCCACCACCACCGCAACCATCGCCGGCTGGATCGAAGCCCTTGCCACCCTGTTCGCGCCGGTCGGTGTCGGCCCCTCGGCACAGGAGGCGTTTCTGCCCCGCCTGCTCGCCGCGTTGACCCGGTTCAGCAAGGATGTCGAGGATCGCGGCCGGACTGGCGGCGAGGCGTTCACGCCGGCACGCCTCCTCGCGCGTCACGCCGCGACCACCGCGACCTTCACCCGCGCCGCCTTGGCCGCCGCGGCCGCGCTTCTTGCCGATCCCTTCGCGCTGGCCCGGATGTGGCAAACCGACCGCGCCGCCGTCGCCGCCGCCGTCGTCCGCACCGATTGGCTGCTCGATGGCTGGGCACAGGTTCTGGTGCTCTGGCAGAACGCCGCCGGCGGCGAGCAAACCGTGCTCGACGAAATCCTCCGCATCGTGCCGCATCTGCCGACCGATGTCCTCGGCGATCAGACAAGCGAGGATGAAACCCTGCCCTTGGCGCCCCGCCGCAAGGCCGCCGCGTTTCGCCCGATGACCTGTGCTGGCGGGATCCTGGCGCGGAACGAGGCGCTCCGTGCCCTGTCGCTCGGTACGCTGGCGGCATGAGCGGCGGCGTCTCGACCATCGGGCCGGCCGAGATCAAGGCGCTGCGCCGCCTGCTCGTCGATGCCCGCGCCGATCAGATCACCCGCGTCGTCGCGATGATCGATTCCCTGCCCGAGCGCGGCGAGGCCGATGATCTGCTCACCCCGTTCCGCGCCCGCCTGGCCGAAATCAACCCGCCGCGTCCGCTCAATTTCCCCCGCCTCCTGTTCATCCCGATCGATCCGCTCATCGTTCCCGGGCCACGCTGGCGGCGCGGGACGCTGGGCGTGCCGCGCACCGTGCTCACCCCGCTCGCGCGCCATGTCGGCCGCGCCCTCGCCGAGGACGCCACCGCCATCGAGGCGATGATCGCCGGGCGCAGCGTCGCCGACCGGGCGGTGATCCATGCCGCCGGCGCCAAGCTCTGGCCGGCCGCGGCGCGCGTTCTGACCAGCGCCTCGCCGCCGCCGGACTGGCAGGACGCGACCGGCCTCCCGGTCAGCGACCATGCCGCCATCGCCGGCGCCATCGCGGTCCTCCTCGCCCAGGCCGTCCCGATCCAGAGACTGGTCGATGGGCTGAGCGGCGGTGAAGCGCCGGACGACGCCGAAATGGCGCTCCGCGCCATCCTCGCCAGCGCCGCCGAGCGGGGCAGCCAAGCCCTCGCGGTGATGATCGCGCTCCTCATGAACCGCTTGCCCAGCTTTTCGCGCCTCCCCGAACTCGCCCGCGAAATCGCCGCCGCCCAGGACAAGGACGGGCGCATGGCCGCCGAACGCGCGACCGAGCATACCCTGGAGAGCCTGGCAAACAGCCCCGCCATCGCGCTCGCCGCGAACGGCACCGGCGGCCTTGTCCATGCCGCCGAAACCATCGCTCATGCCACCACCTTGCTCACCGGACTTGCCGAGCAATCCGCGGCGCGCCCCGACCGGCAGCTCCTGATCGACGAATTGCGCCGCTCGATCGACCGCGCCTGTCGGGATTCCTTCTCTCTCCTGCTCGAACGCCATCTGCTCGCCCCGCTCGCCAGCCTCGCCACCGTCGATGATGACACCATCACCGGGCTGGAAGCCGTCGCCCGTGATCTCCGCGCCTTCGAGCAGGCCAGCCGCCAAGCCGGCAGCGGCGAACTCTATGACCGCATCCTGCGTGACGCCGGCAAGCGCATCGCCGCGACCGCCCTGCCGCGGATCGACCGCATGCGGCTCGTCGAAATCCTCAATAATTCCGACACCGCGCTGGCCCTGCTCGGCGCCCGTCCGTCCTGAGCGGCGCATCGCGGGCATTACCTTGCTTTCGCCCCGGCCGGTGCTATAGCCCAGCACCGATGACCGACGATCCCCCCCCGAACCCCGCTTTGCTGCCGGCGGGTTTGCGCGACGTGCTGCCGCCCGAGGCCGAAACCGAAGCCGCGGCGGTCGAGGCGTTGATGACGGTGTTCGCCGCGCACGGCTATCAGCGCGTCAAACCGCCGCTTCTCGAATTCGAGGACAGCCTGCTCGCCGGCACCGGCGGCGCGGTCGCCGACCAGACCTTCCGGCTGATGGACCCGGCGAGCCACCGGATGATGGCGCTGCGTTCGGATACCACGCCGCAGATCGCCCGCATCGCGACCACGCGGCTCGCCGATGCGCCCCGCCCGCTCCGCCTCTCCTATGCCGGCCAATGTCTCCGCGTGCGGGCAACCCAACTCGCGCCCGAGCGCCAGATCGCCCAGGCCGGCATCGAGCTGATCGGCGCCGACAGTCCGGCCGCCGATGCCGAGCTGGTTCTGGTCGCCGCCGAGGCGCTGGCGGCGCTCGGTCTCCGCCGGGTCAGCGTCGATCTCACCGCGCCGCCGCTGATCCCGGCCCTGCTCGATGACGCTGGCCTCGCCGCGCCGGCGCGAAGCGCGCTCGCCCGCGCGCTCGACCGCAAGGATGCCGCCGCCGTCCAGGCGCTGGCCGGGAAGCTGGCGCCGACGCTGATCGATCTCCTGCTCGCCGCCGGCGCCGCGGAGCGTGCGCTCCAAGCCCTCCGTGCCGCCGCCCTGCCCGGGCCGGCGCGCGCCCAGGCGCTTCGGCTCGAGGAAACCGTGGCCGCGATCGCCGCGCGGGCGCCGGGGCTCGGCCTCGCCGGCCTCACCGTGACCGTCGATCCGGTCGAATTCCGCGGCTATCGCTATCACACCGGCCTCTGCATGACGGTCTACGCCCCCGGCCGCAACGAAGAACTCGGCCGCGGCGGGCGCTATCTCTGCGGGGAAGAACCCGCCGCCGGCCTTACCTTGCACCCGGACGCGGTGCTGCGCGCGGCGCCGCGGCGCACACCAAGGCGGCGCGTCTACCTGCCGCCGAACGCCGATCCCGAGCGCGCGCGGGCGCTCCGCGCCGAGGGCTATGCGACCGTCGCGGCGCTGACGGCGGTCGAACCGATCGCCGAGGCGCGCCGCCTCGGCTGCGCCCTGGTGCTGCTCGCCGACGGCGTGCGGCCGGTTTCTGGAGAGTGAGACGATGGCCAATGTCGCGGTGATCGGGGCGCAATGGGGCGACGAGGGCAAGGGCAAGGTGGTCGATTGGCTGGCCAGCCGCGCCGATATCGTGGTCCGCTTCCAGGGCGGGCACAATGCCGGGCATACGCTGGTGGTCGGCGGAGAGACCTACAAGCTCTCGCTGCTACCGAGCGGCGTCGTGCGAGGCAAGCTCGGCATCATCGGCAATGGCGTGGTGATCGACCCCGAGGCGCTGCTCGACGAGATCGCCCGCGTCGAAGGGCAGGGGCTTGCCGTCGGGCCGGATAATCTCCGCGTCGCCGAAAACGCGCCCCTGATCCTGCCGCTGCACGCCGCCCTCGACAAGGCGCGCGAGACGGCGCGAGGCGAACGCAAGATCGGCACCACCGGGCGCGGCATCGGCCCGGCTTACGAGGACAAGGTGGCGCGGCGGGCGATCAGGGTCTGCGATCTCGCCGAGCCGGCGACGCTTTCGGCCAAGCTCGACGAATTGCTGCTGCACCACAACACCCTGCTCGCCGGGCTCGGCGCGCCGGTGTTCGACAAGGCCGCTCTGCTCGCGGCCCTTCTCGCGCTCGCGCCGCGCCTGCTTCCCTTCGCCGAGCCGGTCTGGGAGCGGCTCGATGAGGCGCGCCGCGCCGGGCGGCGGATTTTGTTCGAGGGCGCGCAGGCGGTGATGCTCGATGTCGATCACGGCACCTACCCCTTCGTCACCTCGTCCAACACCGTCGCGGCGACGGCGGCCTCCGGCGCCGGGGTCGGCCCCGGCGCGGTCGGGTTCGTGCTCGGCATCGCCAAAGCCTACTCGACCCGCGTCGGCGCCGGCCCGTTCCCGACCGAGCTTGTGGACGCGACCGGGCAGATGCTCGGCGATCGCGGCCGCGAATTCGGCACCGTCACCGGGCGGCGGCGGCGCTGCGGCTGGTTTGACGCCGCCCTCGTGCGCCAGGCGGTCAAGGTCGGCGGCATCCATGGCCTCGCGCTCACCAAGCTCGACGTGCTCGATGGCTTGCCGGAACTGCGCATCAATACCGGCTATCGGATCGGTGACAAAATTTTTTCCCGGCTGCCCGCCGCCCCTGGCGCGCAAGCCGCGGCAGAGCCGATCTTCGAGACCATCGAAGGCTGGTCGGGCTCGACCCGCGGCGCCCGCTCCTGGGCGGATCTGCCGGCGCAGGCGGTGAAATACGTCCGCCGCATCGAGGAACTGGTGGAGGCGCCGGTGACGCTGCTCTCGACCAGCCCGGAGCGCGACGACACCATCCTGGTGCGCGACCCGTTCGAGGGGTGAGGGGCGCTATTCGCGCCCTCCCGTCTCGGCCTCGTCCATCTCCGCTTCCAGGGCCGCGATCTCGGCGTCGCTGAAGCCGAAATGATGAGCGATCTCATGCACCACGACATTGCGCACGAGAGCGGCGAGATCGACCTCGGTCTCGATCCATTCGAGCAGGATCGGCAAGCGGTAGAGCAGGATGGTGTCGGGCGGACGGGCGAGATCATCGACGCTTTTTTGGCCGAGCGGCGTGCCGCGATAGAGCCCGGTCAGATCCCAGCCCGCCTCCAGCTCCATCTCGCGGAGCGTGGCCTCGTCGGGCATGTCCTCGACCATGATCGCAACGCCGTCGAGATGGCGGGAAAGCCGTGGCGGAATGGCGGCCAAGGCCTGTTCGGCGAGGGCGACGATGACGTCCTCGCCTGGGGGAAAGAGAGGCGTGGGAAAAAGAGGGGTGGGCGCGGCCATGGCGCCATCGGGCCAGAGCCGCCGAGCGCCGTCAAGGGGAGCGGCCAGCGGAAGGGAGTAGGAAGAATTTGGGAAGAGCCAGGGCGCCGCCCTGGACCCGCTGGGGCCAGCGGCCCCAGACCCGCATCCTGGAAAAGGAGGCGGTCAGCGCGTGACGCTGCGGCCGGGCTCTGCTAGAGCGCGGCGAGAGGGTCATGGGGTCGCGAGCGCATGGGGCGATATAAGGGCGTTGCGCTCGGCAGCATCGCCGTCAGTGTTCCGGTGATCGCCATCAAGGGGCTCGCCTGGTGGCATACCGGCGGTGCGGCGCTGTTTTCGGACGCGCTGGAGAGCCTGATCCACCCGGCCACCGCACTGCTGACCTTCGGCGCGCTCTGGATCGCCTCGCGCCCGGCCGACAGCAATCACCCGTTCGGCCACGGCAAGGCGGAATTCTTCGCCGCCGTCATCGAGGGCGGGCTGATCGTCGCCGCTGCCGGGACGATTTTGCAGCACGCCTGGCTGGTCTGGCGCGGCGGGCCGGTATTGCTCGACCCGATCCTCGGCCTCGCCCTCAATGGCGGCGCGACGCTGCTCAACGGCGCCTGGGGCCTGGTTCTGGTCCGCGCCGGGCGGCGGCTGCGCTCGCCGGCGTTCAGGGCGGACGGGCTGCATCTCCTCACCGATGTCGCGACCTCGGCCGGCCTTCTCCTCGGCCTCGTGCTCGCCCTCGTCACCGGCGCCCTCTGGCTCGACCCGCTGCTCGCCGCCGCCACCGCGGTCTATGTCCTGGTCACCGGGTTTTTCCTGATCCGCGCCTCGGTGGACGGGCTGATGGACGCGGCGCCGAGCCCGGCGGTGGTGGCACGGATCAAGACGCTGGTCGCCGAGCACGCGGCGGGCGCGCTCGAGGTGCATGATCTCCGCACCCGGAACGCCGGGCAGACGACGTTTTTGCAATTCCATCTCGTTGTACCCGGCGGGATGACGGTTGACGAGGCGCATGCCATCTGCGATCGGATCGAAGCGGCGCTGCGCAACGAAATGGCCGGGCTGGTCGCCACCATTCATGTCGAACCCGAGAGCAAGGCAAAGCATCACGGCGTGGTCGTGGTCTGATCCCGCCATGCGCGCCGCCTTGCCGATCTCACGCCCGGCGGGCGGCGGCGTGAGGCGCGCCTTCGCGGTCTCCGCCGGGGCGCATCTCTTCGTCCTGGCGCTGCTGCTGCTCCGCATCGTGCCTTTCGGCACGCCGGTCAAGGAGGCGGAACCACCGCTCGCCAAGGTCGAGCTGGTCGTCCAGGACACGCCGACGGTCGGCGACGGTCCGCGCGAGAAGCCGCAAAAACCGGCGCCAACCCCCGCCGCGCCGATGGCCGAGGCGACGCCGGACGCCAAGGCCGCGGCCCAGCCGACGCCGCCGCTCCCCCCCCTCCCGGAGGCGGACAAGCCCGATCAGGTGACGCTCCCGAAGACCGAGAAAACCGCCGCCGCCGCCGCCCAAGCCCGCCCGGCGCCGCCGACCCCGCCGGCCCGCCCGAGCCACGCCGCCCCGGCGGTCAGGCTCGGCCTCGGCGGCGACCCTGGCACCGGCCTCGTCACCGGCCCCAACGTCATCCCCGCCGGGCCCGATTCGACCGTCCATAACATCCCCCCCGCCTATCCGGAGGCGGCGGCGATGCTGCATGAGCAGGGGCGGGTCATGCTCCTCGTGCATGTCGCTCCCGACGGCAGCACGGCGGCGGTGGACGTGGTCGAGAGTTCCGGCTACCTGCTGCTCGATCGCGCAGCACACGACGCGGTGGCGAAATGGCGCTTTCGCCCCGCCACGTCCAACGGCGCGCCGGTGGCCTCGGAGATGCCGATCGAGATCAATTTCGATCTCGAGAGCAAGCGGGCACGCTAGCAGGCTGCGGAAAAACTGGATCGGTCGGTCCGACGGCACCTTTCCGCGCAGGATTCGTCCAAGGCTTGCAACGATGCAAAAACATCGTTGCTGCACCTTGTCCTTTCCTGCACGAAAATTCGCTCGCCAGACCTCAACGACCAGTTTTTCCGCAGCCTGCTAGAGCAACATCCGTTCAGACAGAATCATCTGAACGGATTAAGTTGCTCGCCAAAACAAAGAGATAGAGAAATATCCGTGAGCCAATGCGAACGGATGTTGCTCTAGAGTGGGATGACATCGCCTTCGCTCAGCCATCCCCCTCCAAATCTTTGTTTGATCGCGTGATTCAGGCCTAAGGCCGATTCCGCCCCCGGTCATCCCGCTCCAGGTGATCGCCCCGCCATCAAATCCAGCCTCCCGGAAGCCGCCGGGGTCAGGTCGCGCGCGAGGCGGATTCGACCAGGCGCTTGATCGGATCCCAGGCGAAAGCGATCTGCGCCAGCTTCTGGCCGGCGACGCGGGTGTGGCTTTCGGCGACCGCGCGGCCGCCGAGATGCTGGTAGAAAAACCGGCTCGGATTGTCGCGCAGCACCCAGAGGAAGACCGAGCGGCAGCCGATCCCCGCGAGATGCGCCGCGGTGGTCGCGAGCAAGAGCCGGCCGAGCCCGCGCTCGCGCCAGTCATCGAGGATATAGAGAGTTTCAATCTCGCCATCGGCGAGGCCGCTGCCGCGGGTCGCGGTGACGAAGCCGATGACGCGCCCGCCGGGCGCCAGGCTGCTGGGCAGGTCGCGGCCCGACGCGGTCAAGACATGGACACTGGCGCCGCCGCGAATGGTGCTGTCGTAATAGGCGGCCTGACGTGGCACCGAGAGCCGGGCGAGATAGTCATCGGGCAGGATCCCGGGATAGGCGCTGCGCCAGGCGGCGACATGCACCGCGCCGATCGCCGCCGCATCGGCCGGGCGGGCGCGGCGGATGGTGATCACGGAGCGCGCTCCAGCACGGCGGCGAAGAACCCGTCCGTGCCATGGCGGTGCGGGGTCAGGCTGAGATAGGGGCCGGTCCCGAGCGGTAACGCCGCCGCTGCCCCGAAAGGCCAGATATCGGCGAGCCTGCGGGCGGCGAATTCCCCGTGATGGGTGAGAAATGTAGACACCTGCGCCTCGTTCTCCTCGGCCAGCAGCGAGCAGGTAGCGTAGACGAGACGCCCCCCCTTGCGCACCAATTTTGCGGCCTGGGTGAGAATTTCCTGCTGGCGTTGGATCAGTTCCTGGAGATCCTCGGGCCTGAGGGTGCGGCGCGCGTCAGGGTTGCGCCGCCAGGTGCCGGTGCCGGTGCAGGGCGCATCGACGAAAACCCGGTCGAACCCGCCGAGATGGCGTTTGACCCATTTATCGCCGGGGACCAGCAGATGGCGCTCGACATTATGAACCCCGGCGCGCCGCAGCCGCTTGAGCGCGCCTTCCAGGCGTGGCGCCGAGACGTCACAGGCGACGAGATGGCCGCGATTGTCCATCATCATCGCCATCGCGAGCGTCTTGCCGCCGGCGCCGGCGCAGAAATCGACCACCCGCATCCCCGGACGGGCATCGGCCAGCGCCGCGGCGAGCTGGCTGCCCTCGTCCTGGATTTCCACCCAACCGTCACGAAACGGCGCCGCCGCGGTGATCGGCGGCCGGCCGGCAACCCGCAGCCCCCAGGGGGAGAGGGGTGTCGGTTCGGCGATGATCCCGGCGGCCGCGAGCGCGGCCTTGGCGGTCTCTCGCGTCGTCTTGAGCAGATTGACGCGAAGATCGAGGGCGGCGGGGCGGGCGAGGGCGGCCAACTCATCGGCGAGATCGGCGCCGAAGCGCGTGGCGAGGAGGGGGGAAAGGAAATCCGGCACCTCGTTATGCACCGCATCGGGCATGCGCGGATGCGCGAGCGTGTGGCCGGAAAGCCGCGTCAAAATCGCCCGCTCGCCCTCATCGAGCGCCATCGGCGCATAGCGGCCGCCGGAAAACAGCGCTTCCACCGCGGCCAGCGAGGTGCCGGTGAGCAGCATCAGCGCGCCGAGACGGAGCCGCGGACTCGCGGCGCCGCGGTCGCCGCCGAGCCACCAATCGAGCCGGCGCCAGGCGCGGAGCACTGCCCAGACGTGTTCGGAGACCGCGCGCCGGTCGCTCGCGCCGATGAAGCGGCGGGCGCGGAAGAAATCGCTCGCGACGGCATCGGCGGGCTTCCTTGGCGTCTCCGCGATGTCGGTGAGCAGTTCGATCGCGCTTGCCAGGCGGGCGGCGGGGGTCACGCGAGGGCGTCGCGGGCGGCGTCGGTCATCATTTCTCTCTTTCCATCTCGACTTTTTCCTGGTCGTCACCGCCGGTGGCAAGGCCGTTGAGGCGCGGATCGGCTTGCCAGGCGCAGAATTTCTCCGCCCCCGGCAGGCCCGCCGAGCAGGCGGCGATATTGGCGCGGCCGGGCTCGGGGACCGGGGCGGGCAGGAATCGCGGCGTCTCGCCTTTTTTCAATTTCGGCTTTGCCGGCATGCTCAGCGCCTCGGCAAGGGCGGCGGCGGTGGCCAGCGGGGCACCTTCCTGCCCCGACGCCGCGACCGCGGCACGAAAGCCGAAGCGCGCCGGGGTGAAGGCGATCGCGGCGGAGAGCAGCGGCGGCGGCCACGCCTTGGGCGAGGCGGCGAGCACGAGCCCGGTGCCGCGCGCGATCCGCCCGATGCCGAACAGATTGCCCATGGTGACATCGCAGGCGACCGCACCCCCCTTGCGGTCGAGGGCGACGAAACCGGTCGAGGCCGGGAGCGGCGGCAGGCTCGCGGTGCTGCCGGGGGGGGTCGAAAGCAGGGTTTTCGCGTCGCCGCCCGCTTGCCGGTAGCGCGCCGCGACGGCGAGGGCGATGGCCTTGGCGCCGCTCACGTCCTGCGCATTATGCACGAACGCCTGGAACGCGGCGGCGGCGGCGAGCCCGCCATCGGCCGGCAGCGGCAGGAAGGCGATCTCCTCATCGCCGCCGTCATGATCTCTGGGCCAGCCCGGGATGATGATCGGCGTGGCGACGCCGGCCCGCGCTTTGGCGAGATCGGCGGCGGTGATCGGGCTGCCGGCGTTGGCGGAGGCGCGCTCCAGGCGTTCGGCCAAGGCGCCGCCATAGAGGTCGTTGACGCCATTGATGCGGATTTCGGCGAAGGTGGTGCCGAGATCGGGCTGCATCAGCGTCGTCCCCTCGGTGAGCGGGCCGCCGGTGATCGAGGCGAAGGCGCGGGCGGCGCCGGGATCGAGGGTCAGCGCCTGACCGACGACCTTGAGATCGCGCGCGAGCGCGGTCGAGACCGGGACGCCAAACCGCGCCAGCCCTTCCGCCGGCTGGATCAGATTGGCGATGGTGCGGGTGCCGTGGCGGGCTTGCAGCGTGAGCAGGCCGCGCAGCAGCATCGGCACCGCCGCCGGGCGATCGGTTCCCGCGCTCTCCGCCGGCTGGGGGAGGAACATGATCGCCTCGGGCGTCTTGGCCGGCGGGAAATAGGCGAGACAGGCGCCGCCGCCGCCGAGCCCGGCACGCGACGGCAGCGTGACGGCCAGCGTCAGCGCCATCGTGGTCGCGGCATCGGCGGCATTGCCGCCTTCCGAGAGCACCTCCCGCGCTTCCAGGGCGGCGCGCGGCTCATCGGCGATCACCGCGCCGAGAAAGCCGATGACATAGCCCGGCGTGCCAGGGGGCGGCCCGCCGAAAAAGAACCGCTGGGTCTGCTTGCAGCCCGCGAGTGGCAGCGCGAGCGCCAGCAAGACGGCCGGGAGCACCCGCGCTATCATGGATCGCATGAGGTCATCGTCTCGTCATTCCCCATGCCGGCGCACACGGATCGGGCGGCGGCAACTGCTTACTTGTGGCATTGCTCTGGCGTTGCCCGCAACGTCTCGTGCGGATGATGCCGGCGAAGGCGCGATCAGTTCGGCCGAAGGGGCGGCGATCCTCGATCTGTTGCGGCAATCGCCGCGCGCCGACCCGGCGGCGTTGCAGGCGGCGCTCTCGCGCATCGAGCGTGAGGCGCTGGCGCGGGCGCAAACGGCGCGGCGGGCGGCCATCCTCGCCGCCGGCACCCGCCTCTATGGCGATTCCCGCGACGCGGTCGCCGGCAATCCCGAGGGGCACACGGTGCTGGTCGAATTTTACGATGTCCGATGCCCTTATTGCCGGGCGATGGTGGCGATGCTGGCGCGGATGCTGGCCGCCGATCCGGCGCTCCGCCTGGTGCTGAAGGAATGGCCGATTCTGGGGCCGGTGAGTGAAATCGCCGCCCGCGCTTTGCTCGCCGCCCGGCCGCAAGGGCGGTATTTTCCGCTGCGGGCGCGGCTGATGGCGGGGCCGGCGCCGCAGAGCGAGGCGGCGGTCGCGGCGGCGGCGGCGGCGGTGGGGCTCGACGGGCCCGCCCTCAGCCGCGCCATGGCGGACCCGGCGATCACCGCCCAGCTTGCCGCGACCCGGGCCTTGGCCGCCGATCTCGGCCTGATCGGCACGCCGAGCTTCATCGCCGGGGGCGATGTGCTGGCCGGCGCCGTCGGCGAGGCGGAACTCCGCGACGCCCTCGCGGGTTCGTAAGCATGCTTGCTGGCCGGTCCCGGCTTTGCGAAAAGCGTGGGCTTTGTGAAAAGCGGGGCAGAGCGGAGGTGAGGCGATGACGAAACAGGCGGGAATCACAGCGGCGGGACAGAAGGCGCGGGGCGTGAGCGAGGCGGATGCGGAGGGGTTGAGCCCCGGCCAGCGCGCCTATGAAGCGCGGCGGGCGGCGAAAGCGGGGATGAGTCTCGATAAATGGCTTGCTCACAAGGCGCGCGAAGACGCCCTTGCCGCCAAGGCGGCGGTGGCCAAGACGCAGGGGACGAAATCCGCGAAGCCAGCCAAGGCGGCCAAGCAGGGATTTTTCGCCCGGCTTCTGGAGCGCGCCCAGCGTCCGCTCGGCTCCTGAGCGCGCCCATTGCCAGCGCGGGGCTTCTCGCCGCGCACGCCGATTGGAGTGTCGCGGCGGGCAAGCGCTGGCTGTGCCGGGCGCGGCGCGAGGGGGCGGGCTGGCGGGTTTTCGCCCCCGAACCGGTGGCCGACGCGGCCGCTTTGCCGGCGCGGCTAGTGGCGGAATCGGGCGGCGCGCCGGTGGCGCTCGGGGTTGATTTTCCGCTGGGATTGCCGCGCGCCTATGTCGTCCGCCATCTCGCCGGGCGGTTTCGCGATTTCCCCGATTTTCTCCGAAATATCAATAATTTTCCCGAATTTTTCGAGGTCAATCAAAGCCTCGCGACGGTCGCGCCGGAGCGGCCTTTCTATCCCGCGCGCGGCATGCGCGGGATGACGCGCGCGGCGCATGCGGCGGCACTCGGGCTCGCTGGTGCCGCCGACCTCAGCCGGGCGTGTGACCGCGCCACCGCCGAGCGTCCGGCCGGCGCGCCGCTGTTCTGGACGCTTGGCGCCAATCAGACCGGCAAGGCGGCGATCCATGCCTGGCCGGCGCTGCTGATCACGCCGCATCCTGGGCTTCGCCTCTGGCCGTTCGCCGGCCCGCTGGGGCGGCTGCTCGCGCCCGGGCGGGTGGTGATCGCCGAGACCTACCCCGCCGAGGCGCTGCGCCAACTCGGCATCGGGCGGTTTGGCTCCAAGCGCCGCCAGGGCGACCGCGCGGCGCTGGCCGAAGCGCTGCGGTCGGCGCTCGCCGGGCTCGGCGCCGCGGCGACGCCGGAACTCGCGGCGGCGATCCGGCAAGGCTTCGGCGCGGACGCCGCCGGCGAGGATCGGTTCGATTGCGTTCTCGGTTTGCTGTCCGTGCTCGGCGTCCTCGCCGGCCGCCGCCCCGACGCGCCGCCGTCCGATCCCTGGCTGACCACCTGGGAAGGGTGGGTGCTCGGCCAGACGGCGGCGCCGCGCGCGGTTACGCCGGGCGGGCGAGGCGGGGGATCAGGAACGGCGTGATGAGGCCGACGCCGATGCCCCAGAAGCCGTTGATCAGCAGCGAATCGATCCACGGGATCAGGGCGAAGCCGAAGCCGATCGGCAGCCCCTTGATCGCGGTGACGACGAACAAGCCGACCAAGGCGGCGATGATGCCAAGGCCGAGACCGCTGAGCCACAGCGGACGCGGCAGCGAAGGCAGCGCCAGCCCGAACACCGCGCCATAAAGTCCGCCCCAGAAGCAGAGGCTGATTATTTTCGGCACCCCGAGCGGCGTGGTCGGCGCCATCGGGAAGGGCGGCGGCATCATGCCGAGCGTGTGCAGCACCGCCCACATCGCCTGATGGAAAATGAGGGTCGAAAGCACCGCGGCGATGAAGCCAAGGGCGGCGCGGGCCGGCCAGCCGGGGCTAGTCATGGCGTTTCCTTTCCTGTCATGCGGAAATACCGCTGGACTTGTGAGCGGGCATTCGATATGTGCCCGCCTTCATCTGGAACGCGGGAGGCCGGGCGCGCCCGGCCGCTTGTACCGCGGTCCCTTGGTGTTTTGTCTGGGCAGTGCGGCGTTGGGGCGCCGCTTCGCCCGGAGCGTTCGTCTCGACATTTGGCCTCGCTTCGAGGTGCGGAGAACCAGGGATATGGCGAAGAAGATCACCGGCTACATCAAATTGCAAATCCCGGCGGGGAAAGCCAATCCCTCGCCGCCGGTCGGCCCGGCGCTCGGCCAGCGCGGCTTGAACATCATGCAATTCTGCAAGGAATTCAACGCCGCGACCCAGACGATGGAGCCCGGGATGCCGGTGCCGGTGGTGATCACCGCGTATGGCGACCGCACGTTCAGCTTCATCATGAAATCGCCGCCCAATACCTATTTCCTGAAGCGGGCGGCGAAGATCGAGAAGGGATCGCCGACGGTCGGCAAGGGCGGCGCGGTCGGGCGGGTGACGATGAGCCAGCTCCGCGAGATCGCCGCGCAGAAGATTCAGGACACCAACGCCAATGACATCGAAGGCCTGGTGCGGATGCTGATCGGCTCGGCCCGCTCGATGGGTCTCACCGTGGTGGAGGGCTGAGCGATGGCGCATAACAAGCGGCTGCGCGCGGCCTATGCGGCGATCGTGGCGAACAAGCCTTATCCGCTCGACGAGGCGGTCCGGCTGGTCAAGGCCAATGCCCGCGCCAAGTTCGACGAGACGGTGGAAGTGGCGATGAATCTCGGCATCGACCCGCGCCACGCCGACCAGATGGTGCGCGGCCTGGTCAGCCTCCCGAACGGCACCGGCAAGACGCTCCGGGTCGCGGTGTTTGCTCGCGGCGCCAAGGCCGAGGAAGCGTTGGCGGCGGGTGCGGATGTGGTCGGGGCCGAGGATCTGGCGGAGAAGGTGCAGGGCGGCGAGATCGCGTTCGACCGCTGCATCGCGACCCCGGATATGATGGCGCTGGTCGGGCGGCTCGGCAAAATCCTCGGCCCGCGCGGGCTGATGCCGAACCCCAAGCTCGGCACCGTGACGATGGACGTGAAGGGCGCGGTCACCGCCGCCAAATCCGGCCAGGTCGAGTTCCGCGCCGAAAAGGCCGGGATCGTTCATGCCGGAGTCGGCAAGGCGAGTTTCCCCGAGGACAAGCTCCTTGAAAACATCCGCGCCTTCGTCGATGCCATCCAGAAGGCGAAGCCGACCGGCGCCAAGGGCACCTATGTCCAGAAGGTCGCGCTGAGTTCGACGATGGGGGCCGGCATCCGGGTCGATATCGCTTCGATCGCGCCCTGAGGGGAGAAAGAGATACGCCGGCCTTGCGCCGGCGGGCAGGGTGGCGGGTTTTCGCCCGCCGTCCGAACCTGTCCGAGACCGCACGTGATCCCCGGGCGCCTTGACCGGCGTTGGGGATCTTAAGGGGCCGAGTGCCCGCGCGCGGGAGACGGGGAAGCCCGGGAGGCTGGCGGCATGGTCCGGCGGCGCGCCCTGGCGGTTCCGTATGCAAGGGACAGGCGAACCGGACCGTGGGGGTGATCTCCGCGGTTCTGAGGGCAACCCGGCCCGGCGCGCGCTTGCGCCGGACCAGAACCAGGAGACTTGTGTGGACCGTACGGAGAAGCGGGAATTCGTTGCCTCGCTCGCCGCGGTATTCGCCGATACGTCGATGGTGGTGGTCACCCGCAATAGCGGGCTGACGGTCGCCGAAGTGACGGATCTGCGGCGCCGGATGCGAGCGGCGGGGGCGCAATTCAAGGTCGCGAAGAACCGGCTGGCTCTGCGCGCCTTGGAGGGGACCCAATTCGACGGCATCGCCAAGCTGCTGAAGGGGCCGACCGCGCTCGCGTGGTCGGCTGATCCGGTGGCGGTGGCGAAGGCGGCCGTCGAGTTCGCCAAGACCAACGAGAAGCTGGTGGTGCTGGGCGGTGCGCTCGGATCGCGGACGCTGGATGCGGCCGGGATACGCGCATTGGCCGAGTTGCCGTCGCTGGAGACGCTGCGGGCGCAACTGCTGGGGCTGATCAATGCCCCGGCGACGCGCATCGCCGGCGTTCTGCAGGCGCCGGCGGGCCAGCTCGCGCGGGTTTTCGGGGCCTATGCCAAGACCGCCGAGGCGGCTTGATCGCAACCCAACAGGATCGCCCCCAAGGGGCTTGCACGCAACCGAATAGGGCTTATAAATAGGAGATTGGGATTATGGCTGAACTGGCGAAGTTGGTAGAGGAGCTATCGAGCCTCACGGTGCTCGAGGCTGCCGAGCTGTCGAAGCTTCTCGAGGAGAAGTGGGGCGTTTCTGCGGCTGCTCCGGTGGCGATGGCCGCGCCGGTGGCCGCCGCTGCCGCGGCTCCGGTCGAGGAGCAGACCGAATTCACCGTCATCCTGGCCAAGGCCGGAGAGAAGAAAATCAACGTCATCAAGGAGATCCGCGCGATCACCGGGCTTGGCCTGAAAGAAGCCAAGGATCTCGTCGAGGGGGCCCCGAAGACCGTCAAGGAAGGGGTCAACAAGGACGAGGCGGAGAAGCTGCGGAAGATTCTGGAAGAGCAGGGCGCGACTGTCGAGATCAAGTAGCGCGAAGGGGCGTCATCCCCGGCATCCTTGGGGTCAGGCGGAGATCGGGTGCGATCTCTGCCTGTCTTCCTGTTGTCGGGGGTGATGACGATTGCGGCGGACGCCGGCGCGAAACGCCGGGCCGGGCGTGGCGTCAAGGCGAGATGAAGACCCGGGACGAGACAAAGGCCCGGGGCGGAATAAGGGCCCGGGGCGAGATGAGGACGGGCTGGATAGGGCGTCCCTCGGGCCTATTCCGGGGCGCGCGGCGGCGAATCTGCCGCATTGGCGATCTTGAGGACAGGGCATGAACGCGATCACCAAATCATTCAACGGGAAATCCTTCACCGGGCGCAAGCGGATCCGCAAGAATTTCGGGCGGATCCCGGAAGTCGCGCCGATGCCCAATCTCATCGACGTGCAGCGCGCGAGCTATGAATCCTTCCTCCAGATGCATGTCGCCCCCGACAGCCGCAGCCATTCCGGGCTGCAGGAAGTGTTCAAAGCGGTGTTCCCGATCGACGATTTCGCCGGCCGCGGCCGCCTCGAATTCGTCCATTACGAGTTCGAGGAGCCGAAATACGACGTCGAGGAATGCATCCAGCGCGGCATGAACTATGCCGCCCCGCTCAAGGTCGTTCTCCGTCTCATCGTCTGGGACGTCGATGAGGAGACCGGGGCGCGCTCGATCCGCGACATCAAGGAACAGCCCGTCTACATGGGCGACATGCCGCTGATGACCGATAACGGCACCTTCATCATCAACGGCACCGAGCGCGTCATCGTCAGCCAGATGCATCGCAGCCCGGGGGTGTTTTTCGACCACGACAAGGGCAAGACCCACGCCTCGGGCAAACTTTTGTTTACCGCCCGCGTCATTCCCTATCGCGGCTCCTGGCTCGATTTCGAGTTCGACGCCAAGGATCTCGTCTATGTGCGCATCGACCGTAAGCGCAAATTGCCGGTCACGACGCTGCTCTATGCCCTCGATAACGCCGCGACCGAAACCCTCCGCGCGGCGCGCGCGGCGCGGAGCGAGATGGTTGATCTCGGCGAGATCCGTGGCATGGATGCCGAGGAGATTCTGGCTCGTTTCTATGGCCGGGTGACCTTCGCGCACACCGCCAAGGGCTGGGCCCGCCCCTTCGAGGCGGATGCGTTCCGCGGCATGAAGCTCCTGGAGCCGCTGGTCGATGCCGAGACCGGCGAGGTGGTGGCCAAGGCGGAGGAGAAGCTCACCAACCGCTTGGTGCGCAAGATCGCCGAGACCACGCGCGAGGTTCTGGTCGGGCGCGCCGATCTGCTCGGCCGGTTCATCGCCGAGGATCTCGTCAATCTCGAAACCGGCGAGATCTATATCGAGGCCGGTGAGGAGCTGACCGAGGCGCGGCTTGCCGCGCTGGAGGCCGCGGGGGTCGACAAACTGCCGACGCTCGCCGTCGATCAGTCGAACGGCCCGTGGATCCGCAACACCTTGGCGGTGGACAAGAACGCCAACCGGGATGACGCGCTGATCGACATCTACCGCGTCATGCGCCCGGGCGAGCCGCCGACGCCGGAGACCGCGGAGGCGCTGTTCCGCGGCCTGTTCTTCGACCCCGAGCGCTATGATCTGTCCTCGGTCGGGCGGGTCAAGATGAACATGCGGCTCGGCTTCGAGACCGATGACCAGCTCCGCGTCCTGCGCAAGGAGGACATCCTCCGCACCGTCAAAGTACTGTGCGACCTCAAGGACGGCCGCGGCAATATCGATGACATCGACAATCTCGGCAATCGCCGGGTGCGTTCGGTCGGCGAGCTGATGGAGAATCAGTATCGTATCGGGCTTCTGCGCATGGAGCGGGCGATCCGCGAGCGCATGGGCAGTGTCGATATCGACACCGTGATGCCGCATGACCTGATCAACGCCAAGCCGGCGGCGGCGGCGGTGCGCGAGTTTTTCGGCTCGTCGCAGCTGTCACAGTTCATGGACCAGACCAATCCGCTCTCGGAGGTCACGCATAAGCGCCGGCTTTCGGCGCTCGGTCCGGGAGGACTGACGCGCGAGCGCGCCGGGTTCGAGGTGCGCGACGTGCATCCGACGCATTACGGCCGCATCTGCCCGATCGAGACGCCGGAGGGGCCGAATATCGGCCTGATCAACTCGCTCGCGACCTATGCAAGGGTGAACAAATACGGGTTCATCGAGACCCCCTATCGCCTGGTCAAGGACGGCGTCGTGCAGGAGGGGTGGAAATATCTCTCGGCGATGGAGGAGGAGAAGCTCGTCGTCGCCCAGGCCGACGCGGCGACCGATGGCGATGGGCGCTTCACCAGCGATCTGGTCTCGGTGCGCCAGCAGGGCGATTTCCGCTTGGTGGCGCCCGAGCAGGTCTCGGCGGTGGACGTCTCGCCGAAGCAACTGGTTTCGGTCGCGGCGGCGCTGATTCCGTTTCTTGAGAACGACGACGCCAACCGCGCGCTGATGGGTTCGAACATGCAGCGCCAGGCGGTGCCGCTGATCCGCGCCGACGCGCCCTTGGTCGGCACCGGCATGGAAGCGGCGGTCGCGCGCGATTCGGGCGCGACCATCGTCGCCCGCCGCGCCGGCGTCATCGACCAGATCGACGGCGCCCGCATCGTCGTGCGCGCCACCGCCGAGGACGGCACCACCAAGGGTGTCGATATTTACCGGCTGCGCAAATTCATGCGTTCCAACCAATCGACCTGCATCAATCAGCGTCCGCTGGTGAAAGTCGGCGATCAGGTTTCCGCGCGCGACATCATCGCCGACGGTCCCTCGACGGAGCTTGGCGAGCTGGCGCTCGGGCGCAACGTGCTGTGCGCCTTCATGCCTTGGAACGGCTATAATTTCGAGGACAGCATCCTGATTTCCGAGCGCATCGCGCGGGACGACATCTTCACCTCGATCCATATCGAGGAGTTCGAGGCGATGGCGCGCGATACCAAGCTCGGCCAGGAGGAAATCACCCGCGACATTCCCAATGTCGGCGAGGAGGCGCTGCGCAATCTCGACGAGGCCGGCATCGTCTATGTCGGCGCCGAGGTCAATCCCGGCGATATTCTGGTCGGCAAGGTGACGCCGAAGGGCGAGAGCCCGATGACGCCGGAAGAGAAGCTGCTCCGCGCCATCTTCGGCGAGAAAGCCTCCGATGTGCGCGACACCTCGCTCCGGCTGCCGGCGGGGGTCACCGGCACCATCGTCGATGTCCGCGTCTTCAGCCGCCGCGGCGTCGACAAGGACGAGCGCGCGATGGCGATCGAGCGCGCCGAGATCGAGCGCCTCGCCAAGGACCGCGACGATGAGCGGGCGATCCAGGAGCGCTCGTTCCTCAACCGGCTGCGCGAAAAGCTGCTCGGCGCCAAGGCGGCGGGCGGGTTCAAGGGGATCAAGGCGGGCTCGGTGCTGAGCGAGGCGGTGCTGGCCGAGCATCCGCGCAACGCCTGGCGGCATATCGCCGTCCAGGACGACGCGGTGATGGCCGAGATCGAGCTGCTGCGGCGCGAGTTCGATGCCGCCGTTGCCCGCTTGCAGCAGCGTTTCGAGAGCAAGGTCGAGAAGCTGCAGCGCGGCGACGAGCTGCTCCCCGGCGTGATGAAGATGGTGAAGGTCTTCGTCGCGGTGAAACGGAAGCTCCAGCCGGGCGACAAGATGGCCGGGCGGCACGGCAACAAGGGCGTGGTCTCGCGCGTGGTGCCGATCGAGGACATGCCGTTTCTCGATGACGGGACGCCGGTCGATCTCGTGCTCAACCCGCTCGGCGTGCCGAGCCGGATGAATGTCGGGCAAATCCTGGAGACGCATCTCGGCTGGGCCTGTGCCAATCTCGGCCGTCAGGTCGGCGAACTGGTCGATGCCTATCGCCGCCATGGCGCCGATCGCGACGCGGTGCTCGCGCGGCTGCGGGAGATTTATGGGGCGCAATTCGATGCCGAGCAGGTCGCCGATCTCACCAACGACGAACTGCTCGAACTCTGCGACAATCTGCGCAAGGGAATCCCGATCGCAACCCCGGTGTTCGACGGCGCGCGGATGTCGGATATCGAGGCGATGATGCGGGCCGCCGGCCTCGATACCTCGGGGCAGGTGGTCCTCACCGACGGCCGCACCGGCGAACCTTTCGAGCGCCGGGTGACGGTCGGCTACATCTACATGCTGAAGCTGCACCATCTCGTGGACGACAAGATCCACGCGCGCTCGATCGGCCCCTACAGCCTGGTCACGCAGCAGCCGCTCGGCGGCAAGGCCCAGTTCGGCGGCCAGCGTTTCGGCGAGATGGAGGTCTGGGCGCTCGAAGCCTATGGCGCCGCCTACACCTTGCAGGAAATGCTGACGGTGAAATCGGACGACGTGTCCGGCCGCACCAAGGTCTATGAGGCGATCGTCCGCGAGCAGGACAATTTCGAGGCGGGGGTTCCCGAAAGCTTCAATGTTTTGGTGAAGGAATTGAAATCACTTGGCCTGAACGTCGATCTCGATACCAATGCGGGATGACGACGGCGTTTCCCAGCGGCTTTCCGGAAAAGCTTCCCCTTGGCAACACCCGCGCCGCGGCGCGGGTCGAGCGGAGTGAAATGGCATGAACGAGCTGATGAAGATCCTTGGCCAGACCGGCCAGGCCATGACTTTCGACCAGATCAAGATCCAGATCGCCGCTCCCGAGCAGATCCGGAGCTGGTCCTATGGCGAGATCAAGAAGCCCGAGACGATCAATTACCGCACCTTCAAGCCCGAGCGCGATGGCCTGTTCTGTGCCCGCATCTTCGGGCCGATCAAGGATTACGAGTGTCTCTGCGGCAAATACAAGCGGATGAAGTTCCGCGGCATCATCTGCGAGAAATGCGGCGTCGAGGTGACGCTGGCCAAGGTGCGGCGCGAACGCATGGGGCATATCGAACTCGCCTCGCCGGTCGCGCATATCTGGTTCCTGAAATCGCTGCCGAGCCGCATCGGCCTGATGGTCGATCTCACGCTCAAGGATCTGGAGAAGGTTCTCTATTTCGAGAGCTATGTGGTGCTCGAACCCGGCACCACCGATCTCAAGCTGCATCAATTGCTGACCGAGGACCAACTGCTGGCCAAGCAGGATGAGTTCGGCGAGGACGCATTCCAGGTCGGCATCGGCGCCGAGGCGGCGAAGCACATCCTGCAGCAGATCGATCTCGACCCCGAGAAGACGCGGCTCCGCACCGAACTGCGCGAGACGACGAGCGAGGCCAAGCGCAAGAAGCTCGTCAAGCGGCTCAAGCTCGTCGAGGCCTTCGCCGAATCCGGCTTGCGTCCGGAGTGGATGATCCTCAACGTGATCCCGGTGATCCCGCCGGAATTGCGCCCGCTGGTGCCGCTCGATGGCGGCCGCTTCGCGACCAGCGATCTCAACGATCTCTATCGTCGCGTGATCAACCGCAATAACCGCTTGAAAAGGCTGATCGAGCTTCGCGCCCCCGATATCATCGTGCGCAACGAAAAACGCATGTTGCAGGAAAGCGTCGATGCGTTGTTCGATAACGGTCGGCGCGGCCGCGCGATCACCGGGGCGAACAAGCGGCCGCTGAAATCGCTCTCCGACATGCTGAAGGGCAAGCAGGGCCGGTTCCGCCAGAACCTGCTCGGCAAGCGCGTCGATTATTCCGGCCGCTCGGTGATCGTCGTCGGGCCGGAGTTGAAGCTGCATCAATGCGGCCTGCCGAAGAAGATGGCGCTTGAGCTGTTCAAGCCGTTCATCTACGCCAAACTCGAGAAATATGGCCACGCCACCACCATCAAGGCGGCCAAGCGCATGGTGGAAAAGGAGCGGCCGGAAGTGTGGGACATCCTCGAAGAGGTGATCCGCGAGCATCCGGTGCTGCTCAACCGCGCGCCGACGCTGCACCGGCTCGGCATCCAGGCGTTCGAGCCGGTGCTGATCGAGGGCAAGGCGATCCAGCTTCATCCCCTGGTCTGCACCGCCTTCAACGCCGATTTCGACGGCGACCAGATGGCGGTGCACGTGCCCCTCAGCATCGAGGCGCAGCTCGAAGCGCGCGTCCTGATGATGTCGACCAACAACATCCTGAGCCCGGCGAACGGCAAGCCGATCATCGTGCCGAGCCAGGACATCGTGCTCGGGCTTTATTATCTCTCGCTGGAGACGCCCGAATTCCGTGCGGCCCCGGATGAAAAGGCCCCGGCGTTTGCCAATATCGGCGAGATCGAGCATGCGCTGCACGCCCGCGTCGTGACGCTGCACAGCAAGATCCGCGCGCGTTTCGATGGTGTCGATGCGAACGGCCAGCCGCAACGCCAGACGGTGGTCACGACGCCGGGACGCATGTTGATCGCCCAGATTCTGCCGCGCCATCCGCAAGTGCCCTTCGCGGTGATCAACAAGCAGCTCACCAAGAAGAACGTCTCCGACGTGATCGACATCGTCTATCGCCATTGCGGCCAGAAGGAATGCGTGATCTTCGCCGATCGCCTGATGGGGCTCGGCTTCGGCCAGGCGTGCAAGGCCGGCCTTTCCTTCGGCAAGGATGACATGATCATCCCCGCCGAGAAGGGCGATCTGATTCGCAAGACCCAGGCCGAGGTCAAGGAATTCGAGCAGCAATACCAGGAGGGGCTGATCACCGCCGGCGAGCGCTACAACAAGGTGGTCGATGCCTGGTCGCGCTGCACCGATGCCGTCGCCAGCGCGATGATGCAGGAGATCAGCAAGCAGGAGATCGGGCGGCCGACCAATTCGGTGTGGATGATGAGCCATTCCGGCGCCCGCGGCTCGCCGGCGCAGATGCGCCAGCTCGCCGGCATGCGCGGCCTGATGGCCAAGCCCTCGGGCGAGATCATCGAGCAGCCGATCATCGCGAACTTCAAGGAGGGGCTCTCGGTTCTCGAATATTTCAACTCCACCCACGGCGCCCGCAAGGGGCTCGCGGATACGGCGTTGAAGACCGCGAACTCCGGCTATCTCACCCGCCGCCTCGTCGATGTCGCGCAGGATTGCATCATCGTCGATGCCGATTGCGGCACCGAGCGTGGCTTGACCGTGCGCGCGGTGATGGATGGTGGCGAGGTGGTGGCCAGTCTCGCCGAGCGCATTCTCGGCCGCACCGCTTCGGAGGACGTGCTCGATCCGGTGAGCAACGCGGTGCTGGCGCCGCGCGGGGTGCTGATCGGCGAGGAGGATGCCGATCGCATCGAGCGCGCCGGTGTCGAGGTCATGAAAATCCGCTCGGTGCTGACCTGCGATTCCAAGATCGGCGTGTGCGCGCTCTGCTATGGCCGCGATCTCGCGCGGGGCACGCCGGTCAATGCCGGCGAGGCGGTCGGGGTCATCGCCGCGCAGTCGATCGGCGAGCCGGGCACGCAGCTCACCATGCGCACCTTCCATATCGGCGGCGCGGCCCAGCGCGGCGCCGAGCAGTCGAGCGTCGAAGCGAGCCATGACGGCAAGGTCGCGATCAAGAACCGCAACGTCGTCATCAACAGCCAGAACGTGCCGGTGGTGATGGCGCGCAATTGCGAAATTCTGCTGTCCGACGAGCGCGGGCGCGAACGGGCGCGGTTTCGCGTCCCCTACGGCGCGCGCCTCCTGACCGATGAAGGGGCGCAGGTGGCCCGCGCGCAGAAACTCGCCGAATGGGATCCCTACACCCTGCCGATCATCACCGAGCGCGACGGCAAGGTCGAATATCTCGATCTGATCGAGGGCATCACGCTGATCGAGCGGGTCGACGAAGTCACCGGCCTGACCTCGAAGGTGGTGGTGGACTACAAGCAGGGGGCGCGTGGCGCCGATCTCCGGCCGCGCTTGCAACTGAAGGATGCCAGGGGCGAAGTGGTGCGGCTGCCGAGCGGCGCTGATGCGCGCTACTTCCTCGCCCCGGACTCGATCCTCTCGGTGGAGAACGGCGCCGAGGTGCAGGCTGGCGACGTGCTCGCCCGCATCCCGCGCGAGGGCAGCAAGACCCGCGACATCACCGGCGGTTTGCCACGGGTCGCCGAACTGTTCGAGGCGCGACGGCCGAAGGACCACGCGATCATCGCCGAGACCGATGGCCGGGTGGAGTTCGGCAAGGACTACAAGGCCAAGCGTCGCGTCATCGTCAAGAATGACGAAACCGGCGAGGAGACCGAATATCTCGTCCCCAAGGGCAAGCATGTCTCGGTGCAGGAGGGTGATTTCGTCCGCCGCGGCGATCCCCTGGTCGATGGGCCGCGGGTGCCGCATGACATCCTCAAGGTGCTCGGCGTCGAGGCGCTATCGGATTATCTCGTCAACGAAATTCAGGACGTCTATCGCTTGCAAGGGGTGAAGATCAACGACAAGCATATCGAGGTGATCGTCCGCCAGATGCTGCAGAAGGTGGAAATCCTCGATCCCGGCGACACCACCTATCTGGTTGGCGAGCAGATCGACCGGCTCGAGTTCGATGCCGAAAACCGCAAGCGCGAAAAGACCGGCGAACGGGCGGCGCAAGCGATGCCGGTCCTGCAGGGCATCACCAAGGCGAGCCTCCAGACCCAGAGCTTCATCAGCGCCGCCTCCTTCCAGGAGACGACGCGGGTGCTGACCGAGGCGGCGACCGCGGGCAAGGTGGATAGCCTCAACGGCCTCAAGGAGAACGTGATCGTCGGGCGGCTGATTCCGGCCGGGACCGGGAGCGTGATGAACCGGCTGCGCGCCATCGCCGCCGGGCGGGACAAGCAACGCCTGCCCGAGACGGAGACGCCGGCGCTGTCGGGCGGGGATCTCGCCGCCGAGTGAGGCGGGGGGATTGGCGGAGATCAGACCGGGGCATCGTCCCCGGTCTTTTTTTGCCCGGTCTATTTTTTCAGGGGTCTTTTTTCATGCCCGGCGACTTTTGTGCCACACTGGCCGGGCCATGACGTATTCTCCCCTCATCGCGGCGTTCCTGGGCGGCGCGATCTATATCCTGATCCCGGGGCCGGCTTTTCTCGCCTTGCTCGCGCTCGGCGCCGCGGCGGGGCGGCGTGCGGCGTTGCGGTTCGCGGTCGGCAATTTCGCCGGCGATCTGATGTGGAACGGTCTCGCGCTGCTGGCGCTGATCGGGGCGCGGGAGGTCGGCGCCGGGGTGTTCGCCGCGCTCGACCTCATCTCCGGGCTCTATCTTGGCTGGCTGGGTGCCCGCGCGCTCGGGGTGGGGCCGCCGGCCCGGCCGGCGATGGTGCCGCGGCGGGCGCTGCTGCGCGGCGTTGCCTTTGGCCTCACCAACCCCAAAGGCTATCCGGTCGCGGTCGCGACCTTTGCCGCGCTGCTCTCGGGCCGGCCGGGCGGGCTCGGCTTTGCCCATCTGCCGGTGCTTTTCGCGCTGGTGGCGGGGGGTATCGCCGGGGCCGATCTGCTGCTGGTCGCGGTGGTCGGCTTGCGGCCATTCCGCCTTTTCCACGCTCGCTACCAGCTTTGGCTTACCCGCGGGGCGGGCGTTTTGTTTCTCGGATTTGGCGTCCATGCGCTCTATCTCGGCGGTCATGCCTTCCTGACCGGCCGCCGCCGCGGCAGGTGAGCGCCACTGGCCGCGAGACGGCGTGCGGCGGGCGATGCTTTTTTGATGGTGCGGCGCTTGACTTGGCGCGGCGCGCCTCGTAGGTTCCGCGCCCTCAGCCGACCTCTCCGACGAGAGGGCGGTCGTTACTCGCAGGCAGCAAGGTCCGCGGCGCCGCAGTTGGTGGTTTCCACCCGCTTCTCAGGCCGCAGGCACGCTTCTTCCGCAGGTCGGGGTTCCCCCGGTCGCTGCGGGGGTGTGGTATGAGGGCTGCGCTGCGATATTTGGCGTGCGTCGTTTGGGGTGGCTGGCCGGGGTTCGGGTCGGGGCTCCTTTGTTGGGATTGGAAAAGAGGTCTATGCCGACCATCAACCAGTTGATCGCCAAGGGGCGCGAGCCGCGCGGCAAGCGCAACAAAGTTCCTGCGCTGCAGGGCTGCCCGCAGAAGCGTGGCGTTTGCACGCGTGTCTATACGACGACGCCGAAGAAGCCGAACTCGGCCTTGCGCAAGGTGGCGAAAGTGCGACTGACCAATGGCTATGAGGTGGTGAGCTACATCCCCGGCGAGGGGCATAATTTGCAGGAGCATAGCGTGGTCTTGATCCGCGGCGGGCGCGTCAAGGATTTGCCCGGCGTGCGTTATCACATTCTGCGCGGCGTGCTCGACACTCAAGGCATCGCCAAGCGTCGCCAGCGCCGCTCGCTCTACGGCGCCAAGCGGCCGAAGTGACGGGAGAGAAGCGATGAGTCGCCGCCACCGCGCCGTCAAGCGCGAAACCCTGCCGGATGCGAAGTTCGGCGACGCCGTGATCGCGCGTTTCATGAACGCGCTGATGTATAATGGCAAGAAATCGGTCGCCGAGGGCATCGTCTATGGCGCTCTCGACGTCATGAAGCGGCGCGGCGGGGCGAATGCCGATCCGGTGCGCATGTTTCACGAGGCGCTGGACAATGTGAAGCCGGCGGTGGAAGTGCGTTCGCGCCGGGTCGGCGGCGCCACCTACCAGGTGCCGGTCGAGGTTCGCACCGAGCGGCGTCAGGCGCTGGCGATCCGCTGGATCATCGACGCCGCCCGCAAGCGCGGCGAGCACACCATGGAAGACCGGCTCTCCAACGAATTGTTGGACGCCGTGAACAACCGTGGCGCGGCGGTGAAGAAACGTGAAGACACCCATCGGATGGCGGAAGCGAACAAGGCTTTCAGCCATTACCGCTGGTAATCAGGCAACCCTATCCCCGACGAACTTCTGAGCCATACCGGGCACGGAGAACAAGACGATGGCCAAGGCGAAATTCGAGCGCAATAAGCCGCACTGCAATATCGGCACGATCGGCCATGTAGACCATGGCAAGACGTCGCTGACTGCGGCGATTACCAAGATTCTGGCCAAGACGGGCGGGGCGACTTTCACCGCCTATGACCAGATCGACAAGGCGCCCGAGGAGCGCGCCCGCGGGATTACGATCTCGACCGCGCATGTCGAATACGAAACGAAAAAGCGCCACTACGCGCATGTCGACTGTCCCGGCCATGCCGATTATGTCAAAAACATGATCACCGGCGCGGCGCAGATGGATGGCGCGATCCTCGTCGTTTCCGCCGCCGACGGTCCGATGCCGCAGACCCGCGAGCACATCCTGCTCGCCCGCCAGGTCGGCGTGCCGGCGCTGGTCGTGTTCCTCAACAAGGTGGACATGGTCGACGATCCGGAATTGCTGGAACTCGTCGAGATGGAGGTGCGCGAGCTGCTCTCCAGCTACCAGTTCCCCGGCGATGACATTCCGATCATCAAAGGCTCGGCGCTCTGCGCGCTCGAGGATCGCGAGCCGGAGCTTGGCGAGCAGGCGATTCTCAAGCTGATGGAGGCGGTGGACGCTTATATCCCGCAGCCGGAACGCGCGAAGGATCGGCCGTTCCTGATGCCGATCGAGGACGTGTTCTCGATCTCCGGGCGCGGCACGGTGGTGACCGGACGTATCGAGCGCGGTTTGGTGACGGTCGGCGACGAAGTCGAGATCGTCGGTCTCCGCGCGACGCAGAAGACCATCGTCACCGGCGTCGAGATGTTCCGAAAATTGCTCGACCGCGGCGAGGCCGGCGACAATATCGGCGCGCTGCTGCGCGGCACCAAGCGTGAGGAAGTCGAGCGTGGCCAGGTTCTCGCCAAGCCGGGCTCGATCACGCCGCACACCAAGTTCAAGGCCGAGGCCTATATCCTGACCAAGGAAGAGGGTGGCCGCCATACGCCGTTCTTCACCAATTACCGGCCGCAGTTCTACTTCCGCACCACCGATGTCACCGGCATCGTGCATCTCCCCGAGGGCACCGAAATGGTGATGCCGGGCGACAATGTCTCGATGGATGTCGAGTTGATCGCGCCGATCGCGATGGATGATGGGCTCCGTTTCGCCATCCGCGAGGGTGGTCGCACGGTCGGCGCCGGCGTCGTCGCCAAGGTCGAGGCGTAAGGTCGCGATCGAGCGAAAACGTAGAGCTGGAACGAACCCATGGACAACCAGAATATCCGCATCCGCCTGAAGGCGTATGATCACCGCGTGCTCGATAACAGCACGAAGGAGATCGTGAACACGGCCAAGCGCACAGGCGCGCGCGTTCGTGGGCCAATCCCGTTGCCGACCCATATCGAGCGGTTCACGGTGAACCGCTCGCCGCACGTCGACAAGAAAAGCCGCGAGCAGTTCGAGATCCGTACCCATCGCCGCCTTCTCGATATCGTCGAACCCACGCCGCAGACAGTCGATGCCCTGATGAAGCTCGACCTCGCTGCCGGCGTGGATGTCGAGATCAAAATCTGAAGCATCTGATCTGAAGAAAGCGTCATGCGCACCGGATTATTGGCAAGAAAGCTGGGGATGACCCGGTTGTTCAAGGACGACGGCACCCATGTGCCGGTCACCGTTCTGCATCTCGACGAGGTGCAGGTGGTGTCCGTGCGCAACCTCGAGCGGGACGGCTACACGGCAGTGCAGCTTGGTTTCGGCCGCGCCAAGGTGAAGAATGTCAGCAAGCCCAATCGCGGCCATTTCGCCGCGGCCAAGGTCGAGCCGAAGCAAAAACTGGTGGAATTCCGGGTTGCGCCGGATGCCGTGCTCGATCCGGGGGCGACGCTTTCAGCGGCGCATTTCGCGATCGGGCAGAAGGTCGATGTCTCTGGCACGTCCAAGGGCAAGGGCTTTGCGGGCGCGATGAAGCGATGGAATTTCCGTGGCTTGGAGGCGAGTCACGGTGTTTCCATCAGCCATCGCAGCCACGGCTCGACCGGTAATCGCCAGGATCCGGGCAAGACTTTCAAGAACAAGAAGATGGCCGGCCATCTCGGAGACGAGCGGGTAACCACGCTCAATGTCGAGGTCGCGCATGTCGATGCCGAGCGCGGCCTGATCATGGTCAAGGGCGCGGTGCCGGGGAGCAAGGGGTCTTTCGTTCTGGTGCGTGATGCGATCAAGCGTCCGCGTCCGGCGGATGCGCCCTATCCGGCGGCGTTGGCGGGCTGAGGGGCGGGTGATGGAAATCGAGATCAGAACGCTGGACAACGCCGCGGTCGGCAACACCGAACTCAATGAGGCGGTGTTTGGCGCCGCACCTCGCGAAGACATCATGGCGCGGGTGGTGCATTGGCAGTTGGCCAGGCGCCGTGCCGGCACGCATGCCGTGAAGGGGATGGGTGAGGTCTCGGGCACGACGCGCAAGCCCTATAAGCAGAAGGGCACCGGGCGCGCTCGCCAGGGCAGCTTGCGGGCGCCGCAATTCCGCACCGGCGGGGTGGTGCATGGCCCGGTGGCGCGAGATCACGGCTATGATTTGCCGAAGAAGGTGCGCCGCCTCGGGCTGATCTCGGCGCTTTCGAAGAAGCGCGCCGAGGGCAAGCTGGTGGTGCTCGATAGCGCCGGCGGCGGCAAGACCAAGGATCTGGTGGGGAAATTGAAGACCCTGGGCTGGCGCTCGGCGCTGATTGTCGACCATGAGGTCGATAGCGGATTTCTCCGCGCCAGCCGCAACGTGCCCGGGATCGACGTGCTGCCTTCGCTCGGCGCCAATGTTTACGACATTCTGCGCCATGACGTGCTCGCCATCACCGCGGCCGGGATCGCCGCCTTGACCGAGCGGCTGACGCGGGAGATCGTGCGATGACGTCGCCTTACAAACTTGGCCAGTCGGCGCGCAAGCGCGCGGCGACCCTGTCGCGCGAGGAGATGTATCGCATCATCCGGAGCCCGGTGGTGACCGAGAAGGCGACGATGCTCGGCGAGCGCCACCAGATGGCGTTCCGCGTCGTCGCCGAGGCGACCAAGCCGGAGATCAAGGCCGCGATCGAGGGGCTGTTCGGTGTCAAGGTGACGGCGGTGAATACGCTGGTGACCAAGGGTAAGACCAAACGCTTCCGCGGCCGGCCTGGGCGGCGGAGCGATGTGAAGAAGGCCTATGTGACGCTCGCCGAAGGTCAGACCATCGATCTGACCGCTGGTCTCGCGTGAAGGATCGACCATGGCGCTGAAAAATTTCAATCCGGTTACGGCGAGCCTGCGCGGCACCATTCTCGTCGATCGCGGCGAGCTGTGGAAGGGAAAGCCGGTCAAGGCGCTGACGCGCGGCAAGACCGGCACCGGCGGGCGCAACAATCATGGCCATATCACCTCGCGATTTCGCGGTGGCGGCCATAAGCAGACCTATCGCCTGGTGGATTTCCGGCGGCGCAAATTCGACGTGCCGGCGGTGGTCGAGCGGCTGGAATATGACCCCAACCGCTCCGCGTTTCTCGCGCTGATCAAGTATCAGGACGGCGAACTCGCCTATATCCTCGCGCCGCAGCGGCTGCGGGTCGGCGATGCCGTGGTTTCCGGCTCTCGGGTCGATATCAAGCCCGGCAATGCGATGCCGATGGCGGCGATTCCGGTGGGCACCATCATCCACAATATCGAGATGAAGCCCGGCGCGGGCGGCAAGATCGCGCGCGCCGCCGGCACCTTCGCCCAGCTCGTCGGCAAGGATTCGGGTTACGCCCAGGTCAAGCTGATGTCGGGCGAGTTGCGCATGGTGCGCGCGGAATGCATGGCGAGTATCGGCGCCGTCTCCAATCCCGACAACGCGAACGCCCATATCGGCAAGGCCGGGCGGCAGCGCTGGCTCGGGCGGCGGCCACATAATCGCGGCGTGGTGATGAACCCGGTCGATCATCCGCATGGCGGCGGCGAGGGTCGCACCTCCGGCGGCCGTCATCCGGTGACGCCGTGGGGCAAGCCGACCAAGGGTTACAAGACACGCGGAAACAAGCGCACGGACAAGCTGATTATCCGCCGGCGCAACAAGGGGAAGGGCTGAACCGATGGCTCGCTCCGTCTGGAAAGGGCCGTTCGTTGACGGCTATCTCCTCAACAAGGCCGATGCCGTGCGGGCGTCGGGCCGCAACGAGATCATCAAGATCTGGTCGCGCCGCTCGACCATTCTGCCGCAATTCGTCGGGCTGACCTTTGGCGTCTATAACGGCCGCAAATTCTTGCCGGTGCAGGTCAACGAGAACATGGTCGGGCACAAATTCGGCGAATTCTCGCCGACCCGCACCTTCACCGGGCATTCGGCCGACAAGAAGGCAAAGCGGGGCTGAGATGAGCAAGCCGAAGCATGAACGCCGACTGGACGCCAGCGAGGCGGAAGCGGTGATGCGCAATTTGCGTGTCAGCCCGCGCAAGCTCAATCTCGTTGCCGGGCTCATTCGCAATCGGCCGGCGGCGCAAGCGGTCGCGACGCTGACCTTTAGCAAGCGGCGTATCGCTGGTGACGTGAAGAAAGTGCTGCAAAGCGCGATCGCCAATGCCGAGAATAATCACTCGCTCGACGTCGACCGGCTGATCGTCACGCGCGCCGAGGTGGGGCGTGCGGTGGTGATGCGGCGTTTCCAGGCGCGCGGCCGCGGCCGTTCGGCGCGGGTGGAGAAATGGTTCAGCCATCTGCGCATCGTCGTCACGGAACTCCCCGAGATCGCGGAGACGAGTGCGGCGCAGACTGATGAGGGAGGGGCAGCGTAGCCGATGGGACACAAGGTCAATCCGATCGGGCTCCGGCTCGGCATCAATCGGACATGGGATAGCCGTTGGTACGCCGGCGCCGATTATGCGCGTCTGCTGCATGAGGACATGCGGCTGCGGGAACGGCTGCGGAGCAAGCTGCATGCCGCCGGCGTTTCGCGGGTGGTCATCGAGCGGCCGGCGAAGAAGCCGCGGGTGACGATTTATGCCGCGCGGCCGGGGGTGGTGATCGGGCGCAAGGGCCAGGACATCGATGCGCTGCGCAAGGATCTCACCACCATGGCGAAAGCCGAGGTGACGCTCAATATCGTCGAAATCAGGAAGCCCGAGATCGACGCGACGCTGGTTGCGGAAAACATCGCCCAGCAACTTGAACGGCGTGTCGCGTTCCGCCGCGCCATGAAGCGCGCGGTGCAATCGGCGATGCGGCTTGGCGCACAGGGCATTCGCATCAACTGCGGCGGCCGTCTCGGTGGCGCCGAGATCGCGCGCATGGAGTGGTATCGCGAAGGTCGCGTGCCGTTGCACACGCTGCGCGCGGATATTGATTACGGCACTGCCACCGCCAAGACCACTTATGGCACCTGCGGGGTGAAAGTGTGGATTTTTAAAGGTGAAATCCTGGCTCATGATCCGATGGCGCAAGACCGGCGCGCCGCGGAGCAGGCCCCGCAGCGCTGAGGATCACGAAGGATGCTTTCTCCCAAGCGCACCAATTACCGCAAGGCCCACAAGGGGCGCATCCATGGCCTCGCCAAGGGTGGCACGACGTTGAATTTCGGCGCCTTTGGCTTGAAGGCGATGGAGCCCGAGCGGATCACCGCGCGCCAGATCGAAGCGGCGCGGCGTGCCATCACCCGCGCCATGAAGCGCGCCGGACGTGTCTGGATCAGGATTTTCCCCGATGTTCCGGTTTCGCGCAAACCCGCCGAGGTGCGCATGGGGTCGGGTAAGGGGGCGCCGGAATTCTGGGTCTGCCGGGTCAAGCCGGGGCGGATCATGTTCGAGATCGATGGCGTGGCGCCGGATCTGGCGCGCGAGGCGCTTGATCTCGGCGCGGCCAAGCTGCCGATCAAGACCAAGTTCGTCACCCGGATGGGGGATGCCTGAGATGAGCAAGGCGCGTGACATCCGCACCAAGACCCCGGACGAACTGGCGAGCTTGCTGCTCGATCTCAGCAAGGAGCGGTTCAATCTTCGTTTCCAGCGCGCGACCGGCCAGCAAGAAGGCACGGCGCGGATGCGCGCGGTGCGGCGAGAGATCGCGCGGGTCAAGACAATCCTGGCGGAGAAGCAACGTCTTCCCGCCGTGCAATCCTGAGAGGCGAGCGCGTATGCCGAAGCGCATCCTGACTGGCCGCGTGGCGAGCGACAAGATGGACAAGACCGTGACGGTGCTTGTCGATCGGCGCGTCATGCACCCGCTTTATAAGAAGTTCATACGCCGTTCGAAGAAATACGCGGCGCATGACGAAAACAACCTGTGCAAGGCTGGCGATCTCGTGCGCATCATCGAATGCCCGCCGATCAGCAAGCGCAAGACCTGGCTGGTGATCGAGCGCAACGGCGAGACCCTCGCCGGCGCCGAGACCCAGGTTTGAGGAGCGGAGCATGATCCATCCCGAAACCAATCTCGAGGTCGCCGATAATTCCGGCGCCCGTCGCGTGCAATGCATCAAGGTGCTCGGCGGCTCGAAGCGCAAGACCGCCTCGGTCGGCGACGTCATCGTCGTTTCCATCAAAGAGGCGATCCCGCGCGGCAAGGTGAAAAAAGGCGACGTGCATCAGGCGGTGATCGTGCGCACGTCTTTTCCGGTGCGCCGCGCCGATGGCAGCGCGATCCGTTTCGATCGCAACGCCGCGGTGCTGATCAACAAGCAGCAGGAGCCGATCGGCACCCGCATTTTCGGCCCGGTGGTGCGCGAGTTGCGCGCCAAACGCTTCATGAAGATCATTTCGCTCGCGCCGGAGGTGCTGTGATGGCGGCGCGGATCAAGAAAGGCGACAAGGTCGCGGTGATCAGCGGCGCGGCCAAGGGTGGGCGCGGCGAAGTACTGCGCGTGCTGCCGCGGGAGAACCGGGCGGTGGTGCAAGGGCTGGCGATGGTCAAGCGCCACCTCAAGCCGCGCGGCATGGGCCAGCCCGGCGGCATCGAACGGCGCGAGGCGGCGATCCATTTGTCCAACCTGATGCTCATCGACCCCAAAACCGACCAACCGACGCGGGTCGGCTTCCGGGTTTTGGAGGACGGGCGCAAGGTGCGGGTCGCGAAAGCCAGCGGCCAGGTCATCGAGAATTGAGGGGAACGGCATGAGCGAGACGGAAAATCGGCCGCTGCCGCGCCTGCTGCGGCGCTATCGCGAGGAGTTGCGCGCCAAGCTGCAAGCGGAATTCAACTACAGGAATCCGATGCAGGTGCCGCGGCTTGAGAAGATCGTCATCAACATGGGGGTTGGCGAGGCGACCGCCGATCAAAAGAAGCTCGACGCGGCGGTGGCGGAGTTGACGATGATCGCTGGACAGAAGGCGGTGAAGACCATCGCCAAGAAAGCGATCGCCGGCTTCAAGATCCGCAAGGGCCTGCCGATCGGCTGCAAGGTGACGCTGCGCCGCACGCAAATGTATGAGTTCCTCGACCGGTTGACCACCATCGCGATGCCAAGGGTGCGCGATTTCCGTGGGATCGCCGGCAAGGGCTTCGACGGGCGCGGGAATTTCGCGATGGGAATGCGCGAGCAGATCGTGTTCCCGGAGATCAACTACGACAAGGTCGATGCCGTGCGCGGCATGGACATCGTCTTCGTGACCACGGCGCGCACCGACGCGGAAGCGAAAGCCCTGCTCAAGGGCTTCGATCTTCCGTTCGCGGCGTGAGCGGCGGGGTTTTGGGATTACGGGATTTTTTGGAAAACCGTTGGGTGCTCGATCGCCCGACAGGTTCCGGAGGATAGAGATCGACATGGCCAAGCTTTCCGCGGTCAATCGCAATAAACGGCGCGAGCAGATGGCAGAGCGTGATCACGCCAAGCGCAAGGCGCTAAAGGCGACGGTAATGGATCGCACGCGCCCGGTGGAAGATCGCTTCGAGGCCTCTCTCAAGCTTGCGCAATTGCCGCGTAACGGCGCTGTCGGGCGGGTGCGGTTGCGCTGTGAGCTGACCGGGCGGTCGCGTGGCAATTACCGCAAGTTCAAGCTTTGCCGCATCGCTTTGCGCGACCTTGCCAGCGCCGGACAGATTCCGGGGCTGGTCAAGGCGAGCTGGTAGTAGAGGAGCGATCATGGCGCTTTCCGATCCGCTCGGCGATATGCTGACCCGTATCCGCAACGCGCAGCGTTCGCGGCATAGCGTTTGTGTTGCGCCGGCCTCACATCTGCGGGCCAATGTGCTTGAGGTGCTGAAACGCGAAGGCTTCATCCGCGGCTTTTCCGCCGAGGAACTGCGGCCGGGTGTCGCGCGGCTGCGCATCGAACTGAAATACAATGAGGGCGAGCCGGTGATCAAGGAAATCACCCGGATCTCCCGGCCTGGCCGACGGGTTTATTCCAAGATCAGGGAGTTGCCCAAGGTCTATGCCGGGCTTGGCATTTCCATTCTGTCCACGCCGCGTGGCGTGCTCAGCGATGCCGAGGCGCGCGCCGCCAATGTTGGCGGCGAAGTTCTCTGTCGCGTGTTCTGAGGGAGGGACGCATGTCGCGCGTAGGCAAATATCCCGTGCCCATTCCGGACGGCGTGCAGGTGGCGATCGCCGGTCGCAGCTTGTCGGCGAAAGGCAGGCTTGGCGAATTGCGGCTCGATCTCGCCGACGATGTCGAGGTCAAGATCGAGGACAAGATGGTGATGGTCGCGCCGCGTGATGGCGAGCGGCGGGCGCGCATGATGTGGGGCACGACCCGGGCGCTGGTTGCGAACATGGTGCGCGGTGTCTCGGCAGGCTATGAGCGCAGCATGGAGATCACCGGCACCGGCTTTCGCGCCGCCGTGCAGGGCCAGAACCTAGTCATCAACCTCGGCTTTTCCCACGATGTCGTCTATCCCATTCCACAGGGGATCAAGATTTCCTGTGAGAAGCCGACATCGATCAAGGTCGAGGGCATCGATAAGCGCTTGGTTGGCCAGGTGGCGGCCGAGATCCGCGGCTACCGCCCGCCCGAGCCCTACAAGGGCAAGGGGGTGCGCTATACCGACGAGGTCATCCGGCGCAAAGAGGGTAAGAAGAAGTAATGAGTGCCAAGCAGGATCTTCAGGCGCGCCGGCGCGAGCGCCTGCGTTTCCAACTGCGCCATAAAAGTGGCGGACGTCTGCGCTTGTCGGTGTTTCGCTCGGGCAGGCACATCTATGCGCAGGTGATCGATGACGAGGCCGGGCGCACCCTGGCCGCGGCGTCGAGCCTGGAGCCCGCGCTGCGCAAGGAACTCGCGACCGGCGCTGACAAGGCGGCGGCGGCGGTGGTCGGCAAGCTGCTCGCTGAGCGCGCGCTGGCGGCCGGGATCAAGGCGGTCGTGTTTGATCGCGGCGCCTATTTCTATCATGGCCGCGTCAAGGCGCTGGCCGAGGCGGCCCGCGAAGGCGGGCTTGCCTTCTGAGGGAACGAAGCATGGCACGGGAACCGAGGGAAGGCCGCGGCCGCGAGCGCAATCGAGAGCGCGAGGGCGGTGACGATCTGATGGACAAGCTGGTGTCCATCAATCGCGTGGCCAAAGTGGTCAAGGGCGGGCGGCGTTTCGCCTTTGCCGCCCTGGTCGTGGTTGGCGACCAGAAGGGCCGCGTCGGCTACGGCGCTGGCAAGGCGCGCGAGGTGCCGGAGGCGATCCGCAAGGCGACTGAACGCGCCAAGCGGACCATGATCCGGGTGCCGATGCGCGAGGGTCGCACGCTGCATCACGATGTCGAGGGGCGCTTCGGCGCCGGTGCGGTGGTGCTGCGCTCGGCGCCGGCCGGCACCGGGATCATCGCCGGTGGCCCGCTCCGCGCGGTGTTCGAGACGCTCGGTCTCGGTGATGTGGTCGCCAAGAGCCTTGGCAGCCGCAATCCGCATAACATGGTCAAGGCGACCTTCGCCGCGCTCCAGCGCTGCACCAACCCGCGCAGCGTCGCGCAGCGGCGCGGCAAGAAGGTTTCCGATCTGCTCGGGCGGCGCGAGGCGCCGGCGGCACAGGAGGCGGCCGATGCCTAAGATGCTGCGGGTGACCCAGATCGCCTCCGCCGCCGGGCGCAAGCCGGGCCAGCGCGAGACCCTGATCGGGCTTGGGCTCAACAAGCTGCACCGTTCCCGCATCGTGCCGGACACGCCCAGCGCGCGCGGCATGATCCGGAAAGTGGCGCATCTCATCACGGTGACCGATCTTCCGGAGACGTCGCCAGCGGCCGAGGAGGGCGCGCGGTAATGCTTCTCAATGAATTGCGTGACAACCCCGGCGCGCGCCGGCGCTCAAAGCGGCTCGGCCGCGGTATCGGCTCGGGCAAGGGCAAGACGTCCGGCAAGGGCGTCAAGGGGCAAAAGGCGCGCGAAGGTGTGGCGCTGAACGGGTTCGAGGGCGGCCAGCTGCCGATCTATCGGCGTCTGCCCAAGCGCGGATTCGTCAATATTTTTCGTAAAATATATGCGCCGCTCAATCTCGGCGCGTTGCAAAAGGCGATCAGCGAGGGGCGGATCGACGCGACCCAGCCGATCACCGAGGCGTTGCTGGCCGCGGCCGGGCTGGTGCGCACCCGCGGCACGGCCGGGGTTCGGTTACTTGCCGAGGGCACGATCACCCAGGCGGTGACCATCAAGGTCTCCGGTGCTTCGGCGGCGGCGATGCAGCGCGTCACGGAAGCCGGCGGGCAGGTCGAGGTCAGTGTCCCCGCGCGCCGCGACGAGGCGGCGGAGTCGCGCTGAGGCGGGATTCGCGTCACGCCCATTGGCGTTGCGGGTTGCGAGACGATGCGCGGAAAAGCGCCCCCAGGCTCATCCCCACAGCTTGCGGGGTTCTGCTATGATCGGCGCGGGCTTGCCTCAGGTGCCCCTGACGGGGCACACTTCCACGTGAGCGCCGACCGGCGACGATGATCAAGGGGCGGGCATGATAAGGAAAAACGCATGGCGTCGGCAGCCGAGCAATTAGCGTCCAGCCTCAATCTCGGCGTACTCGCCAAGGCGACCGAACTCAAAAAGCGCATCTGGTTCACCCTCGGCGCGCTGATCGTCTATCGCGTCGGCACCTATATTCCGTTGCCTGGGGTCGATACCTCGGTGATGGGCGAACTCATGGCCCAGCATGGCGGCGGCATTCTCGGCATGTTCGACATGTTCACCGGCGGCGCCTTGCGGCGGATGACGGTGTTTGCCCTCAACATCATGCCCTATATCAGCGCCAGCATCATCGTCCAATTGATGTCGGCGGCGCTGCCGTCGCTCGAAGCCCTCAAGAAGGAGGGCGAGAGCGGGCGGAAGAAGATGAACCAATATACCCGCTATCTCACCGTGGTGATCGCCATGTTCCAAGCCTATGGCATCACTTTGGGGCTGGAGAGCATGCGCGGCAGTTTCGGCCCGGCGGTGATCGATCCCGGCTGGTTCTTCCGCCTGAGCGCGGTGGTGACGCTGGTCGGGGGCACGATGTTCCTGATGTGGATCGGCGAGCAGATCACCGCGCGCGGCATCGGCAATGGCATCAGCCTGATCATCTTCTCCGGCATCGTCGCCAATCTGCCGCATGCGCTGGCGAGCCTGCTCGAACTCGGGCGAACCGGGGCGCTGTCGCCGGTGTTCATCGTCGGTTTCATGATCATCGCCGTCCTGGTGATCGGCTTCATCGTGTTCATGGAGCGGGCACATCGGCGCGTCGTGGTGCAATACCCGAAGCGCCAGGTGGGCAGCCGCATGTTCGGTGGCGATTCGACGCATATGCCGCTCAAGCTCAACACCGCCGGCGTCATTCCGCCGATTTTCGCGAGTTCCATCCTGCTCATTCCCGCCACCATCGCCGGATTTTCGCATGGTGGAGGGCCGGTCTGGGTGAACTGGATCGTGAGCCAGCTCGCCCACGGCCAGCCGCTTTATATGGCGCTCTATGCCGCCCTGATCATTTTCTTTGCCTATTTCTATACCGCGGTGGTGTTCAATCCGCAGGAGACCGCCGACAACCTCAAAAAATATGGCGGCTTCATCCCCGGCATCCGGCCCGGCAATGCGACGGCCGAGTATTTCGATTATATTCTGACGCGGCTGACCACCATCGGCGCGATTTATGTCGCGGCGGTCTGTCTCCTGCCGGAAATTCTGATCAGCCATTATGGCGTGCCGTTCTATTTCGGCGGCACCAGCCTGATGATCATCGTCTCGGTGACGATGGACACCATCACCCAGATCCAGTCGCACCTCCTCGCCCATCAATATGAGGGGCTCATCCGCAAGGCGCGGGTGCGCGGACGGGTGCGCTGATGGCGGCCGGAGGGGGGCTCAACCTCATTCTGCTCGGCCCGCCGGGCGCCGGGAAAGGCACCCAGGCCAAGCGCCTCGAAGAGCAACACGGCATCGCCCAAATCTCCACCGGAGACATGCTGCGCAGCGAGGTCGCCGCCGGGAGCGCGATCGGGCGGAAGGCGAAAGCGATCATGGCGGCCGGCGAGTTGGTGCCGGATGAAATCATCATCGCCATGCTCTCGGCGCGGATCGCGCGGCCGGATTGCACGAGCGGCTTCATTCTGGACGGTTTTCCCCGCACCGTGCCGCAGGCCGAGGCGCTGGACGTCATGCTCGGCGAACACGGGCTGACGCTGAGCGCGGTGATCGAACTCAAGGTCGACGATGCGGCGCTGATCGAGCGCATTGCCGGGCGTTTCACCTGCGCCACCTGCGGCGCGGGCTATCATGATGTTTTCAAGCCGCCGAAAATACCTGGCCACTGTGATGTCTGCGGCGGCACGGCATTCACCCGCCGCGCCGATGACAACCGCGAGACGGTCACCGCCCGGCTCGCCGCCTATCATCGCCAGACGGCGCCGATCTTGCCTTACTATGCGGCGCAGGAGCGGCTCCACAGCGTTGACGGCATGGCCGGGATCGAGGATGTGACGGCGGCCGTGGAGCGGGTTTTGGATGGGCTCGGCGGCGATGTCACGAAAAAATGATCGCACAAGATTGACACTCGCGTGTCAGCCTGTATAGTGCGCGCCTCGCATGTCGCCCCGACGAATGGGGTGTGGCTTTTTGCGGGGAAAGACAAGGCGGAAAAACAGGCGACCTGAGCGCTTTAGCGCGGCAGGGCGTTGGTTCGTTTTTTGCGGGTTCGAGTTGTGTCGGCCGCAATCGGCCGGCTGGTGAGGAGTGAAGAAGCGTGGCGCGCATTGCCGGGGTGAATATTCCAACCAATAAGCGGGTAACGATAGGGCTTCGCTATATTTACGGGATTGGCCCGACCAAGGCCGCCGCGATCTGCACTGCGCTCGGCATCCCGGACGAGCGCCGCGTCAATCAGCTCAGTGACGACGAAGTCCTGCGCATCCGTGAGCTGATCGATCGCGAATACCGCGTCGAAGGCGACCTACGCCGTGAAGTGGCGATGAATATCAAGCGTTTGATGGATCTCGGCTGCTATCGTGGCCTTCGTCATCGTCGCGGCCTGCCGGTGCGCGGCCAGCGCACCCATACCAATGCCCGCACACGCAAAGGCAAGGCGGTTGCCATCGCTGGTAAAAAGAAAGTGACGAAGTAGTTCTTTGTCCACGATCTGGCTCACCATCATCCTTGCCATCACCCAATAGACGACCGACAGGACGAAATTCATGGCCAAGCCCGCCCAGGCCGCGCGCCCGCGCAAGAAAGAACGCAAGAACATTACATCCGGCGTTGCTCATGTCGCGGCGACCTTCAACAACACCATGGTGACCATCACCGATTCCCAGGGCAACGCGATCGCGTGGTCCTCGGCGGGGAGCCAGGGTTTCAAGGGCAGCCGGAAATCGACGCCCTATGCCGCGCAGGTGGCCGCGGAAGAAGCGGGGCGCAAGGCGCGCGAGCACGGCATGGAGACCTTGGAGATCGAGGTCAGCGGTCCGGGCTCGGGGCGCGAAAGTGCTCTCCGCGCGCTGCAGGCGGTCGGCTTTGCCATCACCGCCATCCGTGACACGACCGCCATTCCGCATAATGGCTGCCGTCCGCGCAAGCGGCGTCGCGTCTGATCGTCGCCTCTGGTCGGGATCTCGGGTCGAGATGTCCGGCGGAGGGGGCAAAGTTCCGCGCTTTCGCGAGCGCATTCATTGCAGATGAGGCAAGCGTGGTCATCCAGAGAAACTGGCAATCGCTGATCAAGCCGGAGAAGCTGGAAGTTGAGTCCGGCGCGGTTCCTTCTTGTGTTGCAACGATCATCGCCGAGCCGCTCGAGCGTGGCTTCGGCATGACGCTCGGCAACGCCATCCGTCGCATCCTGCTCTCGTCGTTGCAGGGTGCCGCGGTGACCTCGGTGCAGATCGACGGCGTGCTGCATGAATTCAGCAGCATTCCCGGCGTGCGCGAAGATGTCACCGATATCGTGCTCAACATCAAGCAGCTTGGGCTCCGCATGCATGGCGAGGGCCCGAAGCGCATGGTGCTCTCGGCGACGGGGCCGGGCGAGGTCAAGGCCGGGCAAATTCAGACCGGGCATGACATTGACATCATGAACCGCGATCTCGTCATCTGCACCCTCGACGACGGCGCCAAGCTCGGTATCGAATTCACCGTCGAACTCGGCAAAGGTTATATCGCGGCAAGCCAGAATCGCGAGGAAGACAGCCCCATCGGACTCATTCCGGTGGATGCGATCTTCTCGCCGGTGCGGCGGGTTTCCTACAAGGTCGAGCCGACGCGCGTCGGCCAGGTGACGGATTATGATCGCCTGCTGCTCACGGTGGAGACCAATGGCGCCGTGACCCCGGAGGATTCGGTGGCGCTCGCCGCGCGCATTTTGCAGGATCAGCTCCAGCTCTTCATCAATTTCGACGAGCCGCAGCACATTCGTGCCGATGAGCCGCAGGATAATCTGCCGTTCAACCGCAATATGCTGCGCAAGGTGGATGAACTCGAACTCTCCGTCCGTAGCGCCAATTGCTTGAAGAACGACAATATCATCTATATCGGCGATCTCGTGCAGAAGAGCGAGCAGGAGATGCTGCGGACGCCGAATTTCGGCCGCAAATCGCTGAACGAGATCAAGGAAGTGCTCACGACCATGGGGCTCTCCCTTGGCATGACGGTGCCGGGTTGGCCACCAGAGAATATCGAAGACATGGCCAAGCGGCTCGACGAGCCGTTCTGAGCCCGCGGGGAGAAAGACCATGCGTCACGGGATCGCCGGCCGTAAGCTTGGCGTGACTTCGAGCCATCGCCTCGCCATGTTCCGCAACATGGCGGTGGCGCTGCTCAAGCATGAGCAGATCACGACAACGCTGCCCAAGGCCAAGGAATTGCGCCCGGTCGCGGAGAAGCTCATCAGCTTGGGCAAGCGCGGCGGTTTGCATGCGCGCCGTCTTGCTTTCGCCGAATTGCGCGACCAGAAAATTGTCGCAAAACTATTTACCGCGCTCGCGGATCGCTACAAATCACGTGCCGGTGGCTATACCCGCGTCTTGAAGGCCGGGATGCGCCACGGTGACGCCGCTTCGATGGCGGTGATCGAGCTGGTTGATCGCGATCCCACGGCCAAAGGCCAGGATAGCGGTCCGCGGCAGGTGAGCGATGACGACGCCGCTCCCGCGGCGGAGACCTGAAGACGCGAAATTCGGCATGATGCCACGAGGGTTGCCTGCTTCAAGCTGACGAGGTGCGCGTGTGCCTCTGCGGCGCCAAACCGCCCCTCCCCGTCATGAATACGGGCGGGTTGTGGGATGGGTGGCCGAGCGGTTTAAGGCAGCGGTCTTGAAAACCGCCATACGTGCAAGCGTATCGTGGGTTCGAATCCCACCCCATCCGCCACTTCAGAACGGAACTGCGAACGCCGGGCGAAGGCGGTGGTAGCCGCCACCATCGATCGGAGTCGAAAAAGAACTCCCCCCTGGGCGCCGGATCGTGAGCGCGCCACCAGGCGCCTCGTTTCATGCCGCCAGCGCGGCCACCGCGGCATCGAGGGCGCCAGTGCCGTGTGGGATGCCGGCGCGTTGCAGGCTCATTTCCACGGCGGCGAGGGTCCCCATCACCATTGCCTCGTTGAGGTCGCCGAGATGGCCGATGCGGAAGACCTTGCCGCCGAGCGCGCCGAGGCCGCCGCCGAGCGAGACGTTGAAGCGCTCGCGCGCGATGGTGCGCACCGCTTCGGCGTCGAACCCGTCGGGCATCAGGAGGGTGGTGACGGAATCCGATAACCGTTCAGGATTGAGGCAATAAAGCGCGGGGCCGTGATTGCCCGACCAGGCGCGGACCGCAGCGCGCACCGCGTCGGCGAGGCGGTGGTGACGGGAGAAGACGTTTTCCAGCCCCTCCTCCTCGATCAGGCGGAGCGATTCACGCAGGCCATAGAAGAACGTCACCGGAACCGTGCCCATGAAGCTCTTGTGCGGGCGGCCCAGCATCGCTGTCCAGTCGAAATAGCCGCGCGCGAGTCCGGTCTCGCGATGCGCCGCCATGCCGCGCTCGGAAACCGCGGTGAAGCTCATCCCGGCGGGCAGCATCAGCCCCTTCTGACTGCCGCCGACCACGGCATCCACCCCCCATTCGCTCATACGGAAATCGAAGCTGCCGAGCGAGGAGATGGTATCGGCGAGGAACAGCGCCGAATGCCGCGCGGCGTCGATCGCGGCGCGAATGGCGGGAAGCGGAAGGCAAAGCCCGGTCGAGGTCTCGTTATGGACGGCGCAGACGGCGCGGATCGTCCCCTTGGTATCGGCCCGGAGCGCTTTTTCGATCGCCGCGATCTCGGCGCCGCGCCGCCAATCGGCGGCGACGGTCTCGACGACGAGGCCGAGCCGCGCCGCCATTGCCGCCCAGGCTTCCGAGAAATAGCCCGAAGCGATCATCAGCAGCCGGTCGCCGGGAGAGAAGAGATTGACCAGCGTCGCATCCCAGGCGCCATGGCCGGAGGCGGTATAGAGGAATAATTCGCCGCTGTCCTGGCGCAAAACCCGCCGCAGCCCGGCGCGGCCGGCTTCATAGACGGCGAAGAACGCCGGGTCGTTGAAATCGACCGAGGCATGGGCGGTCGCCAGCAGGACGCTATCGGGGATGTTGGTCGGCCCGGGATTGGCGAAGAAATGGCGGCCGCGCGGCGGAATCATGGCGTATGCACTCCTGTTGTCGCGCCCGCGCGCGAGATCCTGGATCACGGCAACGCGCTGGTTTTTCAGTGCCGCTTTTTTCCGCGTGCGGTCAAGGGCCGGCCGGCGTATCGCGCAATCCCGTCGCCCCCCCCCTGTCCGCGTGACCAGGTGAACCGCCAGCTTCGTGCCATATGGCCGAATGCGCTGTGGTTTCCGATTTCACCTATGTCACGACGGAACCGGTTGCGCTTACCCTGCCCGATACCCCCGAACGGCGTATCCTCCCGCCCAGGGGGGTGAGGAACCCACTGCAGCCCCCCCCGTGACCTGTCTTCACGGCAAAATTCGGCCCCTTCCAAAAACCGCGCGGAGCCGTGAGGTCAGCGCCCGTAAAGCCCGGTGAGGGTCGCTGAGGCGATGGTGTGGAAATGCAGGTTGAAGCCGACCACCGCCGCCGTCGTGTCCTTGTTCAGCGGTAATTTATCCACATCGAGCGCGTGCAGCGTGATGATGTAGTGATGCGGCTTGTCACCCGGCGGCGGGCAGGGGCCGCCATAGCCGGCGATGCCGTAATCGGTGCGGCTTTGGGTTGCGCCGCGCGGCAGGCGGTTGTGATGCGCATCGCCGGCGTTCTTGGCGAGCTGCGTGGCTTTGGCCGGGATATTGAACACCACCCAGTGCCAGAAGCCGCTGCCGGTCGGCGCGTCAGGGTCATAGATGGTGAGCGCGTAGCTCTTGGTGTTGGCCGGCGCGTCCGACCAGGAAAGGCGTGGCGAGAGGTTCTGGCCGGTGCAGCCGAAGCTGTTGAACACCTGCTCATTCTGGATCGTCGCGCCTTCGGGGATATCGGGGCTGGTGAGGGTGAAACCGTCGGCCCGCGCCGCCCCCGCGATGCCGAGCGAAGCCGCCAACGCCGCCGCCATGATCGGAAATTTGCTCACGTTTCTTGTCCCCCAGCAATGGTTTGATATGAAAGTTTAGCCATTGGCGGGCGGTCTGGCAATCGCCTCACGCAATGTCCGCTTGAGCAGCTTGCCATTGGCGTTACGCGGCAGCGGCTCGGTCGCGAAACTGATACTCTCCGGCCGCTTGTAATCGGCGAGCAAGGGGGCGCAATGGGCCGCGAGGTCGGCGGCGCTGGCGCTGGCGCCGTCACGGAGGCGAACGAAAGCGTGGACCCGCTCGCCGAGCACCGGGCAGGGCCGCGCCACCGCCGCCGCCTCGATCACCTCGGGATGGGCGATGAGGGCGTTTTCCACCTCGACCGAAAACACCTTGTGGCCGCCGCGATTGATCATATCCTTGCCGCGATCGCGGATGTGGACGAAACCCTCGCCGTCGATCACCCCGAGATCGCCGGAATGCCAGAATCCGGCGGTGAAATTCTCCGCCGTCGCCGCCGCGTCCTGCCAGTAGCCGGGCACCACCATCGGCCCCTGGATCCAGATTTCGCCGATCTCTCCCCGCGGCACCTCGCGCCCGTGCTCGTCCATCACCATGATTTCGCCGCAGGTAACGGAAAGGCCGACGCTTGCGGCGTGCTCGGCCGTCGCACTCGCGGGAAGAAACGTCGCCGGCGAGGTGGTCTCGGTCGCGCCATAGCCGTTGATCAGGCGAAGATGCGCAAGTGTCGCCGCGAGCCTGGCGATCACCGCTTCCGGCATCGGCGCGCCGCCAAATGCGCCGATACGCCAGGCACCGAGATCGCGGGCGGCGAAATCGGGCTCCAGCAGCAACAGCGCATACATCGCCGGAACCAGGATGGTGTAGGTGAGGCGCTCGCGCTCGGCGAGATCGAGAAAGGCGCCGGCCTTGAATTCGGGCAGCACGATGAGCGCGCCGGCGGCATGGATGGTGGTTGCGATCACCGGCACGATGCCGGTGACATGCGCCATCGGCACCGCGGCCATGACACGCTCGCCAGGGCCGAGGTCGAGCGCCATCAGGCAATGCAGCACCGAATGGACGATCCCGAAATGGGTGAGCATCGCCCCTTTCGGCCGCCCGGTGGTGCCCGAGGTGTAAAGCAGCATCGCGACGTCCTCCTCGCCGACCGGCGCGTCGGTCTCGCACACGCCGGGGCCGGCGAGATCGGCGAAGCGGCTCACCGGGATGCGATGGCGAAGCGCCGGCACCTCCTCCGGCGCCGGCAGCAGGGGCGCGAGAAGATCCTCGAACACGCACAGCACGGCGCCGCAATGGCCGAGCAGATAGGCAAGGCCCGGGCGCTGCTCACGGATCGAAAGCGGCACCGCGATGGCGCCGAGCCGGGTGATCGCAAACAGCAGGATCACGAACTCGGCGCGGTTGCCGAGCAGCATCGCCACCCGGTCGCCGGCCCCGACGCCGCGCGCCGCCAACCCCGCCGCCACCTCGCCGACCCGCCGCAAAAGCGCGCGATAGGTGAGCCGGGTCGCGCCATCGATCAGCGCCTCGCCGTCCGGGTTGCGCGCGACCGCGCCTTCGAGCAGCGCCGAGAGACTGGCCGGGCGCTGTTCGAAGCAACGCATGACGCGGTCGCCGTAATGGCGTTCGAACCTGGTTGTCATCGCGTCCTCCCCAAACTCGACGATCGCCGCTGGATCAGGGTTTTTGTCGCGGCACCGGCAGATATTCGACATTGCCGCCCCGGGCCTGCATCGGCTGCGGGTAGAGATCCATCAATTGCAGCACATCCTCGGGCATATCGGTGCTGACCGGAAGACCGAGCGCTTTCGCCTCGGCGGCGGAAATCGGGTAGTCATGGGTCCAGGTGCCGGTGGCGAGGGTCTCGGCGATGCGTTTCGCTTCGGTCTCGGGAAGACGATGGGCGAGCAGTTCCTCTGCCGTTGCTTTCACCTGGGCGATCGCCTTGCGCCCGACATCGGCGAGAACCAAGGTCTCGTCGTCGATCTCGGCGATCGGTTTCTGCTCGATCACGCGCAGCAGGGAGGCGGCGGGAAATTTGCCGATCTGCGGATCGACCGGGCCGAGCACGGAGTGGCGGCACATCACGATCTCGTCGGCGGCGAGCGCGATCAACGTGCCGCCGGACATCGCGTAATGCGGGACGAAGACGGTGACCGGGCCCTGGCGGTCGCGGATCGCGCGCGCGATCTGCACCGCCGCCAACACCAGCCCGCCCGGCGTGTGCAGGATGATGTCGAGCGGCATGTCGTCGGCGGTCATGTGGATCGCCCGCAAAATCTCCTCGGAATCGTGGATATCGATATAGCGCATGAGGGGGAAGCCAAGGAGGCGCATGGTCTCCTGGCGATGGACGAGGGCGATCACCCGCGAGCCGCGCCGGCGCTCGATCTGCCCGAGCTTGCGGGCGCGAAGGCGTTCCAGCAGGCGCTGGCGCAGCAGCGGCTGGAGCGCGCTGAAAATGAAAAAAATCCAGAAAAGATCGAGGATCGTCATGCCGGTTCTAAAGATTAATCAAGTATTATCAGAGATAAATTCTTCTTTTTCTGAAGAAAAAGAAGCAAAAAGACTTCCCCTTCGTTTTCTTTGCGTGGCATCGTCCGCGCCGCCCCGGTGCCGGCGCCCGTCTCAAGCCGCTTTCTGCGCCCGCCTCTCGCGCAGGAACTGAAAGAACTCCCGCCCCTCGCGCAGCCGGCGCATCATCATCTGCGGGCTGGTCAGCATCTCACCGACGATGGCGGCGATTTTCGGCGCGCGGAAATAAAAGCGGCGATAGAACGCCTCGACATTGTCGAACATCTCGGTATGCGTCAGATGCGGATAATGGAGCGGCGCGATCTGGATGCCGTGCGCGTCGACCAATTCGGCATGGGCGGTATCGAGCCAGCCGTTTTCCACCGCCTGCTGGTAAAGCTCGGTGCCGGGATAGGGCGCGGCGAGCGAGACCTGCAAAGTGTGCGGATTGACCTCGAGGGCGAAGCGGACGGTCTCCTCGATGGTCTCCTTGGTCTCGCCGGGGAGACCAAGGATGAAGGTGCCGTGGATGGTGATGCCGAGCTCACGGCAATCGCGCGAGAAGCGCTTGGCGACCTCGATCCGCATGCCCTTCTTGATGTTGTGCAGGATTTGCTGGTTGCCGCTCTCATAGCCGACGAGGAGCAAACGGAGGCCGTTATCCTTGAGCACTTTGAGGGTTTCGCGCGGCACATTGGCCTTGGCGTTGCACGACCAGGTGACGCCGAGTTTGCCCAATTCGCGCGCGATCGCCTCGGCGCGCGGCAGATTGTCGGTGAATGTGTCGTCGTCGAAAAAGAATTCCCGGACCTCGGGGAAATAAGATTTGGCGAGGCGGATCTCCTCGATGACATGCGCCGTGCTCCGCACCCGGTAGCGATGCCCGCCGACGGTCTGCGGCCAGAGGCAGAAGGTGCAGCGCGATTTGCAGCCGCGCCCGGTATAGAGCGAAATATAGGGGTGCTTGAGATAGCCGATGAAATAATCCTCGATCCGGAGATCGCGCTTGTAGACCTCGGTGACGAAGGGCAGGCGGTCCATGTCCTCGAGGATGGCGCGGTCGCGGTTATGGGCGATGCGGCCGGCGCCGTCACGAAAGCTCAGCCCATCGATGGCATCGAAATCCCGCCCCTCGGCGACCTCTTTCACGGTAAAATCGAATTCGTTGCGCGCAACCCAGTCCACCGCCGGCGCGTCGCGGAGACTCTCTTCCGGCTGCACCGCGACCTTGGCGCCGACGAAGCCGATGGAAAGCCGCGGATTGGCGTCTTTCAGCGCCGCCGCGACCTTTGCGTCGGAAGCGAAGGACGGGGAAGAAGTGTGCATCACCACCTGCTCGTATTCGCCGGCGACGCCGAGCACGGCGTCGAGCCCGATCCCGGCGGGCGGCGCGTCGATCAAGCGGCTTTCCGGGACCAGCGCCGCCGGCTGGGCGAGCCAGGTCGGGAACCAGAACGAGCGGATTTCGCGCCGCGCCTGATAGCGCGACCCGGCGCCGCCGTCGAAGCCATCGAAGGAGGGCGGGTGCAAAAACAGGGTTTTTTTCATCGGCACAAAATCCTTCGTCACATTTTCGGCGAAAGGGACGGCGGCGGTTCGACCACCACCACCTCGCCCCGCCAATAAACCTTGTCGCCGGCGAAACTCATCACCACGGCGGCCACCGAAAGCAGATCACGGAGCGGCAACAGGGCGACCGGCGCGCGCGGCGTGAGCGCCAGCGCGTGATCAATGCCCCGCGCGGTGGCGCCGCGCAACAGCCAGCAGAACACGAACCACCCCCACGCCCAAGCCGCGCCAGGGGCCGAGGCCAGGGTCACGAGGGCGAAGGCGAGCGGATACTGCACCACCGAGGCGGCATAGCTGAGTGGGGCGAGCGAACGGTTGACCCGCGCCCAGCGCAGCTCCCGCCGGCAGAGATCGCGCAGCCCATGCTCGGCGACGGTGGTCGCCGGGATCGCCGGCGCGAGCCGCACCGCGAGACCGAGTTCCCGCACCTTGGCGGCGAGCACGGCGTCATCGGCGATGTGATCGGCGAGCGCGGCGAAGCCGCCGATGCGATCGAGGGTGGCGCGGGTCAGCGCCATCGTCGCGCCGAGCCCATCCTCGCGGCCGAGGGCGCGCCCGATCAGAACCCCGGGAATGAAGGCGTGGTTGATCTGGCTCGCGCCGATCCGGGCGGCGAGCGAGCGATCGGCGGGAAGGCCGGTATAGAGCGTCGTCACCATCCCCGTCCCTGGCGTCGCGAGCGCTGCCTGAACGCTGCGGAGATAATCGGGGGTGGTGTGGATATCGGAATCGGCAACCACCAGCAACTCGTGCCGCGCGTTCTTCATCATATTGATGAGATTGCTGATTTTTCGGTTCGTTCCGTGCTGCGTGGCGTCGATCACGAGGCGCGCGTCGCAGGCCGGGAAGCGCGCGCGGAGGCGCTCGACCACGGCGATCGCGGGGTCGTTCGGGTCTTGCACGCCAAAAACGATCTGAAACGCGGGATAGTCTTGCGCGAAAAACGAGGCCAAGGCCGCTTCGAGGAGCGGCTCGTCGCCATGCAGCGGTTTGAGGACGCTGATCGCCGGGCCCGCCAGGGTTTGCGCCTGGCCGCGCTCGCGCCGTGCCCGGTGCAGGAAGCGCGCGAGGAAGGCCAGGCCGAACAGCCCTTGCAGCAGGCCGAGCGCCGCGAGCACTACCCCGGCGAACGCCACCCCGGACGCGAAGGTGAGGGGCATGTGCATGAAGTGCGACATAGCGATGAGGAGCGGCATATCGACCAGGGCGGTGTCCATGGACGGGATCCCGTCTAGGCCAGCGTGCCGCCGGAAAGAGCGGAGATTTTTTTGCGGAGATTGGTGATCAGCGCCTGCGGTCCGCCGGTCTCCAGGATGTGGCGGAAATCGGAGCGCTGCACCGCGACCCGGCTGATCGTCCCGTCGAGCAGCACATCCACCACCTGCCAATGGCCATCGTTCTCGCGCATCACGTAATCGATCCGCACCGGATCATTTTTTGGAAAAACGATCCGCGTCTCGATCACCGTATCGCCGCCGACCACATGGGTCGTGGGCAGGATTTCGAGCCGTTCGCCGCTATTGTCGTCGAAATTGGCGACATAGCTCGCGACCGTGAAGCGATGGAACTCCGCGAGGAGCGCGGTTTGCATCTCGGGCGGAATGTCCGCCCAGTGCGGCCCGACGACGAGACGGAGAATGGCCGCGAGGTCGAAACTCTGCGCGACCACCGGGGCGAGGGTCTGGTAGCGCGCCGGGAAAGGGGCATCCTTGCCGGCTTTCATGACGTCGGTGAGGGCGACGTTGAGCGCCGCGATCGGCGCCGCGGCATCGGATGCCGCCGCGGCGGGGGACACGGCGGCGCGGAGCGAGGCAGCGGCGAGGCCGGCCAGCGAAGCCCGGAGCAGCGCCCGGCGGGGAAAATAATTCGGCATCGGGATTATCTCACGAACGAACGGGAACGATCTTCGGGCGCCCGACCCCCAACGCCCCGAGCACGGTCTGGACGATATGAGCGGCATCGAGGCCAGCCGCCTCGATTTGGGTGCGCGGGCCGTCATGGTCAATGAAAATATCGGGCAGCGTGAGGGGGCGGAATTTAAGGCCGCCATCGAGCAGACCCTTGCGCGCCAGATGCTGCATCACCTGCGCCGCGAAGCCGCCGATCGCGCCTTCCTCGATCACCACCATCACCTCGTGCTCGCGGGCCAGGCGTTCGATCAGCTCGGCATCGATCGGCTTGGCGAAGCGGGCATCGGCGACGGTGGTCGAAAGCCCGCGCGCGGCCAGATCCTCGGCCGCCGCCAGCGCCTCAGGGAGCCGCGTCCCGAGCGAGAGCAGGGCAACCTTGCCGCCCTCGCGCAGCACCCGCCCGCGCCCGAGCGGCAACGGAACCCCCGCTTGCGGCAGCGCGACGCCGAAACCTTCCCCCCGCGGATAGCGGAAGGCCGAGGGGCGGTCGCCGATCGCGGCCGCGGTCGCCACCATGTGAACCAGCTCCGCCTCGTCGGCCGGCGCCATCAGCACCATGCCCGGCAGGCAGCCGAGATAGGCGAGGTCGAAGCTCCCGGCATGGGTCGCGCCGTCGGCGCCGACCAGGCCGGCGCGGTCGATGGCGAAGCGCACCGGCAGCGACTGGATGGCGACGTCATGCACCACCTGGTCATAGGCGCGTTGCAGAAAAGTCGAATAGATGGCGCAGAACGGCGCCATGCCCTCGGCGGCGAGGCCGGCGGCGAAGGTCACGGCGTGCTGCTCGGCGATGCCGACATCGAAGCAGCGCTCGGGAAAGCGCGCGGCGAAGCGGTCGAGCCCGGTGCCGGACGGCATCGCCGCGGTGATCGCGATGACGCGGGGATTCTTCTCCGCCTCCTTGACCAGGGCATCGGCGAAGACCCTCGTGTAGGAGGGCGGGCCGGGCGGCGCCTTGGCCTGCTCGCCGGTGACGACGTTGAATTTGGCAACGCCATGGTATTTGTCCGGCGCCGCTTCGGCCGGAGCATAGCCCTTGCCCTTTTGCGTGACGACGTGAAGCAGGATCGGCCCGCTCTCCTCGGCGTCGCGGATATTGCGCAGAACCGGCAGCAGATGGTCGAGATTATGCCCGTCCACCGGGCCGACGTAATAGAACCCCATCTCCTCGAACAATGTGCCGCCGGTCAGGATGCCGCGGGCGAATTCCTCGGCGCGGCGCGCGGTGCGCTCGATGCCGCGCGGAAAATGCCGCGCCATGCGCGCCGCGAGTTCGCGCAAGCTGAGAAATCTGCGCGAGGAGATCAGGCGCGAGAGATAGGCGCTCATGGCGCCGACCGGCGGCGCGATCGACATGTCGTTGTCGTTGAGCACGACGATGAGGCGCGAGCGCAGCGCCCCGGCATTGTTCATCGCCTCATAGGCCATGCCGGCACTCATCGCGCCATCGCCGATGACGCAGACGACGTGGCGGGCCTCGCCCTTGAGGTCGCGCGCGACGGCCATGCCGAGCCCGGCCGAAATCGAGGTCGAGGAATGGGCGGCGCCGAACGGGTCATAGACGCTCTCGGTGCGGCGGGTGAAGCCGGAGAGGCCGCCACCCTGGCGGAGGGTGCGGATACGCCCGCGCCGCCCGGTCAAAATCTTGTGCGGATAGGCTTGATGGCCGACATCCCAGATCAGCCGGTCATGCGGCGTCTCGAACACCGCGTGCAGCGCGACCGTCAGCTCGACGACGCCGAGCGAGGCGCCGAGATGACCCCCGGTGACCGAAACCGCGTCCACCAGCTCGGCGCGGAGTTCGGCGGCGAGATCACGCAGCTGATCGATGGAAAAATTGCGGAGATCGCGCGGCTCATCCACGCGATCCAGTGTCGGCGTCCGGGGTCTAGCCATCGATCACCTCTTTGTCGTCTCATGGCATCGCCTGGCCGGCGCCGCCACGCTGAACCGCTCGGCCGCCACGGCCGCCGCCATCGTCCAGGGATAGGCTTGATCCCTCACCCTCAGGGCGGCCCGGATCTCAACGGCGCGCGCGGGAGGGCTTGGGCGGGGAGTTTTCAGCATCTCTCAAGGTAGAGATTTTCCTTTGCGCGCCGCAAGTCAAGCCCGGGCATGAAACTAGGGGGCATGAAACTGGGGGGTGAAAACCCCGGAGCCTGCCTTGCCGATCGTGACAGGCGCCGGCCGTGACAGGGATTGCCGAGCGACGCCGCGATGCCATATACCAGGGCCGATCGTGGAATTCGTGAGGCACGAGGTGGCCGGATGGTTTCGCCGCGCCACCGGAAGCCTCGGGTTTGATTTTTTACACTCGGTGTGATTTTTTACAGGAGCGAGCGGATGTTGCGTGTCGTCCTGGCCCAGCCGCGCGGCTTCTGTGCCGGCGTCGAGCGGGCCATCGAGATCGTCGAGCGGGCTCTCGCGAAATACGGCCCGCCGATCTATGTCCGCCACGAAATCGTGCATAACCGCCATGTGGTCGAGGATCTGCGCACCCGCGGCGCCATTTTCGTCGACGAACTCGACGAGATCCCGACCGGCGCCACCACCATCTTCAGCGCCCATGGCGTCGCCCGGGTGGTTGAGGAAACGGCCTCGCGCCGCGGCCTCGCGGTGATCGACGCGACCTGCCCGCTGGTTGCCAAGGTGCATAACGAGGGGCGCCGTTATGCCGCCACCGGGCGCGAGATCGTGCTCGTCGGGCATGCCGGCCATGCCGAGGTCGAGGGGACGATCGGCCAGATCCCCGGCAAGGTCCATCTCGTGCAGACCGTCGCCGATGTCGCCGCCCTCGCGGTCACCGATCCCGAGCAGCTCGCCTATATCACCCAGACCACCCTCTCGGTGGACGACACGCGCCAGATCATCGCCGCGCTCACCGAGCGATTCCCGGCGATTCGCGGGCCGGATGTGCGCGATATCTGCTATGCGACGCAGAATCGCCAGACCGCGGTCCATGAACTCGCCAAGGCGGTCGACGTGATCCTCGTCGTCGGTAGCCAGAACAGCTCCAACTCCAACCGCTTGCGCGAAATCGGCGCCGAGCTTGGCAAGCCGAGCTACCTGATCGACGACGCCAGCGCCTTGTGCGCCGAATGGTTCGCGGGCATCGCCTCGGTCGGCGTCACCGCTGGTGCCTCGGCCCCGGAAACCCTGGTCCAGGAAGTGATCGCGGGGCTGCGCCGCTTCGCCGCCATCGAAGTCACCACCCTCGAAGGGGTTGCGGAAAACGTGCGCTTCCGCTTCCCGCCCGAACTCGCCGACAGCGAGCCCGCCGAAGCCGCCTCCGTCTGAAAGGCCGAGAGAAGAATGCCCGTTCCCTTGAACCAAATGATCCGCGTCGGCGCCTATGTCGTCAAACAGCATCTCGCCGGGCGCAAGCGCTATCCGCTGGTCTTGATGCTGGAGCCGCTGTTTCGCTGCAATCTCGCCTGCGCCGGCTGCGGCAAGATCGATTACCCGGCGCCGATCCTCAATCAGCGGCTTTCGGTCGCCGAATGTCTCGAAGCGGTCGATGAATGCGGCGCGCCGGTGGTGGCGATCGCCGGCGGCGAGCCCTTGCTGCACAAGGAGATGCCGGAGATCGTCGAGGGGATGCTGGCGCGCGGCAAATTCGTCTATCTCTGCACCAACGCCCTGCTCCTTGAAAAAAAGCTCGATCTCTTCAAGCCGCACCGCAATTTCGCCTGGGATGTCCATCTCGACGGCGACCGCGAGATGCATGATCACGCGGTCAGCCAGGGGGGCGTCTTCGAACGCGCCGTCGCGGCGATCCGGGCGGCGAAGGAGCGGGGCTTCCGGGTGTGCATCAACACGACGCTGTTCGACGGCGCCGATCCCGCCCGCGTCGCCGAATTTCTCGACGACGTGACGGCGGTCGGCATCGATGGGGTGATGATTTCTCCGGGTTATGCCTATGAACGGGCCCCGGATCAGCAGCATTTCCTCAATCGTCAAAAGTCGAAAGAGCTGTTCCGTGGTATTTTCGCGCGCGGCAAGGGCAAGAAGTGGAAATTCAACCAGTCCTCGCTGTTCCTTGATTTCCTGGCTGGCAACCAGACCTATCACTGCACCCCCTGGGGCAAGCCGACCCGCAACGTCTTCGGCTGGCAGCGCCCCTGTTACCTGCTCGGCGAAGGCTATGCCAAAAGCTTCAAGGAGCTGATGGAAACCACCGATTGGGACGGCTACGGCACTGGCCAGTATGAAAAATGCGCCGATTGCATGGTCCATTCCGGCTATGAGGCGACGGCGGTGATGGATGCGGTGCGTCATCCGCTGAAGGTCGCTTCTGTCGCGCTCCGCGGGCCGCGCACCGAGGGGAAGATGGCGCCGGAAATCCCGCTCGACCGTCAGCGGCCAGCGCAATATGTCTTCAGCGGCCATGTCGAGAAGGCGATGGCCGCGATCCATGACGGCAAGGCGAGCCTGCTCGACGCGGCGGAATGACATCAGCGCGGGGTCTGGTTGCCGCCATTCCCCGCGACCGCGACGAATACCGTTCGCCGCGAGAATGACAGCCAGACCCGGTGGGTTTGGAAAAAATCGGCGCCGAGCAGCATATCGGCGGGCACGAGCGGCATGTCGCTGACCCAGACGGCGCTGTCCGGAAAGATCTCCGCCCCGATCCGGATCGCGTGGAAATGGTGCAGATAGGAGAGGCGTCGGTGCATGTCGATGCCGATTTCCGCCCGCTGTGGATCATTCGCGAGCATCGCCGGGGTGAGGCCGAGCCGGTTTTCCACGCGGCTGCTGATCGCCGTGGTCTCTGCCCCGGAATCGATCATCGCCGTGATCGCGACGCCATCGACCGTCACCGTGACGAGGAACTGCCCGCCATCGGTCATGCGCGCCGGCAAGCGGTAGATTGTCGCGCCCGGCCAGGGTGGCGCGAAGGCGGCCGCGCACGGATGGGCGCGGTAGAGGGTCACGTGGTTTGCCGGCAGATCGATATCGGCATCGAAATGTGATAGGAAATCGCCGCCGATGATGCCGTCGGGCGGCGGGTCGAAGCCGCCGAACAGCCCCTGCTCGGTGACCATGACGCTCTGCTTGCCGAGATCGAGCGCGCCGATCTTGAAGCTCTCCACCACCATCCGCCGGGTCAGCGTGACCCCGCCGATGCCGTTGACGGGGCTCGGAAACATCTGGTGATCGGGCATCAGCGCCAGGCGGTCGGCGAGGGCGCGGCTCAGCATCGTCGCCCCCGCGCCGGTATCGAGCAGCAGGCGCGCATCGACGTCATTGAGCCGCGCCGGCAAAAGCGCGAAATCGCGGGTCTTGGTGAGCGGGAGATCGGTGATGCGTTCGACGCGGCATTGCTGCGGTGCCGCGCAGGCGCCCAGCGATAGCGCGAGCAGCAGCGCGGCGAACTTAGAAGGGGATGACATCGCCTTCGCTCAGCCATCCCCCTCCCAATCTTTGTTTGATCGCGTGATTCAGACCTACGGCGATTCCGCCTTCGGTCATCACGCGCTAAGCCGCCGCGGCGATCAGTAACTCGCCTTTGCCGAGCCCGGCGAGATCGCCGCTGAAACGGGCGAGGGCGGCCCCGCCGATCAGCGTCGCGGCCTTGGCGCTCAGGGGGGCGAGGGCGCGGGCGAGGAGGGCGCGGAACACGTGATCGACGCTGCCGGTCGCTGAAAAAGTGGCGAGCGGGGTGGCGTGCTGCGCGAACATCGTGCCGCGGCGCATCAGATAGCCGGGAGCCGCACCGGCGCGCCCGCAAATGACCAGCGTGCCGGCGAGCATGCGGCTTGCCGGCGTGTCGCCGCTATCGCCCTCGATGACGATCACGCCGCGGCGGAGGCGGTCGGCGGCCCGCGCCCCGGCCGAGCCACGCACCACCACCACCCCACCCGCCATGCCGGCTGGCTCGCCCGCGCCGGGGGCGCCGAGGAAATCCCCAGCGTCGCCGCCGATCTCGATTTCGCCGCCGAGCAGGCCGGTCGCGGCATAGGGGCCGGCATTGCCGGTGATGCGAAGCCGGCCGCCACGCATGCCGTGCCCGGCGCGGATGCCGACCTCGCCTTCGATGGTGATGGTCCCCGCCGTCATCCCGGCGCCGATGTCATCCATCAGCGGCGAGCCACCCGCGATGACGATGTCGCCGGCATCGCCCGCGGCGATGGTGAAAACATCGCCGACCGAGAGCGCCGCGCGCGTCGTCTGCAATGGGAGGCGCGCGATCTCGGCGAGGCTCACGCCACGCAGCCGGTCCGGCGTCAGGGCCGAACAATCGAGCCGCTGCGGCGGGGGGGCGCGGAGCTGAAAGCGAAGCGCGCTCACGGCATAAGATCCTTGAGATGGAAATGATGTTTGCCGAGCTTGCCGCCGTAATTGCCGGCGCCGATGCGCGCCACCCCCGCCTCCGGCCCGAGGGCGCAGGCAGCGGCGAGGCCCACCCGCATCGCCTCGGCGACCGCTTCTGGCGTGAGGCCGTCGATCACGATCTCGAGCACGCTCGCGATATCCGCCTCCAGCGCGCTGGCGGCGAGACCGCGCAGCGTCGGGCAATAGGCATCGTTGGTGGAGGCGACCAATCCCTTATATTTGCTGCCGACTTTCGAACCCGAGCGCACGATGCCGCCGGGGAACGGCATGATCGCGCCGGCGACCGCTGCCATCGCCGCGACCGCGGTCTCGGCGGCATGCCGCGTCGCCGCGACGGATTTTCCCATCAGGAGAAGATTGCCGCCGCCGACCGCGGATTTGGTGAGGCCGGTGGTGCCCTCGCAGACGAATTCGCCATCCATCACCGGCAGGCGCCAGAAGCGCCGCCCGCCGAAGCGCTTGCTGATCTGAAACCCGTCGGCGAAATAGCGCAGCGCATCGCCCAGTTTCAGGGGCTCGATCCCGGCCAGGCCGGCATAGCAGGCCGCGCCCGGGCTGGTGAGGACGCATTGGCCGACACGGTTTTGCAATTGCTTCTGCAATTCGCCGGTGGACCCGGCGAAGAGCAAAACCCGCACGCCTGGCCGCCCATCCGGGGTTTCCTCGGGCGAGAGACGCGCATCGATTCCGGCCTCGACACCGCAGGCGATGATCGAGGTCGCGAACCCGGTGAGGCTGACGGCCGCGGTTTCCGCCCAGGCCGGGGTGTCGGCGGTGATGATCAGGGCGGTTCCGCGCATGTCGAACGCCTCGGCGAAACTCTCATCGATGCGCACGCCGTTGACGATCATGCCCGCCTCGATCATGCCCGCCTCGTTCATGCCCGGCATGGCACGCTCTCGAACGCCGGCTGATCTTTGCGGGCGATGGCCGCCTCGGGAACATCGAAGGCCTGGAGCGGCACGCCGAAGACGTTGTCGTAATAGGCTTCGAGGCGGGATTCGATGGCGCGGTCGAATCCTGGCGCGACGCGGAGTGCCTGGCCAAAATGCCGGCGCACCACCTCGCCGCGGCGAAGAATGAGCTTGCCGTCCTTGAACACCATCTCGGCATTGCGAAACATCGCCGCGCGGTCGGCTTGCGGGCGATAGACGGCGATATCGGCGCGGGCGCCGGGGGCGAGATGGCCGCGATCCCGGAGCCCGAGCAGCCGCGCGGGGGCGGCGCGCGTCATGATCGCGATCTCGCGCCAATCATATTCGCGCGTGAGCGAGGGAAGTGTCGTCATCGCCATGGCGTCTTCCGGCAAGCCGGCGATCCAGCGGGCGCGGAGATCGCGATCCATCAGCAGCGCGAAAAGATCGGGATAAGCGGTGAACGGCGCCCCGTTCGGATGGTCGGTCGTGAAAAAAACCCGCCACGGATCATGGATCAGCAAAAACAGCTCCAAACCCGCGGCCCATTGCACGGCGTTGAAGAAATTCTTTCGCCGGTAGCGATAGGGAACGATGCCGCCGCCATTGCCCTCGGCCTCGGTGATCGCGAATTTGCGTGGGCTCGCCTGGGCGCGGGCGCCGAACTGGCGGAGCACGTCGGAGGAAATCGTCACCGTCTGGCCGAACATCACCTGCCCGACATCGACACTGATATTGGGCGCGGCGTTCACCGCCTCGGCGAGGCGGGCGGCGGCGGAGGAAAATTTGCGCGGCCCTTCGGCGCCATAGGAATAGAATTGCAGATGCGCAAGATGCAGGCGCTCGCCCTCGGCGGCGGCGATGGTCGCGAGCGCGGTCTCGACATTGCCGGGAAGTCCGAGATTATTGCTGTGCAGATGCAGAGGATGCGGAACGCCGAGTGCCGCGACCGCGCCTTGGAGTGCCCGCATGATCGCGCGCGAGGACAAGCCCCAGCGCGGCACCTCGTCATCGAGCGAGAAACTGCGGGCATTTTCACGAAACGCGACGGCGCCGCCGGGATTGATGGTCTTGATCCCGAGGCCGCCGCTGGCCCCGAGCGTGCGCGCGGCATAATCGGCGAGCGCCGAGGTTTCGCCGGCGCGGATCAGGCGCAAGGTGAAATCGTCGTTGCCGAGAACGGCGAGAATCGCCTTGTCGATGAACGGAATCGCGGCGAGTTCGCGCTGTGCCTGCAAGGCGGCGTGCGGCGAAATCGCCGGCTCGACAACCGTGGTATAGCCCATCGCCGCGAACAGCCGGCCGATCCATTCGCCGGGCGGCGCGCCGGCGAACATCGCGCCGTCATGCAATTCCGGCAGCAAAAGCCGCGCCGTGTTCACGTTCGCGCCGGCGATATGGGAATGGATATCGATCGCACCGGCGAGCACGATCATGCCACTGGCATCGCAGTCGAGATCGGCGGCGCGGCCGGGCGCGGCGACGATCCGCTGATCCTCGATCCAGAGATCGCCGATCTCATCGCGCCCGGTCGTCGGGTCGATGATTCGCCCGCCACTGATCCGGGTCAGCATGTCGCCACCGTCTGATCGCAGAGCGCCGCGATCGCCTCGAGGATCGCCGCCGGCGGGGACAAGGTGTTTTGCGGCACGGCGGCGCGCTGAAAACGAAGCGCGCCGATCATCGGGTCGAACAAAATCGCATCCGCATCGCGCCCGGGCGTTGCGGTGGAAATGACGATCTCGGCGTTGCCGGTATCGCTGCCTTCCGGGGCGAGCACGGCGAGAAACATCCCCGCCGGAACCGAAGGCGCCTCGTCCCCGATCCACAGCACGCCATCGGTCTCATGCGCGGCGATCATGCGGGCGGCATCGAAGCGCCACGGATCATGCTCGGCGCGTCCGCGCGCATAGCCGAGGCGGAACGGAAACCCGCTTTTCCAGGCCAGCGCCTGCGCGACCCCGGCGGCATTGCCGGGCGCCGGCGTCGGCAGGCCGAAACAGCGGGTGGTGTCATTGAGATCTTCGATGAGTCGGCAAAGCATTTCGATCGCGAGCGGGCTGATGTCCGCCGCCGACCAGCAGATCACCGCATACCGCGCCGCCCGCAACGCCTGCGCGATCGTGGTGAGATCGGCGTCGGCGGCGATGCGCCGCCCGGCCAGCATCGCGCGCAGAAGCCCGAGCCGCAGCATCATATCTTCCCCGGCGAGGCGGAACACGCGCCGCGCGCGCTCGGGCGCGAAGGGCGGCGGCGAGTGCGGCAAATCCGGCGGCGTCGTCCCCACCAGAACCACGCAATCGGCCATCGCGCGGGCCTCCATCGGCGTCGTCACCAGCCAGCCGCTCTCGCGCATCACCGCGAGATCGGCGAGGGCGGCGGGTGAATGCCGATGATCGAGCACCGCGCCAAGGCGTTGCGCGAGATCATGCGCGGCTTCGGCGCCGGCGATATCGGTCGCGAGGCCGGCGACCAGCGGATTGGCGCTGGCGACCAGCCGCCGCGCGATCGCCGCGATCGCCGCCCCGCGCGTGGCCTCGCGGCCGGCGATCCACGCCTCCGCCGTCACGGCTCGGCCTTGTCGTATTTGATATAGGCGAAGCGTGCGTCTTTCTCCGGTGTGCCTTCGAGCGGCGGGCCCGGCCGCCAGGTGACCACGTCCTCGATCTTGGCGGCGAGCGCGAAATCCTTCTCCGTGATGCCCTTCGCCGAATGGGTGCAGAGGCGCACCTCGACCCAGGCATAGGAGGCGGTGATGTCGGGATGATGCCAGGCGGCTTCGGCGAGATGGCCGACGGTGTTGATCACCATCAGCGTCCCCTTCCAGGAATGGGTGCGGAAAGTGCGGCGGATCCAGCCTTTCTCATACCGCCAATGCGGCAACTCGCGCGCGAGACGGGCGATGATTTCCGGCTCGGCATAAGCGGTTTCGTCCATCCTGGTGTTCCTTGCCCCGGTTCCTTGTATCAGTCATGTCCCCTCGGTTGCTCTCGTGGGGGGCATTGTGGAATATGCGTCATCATGAGGTCGCAATACAACCGCGCCGTCACGGCACAGCGATGATTGTCCCGGGGACGATCGTCCGGGTCGCAGCGACCGCGCGGCTCCATCTCGGGTTTTTCGATCTCGGCGCCGGGCCGGGGCGGCGCTTCGGCAGTCTTGGTCTCGCGCTCGACCGTCCGGCGACGCGGCTTACGATCGCTTTTGCCGATCACCCGATCGTCGATGGCGAGGAATGCGAACGCGCTAGGCGCTATCTCATGACGTTGGTGGCGGCGCACGGGTTTTCGGGCCATCACGCGCTCACCGTCCGGGAAGCGATTCCCTCGCATGCCGGGCTCGGTTCGGGAACCCAGCTCGCGCTCGCGATCGGCGCCGGCCTTCGCGCGTTGCATGGTCTGCCGGCGGATCCGCGGCGGGATGCGGCGCTGCTCGGGCGCGGCGCGCGTTCGGGCATCGGCATCGCCCTGTTCCAGGCCGGCGGTCTCGCCGTCGATGGCGGGCGTGGCCACGCCGAGCAGCCGCCGCCGCTGCTCGCCCGGCTTTGCGTCCCCGAGGATTGGCGGGTGATCCTGATGCTCGACCGGGCGCGCGCCGGGCTTTCCGGCGCCGGCGAAACCGCCGCCTTCGCCGCCCTCCCGGCGATGGCCGAGGGGGTCTCGGCGACGCTGTGCCGGCTGGCGCTGATGGCGGTGCTGCCGGCCCTCGTCGAGGACGATCTCGCGGCCTTCGGCGCCGCGATCACCCGCATGCAGGAAATCCTCGGCGACCATTTCGCCCCCGCCCAGGGCGGACGCTTCACCAGCAAGGCGGTCGCCGCGGCGCTCGAACGGCTCGCCGAGGCCGGCGCGGTCGGCCTCGGGCAAAGCTCCTGGGGGCCGAGCGGCTTCGCCTTCGCCCGCGGCGATCAGGAGGCCGCGCGTCTCGCGGCGCGGGCGGCGGCGCCGGGGCTTGAGATCCATGTCTGCCGCCCGCGCAACCACGCCGCCCTTTCCGTCGCCGCATGATCGAGGAGCAACGCCATGGCCGAAAAACATATCCTCCACCTTCTGAGCCCGCTCAAACACGCGAGCCCGTTCGACGTCCACATGGCGCTCGATGCCGGCTATGACGCCGTTCTGCCGTATACCGACGTAACCCTCGAGGATGTGACGCCGCTGGTCCAGGATGCGATCTTCTCGCGCCCGCCCAAGGCCGGTGTGCGCACCGGCATTTTCTTTGCCGGCAAGGATGCGCTCACCGCGCTCGACATGATGGCGGCAGCGAAGAAGGCGATGGTGCCGCCTTTCATCGTCTCGCTGTTCGCCGACCCCGCCGGCTCCTTCACCACCGCCGCGGCGATGGTGGCGCGCGCCGAGAAACTGCTGAAAACCGCCCATGGCGCCGAACTCGCCGGCCAGAGCGTCGCGATTTTCGGCGCGACCGGCGTGGTCGGCTTCGCCGCCGGCGTGATCGCCGCCCTCAACGGTGCCAACGTCACCCTGGTCGGCCATGACGGCATTGCCCGGGTGGAGACATCCGCCGCCGAGATCAGCCGCCGCTTCAAGGTTTCGGTCGCCGCCGCCGATGGCAGCACGGAAGCGCGCAAATCGGCCCTGGTCGCCGAGTCTGGGGTGGTATTCTGCGCCGGCAAGGCGGGGGTGCAGATTCTCTCCGCCGTGCAGGTCGCGACCGCGCAGAGCCTGCTCGTCGCCGCCGATGTCAACGCCGTCCCGCCCTCCGGCATCGAGGGGCTCGACGTCATGGCCGATGGCGCCCCGCTCGGCGCCGGTTCCGCGCGCGGGCTCGGCGCGCTCGCCATCGGCCAGACCAAATATCAGACCGAGTTCGGCCTGTTCCGGCGCATGATCGCGGCCGAAAAGCCGGTTGCCTTCGATTTCCGCGACGCTTTCGCGCTCGCCCGCGAACTCGTCGCGGCCTAGCCATCAGAGCGGCATGGCCGGGCGGAAACCGGGCGCGGTGATGGTCGTCGGGCTCTCCGCCCGGGCGCTGGCGATGGCGGCGCGGCGGGCGGGCCTGGTGCCCTTCGCCGTCGATCTCTTTGCCGATGCCGATACAAGGGCGCTTGCCGCCGCCTATCGCCAGGTGCCGGGCGATGGCGCCGGCGGGCTCGAGCCGGACGCCCTCGCCGGCGCGGCCGAAAGTCTCGCGCGTGCCGCCCACGAAGCCGGCCACGCGCTCGCCGGCCTCATCTACGCGAACGGCTTCGAAGCCGCGCCGGCGACCCTCGCTTGCCTCGGCAGACAATGGACGCTGCTCGGCAATTCGCCGGAAACCCTGGCGAAACTCAAAAATCCGCGCGTTTTCGCCGCGCTTTGCCGCAACGCCGGCATTCCTCACCCGCCCCCCCGCTTTGCCCCGGCGCCGGACGCGCAGTGGCTGGAGAAGCGGATCGGCGCCGCCGGCGGTGGCCATATCCGCGTCGTCCCCGCCGGCACCCGGCCGCGTCCCGGCCATTATCTCCAGCGCCGCTGGCCCGGGCGGCCCGTCTCCGCCTTGTTCGTCGCCAATGGCCACGCCGCGATGCCTTTGTTTTTCAGCGCGCAATGGCCCGATCCCGCGCCCGAGGCGCCGTTTCGCTACGGTGGCGCGGTGCGCCCGGCGGCGATCGCGCCGAGGGTCGCGGCGCGGCTGGAGGCCGCGATCGCCGCGATCACCGCAGCCGCCGGCCTGGTCGGCCTCAACAGCGCCGATTTCCTGCTCGATGGCGAGGATTGGGCGCTGCTGGAGATTAATCCGCGTCCCGGCGCGACCCTCGATCTCGCGCCGCGCGAGGCGCTAGCCTGGCATCTCGCGAGCCTCCGCGGCCAGCTTCCGGCGCGGCACCTGACGCCGGGGGATTCGACACTGGGGCGGGCGGGTGCCGCGGCGATTTTCTATGCGCCCCGCCGGATCAGCGTCGATGCCGCCTTCTCCTGGCCGGATTGGACGATGGACCGGCCGGCGCCGGGGACGGAAATCGCCGCCGGCGCCCCCTTCTGCTCGCTCCGCGCTCAGGGCCACAGCGCGGAAGCCGCCCTCGCCCGCCTCGGCCAACGCATGAAACGCCTCGCAACCCGCGCGGAGAAAGCGCCATGACCCCTCTTTTCAGCCTCAACCAAATGGCCTGGGATCTGTTTACCGCGCTCGAGCGTGACGCCGCGACGCTTCGCCTCGGCCTTGCGCGCGGCGCGCTCGGCGAGCGTCTGATCGATGCCGGCAGCGCTTATGCTGGCGGGATCGGGGCTGGCGGGATCGGGTCTGGTGGGATCGGGTCTGGCGGGATCGAGGCCGGGCGCCGCATCGCCGAGATCTGTCTCGGCGGGCTCGGGCGTGTCAGCCTGATCTCCGACGCCACCCAGACGCGCTGGCCGCTGACCCTCAGCGTTGCCTCCTCGCAGCCGGTGCTCGCATGCCTTGCCAGCCAGTATGCCGGCTGGAGCCTCCAGGAGGGCAAATTCTTCGCGCTCGGTTCGGGGCCGGCGCGGGCGCTGGCGCGCAAGGAGGCCTTGTTCGCGGAACTCGATTACCGGGATCAGGCCGAGCACGCGGTGCTCGTGCTGGAGAGCGCCAAGCCGCCGCCCGCCGCCATCGTCGAGAAGGTCGCCTCCGATTGCGGCGTCGCGCCGGACCATCTCGGGGTCATCTACGCCCCGACGCAAAGCCTCGCCGGCTCCGTCCAAGTGGTGGCGCGGGTTCTCGAAGTCGCGCTGCACAAGGCGCATGAGCACCATTTCCCGCTCGATCGCATCCGGGATGGCGCCGCCGCAGCCCCGCTCGCGCCGCCGCATCCGGATTTCGTCACCGCCATGGGCCGCACCAACGACGCCATCATCTTCGGCGGCCGCGTCCACCTCTTCGTCACCGGGCCGGAAGCCGCCGCCCGCGATCTCGCCGAACACCTGCCCTCCAGCACCTCGCGCGACTACGGCAAACCCTTCGCCGATATCTTCCGCGCCGCCAAAGGCGATTTCTACGCCATCGACGGCGCCCTTTTCAGCCCCGCCGCGGCGCTGGTCACCGCGCTGGAAACCGGCAGAACCTTCCACAGCGGCCAGATCAACCCGATCGCGCTCGATGCCTCCTTTGCCTGAGCAACGCGCGGCGCCTGGGGTGAGTGCCTAAAAAACAGGCGAAACGCCGCGCCCAACGGCCGTGTCCGGCGCCAGCGCGGTGATCACGCGCTCCGGCGCCGCGTGGCACGCCCGTTGCACTTCTCCGTCCGTTGGTCTCGCGTCGGCGGCCCGGACTGGTCGTAGGAACCCTGGTCGTAGAAACGTTGGCCGTAGGAACAAAAGGGAAGAAAAACGATGGCAAATGATGATTTGTCTCTCACGCGCCGGCGGTTTGGCGGGCTTGGCATGGCGGCCATGGCGGCGGCGACACTCGGGGGGGGGAAGCTCGCCACCTCGGCCGCGCGTGCCGCCGAAAGCGGGCCGATCAAGATCGGTATCCTGCATTCGCTTTCCGGCACCATGGCGATCAGCGAAACGACGCTGAAGGACGTCATGCTGATGCTGATCGAGGAGCAGAACAAGAAGGGTGGCGTGCTCGGGCGGAAACTGGTGCCGGTGGTCGTCGATCCCGCGTCGAACTGGCCGCTTTTCGCCGAGAAGGCGCGCGGGCTTTTGACCTCCGACAAATGCGCCGCGGTGTTCGGCTGCTGGACCAGCGTTTCGCGCAAATCGGTGCTGCCGGTGTTCGAGGAGCTGAACGGCCTGCTCTTCTATCCGGTGCAGTATGAAGGCCAGGAATGCAGCCGCAATGTCGTCTATACCGGCGCCGCGCCGAACCAGCAGGCGATCCCGGCGGTCGATTACCTGATGCAGGAGGATAAGGTCCAGCGCTGGGTTCTCGCCGGCACCGATTATGTCTATCCCCGCACCACCAATCAGATTCTCGAATCCTATCTCAAGAGCAAGGGTGTCGCAGCAGGCGACATCATGATCAACTACACGCCCTTCGGTCATTCCGACTGGCAGAACATCGTCGCGCAGATCAAGCAATTCGGCTCGGCGGGCAAGAAGACCGCGGTCGTCTCGACGATCAATGGCGACGCCAATGTGCCGTTCTACAAGGAACTCGGCAATCAGGGCATCAAGGCGACCGACATCCCCGTCGTTGCCTTCAGCGTCGGCGAGGAGGAACTCGCCGGCATGGATACCAAGCCGCTGGTCGGGCATCTCGCGGCGTGGAACTATTTCATGAGCGTCGATACGCCAGAGAACAAGGCGTTCATCAAGAAATGGCATGAATTCATCAAGAATCCGAAGCGCACGACGAATGATCCGATGGAGGCGCATTACATCGGGTTCAATATGTGGGTCAAAGCGGTGCAGAAGGCCGGCACCACCGACACCAACGCGGTGATCGACGCGCTGGTCGGCGTTTCCGTCCCGAATCTTTCTGGTGGCTACTCGACCCTGATGGGCAACCATCACATCACCAAGCCGGTGCTGATCGGGGAAATCCAGGATGACGGCCAGTTCAACATCGTCTCGCGGACACCGGGTCTGGTGGTCGCGCAGGAATGGTCTCCTTACGTCGCCGAGACCAAGGATCTGATCGGCGATTGGCGGGCGCCGCTTTCCTGCGGCAATTTCAACGTCAAAACCGGCAAATGCGGCGGCGCGAGCAAATAACCGCCATGCGTTTTGCCCTCCTCCTTCTGGGCCTCGTCCTCCTGCCCGTGCTCGCGCGGGCAGGAGAGCCGACCGACGCCTTCAGTGCCTTTTCCTCAGGCGATTACGACGCGATGGCGGCGGCGGTGACGGAGCTTGCCGTCTCCGGCGATCCGCGTGCCGGCGCCGTGATCACCGCGCTGCAGGCGGGACGGCTCTATGCCAACGCGGCGGGACAACTCCTCATCCGTGAAGCGGACGGCAGCTTTCGTGATATCGCGAGCGGCAAGCCGGCGACGGTCGATGAGGACGACGTCCGAAAAATCCGCATGAACAACGCCGTCCGCCGCGCCGCCGACGCGGCGCAGGGCGGGCTGCGGCTCTTTGCCGCCGATCCGGCGACCCGCCGCCTCGCCGCGGCGGCGCTGTTCAAATCTCATGATCCTGCCTCTCTTCCCGCGTTGTCGCGTGCGCTGGCCAAGGAGCAGGATCCCTCGGTGCGCGCGCTGATGGCCGAGGCCGAGGCCGCGGCGATGGTGATGAGCGCGGATGCGCCGGAGGCAAAAAAGCTTGCTGCCATCGCCATCATTCGCGCGCGCGGCGATCTCGATGCGAGCGCGCTCCTGGCATCGATCCCGAACCCGACCCCGGCGGTTGCCGCCGCCGCGCATGACGGCGTCGTCGCCATTCAGCGCGTTCTGCAATTATGGGATGTGCTGGAGAGCGTGTTTTATGGTCTCAGCCTCGGTTCCGTCCTGCTGCTGGCGGCGATCGGATTGGCGATCACCTTCGGCGTCATGGGCGTGATCAACATGGCGCATGGCGAGATGGTGATGATCGGCGCCTATGTGACTTTCGTTGTCCAGGACGTCATCCGCAGCGAGGCGCCTTCTCTGTTCGGGGCGAGCGTGCTGATCGCCGCCCCACTTGCATTTGCGGTCGCCGGGGTGATCGGCATCGCGATCGAGCGCAGCTTGATCCGCTTTCTCTATGGCCGTCCGCTCGAAACCCTGCTCGCGACATGGGGATTGAGCCTGGTTCTCCAACAAGCGGTGCGGTCGATTTTCGGCCCGACCAATCGTGAGGTCGGAACCCCCTCCTGGATGAGCGGCGCGGTGCCGCTCGGCGGGCTCACCATCACGCTCAATCGGCTTACCATCATCGCTTTCGCCATTCTGGTGTTCGCCGCCCTGATGGCGTTGCTGCGCTACACCGCGCTCGGCCTCAAGATGCGCGCGGTGACACAGAACCGGGCGATGGCGGCGGCGATGGGCATTCGCACGCCGTGGATCGACGCGCTCACTTTCGGCCTCGGCTCCGGCATTGCCGGCATGGCCGGGGTGGCCTTGAGCCAGATCGACAATGTCAGCCCCAATCTCGGCCAAAGCTACATCATCGACAGTTTCATGGTGGTGGTGTTCGGCGGCGTCGGCAATCTCTGGGGCACCGCGCTCGGGGCGTTGCTGCTCGGCGTCGTCAATAAATTTTTGGAGCCCGTCGCCGGTGCCGTGCTTGGCAAGATCGCGGTCCTGGTCCTGGTGATCCTGTTCATCCAGAGGCGTCCACGCGGATTGTTCCCGCTCAAGGGCCGGGCAGCGGAAGCATGACGCGCGGTTCGTTCGCGACTTTCACCCCGCCGGCTCTTGTGCTCGCGATCGCGGCGCTCTTGGTTGCCGGCAATGTCGCGCTGCCGCCATCCTCGCCGCTGCATGTGTCGATTTTCGTGATTTCGCTCGCCGGGAAATATCTCTCCTATGCGATGCTCGCTCTGGCACTCGATCTCGTGTGGGGCTATGCCGGGATTCTCAGCCTCGGCCACGCCGCGTTTTTCGCCCTCGGCGGCTATGCGATGGGCATGTATCTCATGCGTGAGATCGGCACCCGCGGCGTCTATGGCAATGCGACGCTGCCCGATTTCATGGTGTTTCTCAACTGGACCGAACTGCCCTGGTACTGGCACGGCTTTCATCATTTCGCATTCGCCGCTCTCATGGCGCTCGTCGTGCCGGGGTCGCTCGCGCTGGTGTTCGGCTTTCTCGCCTTTCGCTCGCGGGTGTCCGGCGTCTATCTCTCGATCATCACCCAGGCGCTGACCTTCGCCCTGATGCTGGCGTTTTTCCGCAACAACATGGGGTTCGGCGGCAATAACGGCCTGACCGATTTCAAGGACATCATCGGCTACCCCCTGCAAGCGGATGGCACCCGCGATGGCCTGCTGCTCGCGACGGCGCTTTTGCTTTCTCTCGCCTTCCTATGCGCACGTTTCGTCGTCACCTCGCGGCTCGGCAAAATCCTGGTCGCGGTGCGCGATGCCGAAAGCCGCACCCGCTTTCTCGGCTACCGTCCGGAATCCTACAAGCTCTTCGTCTTCGTCCTCTCCGCGATCATCGCCGGCACGGGCGGCGCGCTTTATGTGCCCCAGGTCGGGATCATCAACCCCGGTGAGTTCTCGCCCGCCAATTCGATCGAGGCGGTGATCTGGGTCGCGGTCGGGGGGCGCGGAACGCTTGCCGGGGCCATGCTCGGCGCTGTCCTCGTCAATCTCGGGAAAACCTATTTCACCAGTGCGCTGCCGGAGTTCTGGCTCTATGCGCTCGGCGCCCTGTTCATTCTGACCACCCTCTTCCTGCCGCAAGGCCTGATCAGGATGTTTGCCCGCAAGCCCGCCGTCGCAAGGCCCGAAATTCCGTCCGCGAAGGAACGCCCGGCATGAGCGGCCGCATCGGCGAAGCCTCCGACACCATCCTTTATCTCAATGGCGTCAGCGTCAGCTTCGATGGCTTTCGCGCGCTCAATAATCTCTCTCTCGTTTTGGCGCCGGGCGAGATGCGCGCGGTGATCGGCCCCAATGGAGCCGGCAAGACGACGATGATGGATGTCATCACCGGCAAAACCCGCCCCGATTCCGGGGAAGTGATCTTCCGCGCCGATACCGATCTCACCCATCTCGATGAGCCGGCGATCGCCGCACTCGGCATCGGGCGGAAATTCCAGAAACCCACGGTGTTCGAGCCGCATAGCGTCCATGACAATCTGCTGCTCGCGCTCGCCGGCAGCCGGACGCCGCGGCGCGTCCTTTTCGCCCGTGAAACGGCGGCGGAACGCGCCCGCATCGAGGCGCTGCTCGACACCATTCGTCTGACGGAACACCGCGACCGCCGTGCCGGCGACCTCTCCCATGGCCAGAAACAATGGCTCGAAATCGGCATGTTGCTCGCCCAGGAGCCCGATCTTCTGCTCGTCGACGAACCCGTCGCCGGCATGACCGACGCCGAAACCGCCGAGACCGCGCGGCTGCTGCGCGATATCAACCGCAGCAAGAGCGTCGTCGTCGTCGAGCACGACATGGACTTCGTCCGCGCCCTCGATGTCAAGGTGACGGTTCTGCACGAAGGTTCCGTGCTCTCCGAGGGTAGTATCGATCATGTCAGCCGCGATCCTCGGGTGATCGAGGTCTATCTCGGACGGTGAGGGAGCCGAAGCCATTATGCTCGAAATCGTTGATGTCGACTTGTATTATGGCGCGGCGGTGGCCCTGCGCGGGGTATCGTTGCGGGCGTCCCTGGGGGAGGTGACCTGCCTACTCGGGCGCAACGGCGTCGGCAAGACGAGTTTGCTGCGCGCGGTGATGGGGGCGCATGCCATCACGCGGGGCACGATCCGCTGGGAGGGCGTCGAGATCGACCGTCTCGCGCCCTATGAGCGGGCACGGCGCGGCATGGCCTATGTGCCGCAGGGACGCGATGTGTTTCCGCTGCTCACGGTGGAGGAAAATTTGGAAACCGGGTTTGCGGTTCTGCCGCGCCGCCAGCGCCGCATCGCGGACGAGATTTTCGACCTTTTCCCGGTCTTGAAAACCATGCTGCGGCGGCGCGGCGGCGATCTTTCCGGCGGTCAGCAGCAGCAACTCGCGATTGCCCGCGCGCTGGTGACGCGCCCGCGTCTTCTGGTTCTCGACGAGCCGACGGAGGGCATACAGCCCAGCATCATCAAGGATATCGGCCGTGTCATCGGCCTGTTGCGTTCGCGTGGCGAAATGGCCATCCTGCTGGTCGAGCAGTATTTCGATTTCGCCCGCGATCTCGCGCAAAGCATCGCCGTGATGGAGCGTGGCGCGATCGTGCTCGCGGGTCGTGCCGGGGAGCTTGACCACGCCGATGTCCGCCGCCGCCTCTCTGTATGACCAGGCCTCATCCCGGCGCCAGCGCGCGGAAGGGCGGCTCCGGCTCGCGTTTCAGACGCGCGCCGGGGCCAGCGTGCTCGCCTCGCTCTATCAGCAAGGCTGCCTCAAAGCGCGCTTTCCCCGCCCCGAGGATGCCGCATGGCCGGAAGCGTTAGTGCTCAACCTCTCGGGCGGTGTCGCCGGCGGCGATCATCTGGAAACCGAGATCGCACTCGCCGAGGCGACGCGCGCGATCGTCGCCGCCCCGGCGGCGGAGCGGTTTTATCGCGCGCTCAGCTTGGAGGTTCCCGCGCGGGTGACCACCGCGATCACCCTCGCCCCTGGCGCGCGTCTGGAATGGCTGCCGCAGGAGAGCATTCTGTTCAACGCCTGCGCGCTCACGCGGCGCACCGAGATTGCGCTCTCCGGAGACGCGGTGTTTCTCGGCGTCGAGATGCTGGTCTTCGGCCGTGCCGCCATGGGCGAGCGCCTGACCTGCGCGCGGGTGCATGACAAGATCAGCATCTCCCGCAACGGCACGCTTCAGCTTCTGGAGGCGACACGGCTTTCCGGCGAGATCGCGACACGGCTCGTGGCCACGGCCGCGGCCGCGGGGGCGGCGGGGACGGCGCTCTTGATCTACGCCGGCGGGGATGCCGGGGCCTATCTTGCGGCGCTGCGGGACGCTCTGGCGGGGGTGGAGGCGGGGGCAAGCCTGGTTTTGCCCGATCTGCTCTTGGCTCGCATCCTTGCCCCGAGCGCATGGGCGCTGCGCCGGGCGGTGGTGGCGGGCTTGCAAGTTTTGCGCGATCGCCGGAGGATGCCACGGGTTTGGCAAGGCTGAGTGGCAAGACCGAGGGAGAGCGGAACATGAACCTGACGCCGCGCGAGAAGGACAAGCTCTTGATCGCCATGGCGGCGATGGTGGCGCGCAGGCGCCTGGAACGCGGGGTCAGGCTCAATTATCCCGAAGCCGTCGCGCTGATCAGCGATTTCGTCGTCGAGGGCGCGCGCGATGGGCGCACGGTCGCCGAACTCATGCAGGGCGGGGCCGCGGTGATCACGCGGGCGCAGGTGATGGAGGGGGTCGCCGAGATGATCCATGACGTGCAGGTGGAAGCAACTTTTCCCGACGGCACCAAGCTCGTCACCGTGCACGAGCCGATCCGATGATCCCGGGCGAGATCATCCCCGCCGCCGGCGAGATCGCGTTGAACGTCGATCTGCCGCGGCTCGTTTTATTCGTCGAAAACACCGGCGATCGTCCGATCCAGGTCGGAAGCCATTATCATTTCGCCGAAACCAACCCCGCCTTGCGCTTCGACCGCGAGCGGGCACGCGGCCATCGCCTCGATATCGCCGCTGGCACCGCGGTGCGTTTCGAGCCGGGAAGCTCGCGCGAGGTGACGCTGATCCCTTATCGCGGCGATCGCGTGGTTTTTGGATTTCGCGGCATGGTGATGGGAAAGCTCTAAAGCAATGGCGAAACTTTCGCGCGCGGCCTATGCCGACATGTTCGGCCCGACGGTGGGGGATCGCATCCGTCTCGGTGATACCGATCTTTTTGTCGTCGTGGAAAAGGATTTTTCCCACTACGGCGAGGAGGTCAAATTCGGCGGCGGCAAGGTGATCCGCGACGGCATGGGCCAGTCGCAGCGGAGCCGTGCCGAGGGCGCCCATGACACCGTCATCACCAACGCGCTGATCATCGATCATTGGGGCATCGTCAAAGCCGATATCGGCATCCGCGATGGCCGCATCTCGGGGATTGGCAAGGCCGGCAACCCCGATGTGCAGCCCGGGGTCGATATCGTCATCGGCCCGGGGACCGAGATCATCGCCGGCGAAGGGAAGATCGTCACCGCCGGCGGGATCGACGCGCATATCCATTTCATCTGCCCGCAACAGGTGGAGGAGGCGCTGGCGTCCGGCATCACCACCATGGTCGGCGGCGGCACCGGCCCGGCGACCGGCACCGCCGCCACCACCTGCACGCCGGGGCCGTGGCATCTCGCGCGCATGTTGCAGGCCGCCGAGGGGCTGCCTGTCAACCTCGCTTTCGCGGGAAAAGGCAATGCCGCGCGGCCGGCGGCGCTCGAGGAAATGCTGCGCGCCGGGGCGGCGGCGTTGAAGCTGCACGAGGATTGGGGGACGACGCCGGCGGCGATCGATTGCTGCCTTTCGGTCGCCGATCGCTTCGACATCCCGGTCATGATCCATACCGACACGCTCAATGAATCGGGCTTCGTCGAGGACACCATCGCCGCCTTCGCCGGGCGCACCATCCACGCCTTTCATACCGAGGGCGCGGGCGGCGGGCACGCCCCGGATATCATAAAACTTGCCGGCTACGCCAATGTTTTGCCGAGTTCGACCAACCCGACCCGACCCTACACCGCGAACACCATCGATGAGCATCTCGACATGCTGATGGTGTGCCATCATCTCGACGCGGCGATCCCCGAGGATATCGCGTTCGCCGAAAGCCGCATCCGGCGGGAGACCATCGCCGCCGAGGATATCCTGCACGATCTCGGCGCGATCTCGATGATTTCCTCCGACAGCCAGGCGATGGGCCGGGTCGGCGAAGTGATCACGCGCACCTGGCAGACGGCGCACAAGATGAAACTCCAGCGCGGCGCTTTGCCCGGCGACGGGGACGCCGATAATCATCGCGTCAAGCGCTATATCGCGAAATACACCATCAACCCGGCGATCGCGCAGGGACTCGCGGGGGAAGTCGGCTCGGTGGAAATCGGCAAACTGGCCGATCTCGTTCTGTGGTCGCCGGCGTTTTTCGGCGCCAAACCCGATCTCGTCATCAAATCCGGCAGCATCGTCATGGCGATGATGGGCGATCCCAATGCCTCCATCCCGACACCGCAGCCGGTCCATATGCGCCCGATGTTCGCGGCTTTCGGGCGCGCGCTCGGCGAAAGCTGCCTCACCTTCGTCTCCGCCGCAGCCCTCGAGGCCGATCTCGGCCGCCAACTCGGGCTTGCGCGGCGATTGGTCGCGGTTGCCAATACTCGTGGCGGCATCGGCAAACGCAGCATGATCCACAACGATGCGCTGCCAAGGATCGAGGTCGATCCGGAAACCTATGAGGTGCGCGCCGACGGCGTCCTGCTGACCTGCGAGCCGGCCGCGGTGCTGCCTTTGGCGCAGCGCTATTTCCTGTTCTGATGCGCGCCATTGCCGTTCATAAGGCCGGCCATTGGCCCCCCGGGGCGCGGGAGATCGATGCCATCGCCCTCGATTTCGATCATCGCCATCGCCGCCGGGTTTTGCTGACCTCGGCGGCCGGACGGGAGATTCTGCTCGATCTCGGCGAGGTGGCGCGGCTTGGCGATGGCGACGGTTTGGTGCTCGATGAGGGCGGCGTTGTCCGTGTCATCGCCGCCCCCGAAGCGGTGCTCGACCTTCATGCCGCGCCGGAGACCCTGCTTCGCATCGCCTGGCATCTCGGCAACCGTCATCTGCCGGTGCAGATGCTGGGCGGCGCCTTGCGCATTCGCGCCGATCACGTCATCGCCGCGATGGTGGCCGGGCTCGGCGGTCATGTCCATGCGCGCGAGGCGCCGTTCGACCCCGAACCCGGCGCCTATGCCGGTCTGCACACGGCGCATGATCACGGGCATCATCGTGATCACGGGCATCATCATGATCATTGAGCCGCGCGCCTTCCTGCATCTCCTGACCTGGCTGTCGCCGGCGTTCCCGACCGGGGCCTTCGCCTATTCGCATGGTCTGGAATGGGCGGTCGCCGCCGGTGATGTCGGGGATGGCGAAAGCTTGCGCGCCTGGCTCGCAACCTTGCTTGGTGATGGCAGCGGGCGGAACGACGCCATTCTGCTGCGCGCCGCTCACCGCGCGAGCGCGGCCCCGGCGCGGCTCGACGAGATCGCCGCGATCGGCGCCGCCCTCGCCCCGGCCGCCGAGCGGCGCGCCGAGACGTTGGCGCAAGGCGCTGCCTTCGCCAAGGCGGCGGTGCCATGGGGTGGCCCCTGGGGTGGCGGCAGCGTCGCCGCGCCGCTGCCGATTGTGCTCGGTGTTCTCGCCGCGCGGCATGGCATCGGCGAGGAGGTGGCGGTGATCGGCTATCTCCATGCGTTTGCCGCCAATCTGATCTCCGCCGGTGTCCGGCTCATCCCGCTCGGCCAATCGGCGGGGCTCGTCGTGTTGGCGGCGCTCGAGGCCGATATTCTCGCGATCGCGGCGGAAAGTCGCGGCCAGGATCTCGATGACCTCGGCGCCGCCTGTTTCCGCGCCGATATCGCGGCGATGCGCCATGAAACCCAATATACGAGGCTGTTCCGCTCATGATTCCGTCCCCCACTGGCCCGCTTCGCGTCGGCATCGGCGGCCCCGTCGGCAGCGGCAAGACCGCGCTGATGGATGCGCTGTGCCGCCAGTTCCGCGACCGCTTCGAGATCGCGGCCATCACCAATGACATCTACACCAAGGAGGACGCCGAATTCCTCACCCGCGCCGGCTCGCTCACCAGCGATCGCATTCTCGGCATCGAAACCGGCGGCTGTCCGCACACCGCGATCCGTGAGGACGCCTCGATCAATCTCGCCGGCGTCGCCGAGCTTCGCGCGCGTTTCCCGCGGCTCGATCTCATCCTGATTGAAAGCGGCGGCGACAATCTCGCCGCCACATTCAGCCCCGAACTCGCCGATATCACGATCTATGTCATCGACGTTTCGGCGGGCGATAAAATCCCGCGCAAGGGCGGCCCCGGCATCACCCGCAGCGATCTTCTGGTGATCAACAAGACCGATCTCGCGCCCTTCGTCGGCGCCAGCCTCGCGGTGATGGATCGCGATGCGCGCAGGATGCGCGGCGAGCGGCCGTTCGTGTTCGCCAATGTGCGCGCCGGGCGCGGGGTTGCCGACATCGCCGCCTTCATCGCACGCGCCGGCGGGCTCGGGCGCGAGTGAAACGCGACAAGAGAAGGAGCTTCTTTTTCTGAAGAAAAAGAAGCAAAAAGACTTTTCCCTGGGATAGCGCATGCGGCGCCGTCCAGCGGCGGGAAATAGCCGACGGAGAAGACATGAACGGCGCGGAAAGTCTGGTGCATACGCTGCTCGCGTGCGGCGTGGATACGTGTTTCGCCAATCCCGGCACGAGCGAGATGCATTTCGTCGCCGCTCTCGACCGTATTCCCGGCATGCGTTCCGTGCTCGGCCTGTTCGAGGGGGTGGTGACCGGCGCCGCGGACGGGTATGCGCGGATGACCGGCAAGCCGGCTGCCTGCCTCCTCCATTGCGGGCCCGGCCTCGCCAATGGCCTCGCCAATCTCCACAATGCTCGACGCGCGAGGACACCGCTCGTTGCCATCATCGGCGATCAGGCGACCTATCACCGCCCGCTCGATGCGCCGCTGACCGCTGATACCGAGGGCTGGGCGCGCCCGGTTTCGGGGTTTGTGCGCACCGTCACCACGGCGGCCGAGGTCGGACGTTGCGCAGCAGCGGCGGTGCAGGCGGCGCAGGCGGCGCCGGGCCAGATCGCGAGCCTGATCCTGCCCGCCGATACCGCTTGGGACGAAGGCGGCGTGGTTGCCGCGCCGCTCCCCGTCCCGCCGCCGCCGGCGGTCGATCCCGGCGCCGTGCGCCACGCCGCGCGGGTGTTGCGCCGGGGCGAGCCGGCGATGCTGCTGCTCGGCGGGGCCTCGCTTTTCGCCACTCCGCTCGAAGACGCGGCGCGGATCGCGGCCGCGAGCGGCGCGCGCCTGATCGCGCAGCAGCAGAACGCTCGCATCGCGCGCGGGCGCGGGCGGGTTGCGCTCGGGCGCGTCCCTTACCCGCTCGATCAGGCACTCGCCGCCTTTGCCGGCATCCGCCATCTGATCCTGGTGGGGGCTGCGCCGCCGGTGTCCTTTTTCGCCTATCCCGGCCGGCCGAACCGGCTCACGCCGCCCGACTGCGAGATCCATATCCTCGCGCGCCCGGAGCAGGACGGGCCGGCGGCGCTGGCGGCGCTCGCCGACGAACTCGGCGCCAAGGCCGCGCCAGCACCGGCGGATTTCCTGCCGCCTTCCCCGGTGCGCGGCGCGCTGACCCCCGAGAGCGCGGCCGAGACCATCCTCGCGCATCTCCCCGAAAACGCGGTGGTGATCGATGAGGCGGGGAGTTTTGGGCGCGGGATTTTCGCCCGGTCCCATCGCGCCGCGCCGCATGACTGGCTGCAACTGACCGGCGGCGCGATCGGCGACGGCCTGCCGATGGCGACGGGGGCTGCGATCGGCGCGCCGGGGCGGCGGGTGGTTTCACTCCAGGCCGATGGCTCGGCGATGTATACGCTCCAGGCGCTCTGGACCCAGGCGCGCGAGCGGCTCGATGTCACCACCATCGTCTTCGCCAATCGCCGCTATGCCATCCTGCTCGGCGAACTGGCCAATGTCGGCGCCAATCCAGGCCCGCGCGCGCTCGGCATGATGAGCCTCGACGACCCCGATCTCGACTGGGTGAAGCTTGCCGGCGGCATGGGGGTGGAAGCGGCGGCGGCCGCGGATGGCGCCGGGCTCGCCGACCTTCTGGCCTATGCCGCGACCCGGCGGGGGCCGTTCCTGATCGCGCTCGCGGTGCCGTAGCCGCCGCTCAGCACGGCTCGGGGGCGAAGCTTTGCCGGGGCGCCGCGAGGGCGTCCTGGGCGGCGATGAGAGCGAGTTCGCGGGCGTCTCCGCTCGCGCTGAGAACGGCGAAGAGCCGCGCCGCCATCGCGGCCAGCGCGGCGGGGCCGTTCCGCGCGCGCAGGAATTCGAGGAAAAACAGCGCCGCCGCCAGATCACCGGCGCCGCTCGCGGCGAGCGGGAGTTTCGGCGTGCGCACCCGAAAACACGAGTCTTCATCCACCAACACACAGTCGATCGCATCCGGCGGCGTCTCGGCGAGGGTGAGGCCGGTGGCGAGCACGAGGCGCGGCCCATTTGGCCGAAGCCGCGCCGAGAGCGCCCGCGCCGCCTCCCGCGCGTCGTCAAAACATGTCACCGGCGCGCCGTGCAAGAGGCCGAGTTCAAACAGGTTCGGGGTGATGAGATCGGCCATCGGCAGCGCTTTTTCGGCCAGTAACGCGGCGATGCCGGGGCGGACATAGACGCGGCCATGATCGCCGATCACCGGATCGCAGGCGTAGAGCGCGCCGGGGCTCTCCGCTGTGGCGCGCGCAAGCGCGGCCAGCACCGCTCGCGCCGTCTCGGCACTCCCGAGATAGCCGGAGAGCACGCCGGCGAGCCCGGCGAGCGCGCCGATCGCGCTCAACCCCTCGGTCAAGGCGGCGATTTCCGCCGGCGCGGTGATCTCGCCCTGGAAATTTCCATAGCCGGGGTGGTTGGAAAACCGCACCGTCGCCACCAACGCGACCTCCGCGCCAAGGCGCTGCAAGGGAAAGATCTGGGCTTGCGCGCCGACATGGCCATGCGCGACCCAGGAATTGAAGAGGAGGAGCCGGGTCATCGGCGCCCGCCCTTGTCGTGCCCGCCCTTGTCGTGCCCGGCCTTGTCATGCCGAACGCGGCGCTTTATCCGAAGAGCCGAGAAATCGCGCCGTTTTCGAGGAAGCCAAGCCCCATGAGCGCCGTCCCGCATCTGTTTCAGCCCGTCACCTTCCGCTCGGTCACCGCCCGTAACCGCATAACCGTCTCGCCGATGTGCCAGTACAGCGCCGAGGATGGTCTCGGCAATGACTGGCATGTCCAAAACCTCGGCGCCAAGGCGGCGGGCGGCGCCGGCATCGTGTTCACCGAGGCGACGCATGTCTCGGCGATCGGGCGCATCACCCCGGGCTGCCTTGGCCTGTGGAACGAGGCGCAGGAGACGTTTCTCACCCGCGTCGCGGCTCTGATCAGCCGCCTCGGCGCGGTGCCGGCGATCCAGATCGCCCATGCCGGGCGCAAGGCGAGCGTGACGCCGCCATGGGAGGGCAACAAGCCGGTTCCGCTCGACGCCGGCGGCTGGACGCCGCTGGCCCCGAGCGCGGTGCCCTCTGCCGAGGGCCACACCATCCCCGAGGCGCTGCGGCCCGGCCAGATCGCCGAGATCGTCGGGCAATTCGCCGAGACCGCGCGGCGGGCGCGCCGAGCCGGGTTCAAGATCGCCGAAATCCACGCCGCCCATGGCTATCTGCTCCATTCTTTCCTCTCGCCGCTCGCCAACCGTCGCGACGATTCCTACGGCGGCGATCTCGCCGGGCGGTCGCGGGCGCTGATGGAGGTGATCGACGCGGTGCGCGGCGAATGGCCGGCGGAATTGCCGCTTTTCGTCCGTCTCTCCTGCACCGACTGGGTGGAGGGCGGATTGACCGTCGAGGAGTCGGTGACGCTGGCCAAGCGCCTGAAATCCCGCGGCGATGTCGATCTGATCGATTGCTCCTCGGGCGGGGTTTCGCCGGCGCAGCGGATTCCCTCGCTCCATCCCGGCTATCAGGTGCCGTTCGCCGAGCGTATCCGGCGCGAGGCGGGGATCGCGACCGGCGCTGTCGGGCTGATCCGCGACCCCTTCCACGCCGAGGAAATCCTCGGCAACGGCCGCGCCGATCTGGTGTTCCTGGCCCGCGCCCTGCTCGCCGATCCCGCCTGGCCGCAGCGCGCGGCGCGCAGCCTCGGCCTCACCCCGGAGCTGCCGCTGCCATACCAGCGCGCGCATTTGGGGTAGGAGTGTCATAGAAAAGAGAGATTGTTCTTTTTTGAAAAAAAGAACCAAAAAACTTTTGCCTGTTTGCGCCGAACCGCTGGCAATAGTTTGAAACCTGGCACACTGGTTTCCGTTACAGTCTTCGGGCATGGTCCAGCTTCCGCCGGCTTCGGGCCCGGCCCGATGCGGCGGAACAAAAGATGGAGAGAACATATGACACGCTCGCCCCGGCTTCACGCGCTTGCCCTCTCGCTCGGGCTCCTCGCCGCGCCCTCGCTCGCCACCCCCGCCCTCGCCCAGCAGATGGGGATGCCGGACGGCCAGGGAATGCCGCCGCAAGGGATGCCTGCCGCCAAGCATGACCCGATGGAGCGGGTGAACCGCCAGATCGCGCAGTTGCACCAGACCCTCAAGATCACCGCGGCACAGGAGCCGCAATGGCAGGCGCTGGCGAAGGTGATGCGCGAGAACGCCGCCGATATGGAGACGCTGTTCAAGGAGCGCGCCAGCCATTTCGACCAGATGAACGCGGTCGAGAGTCTGAAATCCTATGAGCGGATCGCCGAGGCCCATGTCGCCAACATGCATCGCCTGATCCCGGCCTTCGCGTCGCTTTACGAAACCCTCTCGCCCGAGCAGCGCCGCGCCGCTGACGCCGCTTTCCGCTACCAGGAGGCGCGACGCAAGGCACGGATGCAGGGCGGCCAGATGCCGAACGGGCAAATGCCCAATGGCCAGATGCCGCAGATGCCGATGAGCCAGCCGGGGCAAAATTGATCTGACCAATTTTGTCCCACCGGGCGCCGTCGGCTTGCTCGCCGGCGGCGTTGCCGCTATCACCCTGGCCTCGCCCGCCGGTCGGTATCGGCGGGGCAGTTCTGGAGCGTGCGATGAAACAGGGCATTCACCCCGATTATCATGAGATCAACGTCGTCATGACCGACGGCACCCAGTTCACCACCCGCTCCACCTGGGGCAAGGCCGGGGATACGCTCCGGCTCGACATCGACCCCAAATCCCATCCCGCCTGGACCGGCGTGCAGCGTATCGTCGACACTGGCGGCCAGGTCGCGAAATTCAACAAGAAATTCGCCGGGATCGGCCTCAAGCGCGGCTGAGGCGCGGCGCCGGCGCCATGTCCGGCTAGAGCGTGATGACCGGAGGCGGAATCGCCGTAGGTCTGAATCACGCGATCAAACAAAGATTTGGAGGGGGATGGCTGAGCGCAGGCGATGTCATCCTGCTCTAGCTGGCGCCCTCTTGAAGCCCTGCGCGATTTTACCAATATCCAGTGTCGCCGGAATGCTCTTGGGAGATTCCGGCGTGATCGTCGGTCGGCCCAAACGGGCGGCCAAAGTGAAACCTTGCTGGATACTGGAGGGTTGCTCAATGACCGGATTCGATTTCGCGCCGCTGTTCCGCACCGCCATCGGCTTTGACCGTCTGGCGCAGATGATGGATAGCGCCCAGGCCGGGGCCGAGGCCTCGTCCTATCCGCCCTACAACATCGAGAAACTGACCGAAGACCAATACCGTATCACCATGGCGGTGGCTGGCTTCGCGCAGGAAGATCTGGAGATCACCATCAAGGAAAACGCGCTCTCCGTCGCCGGGCGCGTCGGCAAGGAAGGGTCGAAGGCGGAGATCCTCTATCGCGGGATCGCCGGGCGGCCGTTCGAGCGCCGCTTCGTGCTTGCCGATCATCTCGTGGTCGAGGGGGCGGATCTGAAAAACGGCCTTCTCCACATCAATCTGAAGCGCGTGGTGCCGGAAAGCCTGAAGCCGCGCCAAGTGCCGATCCAGGCCGGCGAAGCGCCGCGAACCCTCGCCCACGCGGCTTGATTTCCTCTTCCAGCCGGGGGGCGTTGCCCCCCGGTTTTTTCATGGCCGCGCCGCCGCCCCGGCGCGATAGCGGGCGAGATGGGTTTCGCGCGCGCGCGCGGTTTCCCGCATCCGCCGCTCCTTTACATGGCCATAGCCGGCGATCTGTTCGGGGAGTGATGCGAGCGCGATCGCCGCGACGAGGTTGTCCGCGCCCAGCGTTGCCGAGAATTCATCGAGCAGGGCTTCGTATTCGGTGATCAGCGCGCGTTCGGCACGGCGTTCATCGGTCCGGCCGAAGATATCGAGGCGTGTCCCGCGCAGAAACTTGCCATACCGCAGCACCGAGAAAACCGGCATCACCCAGCCGCCGAAAGCGCGTTTCCGGAGATGCCCGGTGCGGGGGTCGCGCTTGGCGAGAAGCGGCGGCGCGAGATGGAATTCGAGCCGGTAATCGCCCTCGAACTGGCGCGCGAGTTCGGCGCGGAAGGCGCGGTCGGCGTGGAGCCGCGCGACCTCGTATTCATCCTTGTAGGCGAGCAGCTTGAAGTAATTGCGCGCGACCGTCTCGGCCAGGGCCTGGCCCTCGGCGCCGAAATCGCGCGCGCGGGCGTGGAATTTTTCCACGCGGGCACGGTAGCGGCGCGCCAATCCCCGCCCCTGATAGCGCACCAACTCGCCGGCGAAACGCTCGACCAGGGTCGCGACATCGGGTTTTGCCGAAGGCGCCGCGTCCGGCCCCGCCAATCCCGCCAGCGTCCGCACGCGCGCGAGATCAACCGCCGCCGAACGGCCCCAATGGAACGCCGCGCGATTGGCCTCGACCGCGGTGCCGTTGAGTTCGATCGCGCGTTCGATCGCCGCCGCGCCGATCGGCACCAGGCCGCGCTGATAGGCATAGCCGAGCAGGAACAGATTGGTCGCGATGGCATCGCCGATCAGCGCCGTCGCCAGCGCCGTCGCGTCCAGCACCGTCATCGCCTCCGTCCCCACCGCTGCCGCGATCGTCTCAAGCAGCGGCGAGGCGGCGAGCCGCGTGCCCGGGTTGAGCACGAAATCGGCGGTGATCGTCTCATGGGTATTGACCACCGCCCGCGTCCGCCCCGGCGCGGCGCTCGCCAGTGCCTCGCCACCGGCGCCGACCACGAGATCGCAGGCGAGCAGAAGATCGGCGCTGGCGCGTGAGACGCGAAGTGCTCGCAGATCCTCGGCGCTGGCGGCGATCTTGATATGGCTCCAGACGCTGCCGCCCTTTTGCGCGAGCCCGGCCTGATCGAGCACGCTGATCGCCTTGCCCTCGATATGCGCCGCCGTGCCGAGCAAGGCGCCGATGGTGACGACGCCGGTGCCGCCGACGCCGGCGACCAGCACGCCATAGGGGCGCTCCAACGCCGGCAGCGCCGGCTCGGGAAGATCGGCGAAGGGCTTGGCCTCGGCGGGGGCGGCGCGGCGCGGCTTGCCGCCATGGATTGTGACGAAGCTCGGGCAGAACCCCTCGATGCAGGAAAAATCCTTGTTGCAGGAGGATTGGTTGATTTCGCGCTTGACCCCGAATTCAGTATCTTTGGGCGTCACCGAAAGACAGTTGGAGGCGACCGAGCAGTCACCGCAGCCCTCGCACACGCGCGCGTTGATGAAGACGCGCTTGGGCGGATCGACCATCAGGCCGCGTTTGCGCCGCCGGCGCTTCTCGGAGGCGCAGGTCTGATCATAGACGATCGCGGTGACGCCGGGGATCTCGCGCAACTCGCGCTCGGTCTCTTCGAGGCGCCGCCGATGGCGGACCTCGACGCCGGGGGCGAGGTCGGTGACGGCGGCGTATTTCTCCGGCTCGTCGGTGACGACGACGATGCGCGAAACGCCTTCGGCGGCGAGCTGGCGGGTGATCCGCGCCGGCGTGATCTGGCCGTCGAGATGCTGGCCGCCGGTCATCGCGACGGCGTCGTTGAACAGGATTTTATAGGTCGCGTTCACCCCGGCGGCGATGGCGGCGCGGATGGCGAGGCTGCCGGAGTGGAAATAGGTGCCGTCGCCGATATTGACGAAGACGTGTTTCTCCTCGGTGAACGGCGCCTGGCCGATCCATTGCGCCCCCTCGCCACCCATCTGGGAATAGGTGTCGGTATGGCGGTCCATCCACATCGCCATGAAATGGCAGCCGATGCCGGCCAGCGCGCGCGAGCCGTCGATCACCTTGGTCGAGGTGTTATGCGGGCAGCCGGAGCAGAAATAGGGTTTGCGCACGGCGTTGGGATTGAGCTTCCCGAGGGCGGCGTCCTTGGCGTCCAGCGCGCTGACGCGGGCGCGCATGGCCTCGGTCGCGCGGCCCAGAGCGGCGAGGCGGCGGGCCAACGCGCGGGCGATGTCATCGGCGGAGAGTTCGGACGAGGCGCGGAGCAGCCATTCGCCCGCCGGATCGTGCTTGCCGGTGATCCGCGGGGCGTTGGCGCTGCCGTAGAGGATCTCCTTGACCTGGTTCTCGATCAGCGGCTGCTTTTCCTCGACGATCAGGATCTCATCGAGGCCGGCGGCGAAATCGCGGATGGTCTCGGGCACGATCGGCCAGGTGAGCGCGAGCTTGAGCACCGCGATCCCCGCCTCGGCGCCATCGAGACCGAGATCATCGAGCGCCTGGGCGAGATCGAAGGTCGATTTGCCGGCGGTGATGATGCCGAACCGCGTGCCGGGATCGCGCCGCAACACCCGGTCGAGGCCGTTCGCGCGGACATAGTCGCGCGCCATCGGCAGGCCGAACAGATGCACCCGCCGCTCCATCTCCAGCGGCTGGTCATGGAGGCGGATGAAATGCCGCTGATCGCGGGCGCGCTCGGGCAAAACGGGGTGAAAATCGTGGAGGTCGAAGCGGATGGTGGTCGAGGTCTCGACCACGTCGGCGACCGTCTTGAACCCGGTATAGAGGCCGGAATAGCGCGACATCGCCCAGCCATGGAGACCGAGGGTCACGATATCGGCGACCCCGGCCGGCACCAGAACCGGGATCAGACCGGCGATGAAAGCGGGCTCGCTCTGGTGCGGCACGGTCGAGGATTTGCAGGCGTGGTCATCGCCGGCGACCAGCAAAACGCCGCCATTGGGCGAGGCGCCGGCGAAATTCGCGTGTTTGAAGGCATCGCCCGAGCGATCCACGCCCGGCCCCTTGCCGTACCAGAGGGCGAACACGCCGTCATATTTGGCGCCGGCGAGCAGCGGCGAGAGTTGCGTGCCCCAGACCGCGGTCGCCGCCGATTCCTCGTTCACGCCGGGCTGGAAATGGATGTGATGTTCGGCAAGAGGGGATTTCGCGGCAAAAAGCTGGATATCGAGTCCGCCGAGCGGCGAGCCGCGATAGCCGGAGATGAAGCCGGCGGTGTTGCGCCCGGCGGCGCGGTCGAGCGCGTGCTGAAGCAGCGGCAGGCGCACCAGGGCTTGCGTCCCGGTGAGGTGGACCTCCTCGATCTCGACGGCATATTTGTCATCGAGCGTGACCGCGGCATGCTTCATTCTGTCCGTTCCCCGTATGCGCCCGCCGGCTTCCGCGGCGCGCGCGCAAGCGGCCATTCATCAAGATATGGCAGCATGCCACGCGCCACGAAGGGAAGGAAAGCCACGGACAAAAATAGACTTTTTGTGTCCGCGCACCCCGCCCCGCGAGATATTTTCGAGCGGATGCGCTGGCCAGCGCATCCGCAACCGCTTGTCTAGCCGAGCACGCCGGCGGCGCGGAGGGTTGCGGGGTCGAACCCGGCTTCCGCGAGGATGGCATCACTCTCGGCCCCCGGTGCCGCCGGCGGGCGCGGGACAGCGGCCGGGGTGCGGCTGAAGCGTGGCGCCGGCGCCGGCTGGGTCACGCCATTGATCTCGACAAAGCTCCGCCGCGCGACATTATGGGGATGGCGCGGCGCCTCGGCGAGGGTGAGCACGCCATGGGCGCAGGCATCGCTCCCTTCGAGCAGCGCCACCCACTCGGCGCGGGTTTTGCCGGCGATGATCGCGGCCAATTGCGCGCGGAGCGCCGGCCATTGGGCGCGATCATATTGCGTCGTGACGAACGCCTCCGGCAACCCGATCAGGGCCGCGAGTTCGGCGAAGAATTTCGGCTCGAGCGCGGCGATGGCGAGATAGGCGCCATCCTGCGTGCGATAGCTGTCGTAAAACGGCGTCCCGCCATCGAGCAGGTTCTCGCCCCGCGCATCACGCCAGAGCCCGGCGGCGTGGAGCCCGTAAAACGGTGTCATCAGCAGCGCCGCCCCCTCCGCCATCGCCGCGTCCACCACCTGCCCGCGCCCCGAGCGCTGGCGTTCGATGAGGGCGGCGAGCACACCGAAGATCAGGAACATGGCGCCGCCGCCATAATCGCCGACCAGATTGAGCGGCGCAACCGGCGGCCCGCCGGCCCGGCCGATGCCATGCAAGGCGCCGGCGAGGGCGATATAGGTGAGGTCATGCCCGGCCGCCTGCGCCAGCGGCCCATCCTGGCCGAACCCGGTCATGCGGCCATAGACGAGGCGCGGATTGCGTTCGAGACAGATCTCGGGGCCGAAGCCGAGACGCTCGGCAACGCCGGGGCGAAAGCCCTCGACCATGACATCGGCGCGCTCGACGAGGCGGAGCAGCACGGCAACCGCTTCCGCCCGCTTGAGATCGAGGATGAGATTGCGCCGGCCGCGCCGCGTCGGGTCGCGCTCGGGGGGAAGGCGCGAGAGGCTTTCCCCCGGGCGATCGATGCGGATCACCTCGGCGCCGAGATCGGCCAGCAGCATTGCCGCCAGCGGCCCCGGCCCGATGCCCGCGAGTTCCAGCACCCGCACCCCGAAAAGCGGCCCGCGCGCCACGGTTTCCTGCGCCAATGCCATCGTTGTCTTCCTCCCTTGCTTTTTGTCGAGGCTGGCCGGGCGCGGCCGCTCCGTCAACCGCCGAGACTTGCAGGGGCCGAGGGTTTCATCGCAATGTTGCCATAATCCGAGAAATGACACAGGGGAGAGGCGCATGGCCGAAGCGCAGAGGGACGAGCTGCACGCCTTCGCGGTGCGGACGCCGGAGAAGCCCGCGATCATTTTTCCGCAATCCGGTTTCGTGGAAAGTTTCGCGAGCCTCGACGCCAGCGCCAACCGTCTCGCTCAGGCGCTGATCGGGCGCGGGTTGGAGGCCGGGGCGATGATCGCCGTTCTGCTTGAAAACCGCCCGGAGATTTTCACCATCGCCTGGGCCGCGCGCCGCGCCGGGCTCTATTACGCGATGCTGAACACGCATCTGAAACCGCCCGAGTTCGCCTATCTGATCGCGGATAGCGATGCCCGCCTCCTGATCACCAGCCGCGCTTTGCTCGCCGAGGTGCCGGGCGAGATCCGCCGGCGCCTGGCGGTGGTGGTGGTCGATGGCGAGGCAGGCGAAGGGGAGGTCTCGCTCGCCGAATTGGTCGCGCCCTTCGCTCCCGCCGCCCTCCCTTCACTGCCGATCGGGCGTGAATTCCTCTACTCCTCGGGCACGTCCGGGCGGCCCAAGGGGGTTCGCTTTCCGCTGCTCGCGGCCGATCAGCGCGGCGTCACCCAGCCCGGCGAGAAACTCCTCGATCATACCCTCCGCTTCGGCCCCGCGAGCGTCTATCTCTCGCCGGCGCCGCTCTATCACGCCGCTCCCCATGTCTATTCGCTCCATTCCCTCGCGCGTGGCGTGAGTGTCGTTGCCCTCGACAAATTCGACCCCGAATCGGCGCTCTCGGCGATCGCCCGCCACCGCGTGACGCACAGCCAATGGGTGCCGACGATGTTCATCCGCATGCTGGCGCTGCCCGAGGCGGTGCGCACCCCCTATGACCTCGCTTCGCATCAGCGCGCGGTCCACGCCGCCGCCCCCTGTCCCATCCATGTGAAGGAAAAAATGATCGCCTGGTGGGGGCCGATCCTGGTCGAATACTATGCCGGTTCCGAGCGCATCGGCACCACCCTGATCGAAAGCGCCGAGTGGCTGCGTCATAAAGGCTCGGTCGGTCGGGCGATTTATGGGACAATCCATATTCTCGATGAGGACGGGCGGGATCTGCCGCCGGGCGAGGTCGGCGGCATCTGGTTCGAGGGCACCGGCGGCTTCGCCTACCACAAGGATCCGGAAAAAACCGCCGCCTCCTACAATGCCCGCGGCTTCGCGAGCTATGGCGATCTCGGCTGGCTCGACGAGGAAGGATATCTCTATCTCAGCGACCGCCGCTCCGACCTCATCCTCTCCGGCGGCAGCAATGTCTACCCCGCCGAAACCGAGAGCGTGTTGCTCGAACATCCGTTGATCGCCGATGCCGGGGTGGTCGGGCTTCCCGATCCCGATCTCGGCGAGGTGGTGCTCGCCGTCGTCCAGCCGGTCGCGGCGCCGGACCGCCTCGGGCTCACGCCGGAGGCGGTGATCGCCTTCTGCCGCGAGCGCATGGCGAACCTCAAATGCCCGCGCGCGGTGGTGTTCGTGGAAAAACTGCCGCGCACCCCAACTGGCAAGCTCTTGCGGCGCGAGCTGAAGGAGCGCTTCCGCTCAGAAATGGCTCCAGCCGCCGGATCCTAGCGCCATCTCGCCGCCGGCGGCGTCGCGGACCAGAACCCGCGCCGGGTCGGCCCGGAAATGGCCGATGCGGGTGACTTCGACGCCGGCCGCCGCCGCCGCCGCCTGGAGTGCCGCGGCGCGTTCGGGCGGGACGGCGAGCACCAGTTCGTAATCATCGCCGCCGGTGAGGCAGCGCGCGAGATGGTCGGGCCCGGCGGCGCGCGCCGCCGGTGACAGCGGCACCGAGGCGGCCTCGATCACCGCGCCGATCCCGCCGGCGCGGCAGAGATGGCCGAGATCCTGGACCAGGCCATCGGAAATATCCGCCCCCGCCCGCGCGATCCCGGCGAGCGGCAGGAAGAGCCGCGGCTCGGGCAGCAGGTAGCGGCGGAGCAGCGTCCCGCTCGGATCGGCAAGCTCGCCGCGGCGCACCAGAAGTCCGAGCGCGGCATCGCCGATGGTGCCGCTCACCCAGACCTCATCGCCGGGCTGCGCCCCCGTCCGGCGCAGCGCCTTGCCGGTGGCGACCGCGCCGAAAATGGTGAGCGAGAGCACAAGCGGTCCCGGCGTCGCGGTGGTATCGCCGCCAAGCAGCGTCAGATCAAACCGCGTCTGGTCCTCGGCCAATCCGGCGGCGAAGCCGGCGAACCAGGCATCCGGCGTCGTGCCGGGCGCGGCCAGCGTCAGCAGATAGCCGAACGGTTGCGCCGCCATCGCCGCGAGATCGGAGAGATTGACCCGCAACAGCTTGCGGGCGATCAGATCGGGCGGATCATCGGCCAGGAAATGCACCCCGGCGACCATGGCATCGACCGACACCACCCATTCGCGGCCGGGGATCTCCGGCAGGATCGCCGCGTCATCGGCGAGCGCCAGCCCCGCCGGCCCGGCCAGCGGGCGGAAATAGTTTTCTATCAGGGCGAATTCACGCGGAAGGTTGGTCATCTTGCTGCCCCCCGGCGCTTCGTCATGGGCTGACGGCCAAAGCATGGTATTAGAACCAGGGAGAAAGTCGCCAATGGCGCTGCCTAAACGGAGAAAGTTTTTTGGTTCTTTTTTTCAAAAAAGAACAATTCTTCTCCTTCGCCGCCGGTTTACGGCGCTTCGGCCACCGCCAGCATCGCCCGCGCCGATTGCAACTGATCGAGGGTCGCGTCCCGCGCCGCGATATCGGCCTTATCGACCGCTTCATAGGCGGCCTCGGCCTCATTGATGCGGCGTTCGGCAGCACTTTTCGAGACCTCGGCGAGCGGCATGACTTCGTCCGCGAGCACGGTGCAGCGCTCGGGCGTGATCTCGGCGAAACCGCCGGCGACGAACATCCGGCTGGTTTCCTGCGGGCCCTCGAAAATGCGCAGAAGGCCGCCGCGCAGCAGGACGATCATCGACGCGTGGCCGGGGAGGACGCCGAGTTCCCCCTCGGCGGCCGGGATCACCACCATATCCACGGCGCGCGAGAGCAAAAGCCGCTCCGGCGAGACGATTTCGAGCGCGGTCGGCATCAGGCGGCGGCTTTCAGGCTTTCCGCCTTCTTGACCGCTTCCTCGATGGTGCCGACCATGTAGAACGCGGCCTCCGGCAGGTGATCGTATTCGCCCGAGCACAGGCCCTTGAAGCTGCGGATGGTGTCGGCGACGGGGACGAAGACGCCGGGGAAGCCGGTGAACACTTCGGCGACGTGGAAGGGCTGGGAGAGGAAGCGCTGGATCTTGCGCGCCCGCGAGACGATCAGCTTGTCTTCTTCAGACAGTTCATCCATGCCGAGAATGGCGATGATGTCCTGGAGGCTTTTATAGGTTTGCAGGATGCGCTGCACCTCGCGCGCGACGGTGTAGTGCTCCTCGCCGACGATCCGGGGATCGAGCGAGCGCGAGGTCGAATCGAGCGGATCGACGGCGGGATAGATGCCAAGCTCGGCGATCTGGCGCGACAGCACGGTGGTCGCGTCGAGATGGGCGAACGAGGTCGCCGGCGCCGGGTCGGTGAGGTCGTCGGCGGGCACGTAGATCGCCTGCACCGAGGTGATCGAGCCTTTTTTGGTCGAGGTGATGCGTTCCTGCAACGCGCCCATGTCGGTCGCCAGTGTCGGCTGATAGCCGACCGCCGACGGGATGCGCCCGAGCAGCGCCGAAACCTCGGCGCCGGCCTGGGTGAAGCGGAAGATGTTATCGACGAAGAACAGCACGTCCTGGCCTTCCTCGTCGCGGAAATACTCGGCGAGCGAGAGGCCGGAGAGGGCGACGCGGGCGCGCGCGCCGGGCGGCTCGTTCATCTGGCCATAACAGAGCGCGACCTTCGAGCCCGGTCCGTCGAGCTTGATGACGCCGGCATCGATCATCTCGTGATAGAGGTCGTTGCCTTCGCGCGTCCGCTCGCCGACGCCGGCGAACACCGAGACGCCGCCATGGGCTTTGGCGATGTTGTTGATCAGCTCCTGGATCAGCACCGTCTTGCCGACGCCGGCGCCGCCGAACAATCCGGTCTTGCCGCCCTTGAGATAAGGCGCGAGCAGATCGACGACCTTGATGCCGGTGACGAGGATTTCCGCCGATGTCGCCTGCTCCTCGAAGGAGGGCGCATCGCGATGGATCGGAAACCGCTTCTTGGTCTCGATCGGACCGCGCTCATCGATCGGCTCGCCGATGACATTGAGGATGCGGCCGAGGGTCTCCGGCCCGACCGGAACCGAGATCGGCGCCCCGGTATCGGTCACTTCGCGGCCGCGCACGAGGCCATCGGTGCTGTCCATGGCGATGCAGCGCACGGTGCGCTCGCCGAGTTCCTGCGCCACCTCGAGCACCAGGGTGCGGTCATCGATCGTCGTGGTCAGCGCGTTCTGGATGAACGGCAATTCGCCGTCGAACTGCACATCGACCACGGCGCCGAGAACCTGCGTGACGCGTCCGACAATATTTTTCGCCATGCTTGGCACTCCTCTCTGCGTGGCCGACCGATCTCAAACGGCTTCCGCGCCGGAGATGATCTCGATCAGTTCCCTGGTGATGTTGGCTTGGCGGCTGCGGTTGTAAACCAAGGTCAGCCGCTTGATCATGTCGCCGGCATTGCGGGTCGCGTTGTCCATCGCCGTCATCCGCGCGCCCTGCTCGCCGGCGGCGCTCTCGATCAGCGCCTTGTAGATCTGAACGGCGAGGTTTTGCGGCAGGAGATGCGCGAGCAGCGCTTCTTCCTCGGGCTCGAATTCATAGACCGCGGGGACGCCGGCAGCCGCCGCGGCCGGCGCCTCGGCGACCGGGGCCGGGATCAGCCGCGCCTCCGTCGCCACCTGCGAGATCACCGAAACGAAGCGATTATAGACCAGCGTGCAGACATCGAACGCGCCCTCCTGCATCAGGGCGATGACCCGGGCGGCGATCGCCTCGGCGTCGGCGAACTCGATCTGCTTGCGCCCGGCATAGGAGACGTCGAAAATGATGCGATCGCCATGGTCGCGGCGCAGAAAATCGCGCCCCTTGCGTCCGATCGCGGCGATTTTGACCTTTTTCCCCTCGGCTTCGAGGCGCTGCGCGAGCGTCCGCGCGGCGCGCCCGACATTGGTGTTGAAGGCGCCGGCGAGGCCGCGATCGGCGGTGACGGCGATGATCAGATGGGTCGCGTCGCGCCCGTTGCCGACCAGAAGCGGCGGCGCCGAGGGATTGCCGGCGGCACTCGCCGCGAGGGTCGCCAGCATGCGCTGCATGCGCTCGGCATAGGGGCGCGCCGCCTCGGCGCGGATTTGCGCCCGGCGCAGCTTGGACGCCGAGACCAGCTTCATCGCACTGGTGATCTTCTGCGTCGATTTGACGCTGTCGATCCGTATGCGGAGCGCTTTGAGATTGGCCATGGGCTTGGATCAGCCGAAAGTCTTCACGAAACCGTCGAGGAAGGCGATCAACTGCTTTTCGGTCTCCGGCTTGATTTCGCGGTCGTTGCGGATGGCCTCCAGAATGCCGCCCTTGGCGGCCCGCAATTCGGACAGCATCTGGCGCTCGAAGGCGCCGATGCGCTCGACCGGCAGAGTGTCGAGATAGCCGCGCACGCCGGTGAAGATCGAGACCACCTGCTCCTCGACCGGCATCGGCTGGTATTGCGGCTGCTTCAACAATTCGGTGAGACGCGCGCCGCGGGCGAGCAGATTGCGCGTCGAGGCGTCGAGATCGGAGGCGAACTGCGAAAACGCCGCCATTTCGCGATACTGCGCGAGTTCGAGCTTGATGCGCCCGGCGACCTGCTTCATCGCCTTGATCTGCGCCGCCGAGCCGACCCGCGAGACCGAGATGCCGACATTCACCGCCGGACGGATGCCCTTGAAGAACAACTCCGTCTCCAGGAAGATCTGGCCATCGGTGATCGAAATCACGTTGGTCGGGATATAGGCCGAGACGTCGCCGGCCTGGGTCTCGATCACCGGCAGCGCGGTGAGGCTGCCGGCGCCCATCTCGTCCGACATCTTGGCGGCGCGTTCGAGCAGGCGGGAGTGGAGATAGAACACGTCCCCGGGATAGGCCTCGCGCCCCGGCGGGCGGCGCAGCAAGAGCGACATCTGGCGATAGGCGACCGCCTGCTTGGAGAGGTCGTCGTAGAAAATCACCGCGTGCATCGCGTTGTCGCGGAAATACTCGCCCATCGTGCAGCCGGTATAGGGGGCGATGAACTGCATCGGCGCCGGGTCGGAGGCGGTCGCGGCGACGACGATGGAATATGCCATCGCGCCGTTTTCCTCGAGTGTGCGCACCAACTGCGCGACGGTCGAGCGCTTCTGCCCGATCGCGACATAGATGCAATAGAGCTTCTTGCTCTCGTCCTCGCCGGCGTTGATCGCTTTCTGATTGAGGATGGTGTCGATGATCACCGCCGTCTTGCCGGTCTGGCGGTCGCCGATGACCAACTCGCGCTGGCCGCGCCCGATCGGGATCAGCGCGTCGATCGGCTTCAGGCCGGTCTGCATCGGCTCGTGGACGGATTTGCGCGCGATGATGCCCGGCGCCTTGACCTCGACCCGGCGGCGCTCGGCGCCCTCGATCGGGCCCTTGCCGTCGATCGGATTGCCGAGCCCGTCGACGACGCGCCCGAGCAGCGCCTTGCCGATCGGCACATCGACGATGTCACGGGTGCGGGTGACGGTGTCGCCCTCGCGGATCTGGCGGTCATCGCCGAAAATCACCACGCCGACATTATCGGTTTCGAGATTGAGCGCCATGCCCTTGATGCCGGCGGCGGGGAATTCGACCAGCTCGCCGGCCATCACGTTCTGGAGGCCGAAGATGCGCGCGATGCCGTCCCCGACGCTCAAGACCTGGCCGGTCTCGGCGACATTCGCCTCGGTATCGAAAGCGGCGATCTGCTTCTTCAGGATGTCGGAGATTTCGGCGGGGCGGATTTCCATCACGCGGCTCCCTTCATGGCGTACTGCAGGCGCTGCAGACGGGATTTCAGACTGGAATCGTAAAGGCGGGTGCCGATCCTGACGATCAGCCCGCCGAGCAGGCTGGGATCGACGTCCTGGATCAGGCGCACCTGGCTGTAGCCGGCCTCGATCAGCCGGGCGCGGAGCGCCTGCTCCTGCACGTCGCTGAGCTTATGAGCGGCAGCGACATGGGCGATGACGACGCCGCGCTTTTCGGCCGCGAGGGCGGCGAAGGCATGGACGAACTCGGGGAGTTGGCGCAGCCGGCGATTGCTGATCACGACGCCGACGAAGTTGCGCACGGTGGCGCCGAACCCTTGCGCCGTGAGCACCGCGAAGGCGGCATCGCGCGCCGCGATCACGTCGATGAGCGGGCTTTCGATGAGGCGGCGGAAATCCGCGCTTTCCTCGATCAGACGGCCGAGACTCTCCATCTCGGCGACGACGTGGTCGAGTTCGTGGGTCTCGTCGGCATGGCCGTAGAGCGCCATGGCGTAGCGCCCGGCGAGGCCGGAGGCATGGGGTGCGCCGATCGAAACTACGCTGTCAGTGGCCACGCTGTCACTTTCCGATCAAGTGGGTTCCAAGGCGGTGGGCAGACGAGGTGCGGCGGGTGAGCGCCGGCGCGCGGCCTCTAGCATGGGGGGGGGACGTGTGCAACGGGCGATGAAACGCCGGGGCGGCGAAAATCACAAAAACGACACCGGATCGATATCGACGACGATACGCGCCCCGCGCGGCGCCGGGACGCCGGCGAGCCAGGCGCGGAGCAGCGTCTGTAGCGCGACCTCGCGTCGGGCCTTGACCAGGAGCCGCCGGCGATGGCGCCCGCGCAAGAGGGCGAGCGGCGCCGGCGCCGGGCCGAACATCTCGACCCCGGGCGTCGCCGGCAGCGCGCGGGCGAGGGCGTGGGCGAGGTCATCGGCCACCGCCGCCGTCGCGGCGCTGACGATCACCGCCGCGAGCCGGCCGTAAGGCGGCCAGTGCCCGGCGCGCCGCGCCGCTTTCTCGGCGGCGAGGAACGCCGTCTGATCGCCGGCCGCGAGCGCCCGCATCACCGGGTGCTCGGGCGCGAAGCTCTGCAGCAGGACGCGCCCCGGCGCGCTCGCCCGCCCCGCCCGCCCGCCGACCTGGTGCAGCAACTGAAAGCAGCGCTCGGCGGCGCGCAGATCGCCGCCGGCGAGGCCGAGATCGGCATCGACGACGCCGACCAGCGTCAATTGCGGAAAATGCCAGCCCTTGGCGACGATCTGGGTGCCGATGATGAGATCGACCCGGCGCTCCAGGATCGCCGCCGCCGCCGCTTTGGCGTCCGCAGCATTGGCGATGGTGTCGGAGGCCATCACCAGGCGGCGCGCCTCGGGAAACAGCGCTTGCGCCTCCTCGGTGATCCGCTCGACGCCGGGGCCGATCGGCGCGAGGCTGGCCTGCGCGCCGCAAGCCGGGCACGTCTCCGGCGGTTTCACCGCATGGCCGCAATGATGACAGAGGAGGCGCGTCACCCCGCCCCGGCGATGCATGACCAGCCAGGCGGTGCAATGCGGACATTGCAGCCGGTGGCCGCAGGCGCGGCAGAGGGTGAGCGGGGCATAGCCGCGGCGGTTGAGAAACAGCATCGCCTGTTCGCCGCGCGCCAGAGTCTCGGTGATCGCCGCGACCAGAGCGGGGGCGAGAAACCGCCCGCGCGGCGGCGGCGCGGCGCGGAGATCGATCATCGCCACCTCCGGCAGCGCCGCCCCGCCATGGCGCGCCGGGAGCCGGAGATGGCGATAGCGCCCGGCCTCGGCATTGGCGAGGCTCTCCAGGCTCGGCGTCGCCGAGGCCAGCACCACCGGCGCCCCGGCCAAGCGCCCGCGCACCACCGCCATGTCGCGGGCGTGGTAGATCACGCCGTCCTCCTGCTTGAAGGCGCTCTCGTGCTCCTCGTCGACGATGATGAGGCCGAGTGCCGGAAACGGCAGAAACAGGGCCGAACGCGCCCCGACCACCACCGGCGCCGCCCCCTCCGCCACCGCGAGCCAGGTGTCGCGGCGGAGCGCCGGGCCGAGATCGGAGTGCCAGACCGCGGGGGCCGCGCCGAACCGCGCCTGAAACCGCTCGAACCACTGCGCCGAGAGCGCGATCTCGGGGAGCAGCACGAGCGCTTGCCGCCCGGCTTTGAGCGCTTGCGCGATCGCCTCGAAATAGACCTCGGTCTTGCCCGCGCCGGTCACGCCTTCGAGGAGGGTCACGGAAAACCGCGCCGCCGCCACCGCCGCGCGTAGGGACAGGGCGGCCGTATCCTGATCGGGCGCGAGGGTCGGGCCGGGATGGGCGGGATCGGGGGCGGCGAAGGGCCGGGCGCGGCGGCGGCGCTTCGGCGGGCGCGGATCGATGCGGAGCGCCATCGCCAGCACCTCGCCGGGGGCAGCGAGGGTATAGGCGGCGAGCCAGTCGATCAGCGCGCGGAGATCGCGCGGCAAGCATGGCGCGCCGGCGACCGGGGCGAGCGGGCGGAGTTCCGCCGGCGGCGCGGGCGGCGTTTCAGGCGGCGCGAACGGCGCCCGGTTGGTCGCGTCCCACACCACGCCGAGCACCTCGCGGCGACGCAGCGGGACGAGCACGATCGTCCCCGGCGGCGGCGCGCCTTCCCCGGGGGCGGCGTAATCGAGCGGGCCGGCGAAGGGATAGGGCAGCAACACCGATACCGGCACCGGCACCCCGCGCTCCCTTTCGTCGTCCGCCGCCATCGCCTATCGTTCCCGTCATGCGTGAGACCCCCGATACCGCCTCGCCCGCGCCCGGCAAAGGGCGGAACGCCGAGGCCGCCCGCGCCGCCTGGTGCGCCTGGCTCGCCGATGAGCGCCGCGCGGCGCCGGCGACGCTCGCCGCCTATGGGCAGGACGTGGCCGGATTCTTGGGCTTTCTCACCCGCCATCTCGGCGCCGAGCCCGATCTCGCGGCGCTGGCGGCCCTGCGGCTCGCCGATTTCCGCGCCTGGCTCGCCGAGGCCGCCGGGGCCGGGATCGGCGCCGCGAGCCGCGGCCGGCGGCTTTCGGCGCTGCGCGGCTTTTTCCGCTTCCTCGCGCGGAGGGAAGGGGTGGAGAACAGCCAGATCGCCCTTCTCGCCGGGCCGCGCGGCAAGCGCCATCTGCCGCGCGCGCTCAGCGAACGCCAGGCGCTGCTGATCGCCGACGAGATCGGCGAGGCGGCGCCCGATATGGCCTTCGAGACCCGCGATGTCGCCCTGTTTTCCCTGCTTTACGGCTGCGGCTTGCGGATTTCCGAGGCGCTCGGCCTGAACTGCGCCGCCGCCCCGCGCCCGGGCAACGAGGCGCCGATGAAAATCCTCGGCAAGCGGGCGAAGGAGCGGCTGGTGCCGGTTCTGCCCGCGGTGCGGGACGCGGTCGCCGCCTGGCTCGCGCGGCATCCCTGCCCGGCGCCGGCGGCGCCGCTCTTCATCGGGGCGCGCGGGAGGCGGCTCAACCCCGGCGTCGCGCAGCGGATTCTGCGCGATTTCCGCCGCCGTCGCGGCCTCCCCGAGCACGCGACCCCGCACGCGCTTCGCCATTCCTTCGCGACCCACCTGCTCGGGAGCGGCGCCGATCTCCGCGTCATCCAGGAGCTTCTGGGCCATGCCAGCCTCGCCTCGACCGAGCGCTATACCGCGGTGGATGCGAATGCGCTGCTCGCGGTCTGGCGTCGCGCCCATCCGCGTTCGGGCTGAATGAGGACAGACATGAAAATCGCCGTGCAGATGGACCCGATCGAGAGCCTCAATATCGAGGCCGATTCCACGTTCGCGCTGATGCTGGAGGGGCAGGCGCGCGGCCACACGTTTTGTTATTATAACGTCCGCGATCTGGTGCTGGAGGCGGGCACGCTCCGCGCCTTGGCGCGTCCGGTCACGGTCCGCCGCCAGGCCGGCGATCATTTCACCGCCGGTGCCCCGGAATGGCGCGATCTCGCGACGATGGATGTCGTGCTCATGCGCCAGGATCCGCCCTTCGACATGGCCTATATCACCGCGACCCACCTCCTCGAACACATCCATCCGCGCACCTTGGTGGTGAACGACCCGCGCGCGGTGCGCGATGCGCCGGAGAAGCTGCTGGTGACGCACTTCCCCGATCTCATGCCGCCGACCATGGTTGCCTGGAACCTGGAGGCCATTCGCGGCTTTCGTCTCGCCCACAACGACATCATCCTCAAGCCGCTCTACGGCAATGGCGGCGCCGGGGTGTTTCACATCCGCCCCGATGACGAGAATTTCGGCGCCCTCCTGGAATGGCATTTTTCCCGCTCGCGCGAGCCCTTGATGGTGCAGCGCTACGAGCCCGCGGTGCGCGCCGGCGACAAGCGTATCATCCTCGTCGATGGCGAGCCGATGGGGGCGATCAACCGGGTGCCGGCGGCCGGCGAGGCGCGCTCGAACATGCATGTCGGCGGCCGGCCGGAAGCGGCGACGCTCACCGCGCGTGACCGCGATATCTGCGCCCGCATCGGCCCCGTGTTCCGCGAACGCGGGCTGATTTTCGTCGGCATCGACGTGATCGGGAACTGGCTCACCGAGATCAACGTGACCTCGCCGACCGGGCTTCAGGAAATCGCGCGGTTTGGCGGCGATACCCTCGCCGCCGCGATCTGGGAACGGATCGAGGCGCGGCGGCGATGAGCGTGGAGATCATCTCGTTCTTCGATGAAAACACCCATACGGTGAGCTATCTCGTCGCCGATCCCGAGACCGCGATCGCCGCGGTGATCGACCCGGTGCTCGAATTCGATCCCGCCTCGGGCAAGGCCGCGACCCGCGCGGCGGCGGCGATTTTGGCGCGGGCCGAGGCGCGGGGATGGGCCATCGCCTGGTGCCTTGAGACCCATGTCCACGCCGATCATCTCTCGGCCTCGGGGTTTTTCAAGCGCAAGACCGGCGCCAAAATCGGCATCGGCGCCCGGATCGGCGAGGTGCAGCAAATCTTCCGCCCGATTTTCAACGCAACCGACCTCTCCGGCGCGGGCACGGAGTTCGATCATCTGTTCGCGGACGGTGAGACGTTCCGGATCGGTTCGCTCGCGGCCCGGGTCATGGCGACCCCGGGGCACACCCCGGCCTGCGTCAGTTATTGCGTCGCGGACGCGGTTTTTGTCGGCGATACGCTGTTCATGCCGGATTACGGCACCGCGCGCGCTGATTTTCCCGGCGGCGATGCCCGCACTCTCTATCGCTCCATTCGCCGTCTGCTTGCCCTGCCGCCGGCGACCCGGCTGTTTCTGTGCCATGATTACAAGCCGCTCGGCCGCGCCGATTTCGCCTGCGAAACCACCGTCGCGGCCCAGCGCGCGAACAATATCCATGCGCGGGACGGGGTTTCGGAGGCGGAGTTCGTCGCCCAGCGCGAGGCCCGCGACAAAACGCTCGCGACACCGCAACTGCTGCTGCCCTCGATCCAGGTCAATCTCCGCTCCGGCGCCCTGCCGCCGGCGGAAGCCAATGGCGTGAGCTATCTCCGTATCCCGGTGACGCTGGAGTGAGCGGCCCGCCCGAGCCGTCGGGCGTTCATGCCATGGATACGATTATGAAGGCGCCGCCGCCCCGCGCTTGCGAAGAACATCCACCATAGACGCCGGCTTCACCCGGCGCATCGCCCGCGCCGCGCGATGACATGGATGGCGCGGGGCCATCATCGTGTGGTGAGGACGCCGTCGGGCGTGACATCGCGCGCGAACCGTTTCAGCCAATCCGCGGTCAGCACACGGCCGGGCACCGGAAATCCTTCGTCCAGCACGGCAAGGGATTGAACGCGGTCGGCGCGGAAGTGGCGAAAATCGTCCCGCAACTCGCACCAGGCGCTGATCACCGTCGCCTCGACATAATAGGCCAGGGCGAAAGGCCAGATCGTGCGCGAGGTGCGCCGCTCCTGTTCGTCGGCATAGTCGATGCGGAGCTTGCGTTCCTCGCGGATCGCGGTGCGGATCACTGACAGCGCGCCCACCGCCGGCGCGCCGTGCGCCGAGACGAAGGCGATCGGCGAGGTGAGATAGTCCCGCAACATTTCCGGAAGCACGACTTCCACCTTGGAGAGAACGCGCGCCGCCGCGTCCTGTAGCCCGACATCGCCGGTGCGGCGCAGCAGCCGGGCACCAACCAGGATCGCCTCGATTTCCTCGCGCGTGAACATCAGAGGCGGCAATTCGAAACCGCGCCGCAGCAGATAGCCGAGGCCGGGCGCGCCCTCGATCGGAACTCTGCGCGCCTGCAAGGTTGCGACATCGCGGTAGATGGTGCGCGGGGTCACCTCCAGCTTCGTCGCCAGGGCAGACGCCGTGACCGGGCGGCTTGCCGTGCGCAGAAGCTGGATGATGTCGAACAAACGATCGGCCCGTCTGAGCGGCATCGGCGCCAGGGGGGACACGACCGCGCGGGCCACGAAATCAGCTCTCCGAAATGGGGATTAGAGTACCAAGGAACACATAGGGTGCGATCTCGAACATCTTCTGCACTTGGTCCGCAAGATAGATATCGACCTTCGGATCGTCGCTCAGGGCGTCGGTGACCATCGCGAGACGCCACGCGGGATTGGCCATCATACCCCTGCCATGCTCGTTCCGGGTCAAGAAGAACTGCGGGACCGAGCCGGCCGTCCCTTTCACCTCGACGTGAATTTCCGTCTCGCCCTTAGAAAATTTGAAATCGTAGCCGCATGGGAGATGGGTGACGCGTGTGCAGTCGAAGCCCTCTGTCTTGTAGTACGAGATAACTGCGTCTTCGGCTGCTTTTTCCACTTTCTTGCGGTGTTCCGTCGTGCCGAAACCCTTCAGCGGATCGCCTGAATCGATCTCGGGGTCGGCTATATTTTTCTCGCTCGGATTCTTGATGGCTCTCGGAGCAAGCGCCTCCAGCTTCCCTTCCAGCAAGGCGAGCACACGCCGCTTATTCTTGTCGGGGTGAACGCCAGGACCAGCCAAAAACGAGTATTTTCCCTGTCTGACCGACGGATCCGAGAAGGGCATCGTTCGGGATTCGGGCGGGACGAAATGCGCCGTCTTGCTCGTAATGCAGTATAACCAATCATATGCGGGACGCGCCGCGTCCCCGCCCTTGCTGACCATGTTCGCGGGCAGATCGAGCCACTTGCCGTACAACGTGGCGTTCTCGTACCAACCGACGACGTGGATTCCTTTGTACTTGGGGTTCTTCGCCAGACAAATCACCGTCCAGCCATGCGGGTCATCATTCGATGGCGCGTATTCCTTTTTCTGCGGCGGTACGTAGCAGTAGTATGTTCCATCCGGGCCCGGATTGAAATTGAAGGCTTCGTATCCACGTCCCTCGTTCTTCTTTCCTTTGTTGTCGTTTAGCCAGCCGAAATTTCCGCCCACGTGGCCACCACGATAGAATTTTGACCAGCCAAATTTCACCCAAAGTATCTTTTTCATTTGGCGACCCCTACCAAGTTCTTCACGAGTGCCGCGAAATCCTCGTCCATCACCGCCCAATCACGAAATTTCGTGAAGCCCCACCGGCCGAAACCGCCGAGCGCGTTGACGCCAGGCACCCAGATGTCGCGCGTCGTCTGAGCCTTGGCTTTGTCGCTCTCGTCCTTGATGCCCTTCACCTCGAGCACGAGGTTGAGCGGCTCGTTGCTGCCATCGTCGCCCCGCCGGTCAGAACGGTTGCAGCAGGCGGTCGATATAGTGCAGTTCCTCCGCCGGGCGTTCGCGTTCGCCGCCGCGGCGGCGGAGTTCGTCCTCGATGGTGCGGCTGCGGGCCTGTTCCATGGTGTCCGGCACCGAGACATCGTTCGCTTCGTCGGCGCCGGCGCTGCCTTGCTCGACGGCGCGGCCGAGCGGGTCGCGGCGGAGCCGGCGGGCGCGGCCGGCGCCGTTGGGATCGGTGCCATCCTCGCCGCCGCGCGCCTCGCCGCCGCTCTGGCCGAGCTGGTTTTCGCCCTCGCCCTCCTGATCGGCGCTTTGATCGCTGTCGTCGCGCGTTTCCGCCTCGGCCCGCGCCTGGCCGCCCTTCATCAGCGCGGTCAGCGCCTCCTGCTCGGCCGCCGCCGCCGCCGCATCCTCACCCTGGCCGAGTTCCTGCCCGGCGTGACCCATCGCCATGTCGGCCTCGTTGAAATTGGCGTCGGCATTGTCTCGGTGGAGATCGGCGGGGGATGTGTCATGGGGCTGTCCGCCGCTTTGCGGGTTTTGGGCGTCGCTTCGCGGGCTCTGGGCGCCGCCATTCTGGCCGAATTTGCGGCGCCATTGCTGCAAGGCATGGCGGAGCGCCGTCTCGCCGCGCTGATCCGCCTGCTGCGCGGCGCTGGCATTGGCCTTGTCCGATGGCGTCGGCGGGCGCGGGGCGAGCATCAGGCCGAGCGGCAAGCCGCCGGGTTGACGGAACGGCCCCCCCGCGCCCTCGTCGTGCTCTTCGGCGCGGGCCTGGGCACGATCGAGCAACGCGCCCTGCTGGCGGACGAGTTCGCGGAGCGCGCCCTCCTCCTCGCGGCGCTGCTTGCGGGCGGCCTCACGGGCCGCGTCACGGGCCGGATCGCGGGGATGGGCGCGGGCGTTGCGGAGCGCGTTCAGCATCCGCTCCAGCGCCCGCATCTCGGCGCGAGCCTCGTCCATCCGGCCGGCCTCGGCGTCTTCGCGCATCCGCTCGGCCATCTGCCGGAGCTTCTCGGCATCGACCCGTGTCGCGGGCGCGGATAGCGGCGCGGCTTTTTTCGCGTCCTCGGCGAGAGCCTGGAGATGCGCCGCGAGCGCTTCCTGAAAGCGCTGCATCAAGCGTTCGATGTCCTCGGGGCTGACCTTCTCGTCGGTGGCACGGCGTTCCAGCGCGTCGTGCAATTCCTGGCGCGCGGCTTCCAGCGCCCGCTCGCTCTCGCCGGTGCGGCCTTCCTCGAAATGCAGCGCGAGCTGCCACATCCGCGTTTGCGCCTCGCCGATCGCGCCCGGCGCCGGGTCGCGGCGCAGCAGGGCCTCGATCGCGCGGTAATTGAGCCAGCCGCCGTAATCGGTGCCGAAGAGAGCGGTGCGCTGGGCGGTCTGGTCGAGAAGCGCGATGGCGCCGAGCCGCGCGCTGGGGTCGAGGCTCAGGGATTTGCGCGCCTCTGCCAGGGTCTGGGCGATCGGGTTGTGGAAATGGCGTTCCGGGAGGGTGAAGGCGGCGGGCTCGCTCGTCGCTTCGAGCCCGGCTTCGTCCCGCGCGACCAGCCGCGCCGAGACCGGCAGGCCCGCCCAGGGGTGCGCGGTGAGGTCGAGGATCGCCGTCGCATGGGCGGATTTCGGGCTGGCGCCGGGCAGCGGGAGGACGGTGTCCAGCGCCGGCGCCTCCGGCCGCGGCGCCAGCGAAAGACGAAGGCCGAGCGCCTTGACGCCGTATTGGTCGCTCGCCTGCCACGGCACGCGGAGTTCGGGGCGCCGCGGTTCGGAAGAGGACGGGCGCGGCCCGGCGGTTGAAGGCCCCGGCGGCGCGGTGAAGGCGACGTTCGGCGGCGTTGCCGGAATCAGCGTCACCTCCCACGCGCCGCGCTCGGCCCAACCCTGACGCACCGAGAGCCGGCCACCGGAGCGGAGCACCGTCTCGATCTGAAAACTATCGGCGTCGAGCGCCGCGAATTCGGTGCTCCGGCCATCGAACAGAAGGCGAGGCACGGCGCGGCGGCCGCTCAGCGTGACGGCAAGACGTGACCCGGCGGGAACGCTCACCTCTCCCCCGGGCGTCCCCCCGGGCTGAGGGAGAAAAAGCGGCGCGAGGCCGGTATAGGCGGGCGGCGTGATCCAGGCTTGCAAGAGCGGCGCCGGCCTGCCTGCGGCGAAGGCGAGATCCGGGGTCAAGGCGCGGCGGATCCGGGAAGGCGCCTCGGGCCCGGCGATGATCGCGGCGGCGGCGAGGGCGACGATCAGGGCGGCGCGGAGCGCGAAGCGGTCGCGCCGCGCGAGCCCGGGGTGTGGCCAGCCGCTCCTGAGGCGCCCGATCCGCGTCAGCACGGCCTTGCGATGGGCGCGCCACAGCGCCTCGCTCTCCGCACCCAGCGGGGCGGGCTGATCGGCGAGGGTGGCGAGCGGGCGATGGGCGAGGCCGGAGGCGCGCTCCAGCCGCCGCTCCGCAGCCTGGCGATCGGGCCAGGTGAGACCGCGCCCGCCACGCCAGAGAAGAACACCGAGCGCGAGCGCCAGCGCCGCGAGAAATCCGGCATGCAGCGCCGGCGGCAAGCGCGCCGGCAGATCGAGGAGAGCCGCGAGCAGGGCGAGCCCGAGAAGCCCGAGCGCCGGCCACAGCGCCGGCCAGAGATGTTCGAAGAAGAGCACGGCCCGGGCGCGGGTGCGCGCCCAGCGCAGCCCAGGGAGCGAGGACGGATCAGCTTGGCGGCGCGGCGCCGTCACCCGGACGCCTCGGCAAACGGCGGCACGACCTCGCCACGCCAGAGTTCGTCCCGCGTCTGGCGCGGCCGGATCACCGCCCATTGCGCGCCGTCGATCATCACCTCGGCGGCCAGCGGGCGCGCGTTATAGGTGGAACTCATCACCGCTCCATAGGCTCCTGCCTCGAGAATGGCGACGCGCGATCCCGGAACAAGGGGGGGGAGTGGGCGATTGGTCGCGAAACTATCGCCGCTTTCGCAGACCGGGCCGACGACATCGACCGGCATCGGCGCCGCCCGCGCCGCGGCGGCGGAAATCGGCACGATGCCGTGCCAGGCGTCATAGAGCGCCGGGCGGAGAAGATCGTTCATCGCCGCGTCCAGCACCACGAAAGGGCGCGGCGCGGCGTTTTTCACCAGCACCACGCTCGCGAGCAAGACGCCGGCCGGCCCGACCAGCCAGCGCCCGGGTTCGACCACGAGGTCGAGATCGAGCCCGCCGAGGCTCGCGCGGAGGACGCCGGCGAGAAGCGCGGGCGCGAGCGCGGTTTCATGGCGATAGGCGATGCCGAGCCCGCCGCCGCAATCGACGCGGGTGACGCGCTCGCCGGCGGCGCGGAGAGCGCGAACCAGCCCGGCGATGCGGTCGAGCGCGGCGCGATAGGGGCCGGCTTCGGTGATCTGGCTCCCGATATGAACGGCGAGCCCCACGGTGCGGAGGCCGGGGAGCCGCGCGGCATGGGCATAGAGCGCCGGGATGTCGTCGAAGGGAATGCCGAATTTATTGCCACGGAGCCCGGTGGTGATTTTGGGATGCGTCCCGGCGTCGATATCGGGATTGACGCGGAGTGCCACCGGCGCCTCCCGTCCCATCGCGTCGGCGACCGCCGAGACCATCGCCAGTTCCTCGGCGCTTTCGACATTGATCTGCCCGATCCCGGCGGCCAGCGCCTCGCGCAGCTCGGCGACGGTCTTGCCGACCCCGGAGAAAATGACGTCCCCGGCCGCCATGCCGGCGCGGCGCGCGCGCGCGAGTTCGCCCCCGCTCACCACGTCGGCGCCGGCGCCGAGGGCGGAAAACAGGCGCAAGACGGCGAGATGGTCGTTGGCCTTGACCGCGTAATGGATGCGGGCAAGCCCATCGAGCGCCGCCGCCAGCGCCCGATAGCGCGCCCGCATCACGCCGGCGGCATAAACCCAGCACGGCGTGCCGAGGGCATCGGCGATGGCGTTGAGCGGCACCCCTTCCAGCAGCAGCCCGTCCATCGCATGCAGCGAAAATTGCGGCCGCGCGGCGATGAGTTCGGCGGGCGAGGGGTCGGGATGCATGGCGCCCGCCGTTTCTTGCTGGTTTGCGCGCATCACTGAGGGAAGCCGGTTTTTTCAAGGATTTTTCGTGTGAGCCGCTCGAAATCGGCATAGCATCCGGTTACGGCACGCTGATGCCCGCCAAAGGCGCCATCGGCGGGGCGAAGCAGGAACATCGGTTTGCGCGCCTCCTGCGCCAGCGGCATGAGGGAGCGATAATCCTTGAGCGTGGCAAGGCGGTTCGGGTCGCTCTCGGGATCGCTCTCGGCTGCATTCTGTTCGTCGAGAATGAATTCCCGGTATTGTTGGGGCATGCGCGTGATCCATTTCGCGTAAGCCCGCGCCGGTCGGCTTTCGCTGGTCGAGAAGCGCATCACGACATAGCCGATCGGCTGCATTTTGCCTTCCGGAAGAACGAGAGTTTTATTCGGGTTTTTAGATTTGGCTTCATCCCACATGCTACGCCAATCGCGCATGGTCGGCCCCATATTGCGCAGACCTTGAAGAGAAAAGAGATCGGCCCCGAGCGGCACGACGACATAATCACAGGCGAGCAACGCCGCGCGATTGAGCGCACCGAGATTGGGGCCGACATCCACCAGAGCGACTTCTGCCTGATGTGCTGTGCCCGCTGCGGCGATGGTGCGCGCGAAAGCGCTCATGACACGAAAGGCTCTCTCCTCACGATTCTGACAACGAGGCCAGGCGTCCGATAACGTATCTTCAATAAGAGAAAGCTTGAGATCTCCAATCAATAATCCTATTGACTCGGAAAATGGATCAATAGGATCGAATACTATTTGAACATGAGGGAGGTGTATGTCTCCTGTTCCGCGAAATTGCGGCGAAAGCACGTCGTAAATCGTGATTTCATGATTTTCGCTCCCCCAAATTTTCTCTAATTCTTCTTCCGACAGAAACATGCTGGTGAGATTCGCCTGTGGGTCGAGATCGACGGCGATCACGCGATAGTTCATCAGGGAAAGCATCCAGGCGACGTGATAGACCAGAGACGTTTTGCCGACCCCGCCTTTATTGTTGAAAAAACCAATGGTTTTCATGGTCGCGCCCGCACCGTCACATGCACGAAATTGGGTTCGATCAAGAATTCGAGCGGCCGATTGCCATTGTCCGCCAGCGCTTTTTGGGCGCGCGGAATGCCGGAGCCGAAGCGCTGGACAAAACCCATTTCTTTCGCGGCGGACGCAAGCGCCGGGTTACGGGCGCTGGTCAAACCGCGTTGCGCGAAATTTTCCCTAGTCACTTCGCCATAAGGCCCGCCGGGGCTGAGGATTTCAATCCGATCATTGTACCAGGTTATCGTCACCGGAGCGCCGGAATTTTCATAATTCCGGTGAATAACGGCGTTGCGGATGAGTTCGCGCAGAGCGAGCGCGGGGTAGGATGGCCGGGTTTCTTGTAACACGCCGCGCAAGTCGGCCGGCTCGGAGATGTTGAGATCGATGATCTCATCGAGACGGCGTAACACATCGCTGAGCGGGCCGCTGATTTCCTTCTGGTCGCGCACGAGATCGCCGATCTCGGTTCCCGGATAACGGACGAACTGAACATAGGCGCCGGGAAAAAAGTCGCGCGGATCCTTGCCACAGACGAGCAGGCCGACTGCTGTCGGCACGTCATTGGGGCCAATAAATCCAGCCGCGCGCAGTTGCTGCGCCAAGGGCCGCTGATTTTCGGCCAGAACATCGGGGGCCACGGCGGACGGCAGATATTCCTCACGGAAGCGGAGCGTATCGAGATCCGCCATGGTGGCGCCAGGGACCGGCTGCTGGTCGAAAGGCAAATTTCCCCAGCGCCGTTTCTCGGTCAGGCGCCGTTCTTCCTCCGCGGTCGCATAGCCGCGCCGCGGACCGATACGCACGCAAACCCGACCATTATATTTGAGCGGCGGATTGTCCGAAGGTGTCACTTCGACGATCGCCATCGTACAGCCATCGAGGATATGCCGCCGCACGGCGATGACGGGCGGGGGAAGAATGTTGCCATCGGTGCGAAACCCCATCAGGGTTTGCAGCATATTCTCGGAAATGTCCTGATTGGCGCAGCTTCCGTCGTCGTTCACGCCGATGAAAATGACACCCATCTCGCGGCGATCGGAAAGATCATTGGCGAGAGCGCAAATCGCCTCGCCGATTTTGGCCTTGTCCGCGAGTTGGTGCGTGCGCTCGACGTGATCCGCTTCGCCGTTTCTCAGAAGCTTGCGCAGTTGGTCATCGGACAGCATGGCGCTTCCCGTTTTCTCAATACGGCGGATAGACGCGGGGGTAGGTGATCTGGTCTTTCGGCCCTGGCGCTTGCGGCGCGCCTTTCTTGCCGCAAGCGGCGAGACCCAAGGCCAGGGCGAGGCCGAGCAGCAGCGCCCGCCGCCAGTGCCGCGCCGTCATCCGAGCGCCTCCAGCCAGGCGCGCGCGGCGCGCGCGACATTTTCCGGCGCGGTGCCGCCGAAGCTCACGCGCGAGGCGAGCGAGGCATCAATACCGAGCACCGAAAACACCCCCTCGGTGATCCGCGGCTCGATCGCCTGCATCTCGGCGAGCGTCAGATCGGCGAGATCGACGCCCTTGGCCTCGGCGCGGGCGACCAGCCGCCCGGTCACGTGATGGGCCTCGCGGAACGGGAGACGAAGCGTGCGCACCAGCCAGTCGGCGAGATCGGTCGCGGTCGCGAAGCCGGCGCCGGCGGCCTCGCGCATCCGCGCCGTCTCGGGGCGGAGATCGCGCACCATCCCGGCCATCGCCGCGAGCGCGAGCGAGAGCGCGCGGGCGGCGTCGAACACCGGCTCCTTGTCCTCCTGCATGTCCTTGGCATAGGCGAGCGGGAGGCCCTTCATCACCGTGAGCAGCCCGATCAGCGCGCCATTGATGCGCCCGGTCTTGGCGCGCACCAGCTCGGCGGCATCGGGGTTGCGCTTTTGCGGCATGATCGAGCTGCCGGTGGTAAAAGCGTCCGAAAGCGTGATGAAGCGATAGGGCGCGCTGCACCAGATCACGATCTCTTCCGCGAGACGCGACAGATGCATCGCCATGATCGCGGCGAGAGCGAGGAATTCGAGCGCGAAATCGCGATCCGAGACCGCGTCCAGCGAATTCGCCATCGGCTCGTCGAAGCCGAGTGCGGCGGCGACCATGGCGCGGTCGATCGGAAACGAGGTGCCGGCCAGCGCCGCGGCACCGAGCGGGCATTCGTTGAGGCGCCGCCGGGCATCCATGAGGCGGCCGCGATCGCGCGCCAGCATCTCGACATAGGCGAGGAGATGATGGCCGAAAGTCACCGGCTGCGCGGTCTGGAGATGGGTGAAGCCGGGCATCGGGTCGGCGGCGTGCTTGGCTGCCCGCGTCGCCAGCGCCCGCATCAGATCGGCCGCCTGCGCATCGAGGCCATCGATGGCATCGCGCACCCAGAGGCGGAAATCGGTCGCCACCTGGTCGTTCCGCGAGCGCGCGGTGTGGAGACGCTTGCCGGCCTCGCCGATGCGCTCGGTGAGGCGCGCCTCGATATTCATGTGGATATCCTCGAGCGCGGCGGCGAAGGGAAAATCGCCGGCTTCGATCTCGGCCGCGATCGCCATGAGGCCGGCGCGGATCGCCGCCTCATCCTCCCCCGTGATGATCCCGACCTTGGCCAGCATCGCGGCATGGGCGAGCGAACCCCTTATATCCTGGCGCCAGAGGGCGCGGTCGAAGCCGATCGAGGCGTTGATCTCCTGCATGATCGTCGCCGGGCCGGCGGCAAAGCGCCCGCCCCATTGTTGGTTGGCGGCGGGGGGGCGGTTGACATCCGGGCCGGGATTGGCAACCCCGGGGCGGATGGTTTTATTGTCGTCGGTCACGAAAGGGATTCCCGCATGGCAGTTCTGACACGCCGCATGGCGCTGGCTCTGGCCGGCACGGTAGCGACGGCGGCGCTGATCGGCAAATCGCTGGCCGAGGAAAGCCTCGCCGCTATCAGCACCATGACGCTGGTGGTGCCGCCGGTGCCGGCGCCGGCGCTCGTTCTCCATGACGGCGACGGCCGGGCGCACAGGCTCGCGGAATTCGTCGGCCGGGGGGTGGTGCTCAATCTCTGGGCGACGTGGTGCGCCCCCTGTGTCGCCGAGATGCCGGCGCTCGACGAGTTGGCGGCGCGGGTCAAGGCGCATGGCATCGAGGTTCTGCCGCTCTCGTCCGATCGCGGCGGCGCCGCTTCCGTGCGCGCTTTCTATGCCAGCCACGGCATCGACAATCTCCCGGTCTGGCTCGATCCCGGGGGCGAAGTGTTGCAGGCGCTGCATGTCGAGGGGATTCCGACGACGCTGATCATCGACCGCGCCGGGCGCATCGCGGGCCGGCTCGAAGGCGCGATCAACTGGGCGGCGCCGGATGCCGCGCCGACGCTGGCGCGGCTCGTCGCCGGCTAGGATGCGCCGCATCTGCGGCGCGGCGCGCTGACGATTTCTTATCTTTCTCTCGCCGCTTGATGTAAATTTCCGCGGGCTTTGCCAGCAATGGCGGGGGTTTTCGGGTGGAGCGGGTTTGGCGGGCGGAGGTCAGTGGCGAACTCAGGCAATTCGCGGCCGGCGTCACGCTTGCGTTTTATGCCCTGATCGAAGCCGAGCGCGGCCGCTTCGCGCTCTGGCTGCCGGTGTTTCTCGGCGCCGGCGACGTGGTCTATTTCGCGCAGCATAGCGAGCCGCCACGCTGGCTCGGGGCCGCCGGGATGGCGCTCGGCGCGGTGGGGTTTGGTTTTCTCCTGCGGCATCCGCTCGCGCGCCTCGTCCCCGGCCTGGTTTTTGTCGCCGCCCTCGGTTTCGCCGCGGCGCAATTCGCGACCTGGCGCGCCCCGCCGGTGCTCGCCCTGCCGCGCCATGCGGTGATGCTGAGCGGGCGGGTCGATGCGATCGAGGGGTTGCCGGAGGGCAGCCGGCTGTTGCTGACCGAGGCGCGGATCGGCGAGGGCGCGGTTTTGCCGCGGCGTCTCCGTCTCCGCCTGCGCCATGACGACGCGGCGGCGTTCACCATCGGCGAGACGGTGTCGCTGCGCGCCCTCCTGATGCCGCCGCCGCCGCCCGCCTATCCCGGCGCCTGGGATTTGCAGCGCGACGATTTTTTTCATGGGCTCGGCGGCTATGGCTCGGCGCTCGGGCCGCTCAGGCGCCTCGCGCCGGCGCCGGCGCCGAAATTCGAAGCAGCGATCGAGGCGATCCGCGCCGGGATCGCGGCAAGGGTGATGGCGGTTTTGCCGGATGCGCGGGGCGCGATCGCGGCGACGCTGCTTTCCGGGTTTTCCGCCGCCATTCCCGAGGCCGATCGGGCCGCTTTCCGCGATGCCGGGCTCGCGCATCTGCTCGCCATCGCCGGGCTTCATATCGGCATCGTCATGGGCCTCGTGCTCGGCTTCACCCGGCTTGTGCTCGCCGCCCTGGAATGGCCGGCGCTCCACTGGCCGGCGCGGCAGATCGCGGCGTTGACGGCGCTGGCGGCGGGCGGCGGCTATCTTCTGCTGACCGGCGCGCATGTGCCGATCCGGCGGAGCTTCGCGATGGCTTGCCTGGTGACGCTCGGCCTCATCGCCGGGCGGCGGGCGGTATCGCTCCGCGGGCTTGCGCTCGCCGCCGGCGCGGTGCTGCTCGGCGCGCCGGAGGAAATCGTCGGCGTCAGCTTCCAGATGAGTTTTTCCGCCGTTCTCGCGCTGATTTCCGGCTATGAGGCGCTGTGGCCGGCGCTGATGCGCATCACCTCGCGCTGGCGGCGGCATCTCGTGATGCTGGCGCTGACCAGCTTCCTCGCCGGCACCGCCTCGGCGCCGTTCGGAGCGGCGCATTTCGGCCGGGTGCAGCTCTATTTCGTGCTCGCCAATCTGATCGCGGTGCCGATCACCGCGTTCTGGGTGATGCCGTGCGGGCTGATCGCGCTCGCCTTGATGCCGCTCGGGATCGCGGCTTTGGCGCTGGTGCCGATGGGCTGGGGGATCGGGCTCATTCTCGCGATCGCGCGCGCGATTTCCGCGCTGCCGGCGGCAACGCTCCCGGTTGCGCACATCCCGAGCGGCGGGCTGCTCCTGATCGCGCTCGGCATGGCCTGGCTCGGGATCTGGCGGAGCCGCCTGCGGCTCTGGGGCGTGCCGATCCTGGCGCTCGGCCTCGCGTCGCCGCTCGCCTCCAGGCCGCCGGATCTGCTGGTCTCGCCCGATGCGAGGCTGATCGGCCTCCGCACGGCGGAGGGGGTATTCGTCCTTGCCCAGCCCGGCGCCTCGCGCTTCACCCGCGACGCTTGGGCGGAATACTGGGCGCGCGGGCCGCTCCTGCCGTTGAGCACGGCGCCGGCGGCGGCGGTCTCCTGCACCGACGGCGCTTGCCTGCTCCGCCCCGGGGCAAACCGGGCGGCGGCGCTTTTGCTCAGCGATGAAACCGCCGCGCCCGCCGCTTGCGATGACGCGGCGCTGGTCGTCTCCCCGGTGCCGCTCCGGGGAGGCTGCCGCGGACTGCCGCATATCGACCGCTTCACCGTCTGGCGTGACGGCGCGGTTGCCGCCTGGCTCGACGCGAGCGGGGTGCGGCTGGTGAGCGAGCGGGAATGGCGTGGCGTGCGCCCCTGGGTGCCGCCGGCGCCCGCGCCCCGGCATCCCGATGCGCAGCATCCGGCGCTGCCGCTCGCCGCCGAGGATGCCGGACCCGGCCATTGATCCCCTATGTCAGGGATGAAAATTCGCGCGCGAGGCGGCCTGGTGTGGGTCGTTCATCTGGCGGCCATGGGGTCAGAGCGGAGTGACGGCGACATCCAGCACCGCAGCGAGCCCTTCCTCCCGCACCGCGTGGAACGCGCGCGCGATGGCGTCGTCGAGTTCGGCGATCGCGGTGACGCGCCGCGCAAAGGCGCCGCCGGCGGCCGCGGCGATGGCGGCGTAATCGGGGGCGGGCTCGAAGCTCACCCCGATCTCCTCGGCGCGGCTCGCGAACCCCTCCGGATGCAGCGCCAGCATCGAGAGCTTGGGTGATTTCCAGCCGTGATTATTGTAGATCACCTGCAAAAATGGCGTCTGGTAGCGCCGCGCCATCCAGTGGACGCTCGCTGGCACCGAAAACATATAGGAGCCATCGCCGGTCAGCGCGACCACGGTGTGATCGGGGCGGGCGAGCTTGACCCCGATCGCCGCCCCGCCATGCCAGCCGAGCGAGCCGCCGCCGCTGGCGAGCAGGCTGCCGGGGCGGCTCAAGCAGAGCTGATCGAGGATGGTCTGGTAATGGGAAATGCCTTCGCTGAGGACGATCGTCCGCGCATCGAGATGGCGGCGGAGGCGGGCGGTGAGGATATCGCCGGTGATTTTACCGTCCACGTCCGCCACCCGCGCCGCGATCACCGCCTGCCGCGCCGCATGGCGGGCGGCGTAGTGGTGGAGACGTTCGGCGATCGCCGCCGGCGCGAGCGGAACATTCTCCAGGGCCGCGAGGATCTGGCCAAGCGCGGTCGCCGCATCGGCGCGAAAGCTGCGCGCCGCACCGATATACCAGAGCGGCATCTGCTCCTTCAGCGGATCGACGTCGATATGGATGATTTCGGCCTCCGGTGAGGGGCGGTTGATAGTCGGGATCCAGGGGACGTCGCTCTCGATCACCAGCACCAGATCGGCCTCGGCGAGCGCCGGATTCTGCGCCTTCTCATTCCATTGGCTGCCCTGATAAAGCGGGTCATCGGCGGGGAAGTTGAGCGCGCTCGGCACCGAATCGAGAACGCCGATCCCAAGCCGCCGGCAAAGCTCAAGAAGCCGCGGCACCGCTTCCGGGTTGCGCCCGAGATAGGAGGTGACGACCAGCGGCCGCTTGGCGCGGGCCAGTTTGGCGGCGATTTCGGTCGCATCCGAGGGCGCGAGCGCCGCCGGGGCGAGCGGGCGCCAGCGCGCCGCATCGATCGCGACCGGCGGCACCTCTTCCTCCAGAACCTCGCGCGCGGCCATCAGATAGACCGGCCCCTTGGGGTCGCTATGGGCGAATTGCAACGCGCGGTGGATCATCTGCTTGAGGTTCCGCCCGCTGCGGAGTTCGTTGTCATAGCGCATATAGCCGCGCACCAGGCCGCGCTGGTCGAAAACATCCTGGATCCACTGGATGAATTCGTTGCGGCTGCCGGGAAGCTCGCCTTCCTGGGTGAAGGGCGAGGCGCCGGCGAGGATCAGCACCGGCGCGCGGCCCTTGGCGGCGTTGTGGATGGCGCCACCCAGCGCTTGCGTGCCGCATTCGACATGCACCAGCACCGCCTGCGCCCGCCCGGAAATCTGGGCATGGCCGTGTGCCGCGGACAGCGCCACCATCTCGTTGGGACAAGTGATGAGACGCGGCGCGGGCTTTCCCTCGGCGTGGGCCGCCGCCAGAGCTTCCAGAAGCGGCGGGTGGTCGCTGCCGAGATTGGCGAAGATATAGGCGATTCCGGCTTCGTTGCAGGCTTCGAGGAGAGCGGCGCTCGCGGTATGGACCGCCATCAGCCGCCCCCGACGAGGCCGAGCTGCGGGCTCGACGGCTCGGCCTGGGTGCGTTTCGGGATGCGCCCGGCGAGATGGGCGCAACGCCCGGCCTCGACGGCGAGCCGCATGGCGCGGGCCATGCGCGGCGGGTCTTCGGCGCCGGCGACGGCGCTGTTGAGGAGCACGCCGGCGCAGCCGAGTTCCATCGCCTGCGCCGCGTCGGAGGCGGTGCCGATGCCGGCGTCGAGAATGACCGGCACCGGGCTGGTGGCATTGATGCGGGCGATGGCGTAGGGGTTGATGATGCCGAGCCCGGTGCCGATCGGCGACCCGAGCGGCATGACGGCGGCGGCGCCGAGATCGGCGAGCTTGCGGCAGCTCACCGGATCGTCGTTGCAATAGGGCAATACCGTGAAGCCGGCGCGCACCAGCTCATCGGTCGCCCTGAGCAGCAATTCGATGTCCGGATATTGCGTCTCGCGGTCGCCGATCAGCTCCAGCTTGACCCAATCCGTCCCCAGCGCCTCGCGGCCGAGTTCGGCGGTGAGGCGGGCGTCGCGCACGCTGGCGCAGCCGGCGGTGTTGGGCAGCAGGACATGGCCCGCCAGCACATCGATGAGACTCTCGGCATAGGCTTCGAGGCTGATGCGGCGGATCGCGACCGTCACCATCGCCGGCGCGCCTTCGTGCAAGGAATCGAGCAGCACCTGGCGATTGGGGTAGCCGCCACTCCCGAGCAGAAGCCGCGCGGGGAAGGTTTTCCCGGCGATGGTCAGGGGATCGTCGGTCACGGCTCAGCCTCCGCCGAACGGGCGCACGATTTCGATGTCGTCGCCGGGGTGAAGCTCGATCTCGCCCCAGGCGCGCGCCGGCACCACCGCGCCATTGACCGCGACCGCGGTGCCACGCGGCGCGGTGATGCCCTTCCGCGCGAGCAGATCGGCGAGACGCGCGGCCAGCGGCTCCGCTTCGCCGTTCACCCGCAAGCTCGTGCCGGTCGCCGGGTTCGACATGGTCATGCAGGCGGGGGTCATGCGGCGGGTGTTGCGGGCATGGAGGCGGCGAAGCGGTTGGGCAGGAAGGGGGCCATCGCCGGGTCGATCGCGCCTTCCAGCAGATGGCGGGCGATCAGATCGGCGGTGATCGGGGCGAGCAGGATGCCGTTGCGGTGATGCCCGGTCGCCAGCACCAGCCCCGCCACATCGCTCGGGCCGAGCAGCGGCGCGTCATCGCGCGAGCCGGGGCGAAAGCCGACCCAGGTCTCGGCGATCGCCAGATCCTCGATCGCCGGCATCGCCCGCCACGCCCCTTCGAGCAGCGAAAGGATGCCGCCGGCGGTGAGGGTGGTATCGAAACCGCGCTCCTCGGTGGTCGCGCCGATGATCAGCCGGCCATCGTCGCGCGGCACCAGGTAAACCCGCGGCGTCCAGAGAACGTGGCGGAGCAGCGGCGCCGCCGGATTCATCCTCAGCGCCAGCATCTGCCCCTTGATCGGGCGCACTGCCGGGCGCGCGGCGGCGGGAAGGCCGGCGGTCTCCCCCGACCAGGCGCCGGCGGCGAGCACCACCCGATCGGCTTCGTGCAGCGTCCCATCGGCGCGCCGCACCCCGATCGCACGGTCATTCTCTACCGCCAGCGCGACCTCGCTGCCTTCATGGAGACGCCCGCCAGCGGCGAGAAACGCCTTGCGAAGGGCGATGACCACCAGCCGGTTATCGACCTGATGGTCATGCGGGCTGAACACCGCGCCGGCGAGCTGCGCCCCGAGATGCGGCTCGCGCGCCCGCGCCTCGGCGGCGTTCAGCCATTCGAGTGGCACCCCCTGGCGGCGCTGGAAATCGAAGGAATGGCGGAGCCGGGCGGCATCATCGCGGGTCAGCGCGATCTCGATCGTGCCTTCCTGGCGGAGGCCGACCGAGAGGTCGGCGGCGGCTTCCAACTCGGCCGCGAAATCCGGCCACAGCGCCTGGCCGCGCCTTGTCAAGGCGCAGAGCGCCGCCTCGCCGGGCTCGCTCTCGACGCCGGCGGCGAGCATCCCGGCGGCGGCGAAACTCGCCCCGCGTCCGGCCTCGCCGCGCTCGAACACATCGACCGCGACGGAGGCCTGCGCGAGCCGCCAGCCGATCGCAAGCCCGATGATGCCGCCACCGATGATCGCGATCCGCCCGGTCGCCATGGGCGCGCTCATGGCGTCACCGAGGCCGCCGCGGCGGGGACATAAAGCGCGCCGCCGTGGTCACGGAATTCATCGCTTTTCGCGGCCATGCCGGCAAGGCGCTCGGCCTCGGCGCGGAGATCCTGGGTGATCCGCATCGAGCAGAATTTCGGCCCGCACATGGAGCAGAAATGCGCGACCTTGTGCGCCTCCTTGGGCAGCGTCTCGTCATGGAAAGCGCGCGCGGTATCGGGGTCGAGCGCGAGGTTGAACTGATCCTCCCAGCGGAAATCGAACCGCGCGCGGGAAACCGCGTCGTCGCGCAATTTGGCGCTCGGATGGCCCTTGGCGAGATCGGCGGCGTGGGCGGCGATGCGATAGGTGATGACGCCGGTCTTCACATCGTCGCGGTTGGGGAGACCGAGATGCTCCTTCGGCGTCACATAGCAGAGCATGGCGGTGCCGAACCAGCCGATCATCGCCGCCCCGATCGCCGAGGTGATGTGGTCATAGCCCGGCGCGATATCGGTGGTGAGCGGGCCGAGGGTGTAGAACGGCGCCTCGCCGCAGACCGCGAGCTGCTTTTCCATGTTCACCTTGATCTTGTGCATCGGCACATGGCCGGGGCCTTCGATCATCACCTGGCAGCCCTTGGCCCAGGCGATTTTGGTCAATTCGCCAAGCGTCTCAAGCTCGGCGAACTGGGCGGCGTCGTTGGCGTCGGCGATCGAGCCCGGACGGAGGCCATCGCCGAGCGAGAACGAGACATCATAGCGGCGCATGATGTCGCAGATCTCCTCGAACCGCTCGTAAAGGAAGCTCTCGCGGTGATGGGAGAGGCACCAGCGCGCCATGATCGAGCCGCCACGCGAGACGATGCCGGTGGTGCGTCGCGCCGTCAGCGGCACATGCGAAAGACGCACCCCGGCATGGATGGTGAAATAATCGACGCCCTGCTCGGCTTGCTCGATCAGGGTATCGCGAAACACCTCCCAGGTGAGTTTTTCCGGCTCGCCATCGACTTTCTCCAGCGCCTGATAGATCGGCACGGTGCCGATCGGGACCGGCGCATTGCGCAGAATCCAGCCGCGGATATTGTGGATGTTGCGGCCTGTCGAGAGATCCATCACCGTATCGGCGCCCCAGCGGATCGCCCAGACCAGTTTTTCCACTTCCTCGGCGGCCGAGGAGGTGACAGCGGAATTGCCGATATTGGCGTTCACTTTCACCAGGAAATTGCGGCCGATGATCATCGGCTCCAGTTCCGGGTGGTTGATATTGGCGGGGATGATCGCCCGCCCGGCGGCGATCTCGGCGCGGACGAAGTCCGGGGTGATGAATTCGGGGATGGATGCGCCAAAATCCTCGCCATCGGCGCGCCGTTCGGCGGCATCGGCGAGCGCCTCGGCGCGGCCGAGATTTTCACGGTGCGCGACATAGATCATCTCCTCGGTGATGACCCCGGCGCGGGCGAATTCGTATTGCGTGACCGGTTTTCCACCAATCCCGGCGCGGATGGGCGGCGAGGCCGGGCAGGGCGGGACGAGATGCGCGCCATCGACGCCGCCATTGTCCTCGGCCCTGAGCGTCCGGCCGGGGATGGTGGAAAAACCGCGGGCCGCGAGCCAGGCGGCGCGAAGCGGCGGCAGCCCGGCTTCGAGGTCGATACGGGTCGCGGGATCGGTATAGGGGCCGGAGGGGTCATAGATCCGGAGCGGCGCCTCACCGCCGGCGAGCGCCACCTCGCGGAACGGCACCGCGAGATCGGGCCGGCCGGGAGGGTGGGAAAATATTTTTCGCGAGCCGGTGATCGGGCCGGTGGTGACGGCGCTCGGCTTGACCTCGATAGTCATGGCGTCATCCTCTCCCTTGCGCCGGAGAGGGTGGGAGACGGCGGAAATTTCACCTGCCAAGCTCCCGTCCCTACGCCGGCATGATCCGGATCAGGTCAACAGGGTCACCGCGGCGCGGCCCTCGGCCACCGGCGGAATCTCAGCCCCCTCGCGGGGCTCCCCTCGGAAAGCGCGATCATCGCGCCCGCCGCGGCGGCTGTCAACGGCGGATCGCGGCGTTGTGGCTAGCGACGGCGGCGTGGCCCGAGGGCGGCCATCAAAATTTGTCCAATAAATAAACAAAGGTAATGGTCTATGACTAATATACGAGCAGAAATAGGTCGACTTACGAGAAAAAGCCGAAAATCATGGCGTAAATCGGATTGACGCCCGAGCGTCCTTTCCGCCAAGATCGCGCTTGGCCAAAGGCGGAGGCGGCGATCCGCCGAGATTATGCAGCGATAGCGATCAACCGGGCCGCAAGCGGTTTGCCGTCGGCGGGCGTGGCTCACCCAAAAAATGGAAGGTCAATTGGGATGAAGATCAAACGGCGTGCGGCTCTCAAGGGGTTGGCGGCGGGGTTGGCGGCGCCCTTGGTGCTGCGTCACGCGGCGCTCGGCGCCGATCCGATCAAGGTGGTCGGTATTCACGATGCGTCCGGCGGGCTCGACATCTACGGCAAGCCGATGATCGCCTGTCTCGATTTCGCGGTTGACGAGGTGAATGCCGCGGGCGGTTTGCTCGGGCGCCCGGTTCAGCTCATCAACTACGACCCGCAATCGAATATCCAGCTCTACACGCAATTCGCGACCCAGGCGGCGACCAAGGATCACGCCGCGGTGGTCCAGGGCGGCATCACCTCCGCCTCGCGCGAGGCGATCCGGCCGATCCTCGATCGCTATCGCACGCTCTATTTCTACAACACCCAATACGAAGGCGGGGTGTGCGACCGCAACACCTTCTGCACCGGCTCGACCCCGGCGCAGAACGTGCAAAAACTCATGCCCTATATCATGCCGAAATGGGGCAAGAAGGTCTATGTCATCGCCGCCGATTACAATTACGGCCAGATCACCAGCAAATGGATCACCAAATACACCCGGGACGGCGGCGGCTCGGTGCTGGCCGTGGATTTCTTCCCGCTCGATGTCACCGATTTCGGCCCGGCGATCCAGAAGATCCAGCAGGCGAAACCCGATATCGTGGTGTCCGCCCTGGTCGGCGGCGCGCATGTCTCGTTCTATCGCCAATGGGCGGCTTCCGGCATGAAGAGCCGCATTCCGATGGCCTCGACGACGTTCGGTGGCGGCAACGAAACGCTGATCCTCTCGCCCGAGGAAGCCGACGGCATCGTCTGCGCCTATAGCTATTTCCAAGAAATCGACACTCCGGCCAACAAGGCGTTCCTCGAAAAATTCCACGCCAAGATGGGGCCGAATGCTCCCTATCTCGGCGCCGAACTCGCGATGCGCACCTATGTCGGCTTCAATCTCTGGGCCGAGGGCGTGCGCAAGGCGGGTTCGATCGACCGCATGAAGGTCATCGAGGCGCTGGAAACCGGCATCGTCAACCACGGCCCGCCCGGCACGACCATCATCGATCCCAAGACCAACCACGTGACCCTGGACGTCTATCTCGCCGAGGCCCATGATCGCGGCTTCAAGGTTTTGCAGTCCTTTCCCGATCAGCCGCCCTCGGATACGCAGATGGTGTGCGATCTGCAAAAGCATCCGAACGAGAACAAGCAATACGTCGTCGACGTGAAAATGTGAGCGGCGGCATTGGATATCGTTTTCGCGGTCGGATTCCAGGTGATGAGCGGCGTCGCGACGCTGCTCATCACCAGCCTCGGCCTCGCCATCATTTTCGGCATGATGCGGGTGATCAATCTCGCCCATGGCGAATTCCTCATGCTCGGCGCCTACGCCGCCATTCTCTCGGCGCGCGCCGGGCTCAATATCTGGATCGCGATGCTGGTGGTGGCGCCGCTCGTTGTCGGGGGCATCGGCCTCGTCATCGAGCGGCTGATCATCCGGCGGCTTTACGGGCGGATGGTTGATACGATGCTCGCGACCTGGGGGCTTTCGCTCGCCCTCATCGGCGCCGTCACGATGATTTTCGGCAACACCGTCGCCGGGTTTTCCGCCCCGCTCGGCAGCTTCGCGATCGGCAGCTTCACCGCTTCCGCCTATGCCCTGTTCCTGATCGCCGCGGCGATCGTCTTGTTCGGCGGCATCTGGGCACTTTTGCGTTTCACGCCCGCCGGCCTGATCGCGCGCGGCACGATGCAGAACGCGGAGATGGCGTCAGCACTCGGGGTTTCGCCGGAGCGGGTCTATGCCGTGACGTTCGCCGCCGGCTCGGCGGTCTCCGGCCTCGCCGGGGCACTGATCGCGCCCTTCTCCGGTGTCGTGCCGACGATGGGCGCCGCCTTCATCGCCAAATCCTTCATCACCGTGATCACCGGCGGCGCGGCCATGCTCGCCGGCACGTTTTCCGCCTCCGGTTTGCTGGGGACGGTCGCGACGCTCGGCACCTTCGCGACCACCCCGGTCTTCGGCGAGGTGATGATGCTCGTTGTCGCCATCGTGCTGCTGCGGCTTCTGCCGCAAGGCATAACCGGCCGCTTCTTCCGGAGATCCCTGTGAGCGGCATCCGACTTCCGATCGAGCTTGCCGCGGCAAGCTCTGTTGCCATCGCCGCGATCCTGGTTTTACCGCATGTTCTCGAACTTTTCGCGCTGATCAACGCAACCGTCTATGTCTCGCTGGCGGTGCTCGCCCTGAGCCTTGCCCTGGTCTGGGGTTTCGGCGGCATTCTGTGCTTCGGCCAGGCGGCGTTTTTCGGCCTCGGCGGCTATTCTTACGCCGTCGCGGCGATCAATTTCGGCGATACCACCTATGCCGTGCCGGTCGCGATCGCGGTGCCGGCGCTGGTCGCCGCGGCGCTCGGCTACGTGATGTTCTACGGCCGCATCAGCGACGTCTATATGGGCGCGATCACGCTCACCCTGACCCTCATCCTGTTCAATTTCGTCAATTCCACCGCCGGCGATCAATGGCGGGTCGGCGCGGCGCCCCTCGGCGGCTTCAACGGCATTCCCTCGACGCCGCCGCTCAATTTGCCTGGCGATCCGGGCAATCCGCTGCCGCCGGAATGGATTTTCGCGATCGCCGTGGTCTCTCTCCTGATCTGCTATATCCTCGCCAAGCTCATTCTGCGGGCCCGTTTCGGGCGGGTGATCGTTGCCATCCGCGAGAACGAGCGCCGCGCCGAATTGCTCGGCTATGACGTGCGGGCCTATAAACTCGGCATCTTCGTCATCGGCGGCGCCATGGCCGGGTTGTCCGGCCTGCTGTTCGCCAATTGCGTCTTCGTCAGCCCGACGATGTTTTCCCTGTTCTATTCAGGACAGATCATCATCTGGGTGATGGTCGGAGGGCTCGGCACGCTGGTCGGGCCGGTGATCGGCGCGATCCTCCTCAATCTTCTCACCACCTGGGCGGGAACGCTGCCCGAGATCAATCCCAGCCTCATTCTCGGCGCCATTCTCGTGCTCGCGGTTCTGGTCATGCCGCGGGGGATGTTGCCGAGCCTCGCCACCGTGCTCGGCCGTTTCCGCGGCGCCGGGGGGGTGACATGACGGCGCTCTTGGCAACCGAGCATCTGACGATGCGCTTCGGCGGTGTCGTCGCCGTCGATGACGTGAGCCTCACTGTCGCCGACGGCGAGTTGCGCTGTCTGATCGGGCCGAACGGGGCCGGCAAGAGCACGTTGTTCAAGTGCCTGACCGGGCAGATCAAGCCGAGCGCGGGCCGCATTCTCTGGCGCGGGCAGGACATCACCGGGCTCGACAGTTTCGAGATCGCGCGGCTCGGCGTCGGCATCAAGACACAGGTGCCCTCCCTCTTCGATGGCCTCACGGTTCTGGAGAGCGTTCGCCTGGCGCTCCGCCGGCAAGCGCGCGAGCGGGCGGCGCGGGCGCAGGCGCTGGCGACGCTGGAGCGTCTCGGCATCGTCGAACTCGCGCCACGCCTCGTCGCGCTCCTCGCCCACGGTCAGCGGCAGTTGGTCGAACTCGCGATGGTGGTCGCGCCGGAGCCCGATCTCATCATCCTCGATGAACCGACGGCCGGGATGAGCGCCGAGGAAACCACCCGTGCCGCCCGCGTCATTCGCGCCCTGAACGCCGCGCACGCCATCATCGTCGTCGAGCACGACATGCAATTCATCCGCGCGATCGCGAAAACCGTCACCGTTCTGCACCAGGGGCGGGTGCTGGTCGAGGACGACGTCGCGAGCGTGCTCGCCGATCGGCGTGTCCAGGACGTCTATCTCGGCAAGGCGGATGCTACGCCGCTACGCCGCTGCGCATCCGCCAGCCCGAAGGTGCACCAGTGAGCGATACGGCGATGATGGATGTCGCCGAATTGGTGTCCGGCTATGGCCGCATCGGCGTATTACGCGGTGCCTCGTTCGCTGTCGTGCGTGGAGAATGTCTTGGCATTCTCGGCCATAACGGCATGGGGAAGACGACGCTGCTCCGCACCATCATGGGGTTGCTTGCGTGCCAGAGCGGGCGCATCCGGTTCGAGGGACGCGCGATCGAGCGCCTGGCGACGCATCAGCGCGCCCGCCTCGGGCTTGGCTATGTGCCGCAGGGGCGGCAGATTTTTCCGGCTTTGACGGTGCGCGAAAATCTGCTGTTCGGCGGCATCGCCAAATCCGGAGGCGCCAAATCCGGAGGCGCCAAATCCGGAGACGCCAAATCCGGGGGGGCCAAATCCGGCGCCGACGATATCTTGGCCAGAATTCTGGATGATTTTCCCGAATTGAAGCGGCTGCTCGATCGTCCCGGCGGCGCGCTCTCTGGTGGCGAGCAGCAGCTTCTCGCTTTGGCCCGCGCGCTCTGCGGAAAGCCGCGGCTTTTGCTGCTCGATGAGCCGACGGAGGGGATCCAGCCCTCGATCATCGCCGCGATGAGCGAGCGTCTGCATGATTTGCGCGCGCGTTATGGCTTGTCCATTCTTCTGGTCGAACAAAATCTCGACTTCATCCGCGGCTTGGCAAATCGCGCGTTGCTGATCCATCGCGGCCAGATCGGCCGCGAAATCCCGCCCGCGGCGCTCGCCGACCCGACCCTCGTTGAAGAATTCATTGCTGCGGTCTGAACTCGTGAGGAGAGAAACATGTCCCTTGGTACCGTGAAACTTCCTGGCATCGAAACATGGCGAGAGGTCGCCGCCGAACTCGGCATGACGATGAGCGACGACGAACTCGCGCAACACCGGGCGGCGCTCGTCGGCAGTTTCGAGGCCTATAATCTGCTCGATCAGATGCCGGACGAGGTGCCGGAAGTGCGCTATCCCCGCACGCCGGGACGCCGGCCGGCCGGCGAGGAGAACAAATACCACGCCTGGTACGTCAAATCGACGGTCGAGGGGGCGGCGTCGGGCAAGCTCAAGGGCAAGAAGATCGTCCTGAAAGACAATATCTGCCTCGCCGGCGTGCCGATGATGAACGGCGCCTCCACCTTGGAGGGCTATGTCCCGGATGTGGACGCAACCGTCGCGACGCGCATTCTCGATGCCGGGGGCACCATCGTCGGCAAGGCGGTGTGCGAATATTTCTGCTTCTCCGGCGGCAGCCACACCAGCGCCTCGGGGCCGGTGCATAATCCGCGCCGGATGGGATATTCCGCCGGCGGTTCGTCCTCCGGCAGCGCCGCCCTCGTTGCCGCCGGCGAAGTGCCGATGGCGCTCGGCGGCGATCAGGGCGGCTCGATCCGCATGCCGGCGTCGTTCTGCGGCGTCTACGGGATGAAGCCGACGCACGGCCTCGTCCCCTATACCGGCATCATGCCGATCGAACTGACCATCGATCATACCGGCCCGATCACCGCGACGGTCGAGGATAACGCGCTGCTGCTCGAAGTTCTCGCCGGCCCGGACGGGCTCGATCCGCGCCAGTATGGCGCCGAGAGCAAACCCTATCGCGAGGCGCTCGGGCGTGGCGTTTCCGGGCTGCGCATCGGCGTCGTCGAGGAGGGCTTCGGTCATCCGCAATCGATGGCGGCGAGTGACGAGGTGGTGCGCGCGGCGGCTGAACGCTTCAAAGCCATGGGCGTCGTGGTCGAGACGGTTTCGGTCCCGATGCATCGCCCGGGCAGCGCCATCTGGCTCGCCGTCGCCGCCGAGGGCGCGACGGTGCAGATGATGCACGGCAACGGCTTCGGCTTCAATTGGCAGGGGCTCTATGTCACGTCCCTGCTCGATTTCCACGCCGGCTGGCGCGACCGCGCCGACGAGCTTTCCGACAGCCTGAAAAACACCATGCTGCTCGGCCACTACATGGTCTCGCGGCATCGCGGCCATTACTACGCCAAGGCGCAGAACCTCGTGCGCCGGTTGCGCGCCGCCTATGACGCTGCCCTCGCGCAGTACGATCTCCTGCTGATGCCGACCTTGCCGATGACCGCGACACCGCTGCCGAAACCTTATGCGCCGGTCTCGGAAGTGATCCAGCGCGCTTTCGAGATTCTGCCCAATACGGTGCCGTTCGATTGCACGCATCACCCGGCGATGAGCCTCCCCTGCGGCACGGTGGACGGGTTGCCGGTCGGGATGATGTTGGTCGGCAAGCGCTATGACGAGGAAACCATCTATCGCGCCGCGGCGGCGTTCGAGAAGGGCGTCGACTGGACTTCGATCACCGCGTGACGAGCCGCGGGCGGGGCGCTCCCCCGCCCGCCACTCGATGAGGAGAAGAAAGAGACAGGAAGAGTTCTTTTTCTGAAGAAAAAGAAACAAAAAGACTTTTTTTCCGGTTTCTCGGATCAGAAAACCTCCTGCCGCTCGCTAGAGTATCCGCCCCAACGCCAGGGCCGCGGCGATGCTGAGGGCGAGGAGCGGGAGAGCGCGGCGGAACGGAGCGAGGTGTGGGCGGGGGATCGCGGGCGGCAGGGTTTTGGTTCCGATCAGCATCGGGCGGACCAGGTTCTGGCCCTTGACGGCCGCATAAACCGCGATCGCGAGACCGTGCAGGACGATCGCCGCGACCAGCGCCCACCACAGCCAAAAATGCAGCTCGGTGATGGCATTGGCGACCGCCGCCGGAACCAGTCCGGTGAGCGCGCTTTCATTGGCGACGTCGTTATTGACGTAAATCCCGCTCAGCGTTTCGCCGAGCAGCAAAACAAGCAGTGCCGCGACCATCCAGCCGCCGGCCGGGTTATGGCCGGGCGCGTGATCGGGTTCGCGGACGAAGATCGTCGCGAGATGGCGGAAGACGGCGCCCGGGGGGACCAGGAAGGCACGAAACCGGGCGTTCTCGCTGCCCCAGATCCCCCATGACAGGCGAAAAATGATCAGCGCGAGCAGAGCCTCGCCGAGCCAGACATGCCGCGCCATCCAGTTGCGCCGCCACGTCACATAGCATGCCCCGACCAGGAGCGCGCTCGCCCAATGGCCGACGCGGATCGGCAGATCCCAGACCGGAATGGGCTCGTCTTCTGACCGCCGCATGCGTATCACTCGATCTCTGCTGTCCCTGGAGGAGCGCAATGGGCATGATCGCCGCGTCAGACTACCCGCGCCAGAGATGAAACGCATCGCCATCGCCATCGACCGCGTGGATTGGCACGCGCGGCGGCTGCACGCGGCGTTTCTCGCCCTCGACATGGCGCCCCGGTTCGTCTCGCTGCGCACCGTCGCGTTCACGCCCGAGGGACTCCGCTTTCCGGGGTTGGAAGGCTTGCCCGATGCCGTTTTCGTGCGCGCGATCGCCGCCGGCAGCTTCGAGGAGGTGACGCGCCGGCTGGGCATTCTGCATGCGCTCGCGGCGCGCGGTGTTGCGGTCTGGAACTCTGCCCGCGCGATCGAGCGCTGCGTCGATAAATCGATGACCGCGTTTCTGCTCGCGGCCGCTGGCATTCCCACTCCCGAGACCTGGACGGTGGAGGGGCGGGAAGCCGCCGCCGCGGTGGTTCTGCAAGCGGCGACGGAACTGGTGCTGAAGCCGCTGTTCGGCGCCCAGGGCCGCGGCCTCCAGCGCATTCGCGTCCCCGAGGATCTGCCACCGCCCGAAGCCGTGGCCGGGGTCTATCATCTACAGCGCTTCGTGCCGCCGGCGGGCGAAGACGGGTTTTGCGATTACCGGCTGCTGATGTGCCGGGGCGAGATGGTCGCGGCGATGGCCCGGCGGAGCGCGGAGTGGGTGACCAATCTCCATCGTGGCGCTCGCCCGGCGGCATTCGCGCCGACGCCCGAGATGATGGCGCTGGCGGCGCGGGCAGCGGCGGCGGTCGGGGCGGATTACGCCGGGGTCGATCTGATCGGCGCCGCGGACGGGCGGATTTTGGTGCTGGAAGTCAATTCCATGCCTGGCTGGCGTGGCTTGCAGTCGGTTGCCGAGGGATCGATCGCGGCGATACTGGCGCGACGTCTGGCGCGACGTCTGGCGGCATGAGGCGGATGGCGGGCGCGGCGATCGCGGCGGCGTTCCGTTGCGCGTGCGTGGCGGAACTCGCCGCGCCCAAGCCCGGCAATGTCCATCGCTTCCGGGCCGGGCATGGCATGGTGGCCGCCGATTTCGAACACTCCACCGAAGCGGCGGCGCCAGCGTTGACGCGGCCGGGAGCGCCGCTTGGCGCACGGATTTTTGATGCCGTCGCGGCGACGCGGGCGGCGGTCGGGCAAAACACCAATCTCGGCATCGTGCTGCTCGCGGCCCCGCTCGCCATGGCGGCGGAACAGGGCGGGGATTTGCGCGCCGCTGTCGCGCGGGTTTTGGCGGCAGCGGATCTCGCCGACGCGGCGGCGGTCTTTCGCGCGATCGCGCTCGCCGCGCCCGGCGGGCTCGGCACCGCGCCGCGCCACGACGTGCGCGAGGAAGCCCGGGTCTTGCTCTCCGAGGCGATGGCGCAAGCGGCGCCGGGTGATGCCATCGCCCGGCAATGGGTCACGGGTTTCGCCGATATTTTCACCCTCGGCTTGCCCGCGCTGGCGGCGGCGCGGGGGCGGGAATGGCCGGCGCTCGCCGCCTATCTCGCCTTTCTCGCCGCGTTTCCGGACAGCCATATCCGGCGCAAGCACGGCGAGGCGGTGGCCGAGGCGGTGCGACGCGAGGCGGCCCCCTGGCCGGCGCGGCTGGCGGCGTCTGAGCCGCGCGCGCTGCTGCCGGCGCTGCTCGCCTGGGACGCGGCGCTGAAGGCCGCCGATCTCAACCCCGGCACCAGCGCCGACCTCACCGTCGCCAGCCTGTTCGCTGAGCGGCTTCTTCGATGACGCCATTGAATTGCGCTGTTGAAATGCGGCCCTCGGGCTGACATGATCCGCGCCTCGGTCAATCACCTAACAGGTAGGGGGAGCGTCATGGCGTCCATCACCAAGGTTTCGGTCGGCGAATCGCTGGTCGGCGACGGCAACGAGGTTGCGCATATCGATCTGCTCATCGGCCCGCGCGGGAGTGCGGCGGAGACCGCGTTCTGCAACGCGCTGGTCAACAACA
>JAJZBV010000058.1 GCA_021851785.1 Pseudomonadota bacterium
GTATTTATTTTTGTTGTTATTTAGATTTTTTCTCACTCAGCTCCTGCTGAATGCTACCTTGACTCCCGCCAAAGCTTTCCATATCCGGATCATGACTGGGTGGCAGTGGTCGAGAACCATAAATGCCAAGAGGGATTGGGGGAATGGCTCCCTGATTAGTCGGAAGTCTACTTGGTAACGGAGAGGCTGGTGCCGTTGCAGGTCATTCCGATCCTCACCACGGTCTACTCACCGGAAATCATCTGGTCCGCGCCGAACGTGTTGCAAGTATGGGTTCCCTGGCCAGAGAAGTTCGATCTCTGGGTCAGAAACGCCAACGGCGTCCGGATCGATATGCGCTATGACACCTCATTGATCGATGAGGGCGCAAAGAAACCGAGATGACACCAGGGACACACGGCGCACACTGGGGAAATACAAAAATCTTTCAAAAACAAGACAAAAACGACCGATATAAGCTATGAGCTAAATTCCGCCGCCGGCGCGCCGCCAGGCGGCGGCGATGGCGCGGCCGGCGAGAACGCCGAGCAATTCCCGGCGATATTCCGCCGAGGCGTGCAAATCGCTGTGTGGCGTGGCGCCGCGGCGCAACGCATCGATCGCGGCGGCAAGGGAAGACGCGGTCAAATCCTCACCCTCCAGCACCGCCTCCGCGGCCCGCGCGCGGCCTGGCGTATCCCCGCCGCCGAGCAGCGCGATCCGCACGCCCCGCGCCCGCTGGTCCACGCGCGCCAGCGTCACGGCGACGGCGGCGAGCGCGAAATCGCCGTGGCGGCGGGCGAGTTCGGCGAAACCCCAGCCGGCGCCGGGAGGAAGATAGGGAAATTCGACCGCGGTGATGATCTCGTCCGCCGCCAGCGCCGTGGTCAGGGCGGAGAGGAAGAATTGCGCCGCCGCATGCGCCCCCTCCCCGCGCGGCGAGCGCGTCAGGATCCGGGCCTCGAGCAGCACCGCGAGCAGCGGCCACTCCGCCGCCGGATCGGCCTGGGCCAGGCTGCCGCCAAGGGTGCCGCGATAGCGGATCGCGGGATGGCCGAGTTCCGCCATCGCCGCGACGATCAGCGGGAAATGCCGCGCGACCGGCGCCGCCTCGGCAATGGCGGCGTGCCGCGTCATCGCCCCGATGCAGAGCCCCGCATCCGCTTCCGCGATCCCGGCCAAGCCGCCGACGCGGTTGATATCGACCAGCACCGCGGGGCGCAGCAGGCGGAAATTCAGGAGCGGCATCAGGCTTTGGCCGCCGGCGAGAAGCTTCGCCGCCTCTCCTTCGGCGGCAAGCACGCCGAGCGCCTGATCGAGGGTCTCGGCGCGGTGATAGCGAAACGGCGGCGGCTTCACGGCGCGCTCACCCCGGCTTGTGACAAACGAAACAGCGGAATCCCGCCGGCCGAAACCAGCCCGCCGGCGAGCGCCAGCGGCAGATCGACCTCCGGCTTGCCGCCCTCCGCCGCCGGGTGGGCGAGGAGGTGGAGAACCGCGCCCAGGGCCTGCACCGAGGCGTCCGCGATCATCCCCTGGCGGGCGAGGCTGGCGACGGCGGCATCTGGGTCAAGAAGATGCAGAAATCCAACCCCTTCCGGCGCGAGCTTGTCATCTAGGTCGAGCTTCGCCTCGCCCGACATCGTCGTCCCGCCCCAATCGGTGAGGGTCGCGGCCAGACGCAGCGAACCATGCGCCGCGTGCCAGGCCGCTTCCGTCGCGGCGACATCGGCGCCCGTCGCCGCCGGGAGCGGCGTGAGGCTGGCATCGAACGAAGCGCGGCCGATATGCGCGCCGAACGGCCAGGCGACCACCGCCGGCAAGCCGATCCCGCCGGCCTGGATGTGGAGTGTCAGGCTCGGCGGTTCGACCGGGGCCGAAACGAGGAAATCGACCCGGTCGATCGTAAGAACGATCCCCGGCGCCGCATCTTTCGGCATCTGATCGGGCCGGAGTGTCACCCGCAGCACCTCGCCGGCAAGCGGCGACGCCGCCTCCGAGGCGGTCAAACTCGTGTGCAGGGCGGCGGTCTCGGCCGTGATCGCGAGCGGCGGCAAAACCCCGAGTGTCGCGCGGGCGGTGCCGATGGGGGTGATGAGGAGATCGCTCGGCGCGGTGAGGGCGACCGCGAGGTCGAGTTCGGGGAGATTGAGCGACACCCCGCCGGGCATCGCCGCCGCCCCGCCCTTGAGCGCGAAATCCGGCACCACCAGCCGGGCCGCGAACGGCCAGCCGGTGAGATGCGCGGCCCCGCTCTCGACCACCCACCCCTCAGCCTGCCGCGCCGCCCGCCAGCCGGCATAGCTCTCGCTGATCATCCCCCCGGCCCAGCGCCAGACGAGATAATCCGCGCCGGCGAGCGCGAGCAGGCCGAGCAGGAGAACTCCGAACAGCCAGCGCAGCGCGCGTCTCATGCCAGCAGCCTCGCGATGTGGCGGCGCAGCGCCGGCAATAGCTCGGCGCCGAACCAGGGATTGGCCCGCTCCCAGCCGGTGGTGCGCCAGGATGGATGCGGAAGTGGCAGATAATGCGGCAAATAGCGACGAAAATCAGCCACCCTCTCGCCCATCCGGCCGCGCCCGAGCACGAAATCCTGAGCATGGCCGCCGACCAGCAGGGTGAGTTCGATCGCCGGCATGAGCGGGCGGAAGCGCGGCTGCCAGAGCGCCGCACAACCCGGCCGTGGCGGCGCATCGCCCCCTCGCGAAAGCCGCCCCGGGTAGCAGAGGCCGACCGGCAGGATCGCGACCCGCGCCGTGTCGTAAAACACCGTCTCCCCGATCCCGAGCCAGGCGCGGAGGCGCCGGCCGGAGGCATCGGTGAACGGGACGCCGCTCGCATGCACCTTTGTGCCCGGCGCCTGGCCGATGATCAGGAGCCGCGCCGTCGCCGAGACGCGGAACACCGGCCGCGGGCCGAGCGGCAGTTCGGCGGCGCAGCGCACGCAAGCGCGCGCCTCGGCGGCGAGCGCGGCAAGCGCCCCCGCCTCAGCCAAGGGCGTACTCCGCTTCGGCGGCATAGACCGCCTGCTCCTTGCCGAGGCGCGAACTGAACAGGGTGAAATGCGCGACCGGCACCGGCGACGCGCGAAACAGGTTATGGGTCTGGAGAAACGCCGCGAGCTTCTCGCCGGGCGGGTTGTCGAGCCGGGCGAGCGAGACATGCGGAACGAAGCGCCGGCGCTCGGGGGCGAAGCCGGCGCGCTGCAACGCGGTCTCGATCTTGGTCTGCAAATGCTCGAGAGCGGGGTTGCGCTCGACCCCGACCCAGAGCGCCGCCGGCTTGCCCGCCTTCTCGAACGTGCCGACCCCGGCCAGGGTCAGCGAAAACCCTGGGGCGCGCAGCGAGGACAAGGCCAGATCGGCTTCCTCGGCGCGATAGCCCGGGGTCTCGCCGATGAAGCGGAGCGTCAGATGATAATTCTCGGCGCTGATCCAGCGCGCCCCCGGCAAGCCGCCGACGAGCAGCGCCAGCCGCTCGCGGAGCGGCCAGGGCAGATCGAGCGCGACGAAGAGGCGGATCATGCGGCCCCTCTCACTTCGCGACCTCGGCCACCAGGCGCGCGGCATAGGGGAGCGCCAACGCGACCACAAGTTTTTCCCCCGCCGCGTTGGGGTGCAGGTGGTCGGCCTGGGTGAGGGACGCATCGCCCGCGACCCCGGCGAGGAAGAAGGGTTCGAAAACCACCCCCGGACGCTGCCCCAGCCGCGCGAACGCGGCGCGGAACCGCGCCCCGTACTCCGCCCCCATATTCGGCGGCGCATACATCCCGCAGAGCAGCACCGGGATATGGCGCGCCGCCAAGCGGTCGAGAATCGCGGCCAGATTGGCCTCCATCACCTCCGGCGCGGTCCCGCGCAGCCCGTCATTGGCGCCGAGTTCGACGATTGCGGCCTCGGGCGCGGCCCCGGGCGCGGCCGCCGGATCATCGCCGAGCAGCCAATCGAGCCGCGCCAGCCCGCCGGCGCTGGTGTCGCCGGAAACCGCGCCGTCCTGGAGCTTGACCGGCGATCCTCGCGCCTGCAAGCCCACCGCGAGCAGCGCCTGAAACCCCTCCTCCGGCGGCAAGCCATAGCCGGCGGCGAGCGAATCGCCGAGCACCAGGACGCGGATCGGGGCGCCGGCCGGCGCCGCGCCGAGCAGAAAGACCGTGGCAAGCATGGCGAGCGGAAGCCGCATCGCCGGCGCCACCACGCCCTCGCGCCCGGCGCGACAAATCCCATATGCTGTCGTCATGGATGCCCGAAGCCCCCTCGCCGCCGCCACACCCGCCCTCGCCCCTCTCATCCGCGCACGTGGCCTCGCCCTGACGGTGCCTTCCGCCGCCGGACCCGTCAACATTCTCCACGGCATCGATCTCGACATCATGGCGGGCGAGACGGTGGCGCTGCTCGGTCCCTCGGGCTCGGGCAAGACCAGCCTCCTGATGCTGCTCGCCGGGCTGGAGCGCCCCAGCGCCGGCCATATCACGCTCGCCGGGCACGACCTCACCCGGCTCGGGGAAGACGCGCTCGCCCGCCTCCGCCGCGACCATGTCGGCGTCGTCTTCCAGGCCTTCCACCTGATCCCGACCATGACCGCGCTCGAGAACGTCGCGGTGCCGCTCGAACTCGCCGGCCGCGCCGATGCCCGCATCCGTGCCCGGGCGAGTCTGGAAGCGGTCGGGCTCGGCCATCGCCTCAGCCACCTCCCAGGCCAGCTTTCCGGCGGCGAGCAGCAGCGGACGGCGATCGCCCGCGCCTTCAGCGCAGCGCCGCGCCTGATCCTCGCCGACGAACCCACCGGCAATCTCGATCAGGCGACCGGGCGGGAGATCATTTCTCTCCTGTTCGCCGAGCAGCGGGCGCACGCGACCACCCTCCTCCTCGTCACCCACGATCCGGCGCTGGCTTCGCGGTGCGAACGCCGGCTCCATCTCGCCGATGGCCGCCTTGTCGCCTGATCGGGGGCCTGACCGGGGGCCTGAGCGGGGGCCGGGAAAATCATGAAACTGGTTTTCCGGCTGGTCTTCCGGGAATTGCGGCATGGCGGGCGGGGGTGGTGGCTGGTGCTCATCTGCCTCGCCCTCGGGGTCGCCGCGATCGCTGCCGTCGGCGGGGTCCGGGCTGGGGTCGCGGCCGGGCTGGCCGCGGATGGGCGGCGGATTCTGGGCGGCGATATCGAGGTCTCGGCCGGGGCGGAGGCTGTCCCGGCCGAGGTCGCGGACTGGCTTCGCGCGCGCGGGGCGCGGCTCTCGGCGGTGGTGCGCCTGCGCTCGCTGCTCGTCGTGCCGAACGGCGCGCGGGCTTTGGTCGAACTCAAGGCAGTGGATGGCGCCTGGCCGCTGGTCGGCGCGGCAACGCTCGCCCCGGCGCAGCCGCTCGCCGCCGCTCTGGCGTTGCGCGATGGCCGCTACGGGCTTTTGGTCGAGCGCGCGGTGCTGGATCGGCTCGGGATCGCGGTCGGGGCGCGGCTTCGGCTCGGCGAGGCGGAATTCGATCTTCGCGGCGTCCTGGTGGACGAGCCCGACCGGGTGGGGAGCGCCGGCCTCTTTGGCCCGCGAGCGCTGATTTCGACCGCGGCGCTCGCGGCAACCGGGCTGATCCAGCCGGGCAGCCTCGATGATCATGCCCTCCGCGCCGCACTCCCGCGGGCGCCGGCGGAATTGGCGGCGGCATTGCGGACGCGCTTTGCGGCCCTTGGGCTCCGCGTTCACGACGCGCGCGACGCGGCACCGGAATTGGCCCGGTTTCTCTCCCGCATCGCGCTCTTTCTCTCGCTCGCCGGCCTCACGACGCTGCTGATGGGCGGCATCGGGGTCGCCAACGGGGTGCGTGCCTGGATCGAATCACGCGCCCGGAGCCTTGCGATCCTGCGCTGTCTCGGCGCCTCCGACCGGCTGATTTTTGCCGTCTCAGCGACCGAGGTCGCGGCGCTGGCGCTCACTGGCATCCTCGCCGGGCTCGCGATCGGGGCGGTGGTGCCGCATCTGCTCGCCGGGATCGTGCGGGGAGGGTTAGGGGTTGCGCCGCAAGGCGGGGTCCGGTTCGGTCCGCTCGCGCTCGCCGGGCTTTACGGGGCGCTGACCGCGGCGGCGTTCGCGCTCTGGCCGCTGGCGCGCGCACTCCGGATCCCGGGGGCCGCGCTGTTTCGCGATGCGGTGCTGCCGGCCGCCGCCTGGCCGGGGATGCGGGTCGCCGCGGCGACCGGCGGGCTCGCGCTCGCGCTCGCCGGGCTCACGCTGGCCACGACCCCCGACCGGCGGCTCGCGATCTGGTTCTGTCTCGCCGTGCCGGGGGCATTCCTGCTGCTCCGCGCCGGGGCGTTCGCGCTCATGCGCGGAGCGCGGCTCGGGCGGTTGGCCGCCTCGCCGGCGCTGCGCCTCGGCCTCGCCAATCTCCATCGCCCTGGCGCCGCGAGCCCGGTCATTCTGCTCTCGCTCGGGCTCGGCCTCGCGACACTGGCGACGGTCGCGCTGATCGCCGCCAATCTCGGGCGCGAGATCACCGCCGAAATGCCGTCGCGCGCCCCCTCGCTCTTTTTCATCGACATCCAGCCCGACCAGCGCGCCCGCTTCCATGCCATCATCCAGGCCGAGGCATCTTCCGGCACGGTGGAAGAAGTGCCCAATCTCCGCGCCCGCATCGTCGCGATCGCCGGCGTCCCGGTGGCGGCGGTCAGGCCGCGGCCGGATGTCGCCTGGGTGTTGCGCGGCGATCGCGGTCTCACCTATGCCGCGGCGCCGCCGGCGCGGACCAGACTGGTCGCCGGGCAATGGTGGCCGGCGGATTATCATGGGCCGCCGCTCATTTCCCTCGATGCCGAGATCGCGGCCGGGCTCGGCCTCCATCTCGGCGATACGCTGACGCTGAGCGTGCTCGGCCGGCGGATCGATTTCCGCATCGCCAGCCTTCGCGCCATCGACTGGTCCTCGCTCGACCTCAATTTCGTGATGGTGGCGAGCCCCGGCCTCCTCGCCCAGGCGCCGCACAGCTTCATCGCCGCCCTGCACGCAGCCCCTGAGAGCGAGGGGCGGCTGTTGCGCGCGGTGACCGACGCGCTGCCCAATGTCACCGGCATCCCGCTCGCCGAGGTGCTGCGGAGCGTCGCCGCCCTGCTCTCGCGGATCGATGCCGCCCTGCTCGCGACCGGTTCGCTGACGCTGATCGCCGGCGCCCTGGTGCTCGCCGGCACGGTCGCGGCCGGGCAGCAGCGGCGGCGGCGGGAGGCGGTGATCCTCAAGACGCTGGGCGCCAGCCGGGCGCAGATCCTGATCGCCTGGCTCGCCGAATTCGGAAGCCTCGGCCTCGCCGCCGGCGCCATCGCGGCCCTCATCGGCACCGGCGCGAGCTATGGCGTGCTGCGCTTCATTCTCGATGTCGATTGGGTGTTTCTGCCAGGACCGCTGCTCTGGCCGCTGTTCGGGGCGGTGGCGTTGATCCTGCTGTTTGGCGCCGGCACGCTCGCGGCGACGCTCGGCAGCCGGCCCGGGCCGCTTTTGCGTAACGAGTAGACACCGTCGTGATTGATCTGGATCAAGGCGAGCCCTGCCCGCCGCCGCTCCAATGGCGGCGTGTGACGGCCAACAGGGAGGCGATCCATGACCAGCGGAGAAGCGCTGTATCTCATTCTTGTCATTGCGGGAGCGGCGATTTTTTCGGTGGCGCTCGCCTGGGTCTCGCGGCAATCCAGCAAGAGCCAGATTCTCCTGCCACCCGCGCCCCATAACCACTGACGCCGCATAC
>JAJZBV010000059.1 GCA_021851785.1 Pseudomonadota bacterium
GCACTGGAGGCGGCGCGCTGGGGGAAGGGCGCGTCGGAGATCGTGCTGCTGCATGAGGGGCTGGGGTCGGTCGGCCTGTGGCGGGATTTTCCCGCCCGCCTCGCGGCCGCGACCGGGCGCGGCATTGTCGCCTATTCCCGCGCCGGCTACGGCCAATCGGCGAGCGCCACCCTGCCGCGCCCGCTTTCCTACATGCATGACGAGGCGCGCGACACCTTGCCGCGCGTTTTGCACGCGGTCGCGGCGCGGCGGGTGATCCTGCTCGGCCATTCCGATGGCGCCTCGATCGCCGCGATCCATGCCGCCGCCCCGACGGATGGGTGCGAGATCGCCGGCCTGGTCCTGATCGCGCCGCATTTCTTCGTCGAGGACGTCTCGCTCGCCAGTATCGCCGCCGCCCGCGAGGCCTATCGCGCGGGCGATCTCCGCCGGCGCCTCGCGCACCATCATCGCGATGTCGAGGCGGCTTTCCGGGGCTGGAACGATTCCTGGCTCGATCCCGGGTTTCGTGCCTGGCGGATCGACGACCTGCTGCCGGCGATCCCCGTCCCGGTGCTGATCATCCAGGGCGCGGCCGATGAATACGGCACGCTGGCGCAAATCGCGACCGCCGAGGCCAGGCTTCCGCGCCCGCCGCGGGTCGAAATCATTCCCGGGGCCGGCCATTCGCCGCAATTTTCGCATCCCGAGAGGGTGGTGGCGGCGATACGGGACTTCGCGGCGGCGGTTTTCGACGCGCCCGATCATGCAAAATAATGCTTTTCCTGGTAAGATTGGTCGGATATGATGCAATATAATTCATATTCCTGACCCACCCCCGAGATCCCGGAGAGGGCGCCCGGCCCGATGATCGCAACCCCATGAAACGCATAGATTTCCAAACCCATCCCGACCGCTATCGCCATTGGCGGATCGACCGCGAGGGGCGCGTCGCGCGGCTCCTGATGGATGTCGATCCCGCCGGCGGCATCGCCGAGGGCTATGAATTGAAGCTCAACTCCTATGATCTCGGCGTCGATATCGAACTCGCCGACGCGGTCCAGCGCCTGCGTTTCGAGCATCCCGAAATCGGCGCCGTGGTGCTCGGCTCGGCGAAGGAGGGGGTGTTCTGCGCCGGCGCCAATATCCGCATGCTCGCCGGCGCGACGCACGCCCATAAAGTCAATTTCTGCAAATTCACCAACGAGACACGGCTCGCGATCGAGGATGCGAGCGGCCATTCCGGCCAGACCTACCTCGCCGCCGTGAACGGCACCGCGGCCGGCGGCGGCTATGAGCTGGCGATGACCGCGGAACACATCCTGCTCATCGATGATCGCCGCTCGACGGTGTCCCTGCCCGAGGTCGCGCTGCTCGCCGTCCTCCCCGGCACTGGCGGGCTGACGCGGCTGACCGACAAGCGCCGCCTGCGCCGCGATCGCGCCGATCTCTTCTGCCTGATGGAGGAGGGGGTGCGCGGCGCGCGGGCACGGGAGTGGCGGCTGGTCGATGAACTGGTGCCGCCCAGTGCCTGGGACGCGACCATCACCGCCCGCGCCGAGGCGTTTGCCGCGCGGAGCGATCGCCCGGCCACGGCGCAAGGCATCGTGCTTACCCCGCTCGCGCGCGAGTTTTCCGAAAACGCCATCCATTACCCGACGCTCGACGTCACCATCGACCGCGCGTCGCGCCGCGCGAATCTCCTCATTCACGGCCCGGGGGATTTGCCCGCCGATGGCGCCGGCATCCATCGTTCGGGCGCCGCCTTCTGGCCGCTCGCGCTCGCCCGCGCCCTTGATGACGCGCTTTTGCATCTCCGCGCCAACGAGCCCGAGATCGGCACCCTGGTCTTTCGCGCCCGCGGCGATCTCGACGCCGTGCAAGCCGCCGACCGGCTGCTCGAGGATCACCGCGAGGATTGGCTGGTGCGCGAAATCCGGCTCTATCTCAAGCGGGTTTTCAAACGCCTCGACATGACCTCGCGCAGCGTGATCGCGCTCGTCGAACCCGGCTCCTGTTTTGCCGGAACCCTCGCCGAAATCGTTCTCGCCGCCGACCGCGCGCTGATGCGGGAGGGGCCGGATGGCGGACAGGGGGTCGCGCGGCTCGCGCTCGGCCCGCTCAATTTCGGCGCCTACCCGATGGGCAATGATCTTTCGCGCCTCGGCGCGCGGTTTCTCGATGATCCCGAAAGCCTCGCGCGGGCGCGCGATCTCATCGCAACCCCGCTCGCCGCAGGGGCGGCCGAGGCGGCGGGTCTGATCACCCTCGGTTTCGACGAAGTGGACTGGGAGGACGAGGTGCGGGTGATGCTCGAGGAACGCGCGAGTTTTTCCCCCGATGCGCTGACCGCGATGGAGGCCAATCTCCGCTTCCCCGGCCCGGAGACGATGGAGACGCGCATCTTCGCCCGCCTCACCGCCTGGCAGAACTGGGTGTTCCAGCGCCCGAACGCGATCGGCGAGGCGGGCGCGTTGAAGCGCTATGGCAGCGGCGTGCAGCCCGATTACGATTTTCGCCGCGTCTGAGACCGGGCGGCGGAACAGCGACACGGCAGCGGAGGACGCGAAAAATGCCCGATGGCATGGACGTCGATTATGATGGGCTGATCCCGAACAATGTCGGCCTCAATGCCGATCCGCGGGTGAAAAAGGCGCTGGAGACCTGGCATCCCGGCTATATCGACTGGTGGAAGACGATGGGGCCGGAGGGGTTCCAGGAGAGCCTCGTCTATCTCCGCACCGCGATCGGCGTCGATCCCGAGGGCTGGGCGAAATTCGATTACGTGCGCATGCCGGAGTATCGCTGGGGCATCCTGCTCGCCCCCGCCATCGCCGATCGCCGCATCCCCTTCGGCGCGCACAAGGGCGAGAAGGCGTGGCAGGAAGTGCCCGGCGAATACCGCGCCATGCTGCGCCGGCTGATCGTGATCCAGGGCGATACCGAACCGGCCTCGGTCGAGCAGCAGCGCCATCTCGGCGCGACCGCCCCCTCGCTCTACGATCTCCGCAATCTCTTTCAGGTGAATGTCGAGGAGGGGCGACATCTCTGGGCGATGGTCTATCTCCTGCACAAATATTTCGGCCGCGACGGCCGCGAGGAAGCGGAAGACCTGCTCCGCCGCCGCTCGGGCGATCGCGACGCGCCACGCATGTTGGGCGCCTTCAACGAGGCGACGCCGGACTGGCTCTCGTTTTTCATGTTCACCTTCTTCACCGACCGTGACGGCAAGATGCAGCTCGCGGCGCTGGCGCAATCCGGTTTCGATCCGCTTTCCCGCACCTGCCGCTTCATGCTGACCGAGGAAGCGCATCACATGTTCGTCGGGGATTCGGGAATTTCCCGCACCATTCAACGAACTTGCGAGGCGATGCGCGCGGCCGGCATCGATGATCCCTTTGCCATCGAGCGGGTACGCGCGCTCGGCGTCATCGATCTGCCGACGATCCAGAAGAAGCTCAATCTCCATTTCTCGCTCACCCTCGATCTCTTCGGCAACGAGATCAGCACCAACGCCGCCAATGTTTTCCATGCCGGGCTCAAGGGGCGCTATCGCGAGGACAAGCTCACCGACGATCATCAGCTCCGCCATGACACCTATCCGGTATCGCGGCTGGCCGATGGCGTGATCCGGAACGAGGAGGTGCCGGCGCTATCGGCGCTCAACATGCGGCTCCGCGATGATTACGTCGCCGATTGTCTCTCCGGCGTGCGGCGCTGGAACACGCTGATCGCGAAGCTCGGCGTCGATTTCGAACTGCGCTTGCCGCACGTCGCCTTCAACCGCCGCATCGGCGAGTTTGCCGCGATCGAGGCCGACCCGGCGGGGCGGCTGCTGAGTGCCGAGGCGTGGCGGGCACGGCGGGGCGAATTCCTGCCCGACGCCGAGGACGGGGCCTTCATCGCGAGCCTGATGCGCCCGTGTTACGCCGCCGGCGAATATGCCTCCTGGATCGCGCCGCCCAAAGCCGGCATCGACAACAAGTCGGGCGATTTCGAGTATGTGCAGATCGAGGCGTAAGGCGTGAAAATCGGGGGCGTGGGACCAAGGGAGCGGCCGTCCATGCGCGCGGCGAAAGCGATCCGTGGTGGCCCGCCGCGCCCCGGTCAGGCCGCCCGGGCGAGGTGGTTGGCGAGCGTCTCGACCACGTTCGCGAACATCTCGCCGGTCAGCCGGCCGGTCGAGGTGTTGTAACGCGAGACGTGGTAGCTGTCGGCGAGCACGAGGCCATCGGGCAAGGTGTGGAGGGCGCCATGGCGAAAGCGGTAGCGCGCCAGCGGCACGCCGCAGGCTTTGAGAACGGCGGCATGGGCGACGACGCCGAGCGCCAGCACCACCTCCAGCCGCATCATGCTTGTCAATTCCGCGACCAGGAAAGGGTTGCAGGCGTTGATTTCCGCCGGTTGCGGCAGGTTGGCCGGCGGCGCGCAGCGCACCGCGTTGACGATGCGGCAATCGCGGAGGATGAGCCCGTCATCGGCGCGCGCGTCATAGCGGCCTTCGGCGAAGCCGAAGCGGAGCAGCGTTTCATACAGCAAGACGCCGGCGTAATCGCCGGTGAAAGGACGGCCGGTGCGGTTGGCGCCGCGCAGGCCCGGCGCGAGGCCGACCAGCAGGAGCCGCGCATCGCGCGACCCGAAGCCCGGGACCGGCGCGTTGAACCAGGCGGGTTCGGCGTCGCGATTGGCGCCGCGATAGGCGACGAGGCGCGGGCAAAGCGGGCAATCGCGCCCCGGCTCGGCGTCGCCCTCGGCGTCGCCCTCGGAAGTCAGGGACATCGCGGGAAGCCTCTCGGGCTCAGACATCGTCATGCGGGGGGGCGTCGGCGGCGCCGTGGCGCCCCGCCGGGCGGGGGCGCGGCTCGGTCTGGCGGCGGGTGAATTCCGGCGCGATATCGGCGATTTCGATGAACTGGTCGGCCTGGCGGCGCAGCTCGTCGGCCACCATCGGCGGGCTGGTGCGGATCGAGGACACCACCGAGACCCGCACCCCGCGGCGCTGCACCGCTTCCACCAGGCGGCGGAAATCGGCATCGCCGCTGAACAGAACGGCGTGATCGATGCGCGGGCTCAGCTCCAGCATGTCGATCGCAAGCTCGATATCCATGTTGCCCTTGACGCGGCGGCGGCCGGAGGCGTCGGTGAACTCCTTGGCGGGCTTGGTGACCAGCGTATAGCCGTTATAGGCGAGCCAGTCGGTCAGCGGCTTGAGCGGGGAATATTCCTCGGTCTCGAGCAGGGCCGAGTAGTAATAGGCGCGGATCATATGCGAGCGGGTGCGGAAAAACTCGAGCAGGCTGCGGTAATCGACGTCAAACCCGAGATTGCGCGAAACCGAATAGAGGCTGGCGCCGTCGATGAACAGGGCGAGGCGCTCGGAGGCGACGAAATCCATGGCTTCAAATCCTTTCCATGCTGCAATAGGATACCCCCCAAGCGTGGGGTGTTGCTCAGACCGGCGATGATACTCCGTACCGCCCCCTGAGAAAAGAGTGAGGGAAAAGAGTGAGGGAAAAGCGTGGCGGCGGTGAAGGGACAGCGATGATTCTGGTCGCGATCGGGGCTAATCTGCCGGGTCCGGGCGGCATGGCGCCGCGGCTCACTTGCGAGCGCGCGCTCGCCGCCATCGCGGCGCTGCCGGGGTTGGCGCTGGTCGCGGCCTCGCCGTGGTACGAGACCGCGCCGGTCCCGCCTTCCGGCCAGCCGCCCTATATCAACGGCGTCGCCCGCCTCGCCGGCGGCATCGCGCCGGAGGTGCTGCTGGCCGCGTTGCAGGCGATCGAGGCGCGGTTCGGCCGTGTTCGCGGCGCGGCCAATGCGGCGCGGACCCTCGATCTCGATATCATCGATCTCGACGGTTTGCGCCGCGCCGCGCCCGACCCGATATTGCCGCACCCGCGCGCGCATGAGCGGGGTTTCGTGTTGGCCCCGCTCGCCGATATCGCGCCGGACTGGCTTCATCCGGTGCTCGGCGCGAGTGCCGCGGCGCTGTTGGCCGCCTTGCCGGCGCAGCCGATACGGCGATTGCCATCGCGGGAACCCTCGGCGCGCGCGGCTGCCCCGGGCTTTCGCGGGCACCGGGGCGAGGCCTGATCAGACGGCGCTTTGGACGAGGCCGGCGCTCGCCAAATCGTTACGCGGCGGGGGCGCGGCGGCGCGCTGGGCTTGCAGACCCTCGATCATGTCGCGATTGACGTTGATCAGCGGATCGAGCGACAGATCCTCGGCCATCGCCCGCGTGCTGTACTGCATCGCCCAGAAGCCGAGTTCGGTGAGGTTCCGCTTGAGTTCGGCGGGAAGCTGATTGGTTTCCAGCGCCAGATCCTTGACGATCGCCGACCACAGACGCTGATTGTGAAACAGCGCGCTGATGCGGGTTTTCTGGTCCGCGGTTTTGGCGTTCGCGAGCAACGCATTGGCGTTGGTGAAGATCAGGATTTCGTTGTCCTGGGCCGTCGCCGCGAAGCGGCGGGCGGTTTCATACTGCGCGAGATTACGGTTCATGATGGGTTTCCGTCTTCCATTCTGGAACGCGCGAAGCACGGCCGGGCCCTGGGCCCGGCCGCTTGTTCAGGCGTTGGTTACTGGAACAGGTTCAAGAGAACCTGCGGCTGAGCGTTGGCGATCGAGAGCGTGCGGATGGCGAGCTGCTGCTTGGTTTGCAGCGAGTTCAACTGCGCGCTTTCGGACGCCATGTTGGCGTCGATCAAGGCCCCCGAACCGGTGGTGAGCGAGGTCGAGAGCGAGGAGGAGAAGTTCATCATCCCCGTCACCTCCTGTTGCGTCGCACCGAT
>JAJZBV010000028.1 GCA_021851785.1 Pseudomonadota bacterium
CGACGGTTGGCAGAGCTTCGGATCCCCTTTTTCCTCAATGCCCCTTGATCTCGCCGCCTGACGCCGTCATGTCCCCCAAACCGGAGGCGCCGCCAAAAGCAATTTCTACATCTTCCGCGACACCTCCTGAAGCCGTAATTATGTAGGCTCTGTTACAGACTGTGAGGGCGAGCATATTTCGCCCTTATCTGGGCGCGCCGCCTCTGACGCCGGATGCGACCGCGCCGGATGGTCTGGCGGCGGCCTTGCATGGCGACCTGGCGGTGATTTTAACTCTCGCGATGGCGCCCGAACGCGCGAAGCGGCCGCTCCCGAACGAGGGGGCAACCTCGCTAGGAACGGCCGTTTCCGGGAGTCTACCGTCGGTGGTTGCGGGGAGGCGCTGCCACTTATACCGAACACACCTCCGCCTCCCCGCAAGGCCGCAGAACAGAACGGCAATCCGCCCGCGCAAGAATCAACAACAGCCCGCAGTCATGCACTTGTCGGGTTAACTGTGGATGTTTTCTCGCATCATAGCCTCTCGAAAGCGGTCGATGCCGTCGAGGTCAAGAGAAACAAGCGGTGTGGATGCTGGGGGAAGGGACGGAACCCGAACCCCTCGTAAAAGGCCGAGGCCGCCGCATCTTTGGCCTCAACGACGATTGCGAACACGGCGAGGGTGCGGCTGGCGCTGATGATGCGGCGGACGGCGTCGGCAAGCAGTAATTCGCCGATGCCTTTTCCGTGGACCCGGATGTCTCGGGCCAAGCGTCCAATCAAAGCGGCGGGGATTGCTTCATAGTGGGGCAGCTTCCGCCCGATTTCATCCGGCAGATCGCCGATCGTCAGGGTAAATGAACTTAGGCAGTAAAAGCCGATGACGCCATGCTCGTCATTGCTTGCAACGAACACCCGCGCGACGTTGCGTTTGTCGTCCTGGCTGGCACGATGCTGAAACCAGTCATCGAGATCGGGCTGACCACATTGGAACGGTTTCCGATCGTGCCCCTTATTTAGAGGCTCGACAGTAAAGGCCATCAGCCGATCAGGTCACGATGTCGCCGGAGGGCTGCCACCAACTTGTCGGTAGGCTCTGGAGGACTGAGCACGGCCGCCAGGAAGGCGTCACGGTCGGCCCCGGCCAGCACCATGCGCTGATGTTCGTCCAGCACCCGGCGCGCGCCCTCGTAGGCGAGGTCGCCAGCCGTAAGACCCGACACCGCCATCGCCCTTTGAATCAACTCTTTGGCCGATCCCGCGACGCGCAACTCAATCCGGTCTTTCTTCAATTCCCGAGATGGGTGAGTAGTGCGGGCGACAGACGGCATGGTCATATCCTTTCGTATATACGAGTACGGCAAAAAGCCGTGCAATGTCAAGAGCGGCCTCTCGTCGTGCAATTACCCACCCCCTACGGTTTTCGGGGGACCGTGCGTTGTGATCGGGGATTACGCCAGGGTGGCGAGGACGATGGCGAAGGGGTTGGCGCCTTTGAGGCGTGCGGTGTCGACGGTGGTGCGGAGGTCGGCTTCAGCTTTGGCGGCCCACATGGCGCGATAGCCGTTGGTGACCTTTCGCTGGATCACGCAGGGGCGGAGTTTGCGCTCCGAGGTGTTGTTGGTGGGATCGACCTCGCCGGGAAAGTCGCAGAAGGTGAGAAGCTGGTCTCGCGCACGCCCGATCTTGGCGGGCAATTCTCGGGCGAGATCGCATCCGGTGGCTGAAGCCAGCAGCGCTCCGAGCCGCTTCTCCAGCTCTTTCTTCTTTCTGGCGACCGTCGAGGCGGCGAAGCCGGTTATGCCGCGGGCCAGATGCGCCAGACATGTCTGATGCCGTTCGCCGTGCTTTTGCTGCGCCGAGTAGCGATCCGAGATCCACACTTTCGGCTCGTGTCCGGCCATCATCTCGTCCGCGACACGGGCGGCGCGCGAATGGTCGGGCTGATGCACGACCGCGTCCTTGCCGTGGAAAACCCAGTGATACGAGTTCGTCCCTTCGATGCGAACGCCGGTCTCGTCGCTGGCGACAACCTTGGCCGCGCGAAGAATGGCCTTCGCTTTCTCAGCCTCGATCTCGAACCGCGGATGCGCGCTGATGAACATGTTCATCAGCGCGCCCTCGCTCACGCTCAGACCGAAGGCGTCGCGAAAAAGGCCGCGCCGCCGCTCGTAGGACAGCGCCTGAAAGCCCTTGAGGTAAATCGCCAGGGCGTGAATGCGTGGCCCGAACGGCGGCGTCGTCGCCACTGCGCGCGCGGGAGCTTTCGCCGCAACGTCGCAATGCGCGCATCGGCAGGCGAAGCGGCGATGGCGGGGGGTCTGGCGCCGCCGACGAAGCTGGCCGGGCCGGCGTTCGTGCCGATCGTCGCTGCGGCCCCACGACCGTTGGTGACCGAGGCAGCTCCGCCGACGCCGGCGATGCACGTGCCGCCCAGGACACCGCCCGTGGCGTCCGCTGCGCCCGCCGTTGAAGTTACGCTTGCCGGTGCGGTGGTGCGGGTGGCCCCGGGCACGGACGGCGCGTTGCTGACGGTGGTGCTGCGCGCGGTGCGCACCTCGGCGGCATGATCCCGGTTCCCCCCGGCGTGCGGGTGTTGCTGGCAACCCGTCCGGTGGATTTCCGCAAGGGCGCGCACGGCCTGGCGGCGCTGGCGGCGGTGGAGTTTGCGGCGCTGTTCGACGGTCTCAATTGGACGCGCGTACAGCCGCTGCGGCGGATTCCCCAACCGACCGCGGCGGCGTAGGATTCGCGGTGTGACCCACGCCGCTCCCGCCGCGAACCCGAACCTGCCCGCCGATGTCGCGGCGCTGCGCGCGCTGGTGCTGGCGACGATGGCCGAACGCGATGTACTGGCCGAGGAGCGCGACGCGCTGGCGAACCAGAACGACCGGCTGCGACACCTGCTGATAAAGCTGCAACGCCTGCAGTTCGGCCGGAAGTCGGAACGGCTGCCGGAGGAGCAGCTGCAACTCGGCCTCGAGGATCTGGAGACCGCGATCGTAGCGGGCGAGGCCAAGGCGGAGCAGCGCGATCCGGACCTGCGGCGTGCGCGCACCACGAAGCGCCGCGCCAACCGTGGCGCGTTGCCGGCGCACCTGCCACGGATCGGGGTGGTGCTGGAACCGCAGGACACTGCCTGCCAGGCCTGCGCGGGCGTCGTGGTGCAGACCCCGGCGCCGCCGCGGTTGATCGCGGGCGGCCTGCCCACCGAGGCGCTGGTCGCGCATGTTCTCGTGTCGCGCTACGCCGACCATCTGCCGCTGTATCGCCAGGCGCAGATCCTGGCACGCCAGGGTGTGGCGCTCGATCGCGCGACGCTGGCGTTCTGGGTGGGCTACGCGGCGGCCGAGTCGCCCCGGTGGTGCGCCGGCTGCGGGAGATCGTGTTGGCCTCGGCGCGGGTGTTCGCCGACGAGACCGTGGTGCCGGTGCTCGACCCCGGTCGCGGCCGAACCAAGCACGGCTACTTCTGGGCGGTCGCGCGTGACGACCGGCCCTGGGGCGGCACCGATCCGCCGGCGGTGGCCTATCGCTATGCCCCCGGCCGCGGGACGGAGCATGCCCGCGCGCTGCTCGGCGGCTACCGCAGCATCCTGCAGTGCGGCGGCTACGCCGCCTACAAGAGCCTGGCCGACCCTGCCGGTGCGCGCGGACCCTGCGTGCTGGCGTTCTGCTGGAGCCATGTCCGGCGCGGGTTCTACGACCTGGCCCGGACGGCGGCGGCGCCGATCGCGACCGAAGCGCTGGCGCGCATCGCCGCGCTATATCGGATCGAGGCGGACATCCATGGCCAAGCGGCCGACGCGCGCCGCGACGCACGCCAGGCACGGAGCCGACCGCTGGTGGCCGAGTTGCACGCCTGGTTCGCGGCCCAGATGGCGAAGCTGCCGGCGCGGAGCCCGACCGCCGAGGCGATCCGCTATGCGCTGAACCACTGGGACGGGCTCTGCCAGTTCCTCGACGACGGCCGGATCGAGATCGACAACAACAGTGTCGAGCGGGCCATGCGCCCGATCGCCCTGAGCCGGAAGAACGCGTTGTTCGCCGGCAGCGATGAGGGGGGAGAGAACTGGGCCGCTGTCGCCTCGCTGATCGAGACCTGCAAGCTGAACGGCGTCGACCCGCAGCGTTACCTGACCGGGCTGTTGACCCGCCTCGTCAACGGATGGCCCCAGGCGCGGATCGACGCGCTGATGCCCTGGAACTGCACCGCAGACACCGACGCCTGAACGTCAAGCCCCTGACCAAAGGGTCTCGGAGCTGCGCTTCCGGTCGATCGCTGTTTGCGCCTCATCCATCACCTGCTGATGCGACATTGTCGGTCGAGCATCGGCTAGGGCTTCCCGCACCTTGGAACGGAACCATGCGTCATGGGCCTCCGGATCGGCCGTCAGGCCAGCCGGCAAACCACCTTCCTTAGCGACACGGGTTAGCAGGATGCGCACGGCGTCCGAGACGGTCAGGCCGAAGCTCGCGAGCTTTTCTGCCGCGTCGGTCTTTAGCTTATCGTCCACACGGATGTGAAGCATTGATGTTTGCGTGGCCATCGTCGTTCTCCGATTGTCTTTCCTTGATTTTGTATCTCAAATGAGATACAAAATCAAGCGTCGTGGGTTTTACAAATTATGCGACATGCCGTGTAGTTCGGCACCATTGGGATTGTACAACTAAAAACGGCATTGAATGACCGGGAGCGGCGTGTTATATTTATATGTAACTTTCCCGGAGTGTCCGTCATGCACACAACCAATCTGCGCAAGGTCGGCGGCTCAGTCATGCTCGCCGTGCCGCCGGCGCTGCTCGATATTCTCCATCTGACGGCCGGTGCCAAGGTCGGGCTTGCCGTGGACAATGGCCGCCTCGTGGTCGAACCGTCCGCACGCCCGCGCTACACGCTCGATGAACTGCTGGCGCAATGCGATCCCGCCGGCGCTCTGACCACCGAAGACCAGGAATGGCTCGATGCCAAGCCGGTCGGCGGGGAGCTGCTGTGACGGAGCGGGGTGACATCTATCTCGTCTCGCTCGATCCCACGTCCGGCCACGAACAGCAGGGTACGCGTCCTGTGCTGATCGTGTCGCCGGGCGCGTTCAACCGCCTGACGAAAACACCCGTGGTGCTGCCGATCACGACTGGCGGCAACTTCGCACGCACAGCAGGATTCTCGGTATCCCTGACCGGCGCGGGCACACAGACAAACGGCGTCGTGCGCTGCGATCAGCCGCGCGCCCTCGACATTGTTTCCCGGCGCGGTCGCAAGCTCGAAAGCCTGCCGGCGGTCATCATGGATGAAGTGCTGGCGAAACTCTCAACCATCTTCGCATAATTATCGCGGGTTTTACAAATTATGCGACACCCGATGTCTCGGAATGGTGGTTTGCGGATCGACAGCTATCAGACCCGGGTTAACGGAAGCGGACCTTTATCGAATCCACCGACCGCGCTAAGGGTAAAGAATGACTAAATTGCGTTCTGGCCTTCCGATAGTTTCATTCGCTGATCAAATTGCACTGGAGATCTGGTTGGCGGCGCAACCGAGCGATTCCAACGGTGCATGGGTTAGATTTCGTAAGAAGAGTTCGAGCGTCGCCAGCGTCACCAAAGCTCACGCGATCGACAGCGCCCTTTGCTATGGCTGGATCGATGGTCAACTCGACAAGTACGACGCTGAAAGCTGGTTGATACGCTTTACCCCACGCCGACCGCGCAGCAAGTGGTCGGATGTAAATCGGAAACGCGCGCTGGAACTGATTTCGGAGGGGCGCATGCAGGCGTCTGGACAGTTGGAAATTGATAAAGCGAAGGCAGATGGCAGATGGGAGGCAGCGTATGCACCAGCCAGCAAAGCTGAGGTTCCACCGGATTTGCAGGCCGTGCTCGATGCGAACCCGAAGGCCGCAGCTTTCTTCGCCACGCTCACTAGCGCTAACCGATATGCGATCTTGTATCGGATTGGCGCGGTGAAGAAAGCTGAAACCAGGGCCCGAAAGATCAGAGACTTCGTTGGTATGCTAGAACGCGGAGAGACCGTTCACGGCTGAAACGACCGCTTTCGGGCGCGCACTCTTCTGGTTCTGGTGACCGACATGGATCGAAACCGAACGCCCGCCCCCCTGATCGGCTGTGCCCGAGCCCCGTGAGGGAAACTCGCGAAGAACTCGGCCAGATTGCCAGAGCGCCGGGTCTTCCGCGCCCCCTCCTCCGCCGACGCCACCACGATGGCAAATCCGGCGCGGTTGCGGCGCCGGGCGAGGGGTGATAAAAGGAAAAAATGGATCGGCGGATCAACATCGCCCGGGCTGCTTTCGGTCTCGCGTGCCAACGCCGCGGCCTCGTTCTGCGACTTAGCCGCCCCTGGGCGTGATGCCGCTCGGCTTCGCCGGCACCGTTCAGGGGATTTCTTGAGGCAATCCGTCGCAACAATCCGGTTCAAGGACTGGCCCCATGACCTTCTCCCATCCGAGCTTCGGCGCGCTCGATCCCGACCGCATCATCATTTTCGACACCACGCTCCGCGACGGCGAGCAATCGCCCGGCTTCTCGATGAATCTCACCGAGAAGCTGCGCATGGCCGAAGCCTTGGCCGAACTCGGCGTCGATGTCCTCGAGGCCGGCTTCCCGATCGCGAGCCCCGGCGATTTCGAGAGCGTCGAATCCATCGCGCGGACCATCAAGGGGCCGGTGATCTGCGGTCTTGCGCGCACCGGCGGGCGCGACGATATCGCCCGCGCCGGTGAGGCGATCCGCCCCGCCGAACGCCGCCGCATCCACAATTTCATCTCCACCAGCCCGCTGCACATGAAATACAAGCTGCGGATGGAGCCCGAGACGGTCTTGCAGGCGGTCATCGACGGCAATACGCTCGCCCGCGACTATACCGACGACGTCGAATGGTCGGCCGAGGACGGCAGCCGCACCGATCCCGATTTCCTCTGCCGCTGCGTGGAAGTGGCGATCAAGGCCGGCGCCACGACGATCAACATCCCCGATACCGTCGGCTACGCCCTGCCCGAGGATATCGCGCGCATCTTCACCATGCTGCGCGAGCGCGTGCCGGGGGCGGAGAAGGTGATCTTCTCGGCCCATAACCACAACGATCTCGGCCTCGCCGTCGCCAACACCATCGCCGCCATCCGCGCCGGCGTGCGCCAGGTGGAATGCACCATCAACGGCATCGGCGAGCGCGCCGGGAACGCGGCGCTCGAGGAGATCGTGATGGCGATCCGCACCCGCCATGACGCGCTCGCCTGGCATTCCGGCATCGAGACGCCGAAAATCCTCCGCACCTCGAAACTGCTCTCCACCATCACCGGCTTCGACGTCCAGCCCAACAAGGCGATCGTCGGGCGCAACGCCTTCGCCCACGAATCCGGCATCCATCAGGACGGGGTTTTGAAGAACGCCGCGACCTACGAGATCATGACGCCGGAGAGCGTCGGCTGGACCAAATCCTCGCTGGTGATGGGCAAGCATTCCGGCCGCGCCGCCTTCCGCGACAAGCTCCGCGCCCTCGGCTACGGCGAAATCGGCGACAATCAGTTGAACGACGCCTTCCGCCGCTTCAAGGATCTCGCCGACCGCAAGAAGGTGGTCTACGACGACGATCTCGTCGCCCTCGTCGATGACGAGGTGATGCGCGGCCATGACCGCATCCGCTTCCTCTCGCTCGATGTCCATACCGGCTCCAAGGCCAAGCCACGCGCCGAACTCGAACTCGAGATCGACGGCGCGGCACAGAGCGCGGTTGCGACCGGCGACGGGCCGGTGGACGCGACCTTCAACGCCATTCGCGATCTCTTCGCCCATGACGCGGTGTTGCGCCTCTATTCGGTCGGCGCCGTCACCGAAGGCACCGACGCCCAGGCCCGCGTCACCGTGCGGCTGGAGGAAAACGGCAAAATGGTCGATGGCCAGGGGGCGGACACCGATACCATCGTCGCCTCCGCCCGCGCCTATGTCCACGCTCTCAACAAACTCCTCGTCAAACGCGCGCGCACCGAGCCGAAGGCGCTTTCCGCCTGAAGGACGCCGGGAGAAAAGTTCTTTTTTGAAAAAAAGAACCAAAAAACTTTTATCTGTTAGACAGCGCCGCAGGCGCTGTCCCATGAGGAAAGTCTTTTTGCTTCTTTTTCTTCAGAAAAAGAAGCATTTTTCGTCTTTTCTACTGACTCGCCCAGACGATTCGGTGCAGCCAGGTGATTTCGACCAGTTCAAAACTGTAATCGGGGTGCGCCGGGTTGAGGCTTTTCAGCTCGACCCGGCGGGCCGAGCGGCGGGCGAGCTGCTTGGCCATCACCTCGCCGCGCATCGTCCGCACCACCACCCGGTCGCCGCGCCTGACCGGCGCGTTCGGCGAGACGATGACGACATCGCCGTCGCGAAACACCGGCTCCATCGATTCGCCGCTGATCTCCAGCGCATAGGCGTGCGGATCGGCGACCTCGGGCAGGCTCACCTCGTCCCAGCCGCCGCCGACCGGATAGCCGCCATCGTCGAAAAACCCCTCCCCGCCGGCTTGCGCGAAGCCGATCAAAGGCACCCTCCGGGTCAGCGGCCGCGATGAGGCGAGCGCCCGCGCGCCGGTGACGAGGGCGGTGAAATCCTCGAGCCCGGCGCCGGTCGCGAGCAACACCTTGGCCAGACTCTCGGTGCTCGGCCAGCGCGCGCGGCCATCCGGCATCCGCCGCTTGGACTGGTTGAAGGTGGTGGGATCGAGCCCGGCGCGGCGCGCGAGGCCGGAGGCGGAAAGCCCCTGTTCGGCGGCGAGCGTATCGAGCGCGCGCCAGATATCTTCGTGTTTCATGTCGCCCTGGCCGGTTGCGAGGTGGGTTGCCGATGATCCGGTCGAAGATCAGTGTGCAAGGAATTGAGTCCGAAGGGAATAGGAAATTTTACCTGATTACCCTTGCAGCGGGTCACGATTCGTGGTTTTTCTATCGCCGATAGTTCTTATTTTGTTCTTAATGCCCCCACCTCTCGCCCCCACCTCTCGCCGCAAATCAGGAGCCCGACGCCATGGCCAGCACCGCCCGCATGACCCGCAGCCCCCAAGCTTTCCCGACGCCCGCCAGAGCCCCGGCGACAACCCCCTTCCGCAGCGCCGAGGAGGCTTGGCTATGGACCATGGCGGCGCTCGTCGCTAGGCGCGACGGCGCCCCCGGGTGCGCGCCGGAGTAGGCCGCGTCAAGCGCCCCTGCGAGCCCGACGACGTGGTCAAATGCCTCGATACCCTCTATCGCCGCCGCCGCATCGACCTCGTCCACGCCCGCATCCTGCGCATCTGGGGCGAACGCCAGGCGGCGCCGAGCCCCGGCTTCGCCAGCGAGCGCGGCGATTGGCGGCTGTGGCGCGAGGCGCTGGAGCGGCTGGAGTGGCTGCTCCGCGTCAAGGGCATCGTCGCGTGATCTCCGGTTTGCGGCATACATGGCAGGGGTATGACAAAATGTTTAGGAAAATAGTCTTGACGTGGCGCAACTGACGGTTTAAATAGCACTCATCAACGGGTGAACTACGCTCGTTGGTTCCTCCTTCTTCCCAACCTGAAGGGCCGCACCTCCCCCCGGTGCGGCCCTTTCCTTGTACGCGCAAAGGAAACCGCCATGGCGCTCGCCACCCGCAACCTCTCGGTGCTGTCCTACGCTCAAGGTTTCACCCTCTGGCACTACAAGGCCGGCAGCGACCGGTTGGATGACGTGACCGCCCCCGGCTTCTTCCGCGACGCCAACGACCTCCTCGCCCCCGGCGACATGATGATGGTCTCGGCGCAAGACGGCGGCCAGATCCTCACCGTCGCCCACGGCGCCAATTATCCGACCCTCACGCCGCTGCGGTGAGAAGTAGATAAAAATTTATATAACGGTGCGCTTGACATTATCAAATTGCTATCCAACGATCATGCCCAAATAAAAAGCGATCCGAACGGGAGCTACCATGAGGCTTTGGTGGGTGACCCTGGCAGTAGCGGGGATGATTGTGACTTGCATGCCACCTTCAGCCGCAGTGGCGGACGAGCTTCGCAGCGCGTTAGACGCCAGCCTAGCGGCAGAGGATTTGCCGCAATTGGTGTCTATCATTCGGAATCACAAAGACCCCGGCGACCAGGCAGAAATTACAGATTGGCTCAAGGAAAAGGTTGATACGGGTCAAACGCCAGACAGTTTCGTAACGGTTATGACACAACTGTCACTCGCGAGAAAAAATGTCGATGACGCCCTTTTGTATTTTTCATATTACAATGCACTTATCTCTATAGATAGCGGAGAATGTTCAGATCCAACCTCAGGCGGCTCTCTTTTGGAGGCTTCGATGTTTTTGGGCGCATGGACTCAGAGCCCAAATATCACCTTGGAGCAAAAGCAAGCTGCTGTTGACCATGCGATAAAGCTTGAGGCCGCAACGTCGTCCGCAAGAAAAAGGGATCAATCACTATGCACGGCGGGCCTGACAGCTTACGCCAAAGCCCTTCACATACCGACATCAAATTCCGCGCAGGCGGAGCACCATGGTGCCCAGGAGGCTCAGCAGGAGCTGCTCAAATCTAGCTTGTACGCCGACGATCCTCTGTGGCGCAAGAGGCGCGCGGAGACGTTACCACAGATCCCAACATTGTTGCTTATCATGATGGGGATTCAGAAGCCGCACTGAACTGGAAGTTTTCAATCAGACGGCTTGCCTTCCGCGATTCCCAAGATTCGCCTCGCACTGCCAGAATTTTGGCTTTTTTCAAAAAAACCACCCCACTCTTCCCCCTTCCGCCCCTTCATCGAGCGCGCGGCGATTGCGCGCCCGTCGCCTTGGTGCGAAAAGGGGGCGGGAGGAAAGCGCGATGTTCGTTCGGGTTGGCGATCTCGTTTCGCATGTCCAGGTTTCGGGTCCGACCGGGGCGCCGGCGGTGGTTCTTCTCCACTCCCTCGGCACCTCGCTCCATGTCTGGGACGCGCAGGCGGAGGCGCTGTCGCGCCGATATCGCGTCATCCGGCCGGATTTGCGCGGCCATGGGCTGACTTCGGTCACGCCCGGGCCCTATCACATGGCGACCCTCGCGCGCGATGTGCTCGGCGTGCTCGACGCGCTTTCGACCGCGAACGCCCATGTCGCCGGGCTCTCGATCGGCGGGCTGGTCGCCCAGGCGATGGCGGAGATCGCACCACGCCGCGTCAGAAGCCTCATCCTCTGCGACACCGCGATGGCGATCCCGCCGCCGGCGAACTGGCATGAGCGGGCCCGGCTGGTGCGCGAGGGCGGCATGGCGGCGGTCGCGGAGGCGGTGATGGCGCGCTGGGTGACGCCGGGCTTTCGCGACGCCCCCGCCGCCCTCGGGCTTCGCCAGATGCTCCTCCGCACCGATCCGGAAGGCTATGCCGGTGCCGCGGAGGCGATCGCGACCGCGGATTTCACCGCGATCACCCCGAAGCTCAAACTCCCCGCCCATGTCATCGTCGGCGCGCTCGACGAATCGACGCCGGTCGCCAGCGCCACGGCCTTGCAGAACGCGCTCGGCGCCTCGCTCGCCATCATCGCGGATGCCGCGCATATCCCGACCATCGAGCGCCCGCGCGCGGTCAGCGCCGAAATCGCCGCCTTCCTCGACGCCAACGCCGAAAGCGACACCTATGAAGCCGGGCTCCGCGTGCGCCGCGAGGTGCTCGGCGAGGCGCATGTCACCCGCGCGCTCGCGGCGGCGAGCGAGTTCGACCGCGGCTTTCAGGAATTCATCACAAGGAGCGCCTGGGGCGGGGTCTGGGCGCGCGGCGATCTCGACCGGCGCACCCGCAGCCTGATCACCCTCGCGCTCCTCGCAGCACTCGGCCAGCATGAGGAATTCCGCCTCCACCTCCGCGCGACGCGCAACACCGGAGCGAACGCGGAGGAGATCGCGGCGGCGATGCTGCATGTCGCGGTCTATGCCGGCGTGCCGGCGGCCAATGCCGCGATCCGCGAGGCCAAGGCGGTGTTCAAGGAGATGGAGCAAACGTCATGAGCGACCCGGCGCCATTCCGTCCGCCCATGCCCGGCGGTCAGCCCGATTATGACACCCCTTCCTATGGCAGCACCGCGAAACGCCACCCCAAGGCGGCGCTGATCGCCGTCCCGACGACGCTCACCGAGGCGAGCGGCCCGCGCTTCTCGCCGCTGCATTTCCCGGCGCTTGCCGATCTTTCCGTGACCTCGGGCAAGCCCGCGCTCGGCGAGCGGATCATCGTCGCGGGGCGCGTTGCGGATGAGGACGGGCGGCCGGTTGCGAACACCATGGTCGAGATCTGGCAGGCCAACGCCGCCGGGCGTTACGACCACCCCGGCGATCAGCACGACGCGCCCCTCGATCCCAATTTCCACGGCGAGGGCCGGGTGTTCACCGATTCTGAGGGGCGCTATCGCTTCGTCACCATCAAGCCCGGCTCCTATCCCTGGCGCAACCACCCCAATGCCTGGCGGCCGAACCATATCCATTTCTCGCTGTTCGGCAGCGGTTTCGCCCAGCGCCTGATCACCCAGATGTATTTCCCCGGCGATCCGCTGCTCGACCTCGATCCGATCTATCTCTCGATCGCCGACCGCGCGGCGCGCGCGCGCCTGATCGCGCGCTTCGAGATCGCGCTGACCCAGCCGGAATGGGCGCTCGGCTATCGTTTCGATATCGTGCTGCGCGGACGCGGCGCGACCCCGATGGAGAATGCCTGATGCCGGCGGCGACCGCGAACCAGACCATCGGCCCTTACTGGCATTTGATCGAACACGCCGAATGGGCCGATCTCACCCGCTTTGGCGCGCAGGGCGAGGTGATCACCGTCGGCGGACAGGTTCTGGATGGCGATGCAGCACCCGTGGCCGACGCCGCGATCGAGATCTGGCAGGCCGATCCGCCGGCCGACGCGACATTTCCCGGCTTCGGCCGGACGCGCTGCGACGCGGAGGGACGATTCCGCTTCCGAACCCTCAAACCCGGCCCCGTCGCCGGGCGCGGCAATGCCTGGCAGGCGCCGCATCTGGCGCTGGTGCTCCACGCCCGGGGCGTGCTCAAGCCGCTGTTCTCGCGCCTCTATTTCGCCGGCGACCGGCGCAACGAGAGCGACCCGCTGCTCAGCGCCATCACCGATCCCGCCCGGCGCGAGACGTTGCTCGCGCGCGAGACCGCGCCCGCGCACTGGCATCTCGACATCCGCCTCCAAGGCGAGGACGAGACCGTGTTTCTCGCGCTTTAGGAGGAAAAATGTTCTTTTTTGAAAAAAAGAACCAAAAAAACTTTTGTCTGTTGGACAGCGCCGGCGGCATTTTGTCCTGATGGCCGTTAATCCCGCCGACAGCCCGATTTTCGGCACGCTCTATGGCTCCGAGACGATGCGGGCGATTTTCGATGAGCGCGCGCTGCTCCAGCGCATGCTCGATGCCGAGGCGGCGCTGGCGCGCATCGAGGCGCGGCGCGGGCTGATCCCGGACACGGCGGCGGAGGCCATCACCGCCGCCGCCCGGATCGAGGCGCTCGATCTCTCGGGCCTGCCGGCGAGCGTGCGCAATGTCGGCTATCCGGTGGTCGGGCTGGTCGCCGCGCTCTCGCGCGCGGCCGGCGCCGAGGCCGGGCGCTGGACCCATTGGGGGGCAACGACGCAGGACATTCTCGATACCGCCGTCGCCCTCCAGGTCAAGGCCGGGCTCGCGCTTTTGCGCGCCGATCTGCGCCATTTGATCGCCGCACTCGCCGCGCAGGCGGCGGCGCATCGGGGAACGGTGATGGCCGGGCGCACCCATCTGCAACACGCGCTTCCGACCACCTTCGGCCTCAAATGCGCGGTCTGGCTCGCGCCGCTGGTGTCCCACATCGAACGGCTCGATCAGTTGCGCCCGCGCGTCGAACTGGTCGAGCTGGGCGGGGCGGCGGGGACGCTCGCCTCGCTCGGCGCGGAGGGGCTCGCGGTCGCGGCGGGGCTGGCCGAGGAACTCGCGCTCGGCGTGCCGCCGCTCCCCTGGCATGTGCGTCGCGAGGGACTGGCCGAGGCGGTGTCCTTCCTCGGCCTCCTCTGCGGCAGCCTCGGCAAATTCGCAACCGACATCATCCTGCTCGCGCAAACCGAACTCGCCGAGGTCGCCGAGCCGCATGCCCCCGGCCGCGGCTCCTCCTCCACCATGCCGCAAAAGCGCAACCCGATCGCCGCCGAATACGTGCTCGCCGCGATGCGCGCGGTGCAGGCGCTGGTGCCGCTGATGCAGGGCGCGATGGCCATGGATTTCGAGCGCGCGACCGGCCCCTGGCAGGCCGAGCCGCTGGCGCTGCCGCAGGCCTTCGTCCTCGCCCATGGCGCCGTCCGCCATGCTTTGTTCATCGCCGAGGGGATGGTGGTCGATCCCGCGCGGATGCGGCAAAATCTCGATGCGACCGGCGGGCTGATCGTCTCTGAAGCGGTGATGATGGGCTTGGCCCCCCTGCTCGGGCGGGACGCCGCGCATCACGCCGTGCAAGCGGCCTGCGATCGCGCCCGCACCGAGCGTATCCCGCTCGCCAAGGCGCTCGCCGCGTTCCCCGAGATCGCGGCGCGGCTCGATACCGCGGCACTCGAAAACTTGACCGATCCGGCCAATTATCTCGGCAGCGCCCATGAATTCATCGACCGGGTGCTGGAAGCCTCGCGGGCGATCAGCGGATAGTCCTGGACGATGCGCATGATCGGCGAGACACCGCGGCGATGTCGGGAGATAGTCTCCTGACAACAAGGCAGATCCCCCCGCCAAGCAGCAGCAGATCCTACACCACGTCCGGGGACACGATCGAGGATAAAGAAGATCCCGGGAGCGCTTCACAGCCCCGGGCAAGGCTGCTAAGAGGTCACCCGGCGGGCGCATAGCTCAGTTGGTAGAGCAGCTGACTCTTAATCAGCGGGCCGTAGGTTCGAGTCCTACTGCGCCCACCAATCAAATCAAAGACTTAGGCCGCCAATTCATCTTGCGGCCGTAAGCGCAACGAATTTTCGCGGACCAGAGAGCGGACCAGAGAGCGGACCAGAGAATCGGGGGTTCGTTTCTTACGGCAATTCCGGCCGCAGCCGCTCGGGCAGGCTGGCCAGGCTCTCGACGGTATCGAAATCGCGCAGCACCGAATCTTCCGGCATTTCCACCTCGGTCATCGCTTCGAGGTGCTGATCGAGCAGGCGCCGCGCCCCGGCATCGCCGGTCAGCGCGGCGATTTCAGGGAAAAACCGCCGGTCCCAGAGCACCGGGTTGCCCGGGCGGCCGCGATGCATGGGAACCGCGATCAGCCGCCCTTCATCGGGGTCGTAGGCTTCGATCAGCCGCTCGATCACCCGCGCCGTCACCAGCGGCATGTCGCCGAGACAGATCAGCGCCGCCCGCGCCTCGCCGGGCAGCGCGGTGATGCCGGCGCGAAGACTGGCGGCGAGCCCTTCGGCGTAATCGGCGGCAGGGACGAAGGCGACCGGGCGACCGGCGAGCGCCGCCCTGATATCGTCCGCGCGGTGGCCGACGACGACGAGGATCGGCCGCGCCGGCGACGACAGCAGGTTATCGACGACGCGGGCGATCATCGGTTTGCCGGCGCGGTCGGGCAGCAGGAGCTTGTGATGGGGCGCCATCCGCGAAGACTGCCCGGCGGCGAGCACGATGGCGGCGATCGACGGGCGCCGTGGCGCCGCTTCGGGCGGCGGTTTGTCTTCTTGCGCGACGGCGCGGGCGCGCGGCAGGCCGCGGGTTGGAACGTCCTTGAGGAGGCCGCCAACCCCCATCGCCATGACCTCGCGCGGGCCGGCATCGAGCCCCGCGGCGAGCAGGCGGAGCACGAAATCGATGCCGTTCGGCCTGGAGCTGCCGGCGCAGCCGGGCAGCACCAGAGCGGGTTTCCCGCCGATGCGGCCGATGCAGATCAGATTGCCGGGATCGACCGGCATGCCGAAATGGCGGATTTCGCCGCCCAGGCGCAGGATCGCCATCGGCCCGACATCGCGCCGGTCAACGACGGCCGAGGCGCCGGCGACCAGCAACAGATCGGCGCCGTCGGCGCAGAGCCGCGCCAGCGCATCGGCGATCGGCGCCTCCTCGTGCGGCGCGCGGAGCGCCGGCAGAACCCGCCCGCCGAGCGCGGCGAGGCGCGCCTCGGTCGCGGCGATGATGTTTTGCGCGGCTTTTTCCTTGAGCCCCGGCAATTCGCTCACCACGAGGCCGGCGGTGAGCGGACGAAAGGGATGGACGGCGAGGATGGTTTCCTCCGCCCGCGCCCGCGCCTCGACCTCGATGAGCAGGGATCCAGGGACGGCGAAGGGGATGATTTTGACGGTGGCGACCATTTCGCCCGCCGTGACCGGCGTTGCGTCCGGGAGGGTGCCGAGGGTGAGCGCTTCGTGAACCGCGTTCAGCCGGTCGACCGCGGCGCGCGAGACACGAAAGAGGCCGGTCTCCGTCGCGAGAAGATTGACCCGCCCGGTGCCGGCGCGGCTGGCCTTGACATTGGCAGAGGCCAGGGCGGCGGCAAGCCGGCTCGCCGCCTCGTTCTCGCCGATATCGCCGGGCTCAAGGCGCGCCGCGATCACCTGGCCGAGGCCGGCGGCGCGCAAGGCGGCGATGGCGTCGTGATCGAGCACCGTGCCTTTCTTGATCACGCGGCCGGAGAGGCGGAGCGTATGCGCGAGAACAGCCCCCTCGGCCTCACCCAGCGCCAGGCTGCCGAAAATCACGCCGCCCACCCGAAATCGCGCAGCAGGAAGCCGATCAGCGATACCGCCAGAGAGGCATCTTCGTTGGAGAGAGGACGGATTTCCTGCCCGCTTCCTGCCTGGCGATCCCGCTCCGATGACTTACCGCGAGGGTGGAGGCGGTTGATGATCGAGGCGGCATTTCTGATGCCAACCCACTTATCTTGAGGAATTTTTTTTATTAACTTGCCCAAATCATCCCCGCAGACAACGGCCACGCCGACCGTGAGCAGCCACTCGGCGAGCAGCAGCCGGGCAAATTCGCGACACACATCGACAACGGATTCGGCGATTTGGATCGGCGCCACGGCCACCACTTTTTCGAATCCTTCTCGAATTTCCTTCTTTTTTCCTTCCGGGAGCTTTTCCTCAATCAACTCAGGCAAGGTTCCGAGCGCGGACAGGGATTTCAGCGTAAACAGCGTTTCGCCATTAAATAATTTTTCTATACCTACAATACGCCAAGCCGTTCTATGAGAGAAATCACCAAGATAAATTATCAAATTTTCTATTTTATGTTCTGAATTATATATAAATTTTTTGAAAAATTGAAAATTTATAGAAAATAAAGTTATATTTAAATATGATGACGTCATGGATGACTGATCCGGCGCTGGAAATTTCCCAAAATTAACCAATACATAATTTGTTTTATGAACTCCTTCTTCTATTTCATAAATTCTTCCTCTTCTTATTTTAGTTATCGGATCGAACAAATCCTCCCGAAATAGCGATCTATTTTTGAATGGATCGCTGTTAAAAATTTCTGAGAGATACGGTCGTGGTTCGATCGCAGAAAATCTGTCGTGATCTCCCTCAAAAACAATTGAGCTACTAATATGTATCGCCAGAATCACGCCGCCGCCTTCTGTCCCATCGTCGCCCCGCGCCGCACCGCGACGATTTCGGCGAGGATGGAGAGCGCGATTTCCGGCGCGGTGACGGCCTCGATGTCGAGCCCGACCGGGCCGTGGATGCGCGCCAGTGTGGCCTCGTCATGGCCGAGTTCGCGGAGGCGCTTGAGCCGTGCCGCGTGGGTTTTGCGCGAGCCCAGCGCGCCGAGATAAAACGCCGGCGAGCGAAGGGCCGCGTCGAGCGCCGGGTCGTCGAGCTTGGGGTCATGGGTCAGCGTGACAATGGCGCTGCGGGTGTCGGGCGCGAAGGCGTCCATCGCCTCGTCCGGCCAGGCGGTGGTGATTTCGATGCCGGGAAAGCGCTCCTTGGTCGCGAATGCGCCGCGCGGGTCGATCACGGTGACGCCGAAGCCGAGCCCCGCCGCCATCGGCGCCAGCGCCTGGGCGATATGCACCGCGCCGATCACGGCGAGACGCGGCGGCGGGTTGAACACCTGGAGAAACCAGTTTTCGCCCTCGATCTCGACGGTTCCGGAGGCATCCGCGCGCAGCGCCGCCCGCGCCGCGGCGTCCAAGGCCGGAGGAGCGGCGGGATCGTCGGGGAGCAGGATCGTCGCCCCGTCGGGCAGGCGCGTTCCGCGCACGATCGGGCGCTTTGCCGCCCGCGCCGCTTGCAGCGCGGCGAGCAGCGCGGGCGTCATGCCAGGGCCTCCACGAACACCTTGACCTTGCCGCCGCAAGCGAGCCCGACCTCCCAGGCGCGCTCATGGGTCACGCCGAAATCAAGGAGGCGCGGCACCCCGCTGGTGATCGTCTCGCGCGCCGCCTCGGCGACCGCGCCCTCGATGCAGCCGCCGCTGACCGAACCCGCCATCCGCCCGCTGGCGGTGATCGCCATCTGGCTGCCCGCCGGACGGGGCGAGGAGCCCCAGGTCTCGGTCACCGTCGCCAGCGCCACCGTCTCGCCGGCCGCGCGCCAGGTTTCCGCGATCGCAAGTATGTCTTCCACCGGTTCGATTTCGCTCATTTCCACCCTCACGAGGCCAACGCCATGATCCGCTCGCGGGCCGGCGCCGGGCGGGAGAGCAGATCGATCAGCCCGCGCAGGCTGGCGAGATTATGCACCGGGCGAAACTCATCGACATAGGGTAGCATCGCCCGCACGCCTTGTGATTTGGGCTGGAATCCCTCCCAGCGCAACAGCGGATTGAGCCAGATCAGCCGCCGGCAGGAGCGGCGCAGGCGATCCATGTTTTCCGCGAGGCCGACGGCGCCGTCGCGATCCAGCCCATCCGTCACCAGAAGCACGATCGCGCCCTGGCCGAGCACGCGCCGCGCCCAGCGGCGGTTGAAGGTCGCGAGCGCTTCCCCGATCCTGGTCCCGCCCGACCAGTCCGGCACCACATGGGCAACCATCTGGAACGCGACCTCGGGATCGCGATAGCGCAATTGGCGGGTGATGTTGGAGAGGCGTGTGCCGAACAAAAACACCTGCACGCGCTCGCGCTCATTGCTGACAGCGTGAAGAAAATGCAGCAAAATCTGTGCGTAACGTGCCATCGATCCGGAAATATCGCAAATCACGACGAGCGGCGGCGGGCGTTCGGTGCGGCTGGCATGGGCAAGCGTCAGGATCTCGCCACCCTGGCGCAGGCTCTGGCGGAGGGTCGCGCGGAGATCGGTTTCGGCCCCCATGGGGTCGGCGCGGCGGCGGCGGGTGCGGCGGGCATCGAGGGGGAGAACGAGGCGGCGGATTTCGCGCTTGGCGAGCGCGATTTCGTCCACCCCCATGGCCTCGAAATCCATCACCTGCAACCGCTCGGCGGCGTTGGCGGTGAGAACCGCATCGAGACGCGGCGGTTCATCGCGGGGGTCGGGCGCCTGATCACGCGGGCGGGCGAAGGCTTCGGCGACGCGGCGGGCGGCCGGCGGCGGTTTACGCTCCACCTCCTTGCGCTTTTCCATCAGCGCCATGGCGAGCGCGTGGCGGGCGGCGGCGGCGTCACGCCAGAACAGCGCGAACGCCTGGTCGAAAATCTCGCGGTGCTCGCGCCGATGCACCATCGTCGCCGCGAGCGCCGCCTTGACCTCGGCCTTGGCGCCGAGATCGATCCGGGTCAGCGCCTCGGCGGCGGCCAGCGTCTCGGCCGGGCCGATGGCGAGGCCGGCGCGGCGGAGAAGCCGCGCGAACTCGGCGACGTTATCGACCAATCGGCCGGGCTCGGCCGCGCTCATGAGGCCTCGGCCGAGTCCTTTGCCTCGGCCACCAGGCGGGCCGCCTCGGCGCCGCGAATCTTGCCGATATCATCCTGATATTTCAGCAAAACACCCAGCGTTTCATCGACCGCGCCGGGGCTCAGCGCGTGCTGGTCGAGAGTGCGGAGGGCGCTCGCCCAATCGATCGTCTCGGCGACACCGGGGAGCTTGAACAACTCCTCCCCGCGCAGCCGCTGGACGAAGGCGACCACCTGGGCCGAGAGAAGGGCCGGCACATCCGGGGCCTTGCGCGCGAGAATCGCCCGCTCGCGCGCGGCATCGGGATAATCGACCCAGTGATAGAGGCAGCGGCGGCGGATCGCGTCATGGACCTCGCGGGTGCGGTTCGAGGTGATCACCACCGGCGGCGGCGAGCTTGCGCGGATGGTGCCGTATTCGGGCACGGTGATCTGAAAATCGGCGAGCAATTCGAGCAGGAAAGCCTCGAACGGCTCATCGGCGCGGTCGAGTTCGTCGATCAGCAGCACGGCCGGCGGCAGCGACGGGTCGATCGCCGAAAGCAGCGGCCGCTCGCGCAGGAATTCGCGGCCATAGATCGAGCGCGCGAGCAGATCACGATCCGCCTCGCCGGCGGCCTCGGCGAGCCGGATCGCCATCAATTGCCTTGCGTGGTCCCATTCATAGGCCGCCGCCTGGAGATCGAGCCCGTCATAGCATTGCAGCCGCACCAGCCGGCGCCCGAGCCCCTCGGCCAGCACCTTGGCGATCTCGGTCTTGCCGGTGCCGGGCTCGCCCTCGAGAAACAGCGGCCGGCCCATGGCGAGGGCGAGATGGACGGTGGTCGCGAGATCGGCGTCGGCGATATAGCCGCCGCGCGCCAGCAGCGCCATGGTCTCCGCGACATTGCGCGGCATGGCCGAGGCATGACCCGCCACTAGAGCAGCGATCCGAACAGGAGCAGCAGGATCGCGAGGAAAATGACGCCGCCGATCCAGGCGACCATGGGCAGGCCCATGGCCTCGCGTGGCGCGGCGCTCACCGTGGCCGCTTCCGCCCGGGCTTCCGCCGGCGCCGCTTCCGGCGGGGTCAGATGGGCGGTGAAGCGGTTGAAGAACTGATCGGCCATGGATTTCGCCGTCGCATCGATCAACCGCGCACCGAGCTGGGCGATCTTGCCGCCGACCTGGGCATTGACCTCATAGCGGAGCAGCGTCGCTTCGCCATCGGGTTCGAGATGGACCTTGGCGCCGCCCTTGGCGAAGCCGGCGACCCCGCCCTGCCCTTCCCCGCCGATGGTGTAGCCGTTCGGCGGATCGATGTCGGACAACTGCACCTTGCCGGTGAACCGCGCCGAAATCGGCCCGATTTTTATCGACGCCGACGCTTTCATCTCGGTCTCGGAGGTTTTTTCCAGGCTCTCGCAGCCCGGGATCGCGGCTTTCAGCACCTCCGGATCATTGAGCGCCGCCCAGACCTGCTCGCGTGGCGCCGGAATGCGCCGCTCGCCCGTCATATCCATCGGGATAAGCCCATTGCGTTCATCGAGATCATCACGTTTTCCCCAAGCCGGCGCCGAATTCGATTGCGCCTCTCGAAGGTTACTTGCACCCTGCCCGCCATGCAACCGCCGCCCGTCCTCGGCGCCCTGCCCTTCGCCGGGCTGCTGCTCTCGCTCGCGCTCGTGCCGATGCTGGCGCCACGGTTCTGGCCCCGCCGGCTCGGCGTGATCGCCCTGTTCTGGAGCGCGGCGTTCCTCATCCCGCTCACGCTGTATACCGGCCCCCGGGCGGCGCTGGCCGAAGCGTGGCAGGCGTTGCTCACCGCATATCTCCCCTTCGTCAGCCTGCTGCTGGCGCTTTATGCCGCCGCTGGCGGGATTTTGATCCGCGGCGGGCCGGGCGGGACGCCGGCGAGCAACACCGCCTGGCTCGCCGCCGGCACGCTGCTCGCCGGGGCGATCGGCACCACCGGCGCGTCGATGATGCTGATCCGCCCGTTGCTGCGCGCCAATGCCCATCGGACGCGGAAAATCCATCTCGTGGTGGCGTTCATCCTGCTGGTCGGCAATGCCGGCGGCGTGCTGTCACCGCTCGGCGACCCGCCGCTTTATCTCGGCTTCCTCCAGGGCGTGCCGTTTTTCTGGCCGCTCCGCCATCTCGCCTGGCCGCTCGCGGTGTTCGCGCTGCCGCTGCTGCTCGGATTCTACCTTCTCGACCGACGCGAGGCGGCGGCCGCGCCGCCGCCCGCGCCGCGCCGGCCGCTCCGGCTCCGCGGGCGCGGGAATGTCGCCCTGATCGCGATCATCAACCTCGCCGTCTTGGGGCAAGCGGCCTGGCATCCCGGCGCGGTGCGGCTGTTCGGCGCCGACATCGCGGGAGAGCGGCTGGCGGCGAGCCTGCTGTTCCTCGCGATCGCCTGGCTCGCCAGCGTGACCACGCCGCTTGCCGTGCGCGAGGCCAATTTTTTCGCCTGGGCGCCGATCGTCGAGATCGCGGAATTGTTTCCGGCGATTTTCATCACCATCGCCCCGGTTCTCGCCCTGCTCGCGGCGCGCCACGAAGCGGCGTTTTCCCCCGGCGTCACTTTCTGGGCGAGCGGCCTCACCGCGGCGTTTCTCGATAACGCGCCGACCTATCTGATTTTCTTTCGCCAGGCGGGCGGGGAAGGCCTGCCGCCGGAAGCGGCGCTTGCCGCGATCAGCGCCGGCGCGGTTTTTTTCGGCGGTCTGACCTATATCGGCAACGCGCCGAACATGATGATCCGCACGATTGCCGCCCAGCGCGGCGTGAGGATGCCGCGCTTCTTCGGCTATGCCGGCCGCGCCGCGCTCGCGCTCATTCCGGCGCTCGGCCTCGTCTGGGCGGTGTTTTTCTGGCAGTAGCAGCGAGGGGGCGATGCCCCCTGCGCTGTGGCCCGATCCGGGGTGGCCCGATCAAGGATGGATATAAGCGTAGCCCATGCCTTGCAGGCGCGCGAGTTCGGCAACCCCGCTCGGCACCAGATCCCCTTCCTTCACGCCGTAGAGCGTATGCCAATCGATATGGCGCTCGGTGAGGGTATTGGAGCAGATGAGGAATTTTACTCCCTCGGCCTTCAGCGCGTCGATCCGCTTGGCGAGATCGGCGTCCTGATTGGCGAGCTGGAACAGGACCAACCCGTCGCCGTGATCGACGACCCGGATTTGCACATGATCCTTGCCCACCGCGTTGACGTGGTTGCGGACATTGGTGAGCAGCTTGCGGAAATAGGCGGCGTTGTCGGGGGTGCCGCCGTCATTGTGATAGACGACCTTCTGATCCTGGTAATAGCCGGGCGGCGCTTGCATCTGCGCGTGACCCTGGCCGGTCGCGAGGACGAGGCCGAACGCCGCCAGCACGAGGCCGAGGGCGAGCGGGCGGAGGCGGGAAAAAATCTGTCGCAAGGGGTTTCTCCTTTGTTATCGGTTGTCCCGATGGCCGCAGCAAGCCATGGAAAACCGCTGATATCAAACGAAAGGTTTCGCTTGGATCAATCAATCCGATCGATTGGTCGCCCGGCTTCATCGCGCGGCTTACACCCATCCAGCTTCGCGCCCGGCGCGAACGAGAAGATAGGCGCCGACCGCCAGCACGATCGCGGCGAAAACCCGGCGCAAGGCCGAGCGCCGGGCGGCGAGATGGCGCGCGAGCGCGAGGCCGAGCAGGCCGCCGCCGACGCCGCCGAGAATGAACTCCGCCGCGACGGCCCAGGCGACGAGGCCGGAGAGTGCGTAATTCACCGCCGCCGTCAGGCCGAAGGTGCCGACCGAGAGCAGCGACGAGCCGACCGCCTCGATCATGCTGAGATCGGTCGCGAAGAGCAGGCCGGGGACGATGAGAAACCCGCCGCCGATGCCGAAAAACCCGGCGAGCAGGCCGACCGCGAACCCGGTCGCGGCCAGGCGCGGGATCTGCCGCGCGAGCGGGCGCACCCGCGCCTCCGCCGGTGCTGCGCGCTGATCGCGGAGCGCGAGCAGGCCGACCACCAGCATCAGGAGGGCAAACAAAGCCAGCAGCCGCTCGCCATCGAAGGCCTTGCCGAGGGTCGAGCCCAGCGCCGCGCCGAGCGCGCCCACCAGCGCGAAAATCCCCGCGCGCCGCCAGCGCACATGCCCGGCGCGGGCGTGGCTCACGAGATTGGCGAAGGCATTGACCGCAACCGCCAAAGCCCCGGTCCCGATCGCCTGATGCGGCGGCAGACCGACCACGGCGAGCAGCAAGGGGGTGGCCAGAATCGAGCCACCGCCACCGATCAGGCCGAGCACGAAGCCGACCGCCCCGCCGCAGAGGAGCGCGAGGACCGGCCCCGATCCCGTCACCTGCGGTCAGGGTTTCTTCGCGGTGTGCCCGAGCCGCGCGCTGTGATGGGCGACCGGGGCGCGGAGATCGAAGCCATGCGCCGAGGCCGCGGCACAGGCATCTTCCGCGGTCATTTTCCCCGATTGAACCTGATGCAGCGCCCAGAGCAGCGCCGAGCGCAGGCCGGAGCGGCAATGCGCATGCACCGGACCGGGCGCATTCTCCAGCACCTCGCCGAAGCGCTTGACCGCCTCGGCCGGGATCTCGGCGGTGGTGATCGGAATATGGTGATAGGCGAGCCCGTGCTTGGCCGCGAGCTTGGCCGCCTCGGACGCCGGCATCTGGCCGGGATCCTCGTCATCGGGACGGTTGTTGATGACCGCGCGCACGCCTGAGGCTGCCAGTTGCGCGTAATCCTCGGGCGCGATCTGGGTCGAGACGCTCAATTTGTGATGGATTTTCTTGGCTTGCATGCGCTGGCTCCTCGGGCTTTGGCTTCCTTCGAGGGCGCACTCTGGCGTGCCCAGGAACAAAGGTCAAAGCCCCCCTCTCGCCGGAACGTGATGTTAAATTCTCGTAAAATACCCCTTGCCCCGCTTGCCTCGCGGCGGCGGCGCGCCAAAACAAAGCGGAACACCGAACCAGGGAGAGTGCCGCATGTCCGGAACCGTGACCGGGGCCAATCTGATCATCCCCTATGACAACCAGGGCGATTCGGTGACCATTCCGTTCACCAGCGCCAATTCGGCGAATTACGTCAATACGACCTTCATCTCGCCGATCGAGAATTACGCCCCGACGCAGCAATCGGATTTCATCACCAACCCGAGCCAGATCGCCCTCGGCCTGCCCAATCCCTCCGCCCCGACCGCCATCTTCGCCGATTTCGGAACGCCCGGCCTCTCGACCCTCGATCTCTCGAACCAGGACGCTTACGCGGTGGTCAACGCGAGCACGGTGCCGGTGACGATCAACGCCGCCGATCCCAGCCTGCAATACGTCGTCAATTCCAATGCCGGGACGACGATGAGTGTCACCAGCGCGACCGGCGAAGCCGCTTTCGCCGGCGGCAACAATATGGTGCAGACCGGCACCACCGGCATCGAGAGCTGGTATTTCGATTTCGAGGGCGGGGTGAACACGGTGGTTGCCGCCGATGGCAACAACACCATCACCGGCAGCGCCCAATCCAATCTCATGTTCCTCGGCTCGGGCGACAATATCGTCTATTCCGAGGGCACGGACACCATCGTCGGCACCAGTGTCACGGGCAGCGGGGGTGCTGAGACCGTGAAGGCGATCGGGCCGGCGCTCACCTTCGGCAATGCCTCCAGCCTCACCTTCATCGACGGCTCGACGAGCAATTCGAGTCTCCCCGGCGGCACCGGCACGGTGATCGGCGGGGCGGGCGCGCTCAGCGTGTTCGGCGCGACCGGCAATGTCACCGCTTTCGGCGGCACCAGCACCGGCGAGGAGCTGGTCGGCGGCACCGGCGGCAATAATGCGCTGGTCGCGCAAAGCGCCGATGACATCGTCTATGGCGAGGGCGCGGGCAATATCATCGTCGCCGGGCCGAACGCGACCGCCGATACGCTGATCGGCAGCGCGAGCGGCACCAGCTACATGTTCGGCAACCAGAACGCGACGGGAAACATCTTCGGAGGGCCGTTGAACTCCAGCGGCGCCACCGACTGGGTGATCCCGGTCACCGGCAGCAACACGATCTATGGCGGCAACAGCAACACCGATTCCAGCTATATCTTCACCGGCGCCGGCAACAACACCATCTATGGCAATCAGGGGATCGATTACGTCCAGGCCGGCAGCGGCGCCAACACGATCTATGATTCGAGCGCCTACACGCTGATCGGTTTGGTCAACGGCCAGTCCGGCGGCAGCGTCGATGTCAGCGGCTTCAATCCCACCAATGCCGCGTTCGTTTTGAACGGCTATGCCAGCGGCACGGCGACGACTGCCATTGCCAATGCAACGGTCGCCAATGGCTCGACCAGTTTCACCCTCCCCGATCACACCCAGGTGACGTTGGTCGGTTACACCGGCGCCCTCACCCACGCCTCTTTCGTTTGAAAAGTTTTTTGGTTCTTTTTTTCAAAAAAGAACCTTTTCCTTTTACTTTTCCTCATCTTGCGGCGTGAAGGCGAGCGCCGCGCCGTTCATGCAGTAGCGGAGCCCGGTCGGCGCCGGGCCGTCCTCGAAGACGTGGCCGAGATGGCCGCCGCAGCGCGCGCAATGGGTTTCGGTCCGGGTCATGAACAGGCTGCGATCCTCGCGCGCGCCGACGGCGTTTTCGGCGATCGGGGCGAAGAAGCTCGGCCAGCCGGTGCCGCTCTCGAATTTCGTCGCGGATGAGAATAATGGCGCGCCGCAGCCGGCGCAGCAGAAGACCCCAGAGCGCTTCTCGACATTGAGCGGGCTGGTGCCGGCGCGCTCGGTCGCGTGGTCGCGCAACACCGCGTATTGTGCCGGGCCGAGGGCCGCGCGCCATTCCTCGGGGGTTTTCTCGACCGGGAAACGCTCGTCCGTCGTCTTGGCGGTGGAAAACAGTTTTTTCACGGCCTCACCTCGCATCCTTGGTTCTTCGCCAGTTTACTCGGAAAACACCGCCGCCAGAAGAGCGGCGAAAGCGCGCGCCCGGTGGCTCGCTTCATGTTTACGCGCCGGCGTCATTTCACCATAGGTTTCGCTGGCCCCCAAAGGCACGAATATCGGATCATAGCCGAAGCCATTCGTGCCGCGCGGTGGCCAGACGGCGTGGCCCTCACTGCGTCCGAGAAAGGTCGCGGTCTCGCCATCCGGCCAGGCAAGCGCGAGCGCGCAGGTGAACCACGCCCGCCGGTCGGGGGCATCGCCGAGCCGGCGCGCGACTTCCGCCATGGCGGCGGCGAAATCCTTGTCCGGCCCGGCCCAGCGCGCGGAGTAAACGCCCGGCTCGCCCGCCAAGGCGGCGAGCGAGAAGCCGGAATCATCGGCGAGCGCGGGCAGACCGCTCGCTTGCGCCGCCGCCTGCGCCTTGATCCTGGCGTTCCCCGCGAAATCCGGAGCGGTTTCCGGAGGCTCGGGCAGGCCCAGATCGCCGGCGGAGATCAGTTCCACCCGCGGCGTCCCGTCTGGCGTGCGGAGCAGCTCGGCGATTTCGACGAGCTTGCCTTTGTTGTGGCTGGCGAGGACGAGGCGGGTGCTGCGCGAAAGACGGCGGGCCATCAGCCGAGGGCGGCGCGCTGGCGGGCGAATAATTCCTCCGTGCCGGCGCGGGCGAGGCCGAGCAGCGCGATGAGTTCGGCCTCGGAAAACGGTTTTCCCTCGGCGGTCGCTTGCACTTCGACGAGGCCGGCGTGGTCGGTGAGGACGAAATTGGCGTCCGCCTCGGCGGTCGAATCCTCGGCGTAGTCGAGATCGAGCACCGCCTCGCCGGCGACGATGCCGCACGAGACCGCCGCGACCTGGGCACGGAGCGGCGAGGCCTTGATCACCCGCATGCGCTCCAAATGGCGCAAGGCGAGGGCCAGCGCGACATAGCCGCCGGTGATCGCGGCGCAGCGCGTGCCGCCATCGGCGTTGAGCACGTCGCAATCGAGGGTGATGGTCATTTCGCCGAGCGCCGCGCGATCGACCACGGCGCGGAGCGCGCGGCCGATCAGGCGCTGGATCTCCTGGGTGCGGCCGGATTGCTTGCCGCGCGCCGCCTCGCGGTCGCCGCGGGTGTGGGTGGCGCGCGGCAGCATGCCGTATTCCGCCGTGATCCAGCCCTGGCCGGTGCCGCGCAGGAAGCCGGGCACCCGGCCCTCGACGCTGGCGGCGCACAGAACCTCGGTCCCGCCGACGCGGATGAGGCAGGAGCCTTCGGCATGGCGGGCGAAGCCGGGCTCGAGCGAGACCGGCCGCAGGGCATGGGCGGGCCGCGCGGTGCGTTGCTGCGCGGCGGAATCGGCGTTCATGATCGGTCTTTCAAGATGTTCCTCATGGGCGCGGGTTATAGCCGGCGCCGGCGGAACCGCCACCACTGTTTTCGGCGCGACACCGCTCGTTCGGGGGGAAGGCGGTGAGACGGAACGCTATGGGGCATCGCGCCAGGGAGAGCGATCTTGCCAGTGGTCAAGCTCCGTTTGCGCCCAGGTGACGGTTTTGTCGGTGTGACAGAGCGTGCAGGGATTGGGTGTGCCAAGCGCCGCGGTTACCGCGGGCGGAATGAACCGAAATGTGTGCGCATGCACCAGGATCGCATCGCCCAATTCGCGCTCGATCGCCGGCATGTGACAGGCGGTGCAGGCGCTGCCCGCGCTATCGGGGCGATGATGCGTGTGGGCTGCGATCGTCTCCGCGTGGGGACCATTCCGGGTAGTCGCGCCATGGCAGGAAAGGCACAGGTCATTGCCCTTGGCGCGCAACATTGCCGGGTTGTCGCTGCCGTGCGGATCATGACAGGAAAAGCACGTCACGCCGCGCCGATACATCAGGCTTTGGACGAAATCGTTGCCCTGCATGCGGTTTTTATGCGCGGTGCCATCGGCAAAAAAATAAAAATCGGTGACGCCGGGATGGCGCCGTTCCAGCCGCCAGACATCGGCGAGCCGTGTCCCCACCGTAAAGCCGACCGGCCAGTCATAATACTGCCCGGCGATCGGATTATCGCGCGGGCGTCCCTGCGAGTGACATTGGAGGCAGGTATCGTTGGCGGCGAAGGCATCGAGCCGCGCCGGGTTGATGATCGTCTCGCGCCTCGGGTCGGCAAGATGATTGCTGCCAGGGCCGTGGCAACGCTCGCAGCCGACATTCCATTCGGTTACCGCATGGGTCTGAATATCGTAATTCACCGAATGACAGCCATCGCAGAGCGGCCCGGTCGGCCGCTCGGCATTATCCGGCGGGTAAAGCCGCGCCCACCAATCCTCGTCCTCGGCAACGAAATATGTCAGCCAACGCTGATGAACGATGTCCCACTGCACCGGCAGGACATAATAGTCATTGCCGATTTTCTTGAAAAAGCGCTGCTTCCAGCGGCTGCCATAGACCAGATCGGCATCCCCGGGGGCGGGTTTCATCGCCGCCGGGGCGGAGGCGAGATCGGCGCTGACGGCGCTGGGGGACGCGCGCGGATCGCTCACGACATGCGCCATGCGGGTCTTGTTCCAGCGCGCGAAAATATCGCGATGGCACGAAGCGCAAGCGGCGGAACCCACATAATGCGGGGTTTCGGTGGCCGCCGCCTTGGCTGTTGCGCCATTCTGCGCCGCCATGGCGCGCGGCAAAATCGCCGTCACCGGCAGATGGCGGATGAATAAAATGGCCTGCCAAATCGCCGGCGCCGGCAAATCCCACGCCGGCATGCCGGTGTAGCGAATTCCGTTGCGGATATGATAGAACAACTCGCCATCACTCTGCGCCGCAATGGATGGGCCGCCAAGAGGCGGAACGGGGGGGTATTCGCCTCTCCCCATGGCGTTCGCGCCGCTACCGTCATAAGCATGGCAGACCGCGCAGTGGCGCTGAAAAATCTGCGCCCCCGCGGTGATATTCTCCGCGGTTGCCGGCAGCGGGTTGGCCCGCAGCGCCTCCTTCGCGGGCACGCTCGCGCGCAAAAGCCACGATGCGATGGCGATTTCGGAGGCGGGCGGCACTGAACGCGCGGAAGAAAACCCAGGCAGGATGAGCCGATCCACGCCCCACCCGGCGAGCACAAGCAAAATGCCGGCGATGATGACCACGACGATGGTCCGGCGAAATTGGACGACGATCCTTCCCATCCAGATCTCTCCCGGGCGGCTTTCCTCCGCCATGGATCAGGGGCAGCGATTCGGTTATCCTAACCCTGAAGCGCGCGCCGCGCGTGGTCAATTCTGACCCGTGGGCCTGGCCCGTGGGCGCCTGGGAGCCGGAAGATGAGCCAAATCCGTGGCATTCGCGCCTGCCTCTTCGACGCCTACGGCACGATTTTCGATTTCGCCTCGGCGGCGAGGCGGGCGGAGGGCGTTCCCGAGGACCAGCGCGGCGCGCTGACCGCGCTCTGGCGCGACAAGCAATTGCAATACACCTGGCTCCGCAGCTTGCAGGGACGCTATGCCGATTTCCAGCAGGTGACGAATGATGCGCTGGATTTCGCGCTCGATAGCCTCGGCCTCGCTTCGCCGGCGCTGCATGCCCGCCTGATGGCGCTTTATCTCAGCCTGTCCCCGTTTCCCGAAGTGTCCGAGACGTTGCGCGCCTTGCGTGAGGCCGGGTTCGCGACCGCCATCCTTTCCAACGGCACGCCGGCGATGCTGGAGGCGGCGGTGCGCAATGCCGGGCTGGAGACGCTTTTCGATGCGGTGTTCTCGGCGGATGCGGTGCAGGTGTTCAAGACCCATCCCCGGGTTTACCAATACAGTCTGGAGAAACTCGGCCTGGAAGCAGCGCAGGTTTCATTCCAATCCTCCAACGCCTGGGATGCCTATGCGGCCTCGGCGTTCGGGATGCGCGTGGTGTGGTGCAACCGCTATGGCCAGCGCCGTGAGCGGCTGCCGGGTCAGCCGGACCATGAGGTGAGAAGCCTCGCCGAACTGCCGGCGCTGCTGGCGCCGCCTGTTTGAGGTCTATCAGGGCGAGGCCGCGGGAGTGACATAGGCGCGGGTCTCATTGGGTAGTGGCACGCCCGACTTGACATGCGCCACCACCCGCTCCGGCCCGGCATTATAGGCGGCGAGCATATTGGCCTCCCCCACCGCGTCGCGCATTTCCCTGAGATAAGCGACGCCGGCGAGGATATTGTCGCGCGGGTTGAAGGGATCGGCGCCGAGCCTGTATTGCAGCCGGAGCTTGGCATAGGTCGCCGGCATGAGCTGCATCAGCCCGCGCGCGCCCGAAGCCGAGACCGCCCGCACCTTGCCGCGCGATTCCTTCTGGATGACCGCGCGGATGGTCCGCTGCGGGATGTCGAAACGCGCCGAGGCTTGCTGAATATACGGCCCCCACGGGTCACCCGGCGGGCCGGGCGCGGGGTAGCCGTCATAGAGATGAAGCGCTGTCGGCGCCGGCGCCCCGCCCGCGCAGGCGGCGAGTAGCCCGAGCAGAACCAGCGCGAGCACCGCCCGCAACGCCGGCAAAAAAGGCCGGGCCATCCTTTCCTCCCGCACGACTATCGCAGCGATAGCCGATCGCGGGCAGCAGGCGGGCACACAATCACGTGAAAGCTTATCCAGCCGGGCTGAGGCCGGCGCGGAAACGCGCCGCGAGGCGCGCGTAATGCACCGCCGTCCGGTCCCAGAGGGCGCGTTCCTCGGCGTCCATCACCCTTTTCAGCCGCGCCGGCGCGCCGGCCCAGAGTTCGTTGCGGCCGATACGCTTGCCCGGCGCGAGGAGACCGCCGGCGGCGAGCATGCCGCCCGCCGCGATCACCGCGCCGTCCAGCACCGTTGCCCCCATGCCGACGAAGGCGCGGGATTCCAGCGTGCAGGCGTGGATGATGGCGGCGTGGCCGATCGAGACATCGTCGCCGATCACGGTCGCGAACGGGGTGCCGTTGGCCTCGCCGCTGTTCACGTGGATGATGGTGCCGTCCTGGATGTTGCAGCGCGCGCCGATGCGGATGGCGTTGTCGTCGCCGCGCAGCACGCACTGAAACCAGACGCTGGAGCGCGCCCCGATTTCGACATCGCCGATGATGACGGCGCCGGGCGCGATCCAGGCTTCGGGATGAATGCGCGGGGCGACGCCATCGAGGCTGTAAACCAGCCCCCGCGCCGCGCGCCCATGATCCCGGGGCGGACTATCATCGGGCATGCGCGATCTCCTGTCCCTGCGCGGCGGCCTCATCCGCGGCGGGCGCGGGGAGGCCGAGCATCAGCCGCGCATTCTGCACCGCGGCGCCCGAGGCCCCCTTGCCGAGATTATCCAGCCGGGCCACCAGAACCGCCTGGCGATGACCCTCATGGGCGAAGACCATCAGCTCCATGCGGTCGCTGCCGGCGAGCGTTTCGGCGGTGATTTTCGCCTCCGCCGCCGCCGGCACCGAAATCAGCGCAGCATCGCGATAATGTGCTGCGAGCGCCGCCCGCACCTCGCCGCCACTCGGCCGCCCGGGGAGTTGGTCCAGAAACACCGGGATCGAGACCAGCATCCCCTGGCGGAAATGCCCGACCGCGGGGACGAAAAGCGGCCGCCGCGCGAGCCCGGCATAATGCACGATCTCCGGCACGTGCTTGTGTTCGAGCCCGAGCGCATAAAGCTCGAACGCCGGACCAGAAGCCGCCTCATGCGCCGCGATCATCGTCCGCCCGCCGCCGGAATAGCCGGAGACGGCGTTGATCGCGAGCAGCTGGTCGGGCGCGATCAGCCCGGCCTCGACCAGCGGGCGCAAGAGGGCGATGGCGCCGGTCGCGTAGCAGCCGGGATTGGCGACGCGCACCGCGCCGGCGATCGCCGGCGCCTGCCCGCCGGCGAGTTCGGGAAAACCATAGACCCAGCCCGGCGCGGTGCGATGCGCGGTGCTGGCGTCGAGGAGACGCGGCGCCTTCGCCCCGAGCGCCTCGGCCAGCGCCACCGCTTCGCGCGCCGCCTGATCGGGGAGACAGAGAACGACCAGATCGGCCGCCGCCATCGCCGCTTGCCGCGCCGTAACGTTCTTGCGCTCGCGCTCGGGGAGATGCAGCAGCGTGATCCCCGCAACCCCCTCCAGCCGGGCGCGGATGCCAAGCCCGGTGGTGCCTGCCTCGCCATCGATGAACACGGTTTTGCTGGCCATCGTCTTTCCCATCCTGATCACCGCCCCATTCTGATCACTGCCCCAAGCCGGCAGGCACGGGCAATGAGAAAACCGCCGGCGAGCAGCATCGGCAGGCTGAGCAACTGCCCCATCGTCAGACCACCGGCGAGAAAGCCGAGAAACGCATCCGGCTCGCGGAAGAGTTCGCCGAACAGGCGCGCGATCGCGTAGCCGGCGAGAAAGACCCCGGACAGCAAGCCGAAGCGGGCGCGAATGGCCGGGCGGCGCGAGAGCAGGAACAGCACGAGGAACAGCACCAGCCCTTCGAGCAGCGCCTGATAGATCTGGCTCGGATGGCGCGGCTCCGGCCCGGCCTGCGGGAAAATCATCGCCC
>JAJZBV010000060.1 GCA_021851785.1 Pseudomonadota bacterium
GCCGGCGACGGCGCGCCGGAACGCGGCCGCGGCGACCAGCCGGGCGGAGGGGTCGCGGAGCCCGGTGCAGCGCACGCGGATGCCGGCCGCGTCGAGTCGCGCGGCGACCAGCGCCTCGGCCTCGCCGGCGAGGGTGACCGCTTCCGGCGGCGAAGGCAGCGCGGCGAGGTCGAACCCGCCTCGCGTAGCATCGAGGCCATCGAGAAACACGCCGCCGAGGCGGCGCGGCAGCGCGACCCAGAACACGCCCTCGGGCGGCGCCGGCAGGGCTTCGGCGAGGGCTTCGGCGAGGGTGATGCCGGTGATCGCGGCGCCTCGCCCGAGCGCGAAACCCTGCGCCAGCGCGATCGCGGCGCGGAGGCCGGTGAACCCGCCCGGCCCGATCATCACCGCGACGAGATCGATCCGCCCCGGCGCCGCCCTGAGCACCTCGCCGAGCAGGGTCGCGAGCACCGCGCTTTGTCCCCGCGCCGCCGCGGCTTGCCGCTCGGCGCGTAGGCTGCCGTCCTCGCTCACCGCGACCGAGCAGCCGGCGAAAGCCGCGTCGAGCCCGAGAATGCGCATCGCGCGCCCCGCTCAGCGCGGGCTCAGCACCATCACCATCTGGCGATTTTCCAGGCGCGGCATCTGCTCGACCTTGGTCGCGGCATCCATATCGGTGCGGATGCGCTCCAGAACCTTGACGCCGATTTCCTGATGCGCCATCTCTCGGCCGCGAAAACGCAAGGTGACTTTTACCTTGTCGCCCTCCTCGATGAAGGATTTCATGGCGCGCAATTTCACCTGGTAGTCGTTTTCGTCGATATTCGGCCGGACTTTGATCTCTTTTATTTCTATGACTTTTTGTTTTTTCTTGGCTTCGTTTTTCTTCTTCTGGATTTCGTATTTATATTTGCCGTAATCGAGGATTTTCACCACCGGCGGATCGGCGTTGGGGCTGATCTCCAGCAGATCGAGGCCAACGGCATAGGCCCGGGCCTGCGCCTCGCGGGCGCTCATCACGCCGGCCATCTCTCCGCTCTCGTCGATCAGGCGGACCTGGGGGTTGCGGATCTCCTCGTTGACGCGGGGGCCGTCGCGCGTCGGCGCGGCGGGCAGGGGGGGTCTGGCGATGGGTCACTCTCCTCTTGCCGTGACAGGGATGGGCATCTCAAGGCGCCGAGTTTTGCCGAACCCGGCGGCGGCGATCAAGCTTTACCGTTGCAATGATGATGATAGATCGGGTGGCAGGGCCTCACGCGCAAGCCGCGCGACGGCGTCGTCGAGCGCCAGCACCTCCTGCGCCGCGCCGCCGAGCCGGCGGAGGGCAACGGTGCCGTTTTCCGCCTCCTTCCGCCCGACGACGAGGAGCACCGGCACATGGGCGACGCTATGGGTGCGCACCTTGGCGTTGATCTTCTCGTTCCTGGTGTCACATGCGACGGCGAGGCCGGCCGCGCGCAGGCGCGCCGCCACGCGCTCGGCATAGTCATCGGCGTCCGAGACGATGGTCGCCACCACCACTTGCAGCGGGGCGAGCCAGAGCGGGAAGCGCCCGGCATGATGCTCGATCAGAATGCCGAGAAAGCGCTCGAAACTGCCCAGGATCGCGCGATGCAGCATCACCGGGCGATGGCGGGCGCCGTCTTCGCCGACATAATCGGCATCCAGCCGCTCGGGCAGCACGAAATCGACCTGCAAGGTGCCACATTGCCAGTCGCGCCCGATCGCGTCACGCAGCACGAACTCCAGTTTCGGGCCGTAGAACGCGCCCTCGCCGGGGTTTTGCGTGTACTCGACGCCGGCCTCGGCGCAGGCCTCGCGCAGTGCCCGCTCGGCGCGGTCCCAGGTGGCGTCCGCGCCGGCGCGGAGCGTTGGGCGGTCGGAAAATTTCACCCGGAAATCGGGGAAGCCGAAATCGCGATAAACCTCGCCGAGCAAGGCAACGAAGCGCACGGTTTCGGGCGCGATCTGATCCTCGGCGCAGAAAATATGGGCGTCATCCTGGGTGAAGGCGCGCACCCGCATGATGCCGTGCAGCGCGCCGGACGGCTCATAGCGGTGGCACGCCCCGAATTCCGCCATCCGCAGCGGCAATTCGCGGTAGCTCCGCACCCCCTGGCGGAAGATCTGCACATGGCAGGGGCAGTTCATCGGTTTCAGGGCGAGTGTCTTGTCCTCCTCCTCGACGGTGGCGATGAACATGTGCTCGCGGAATTTCTCCCAATGTCCCGAGGCTTCCCAGAGCGCGCGATCGACGAGCTGCGGCGTGCGCACCTCCTGATAACCGTGGGCATCGAGGCGGCGGCGCATATAGGCCTCGACGCGGCGATAGAGCGCCCAGCCCTTGGGATGCCAGAAGACGCTGCCGACCGCTTCCTCCTGGATATGGAACAGATCCATCTCGCGCCCGAGCCGGCGATGATCGCGCCGCTCGGCCTCCTCGATCTGGGTGAGATAGGCGTCGAGTTCCTTCCGGTCGCGCCAGGCGGTGCCGTAGATCCGGCTCAGCATGGCGTTGCGGTGATCGCCCCGCCAATAGGCGCCGGCGACCTTCATCAGCTTGAAGGCGTCACCGACATCGCCGGTGCCCCGCATATGCGGGCCGCGGCAGAGATCGACCCACTCGCCCTGGCGATAAAGCGTGATCGTTTCACTCTCGGGAAGATCGCGGATGATCTCGGCCTTGTAGCTCTCGCCGCGTTCGGCGAAAAACCGGATCGCCGCCTCGCGCTCCCAGACCTCGCGCACGAACGAAGCGTTGGCGGCGATGATGTCCCGCATCTTGGCCTCGATCTTCGGGAAGTCCTCGGGCGTGAAGGGCTCGGGGCGGGCGAAATCGTAATAGAAGCCGTTGTCGATCGCCGGGCCGATCGTCACCTGGGTCTCGGGATAGAGCGCCTGCACCGCCTCGGCGAGGACATGGGCGGCGTCGTGGCGGATCAGGGCCAGGGCCTCCTCGTCGCGGCGGGTCACGAAGCGGATGGCGGCGTCATGCGCGAGCGGGCGGGAGAGATCGCGCGTCTCGCCATCGACGATCACCGCCAGCGCGGCGCGCGCGAGGCCCGGCCCGATGGCGGCGGCGAGTTCGGCGCCGCTCGGGGCAACGTCGAGGCGGCGCACCGAACCGTCGGGGAGGGTGAAGGCAGGCATGCGGACATCCTTGCTGGGTTTGGCGAGAAATCTATGGTCTCAGGGCAGCGCCGCCGCAACCCTCGCCTGCGGCAGATCGGCGAGATCGGGGGCGACGAGGATCACCGGCCAGCCGCCATCGGGATAGCGCGGCGCGGTGATCGCGGGATCGGACGCCGCCCCGAACAGCACGATCGCCGGCCGGCCGAGCAGCGTCGCGAGATGCATCGGCCCGGTATCGTTGCCGAGCACGCAGGCGGCGCCGGCGAGGATGGGGCCGAGATCGGCGAGTGCCGTGCGCCCGGTGAGATCGACCGATTCCGGCGCGCGGGCGAGAATTTCGGCGGCGAGCGGCGCCTCCTGCGCACTCCCGATCACCACCGGCGTCGTGCCGCGCGCGGCGAGCAGGGCGGCGATCTCCCCGAAGCGCTCGGCCGGCCAGCGTTTTTCCGGCCGGTGCGGCGCGGCGCCGGGGGCGAGGACGGCGTAGGGCGCCGGGATCCGGCCCGGCTTCGCCCCGGCGCTGAGCCAGGCGAGATCGGGCGGCGGGAAGAGTTCGATCCCCGCCATCTGCAACTGCTCGCGCTGGCGCTCGCGTGTGTGGAGGAAATCGCGCCGCGGATTGGCGTGCGGGAGGGCGCAGCCGGGCGCGACGCCGGACCAGCGCGGCCGCCCGGCGAGCCGGAAATAGCGCGAAGACCGCGAGGAGGTCTGCAAATCATAGACGAGGTCGAAGCCGCGCAAACGCCGGGCAAGCGCGAAGAGGCCGGGGAGGTTCCAGAACGCCGGGCGGGGGTCGAGCGCGATCGCGTCGAACCACGGCGCGCGCGCGGCGAGCGGGGCGAAGGGCGCGGTGGTGAGGAGGGTCACGTGATCGCCGGCGTGATGGGCGCGGATCGCGGCGAAGGGCGGAAAACTTTGCACGAAATCGCCGAGTGCCCCGAGGCGGATGACCAGAATCCGGCTCATCGCAGCAATTCGGCATAGACGGCCAGCGTCGCCGTCTGCATCGCGGCGGTGGTGAAGCGTTCGAGAATGGCGGCCCGCGCCCGCGCGCCATGCGCCGCGCGCGCCTCGGGGCCAAGCGCGAGGGAAGCGGCAATCGCGTCGGCGAGCGCGGCCGGATCGCCGGGCGCGACACGCCAGCCGGTCTCGCCGGGGCGGATGGTCTCGATCGCGCCGCCATGGTCGGCGGCGATCACCGGCCGCGCCATCGCCTGCGCCTCGATCACCGTCCGGCCAAACGCCTCCGGCCGGGTGGAGGCGTTGATGACGACGTCGGCGAGGGCGTAGGCGGCGGGCATGTCGGCGCAATCGCCGGCGAAGATCACCCGCGGTTCGATCCCGAGACGGCGCGCCTCCTGGCGCAAGGCGCGGGCGAGCCGGCCGCGCGGATCGCCGCCGGCGAAGACCAGCACCGGGTCCGGGTGCGGGAGCCGCGCCAGCGCCGCGATCGCGACCGCATGCCCCTTCCAGGAACTGAGCCGCCCGGGCAGCAGAATGACCGGCCGGCCGGCGGGCAATCCCCAGGCTTCGGCGAGCTGGTGCTGACGCGCCAGCCCCTCCGCGCCGGCCAGCGCCGCCGGATCGAACAGCGCGGGATCGACGCCGCGCGGAATGACGCGGAGCCGCCAGGGCTCGATCGGATAGCGGTCGAGGATTTGCGCCGCGATGAAGTCGCTGATCGCGATCACCCGCTCGCCGCGCGCCATGACGCTGTTATAGGCGCGCTTGGCGGGGAAATTCTCGGCGTACGAGCCGTGATAGGTGGTGACGAAGCGGGACGCGACGCGGCTTCCGGCAAGCCAGGCGGACCAGGCCGGCGCGCGCGAGCGGGCATGGATCAGGGCGACGCGCTCGCTGGTGGCGATCTCGGCAAGAAGGGCGGCGTTGCGCCAGATCGCGAAGGGCGATTTGCGGGTGAGCGGGAGGGTGATGTGATGCCCGCCGGCCGCCTCGACCGCCGCGACCAGCCGCCCGCCGGCCGAGGCGACGAGGGCGACGCCGCCGGCCTTGGCGATCGCCGCCGCCATCTCCAGCGTGCCCCGCTCCACCCCGCCGGTATTGAGCGCCGGCAGCACTTGGAGGATCACCGCGCCGGCGGGGAGAGGCGGAAATGGCTGGGCGGACATCACCCCGGCCGATAGAGGCAGCGCTCGCCGAGCGCGTCGCGGCAGATCGCGACGCTGACCAGGCCGGGAAATTCGGTCTCCAATTGCCGCCAGACGAAGAGGGCGAGGCGTTCCAGCGTCGCCGGCGCAAGCTCGGGGATCTCATCGAGGAAGCGGTGATCGAGCCGGTCGCGGACGCGGGCGAGTGCGGCGGCGAACAGGCCGAGATCGACCAGCATGCCGCTCGCCGTCGCGATCTCGCCGCCGATCGTCACCTCGGCGCGGTAGGAATGGCCGTGGATGCGCCGGCTGGCCTCGGTCTCGATCACCCGCTCCAGCGTGTGCGCGGCCTCGAAGCGAAAGTCTTTCGTGAGCTGGAACATCAGGGGATGCCGATGAATTTATGGGTCTGAAGCGAAAGCCGCCAGCGCGGATGCGCCTGGATGTAGCGAATGGCCGCGTCGGTATGGCGGGCGCGATCCGGTCCGTCCATGGGCTGGAGCAGGAAATGGCGGAAGGCAAGCGAGGCGAAGCGTTCGGGCGGCGCTTCCGGCTGCGGATAGACGAGCTTCAGCTCATCGCCGTGATCGAGCACCAGCGGCGCCGCCGCTTTCGGGCTGACGCAAACCCAGTCGATCCCCGGCGGGGCGGCGATAGTGCCGTTGGTCTCGATCGCGATGGTGAAATTTTCCCCATGCAGGGCGGCGATCAGGGCGGGATCGACCTGGAGCAGCGGCTCACCCCCGGTCAGCACCACGAACCGCCCCTCGCGTCCCGCCCCCCAGTTTGCGGCGATGGCGGCGGCGAGGGCCTCGGCGCCGGCGAACACGCCGCCGCCCGCGCCATCGGTGCCGACGAAGTCGGTGTCGCAAAACCGGCAAACGGCGCGCGCCCGGTCCTGCTCACGGCCGGACCAGAGATTGCAGCCGGCAAAGCGGCAAAACACCGAAGCCCGCCCGGCATGGACCCCTTCACCCTGGAGGGTAAGAAAAATTTCCTTCACGGCATAGCGCGAGGCGGGAGGGTTTTC